>DASZRT010000017.1:0-29043 GCA_035549075.1 Polyangia bacterium | reverse complement strand
GACCTCACACCCGCTGGCGCCGTGCCGGGCCCGCCCGAGCCGCGGAGCGCGGACGAGTCACCGAACACCTCCAGCCCAACGACCGGAGTGATGCCGCGCATGCGAGCAAAGCGAGCGAGCCCGTTACCTCGCGCATCGCGATGCGAGCGGCAGCGAGCGAGCCCGATGTCCGATCGACTACGGGCACTTCGCTGCGATGGGCGGGAGCGCGCGCCACCAGGCGGTCGTCTTCGGCGACGTCGTCGGCTCGATGGGTTCGCCGAGCAGCGGCGTCAGGACGTTCGCGTGGCGGTTGGCGGCCTGGGTCACCAGCGTCTCGGCGGGCTCGGACCAGGCGTGGTAGGCGAGCACGAACGTCGACCAGTGGATGGGGACGAGGACCTTGGCGCCGAGGCGCGCGTGCGCTTCGAGCGCGCCGCGCGGCCCGAGGTGGATGTCGCCCCACGCCGCGTTCCACTGGCCGATCTCCAACAGCGCGACGTCGAACGGCCCTTCGCGGCGGCGGATCTCGGCGAGCGAATCCGAGAGGCCCGTGTCGCCGCTGAAGAACACGCGGTGGTGCGGGCCCACGATCGACCACGACGTCCACAGCGCGCCCTTGCGCCACGGCAGGCCGCGGCCGTTGAAGTGGCGCGCGGGCGTCGCGACGACGCGCACGCCGCCGGGCAGCGTCGCGTCCTGCCACCAGTCGTGCTCGTGGATCTGGGCCTCGGCGACGCCCCACGCGCGCAGGTGCGCGCCGATGCCGAGCGGCACGTGGAACGCGACGCCCTTGGTGGCGAGCGCCTTCACCGTGCGCTCGTCGAGGTGATCGTAGTGCTCGTGCGAGATCAGCACGGCGTCGACGTGCGGTAGCGCTTCGAGCGCGATCGGCGGCTCGACGAAGCGCTTTGGCCCGATCCAATCCGACGGCGACGCGCGCTCGCTCCACATCGGATCGGTCAGCACGGTCACGCCGTCGACCTCGAGCAGCGTCGTCGAGTGCCCGAGCCACGTCACGCGCAGCCCCGACGAAGGCGGCGATGCGAGCCGCGCGGGCGCGTCCTTGAACACGGGCAACGGGCACGTCGGCGTCCGCATCTCGTCGCCGAACGCGAATTGCCGCAACGACTCGGGCCACTTCGACGCCGCCATGAGGTGCGTCGGCTCGGGGTTCGTGAACTTGCCATCCTTGAACTCGGGCGACCTCGCGAGCCGCGCCGGATCCGGCGCGCCGCCGAACGCCACGAAGTGATGCGTCGAAAAGAACGCGAGGACGACGAGCGCGACGGCGAGAATCAACGCGAGCTTGAACAACCGCCAGAGCCAGCGAAACACGGCAGCGAGCCTAGCAGACCCCTCACCCTAACCTTCTCCCCGCTGCGCGGGGCGAGGGGATAAGAGGCCTTCGCGCTACAAGCTGTAGCCGCCGGCTTCGATCGTATGGAGAGCGATCTTGCGGCGGAGGGAGAAGGTGTTGACGCGGTCGAGGGTGTAGTAGGTGTTGACGTCGCGGACCTCGCGGCCCCACTCCTCCTCCTGCGACATCCACATCAGCATCTCGCGCACGAGGTCGAAGACCTCCTCGTGGGCCTTGGCGACGAAGAGCTGGGTCATCGCCACGGGGATCTTGGCCTTCTCTTCGCCCTGCGCCTCGATGATCTGCAGCGTGCGCGAGATCGCCGAGTCCATGCCGTACGTGAGGATCATGCAGTCGGCGAGGCCGCCTAGCAGCTCTTGCTTGTCGCTGATGGCCTGCATGTACTTCTGCACGCCGAGCGACGCCGCGTAGACGATGGCGCGCTTGGCGTAGTCGCACTTGTTGCGCTCGCGGCCGAGCGGGCCCTCGGCGGGGCGGCGCACGAACTTCATCGGGTCGGCGAGCTCGGCCTGCACCTCGCCCACCATCTGCATGAGCGCGAGCTTGCCGGTGAGGGCGCGCTTGAGCATCGTGCCGGGCACGAGCAACCGGTTGATCTCGTTCGTGCCCTCGAAGATGCGGTTGATGCGCGCGTCGCGGCTCGCGCGCTCGATGGGGTAGTCCTCGATGTAGCCGGCGCCGCCGAATATTTGCAACGTTTCGTCGGCCGTCCGGTGCAGCATCTCCGAGCCGAAGACCTTGATGATCGACGCCTCGATGGCGTGCTCTTCCGTGGCGTCCATCTGCTTCTGCTGCGCCTTGGGATCGTTCGGGTCGACGGCCTTCCACCTCGCGTCGAGCAGGCCCGCCGTGCGGAAGCCCATCGACTCGCTCACGAAGATCTCCGTCGCGATGTCGCCGATCTTCTTTCGAATCAGATCGAACTCGACGATGGGCTTGCCGAACTGCCGCCGCTCGCGCGCGAACTTCACGCCCATCTCCAAGATGTGCTTCGCGCCGCCCGTCGCGCCCACGCCCAGCTTCCAGCGCCCGATGTTGAGGATGTTGAAGGCGATCTTGTGGCCCTTGCCGATCTCGCCCAGCACGCTGTCGACGGGGATCGTGCAGTCCTCCAAGTACAGCGGGCACGTCGAGCTGCCGCGGATGCCCAGCTTGTGCTCCTCGGGACCGACGGTGAGGCCGGGCGCGCTGCGGTCGACGAGGAAGCCCGTGAACTTCTCGCCGTCGACCTTGGCGAAGATCGTGAACACGTCGGCGAAGCCGGCGTTCGTGATGTAGAGCTTGCTGCCCGTGAGCTTCCAGCTCTTGCCGTCGGCCGACAGCACGGCCTTGGTCTTGGCGGCCAGCGCGTCCGAGCCCGAGCCCGGCTCGGTCAGCGCGTAGGCGGCGATCTTCTCGCCCGAGGCCAGCCCCGGCAGGTACTTCTCGCGCTGGGCCTTGGTGCCGAACAGCACGATGGGCATCGTCCCGATGCCGACGTGCGCGCCGAAGCTGACGGCGAACGAGCCCTGCATGGCGACCGACTCGGCGATGAGGCTCGAGCTGGTCTTGTCGCCGTCGAGGCCGCCGTAGGCGTCGGGGATGTCGTGGCCGAGGAGACCGACGGCGCCGGCCTTTTCGAGCAGCTCGCGCATGAGGCCGGGCTTCTTGGCCTCGATGTCGGCCAGCTTGGGCAGCACCTCGCCGCGCATGAAATCGTCCGCCGTCTTCTTCATCATCCGCTGCTCGTCGTTGAGCATCTCGGGCGTGAAGACCTTGGCCGAACCGGTGGGCTCGAGGAGGAACCCACCACCGGGAGACAGCGTGATCGCAGGAGACGCCATGTTTCGAGTTTATCATCGACACGATCTGTCGATAAATTGAACGGATGAGCGCGCCCACCCGACCGCGACGACGTGGCGACCGGCCCCGAGTGGCCCTGGTTCTGTCGGGCGGCGGCGCCCGCGGCGCCTATGAGGCGGGCGTCATGCGCTACATCCGCGAGGAGCTCGCCGGCGACCTCGGCGGGCAAGTCCAGTTCGACATCATCTGCGGCACGTCCGTCGGCGCGATCCACGCCTGCTTCTTCGCGGCGACGGCCGACATCGCCGACAAGCAGGGCCGCATCCTCGTCGACCGCTGGGAGAGCTTCGTCCTCGAGGAGATGGTCTCGTTCGGCGTCAAAGAGTTCCTGCGCGCGCCCGCGTCGCTCTTGGGCGGCGGCCACCTCGACGACACGGGGGGCGATCGCCGCCTCGGCGGCATCGTGCAGACGCGCCAGCTCGAGCGCGTCGTCAAGCGGCTCATCCCCTGGCCCAAGATCTCGTCGAACATCAAAGAGGGCCACCTCGAGTCGCTGTCGGTGACGGCGACGGACATCGGCTCGGGCAAGACGGTGGTGTTCGTGCAGCGCGAGAAGCCCGGCCTGCCCGAGTGGAGCAAGGACCCCTTCGTGCGCGCTCAGTCCGTGACGATGGGCCCCGAGCACGCGATCGCGTCGGCGGCGCTGCCGATTCTTTTCCCCGCCGTGTGCGTGGGCGAGCGCTTCTTCTGCGACGGCGGCCTTCGCCAGAACACGCCGCTGTCGCCCGCGCTGCGCCTCGGCGCCGACAAGGTGCTCGTCATCGGCCTGCGCACGCCGCCGCCCGTCGTCGACCCGCACGAGGAGGAGTCGATGCCGTTCCCGGGCGCGGCCTTCCTCGCGGGCAAGGTGCTCAACGCCTTCCTGCTCGACCACATCGACTACGACCTCGATCGCCTGCGCCGCTTCAACGCCGTCATCGAGGCCGTGCGCGCCGCCGAGTCGTCGGTCGACGTCAAACGCTTCGACGAGGTCGTCACGAAGATGCGCGGCGCGCCCTACCGCACGATCGGCGAGTACGTCATCCGCCCGTCCTCCGACCTCGG
The DNA here is from genome assembly GCA_035549075.1 of Polyangia bacterium. Classification (GTDB taxonomy): domain Bacteria; phylum Myxococcota_A; class Polyangia; order Fen-1088; family Fen-1088; genus DASZFV01. The sequence continues at coordinate 24,797 of DASZRT010000017.1, read as the reverse complement.
CGAGATCGCGGCGCAGATCGCGCGCACGGGCAACTTCAAAGGCTCGGGCGGCGGCCCCGGCATTCAGCTCTTGCGGCGGCTGGCGACGGCGCGCGGCGCCGACGAGGCCGACTTGCTCTCGTACATCCTGTTCGACGGCCACTTCGCCGCCGAGGTCGCGCGCATCGGCTACGAGGACGGGCGACTCCATCACGAAGAGCTGGCGAAGTTCCTGGCCGACGCCGTCGTGCGCGACGAGTGAGCGCGCGCTTCAGTCGCTCTTCTGCAGCTCGTCGCCGATCCGCCTGACCTCTTCGTGGGCGGCCTTCGCCGCGTCGACGTCGGCCTGGTCGTGCGTGCGCAGCGTCTTGACGACCAGCGTCCACGCGCGGTCTTCGGCCTCGGCGTAGCGCAGGGCGAGATCGATGAACTTCTGTTGCGGGGGCGGCCAGGCGCGCGGCGTCGCGAGGGCGTGCGTCGCCTCGCGCCACGGCTCGAGCACGTCGCGCTCGAGCGTCGCGGCGACCTCCTCGTCAGGGTCCTGGTGCTTCATCGCGTGCTCGCGGATGGCGTTGTAGCGGTCCTTGATGCGCTTCTCGGCGTCGGAGAACGCGCCGACCGTGCCGTCGAAATCGGGCGGCACGGGCAGCACGCGCGGGACGAACGCGATCCCTGCCACCGACGCCGCCAGCACGATCAAGGCGCGCCCGAGCTGACTGGCGCGCCCGACGACGAGCGGCCGCGCGAGCCACGCGCCCGCGAGGAAGCCGCCGACGAGGCCGCCGCCGTGCGCGGCGTTGTCGATCGCCTTCTGCGTGAGGCCGAAGAGGACGTTGTAGACGACGAACGTGCCGGCGACGCGGCCGAGCCGCCTGAGCACGGGCTGCGGGATGCTGCCGCGCTCGCGCAGCAGGAAGCCGCCCAGCGCGCCGTAGACGCCGAACACCGCGCCCGAGGCGCCCACCGACACGATCATCGGGTGCAGCGCGACGCTGGCGAGGCCGGCCGTCGTCGCCGCGAACAAATAGATCAGCGCCGTGCGCGCCGGGCCGAAGATGCGCTCGACGAGGAGGCCGGCGTTCCACAGCGCGAACATGTTCATGGCGATGTGAAGCGCGCCCGCGTGCAGGAAGGCGCCCGTGAGGATGCGCCACGGCTGCCCGCCCAACGTGCGCGGCCCGTAGTTGCCGCCCCACTTCACGAGGTCGGCGACGGTGGGGCTCATCCACGACACGCCCGCGACGCCGAGCGCGACGTAGACGAGGACGTTGAGCGCGACGATCGTCGGCACGACGCCCACGCGCGGCGTGACGGCGCGAAGGGAGGCGACGAAGCCCGCCAGCGCGCGCGCCTCGACGACTTGCGGGTCGACCGGCGGCTCCAGCTGAACCACGTTCGGCGGCGGCGCCGGATCGCTCACGAGCGGCTACTTGACGAGGCGAAGCTGCGGGCGCCGCCGTCGCGGGGCCTCGTCGAGCGCTTCACTCATCTCGACGCCCGGCACGCCCACGCCAGTCGATGGATCGAGCGGAACCGAGCGCAGCAGGCGATCGGTGCTGTCGCGGCGCTTGTCGCGCGCGGGCACGTCGTCGCCGCCCATTTGCACCGCGAGATCGCCTTCCTGCGCGAGGCCGGCCTCGGCGGGCGCACGATCGCTCGGCGGCTTGGCCGCGATGATCGACACGTCCTCGGGAACGTCTTCCTGGTACAGCACGCCGCGGCCGTCGTCGCAGGCGACGACGTAGACCGCCGACCAGGGCACGACCGTCAGCTGCGGCGTGCGCGAGAACGACAGCGTCGCGCGCACCCCATACGCGTCGACCTCCAGATCCGGGATCGGAATCGGGAGGTCGTGACCGTACTGCAACACGAGGTGGGCCTCGCCCCGCAAATGTGTGGGGACGATGACACCGGGCCGGCGCGCATCGAGGTGGAGCGACGTCCAGCCTTCGCGAAGAAGCGCCAGGAATGCGTCCTGTTTGGAAGGTCGTTCTGGGGCGGCCATGCGCTCTTCGTCGAACGAAGGTCCAAGATTCTTACTTGGAAGCGGCCCGGATGCAAAGGGTCCTGACCAAGCCGTGCAATTTTGCGTTACGCTTCACGTCGATGAACCGCATCTCCCCGGCGCCCCCGGCGGCGCCTCCCCCCGGACGTTTCCCGTCGGGATGGCGCGCGAGGCTGGCTCGGGATCCGGTTCCCATCCTGCTGCGCGAGGGGAGCCCGGCGCTCGCGGCGCGCGTGCGGCGTGACCTCATCGACGACGACGAGGCGCCCGGTCCCGACGAGGTCGTGACCTACCCCGAGGTCAAAGCGTTCCTCAAGAAGCAGGACGCGAGCGGCGCGTTCGCGGCGAAACCGCCGGAAAAGACGCTCGGTTCAGCGAAGTTCGCGCGCGCCGTCGCGACCATCCGCGCGCTCGAGCGTCTCGCGGATTACGGCCTGTCGCGCGAGCACGCGTCGGTCGACAAAGCGGCGAAGGTGTTGCTCGCGTCGCAGGCGAGCGACGGCGGCATCGGCGATCTCGCGCTCGGCGAAACGGCCGACGCGCGCACGAAGTCGGTCGCGCTGCACTTTCACGGCTGGGCGCTTGCGGCGCTTTGTCGCACGGGCTTCGACGAGGACGCGCGCGTCGCGAAGGGCTTCGCGTTCCTGCAGGCGTCGCGACAAGCCGACGGCGGCTGGGCGTGGCGGGGCGTGCGCACCGATTCGGCGGCGCGCCCGTCGAGCCACCTCGTGACGGGCATGGCGCTGCGCGCGTTCGCGTCGTCACCGTCGCGGCGCACGTCGCGCGAGGCGCGGCGCGCGGCCGAGCTGCTGGCGACGCGCTTCCTGCAGCCCGATCGCTACCCCGATCGCAAGGCCGCCTCATACTGGGAGCAGATCGGCGAGCCGCGCTTCTACACCGACGTGCTCGACGCGCTCGACGGCGTCACGGCCGTCGGCCTCGGCAAGGAGAACTCGGGCGTGCGCACGGCCGAGGCTTATCTGCGCGGCCGCCAGAATGCCGACGGCTTGTGGTACCCGGGCGGCCCCACGAAGACCGCCGCGGGCACGCGCGCCGAGCCGCCCGCCGCGAAGGATCGCGAGGCCGCGCGCTGGCTGACCGTGCGCGTGCTCGTGGTGCTCCGCCGGGTGAATTGACCTCCCCCTCATGATAGAAATACCCGCCCCGTGAGCACTGAACACACGATCAAGGCCGTCCGCGCCATCCATGACCTGCCGATCCCGGAGCTGATCCTCCGGGCGCAGACGATCCACCGCGAGCACCACGCCCCCGGCGAGGTGCAGCTGTGCTCGTTGCTGTCGGTGAAGACGGGCGGCTGCCCCGAAGATTGCTCGTACTGCCCGCAATCGTCGAAGTACGAGACCGAGGTCGACCCCGAGCGGATGATGAAGCCCGCCGAGGTGCTCGACGCCGCGAGCCGCGCCAAGGCCGCGGGCGCGACGCGCTTCTGCATGGGCGCCGCGTGGCGCGAGGTCAAGGAAGGCCCGGCCTTCGACAGCGTCATCGAGATGGTGCGCGGCGTGCGCGCGCTCGGCATGGAGGCGTGCTGCACGCTGGGCATGCTCAGCGACGATCAGGCGACGCGCCTCGCCGACGCGGGCCTGTCGGCCTACAACCACAACCTCGACACGTCGAAGACCTTCTACGGGCAGATCATCTCGACCCGCACGTTCGAGGATCGCCTCGCGACGATTGGGCGTGTGCGCAAGGCCGGCATCACCGTGTGCTCGGGTGGCATCATCGGCATGGGCGAGTCGCTCGACGATCGCTGCGCGATGCTCATGACGCTCGCGAACCTCGACCCACAGCCCGAGAGCGTGCCCGTCAACGCGCTCGTCGCGTCGCCGGGCACGCCGCTCGCCGATCGGCCGCCCGTCGATCCGATCGAGCTCGTGCGCATGATCGCGACGGCGCGCATCCTCATGCCGCGCGCGCGCGTGCGCCTTTCGGCGGGGCGGCTCGCGCTGTCGCGTGAGGCGCAGCTGCTGTGCTTCCTCGCGGGCGCGAACTCGATCTTCTTCGGCGAGAAGCTGCTCACGACGGGCAACCCCGACGTCGAGGCCGACCGCGCGCTGCTGCGCGACGCCGGCCTCCGCGCCGAGGTCGCCGCCGACTAGCCTGACCCGGACCCGCCTCACCAACGAAAGGCCGTCGTGACTCCATCCCCCGAGACGCTCTCCATCGACGCGGGCAACATCGCCAAGCTCCAGCCGTGGAAGTGGCCGTGGTACCGCGCGGCGCCCGGCGAGCAGGCGACCTTTCGGTGGATGATGCTCATCCACGTGTCGACGCTCGTCGGCCTCGTGCTGTGTCCGATCCCGGGTTGGAAGCTCGGGTTCGCGGCGTGGGCGATCTTCTTCATGGGCGGCCTCGGCACGACGGTCGCGTTCCACCGCGCGATCGCGCACAAGACGCTCAAGCTCAACCCCGTCGTGCGCGACGTGCTGACGTTCTTCGCGATGCTCAACGGCTCGGGCTCGCCGCTGTCGTGGGCCGCGAACCACCGCCTGCACCACGCGAAGTCGGACACGCCCGACGACGTGTCGAGCCCGCGCGTCGGCGGCTTCTGGTGGTCGCACCTCAAGTGGCTGTGGCAGGCCGGCGGCGCGCCCGTCTCGAAGTACTGCAAAGAGCTCAACACGCCCACGTACCAAAAGTGGACCCGCTGGCAGGTGCCGATCTTCGCGTTCGCGTTCCTGATGGGCATTCCGATCGCGCTGATCTTCCACGCGCCCGTGCTCGCGACGTTCTTCTGGTTGGGACCGATTCGCCTCGTGTGGGCGCTGCACGCGCAGTGCTTCGTCAACAGCATCTGCCACATCAACCCCTCCGTTCCCGAGGGCGAGCAGACCGCGCGCAACATCCCGCTCCTCGGCGTCATGCATGCGTTCCAGGGCGAGCAGTGGCACCAGAACCACCACGACCGCCCCGGCTCGGCGCGCCTCGGCTTCGGCCCCGGTCAGCTCGACGTGGGTTGGTTGACGATCGTGATGCTCGAGAAGCTCGGCCTCGCGACCGACGTCCGCCGCCCCGACCTGCGCGAGTCCGTCGAAAAAGCGGCGTAGCGGCGCGTAGGGGGGACTGCGTCCCCCCTACGGGACCCCCTTCTCAAAACAGCGCCGGCCCGGCGAAGCCGGGCCTCTACGTGCTTGGATCCGCTCGCGATGCTCGCTCGGACGGCTTAGAGGTGCCAGCTTCGGAGGACTTCGTAAGCGGCGAGCGCGACGCTCGTCGAGAGGTTGAGAGAGCGCAGCTCGGGGTCGCGCATGGGGATCGCGAGCGTGCTTTCGGCGTGGCGCGCGAGGAGATCGGCGGGTAGGCCCACGCTCTCGCGGCCGAAGATCAGGACGGCGGGGCGTTCGTAGGTGACCGATTGAAACGGCCGCGCGCCGCGCGACGAGAAGAAGTAGGGCGCGCCGAGGTCGGGCAGCGCGCGTTCGAACGCGGCCCAGTTGGGCCAGACGCGCGGCGCGACGCGCGGCCAGTAGTCGAGGCCGGCGCGGCGCACGTGCGCGTCGTCGAGCGAGAAGCCGAGCGGCTCGACGAGGTGCAGCTGCGCGCCCACGGCGAGGCACGTCCGGCCCGCGTTCCCCGTGTTCCAGTGAATCTCCGGCTCGACGAGCACGACGTGCAGATCTTTTTCGCTCACGTGTTCATGTTAGATCGCCCTCGTGCGTCTCGACGCGCTCCTCGCGCTCAACCTCGGTTGCTCGAAGACGAAGGCGCGCGACGTCCTGGCCGCGGGGCGCGTGCGCGGCGCCGACGGCGCGCCCCTCACCGACGCGCGCGCCGACGTCGCGGCGACGGCGCTCCCGTTCGCCGTGACCTTCGACGACGCGCCGCTGTCGCTGGCCGCCGTCGCGCACGTGCTGCTGCACAAGCCCGTCGGTTGCGTCACGGCGCTCGACGACGCGCGCCACCCGACGGCCTACGCGCTCCTCGAGGACGCGCCGCTCTTCGCCGAGCTGCGCCCCGTGGGCCGCCTCGATCTCGACACGTCGGGCCTCTTGTTGTGGACGACCGAAGGCGCTTGGTTGCAGCGCCTCACGCACCCGAAGCACGCCGTGCCGCGCACGTACCACGCCGCGCTCGCGCGCCCGTTCGCGGCGCCGCCCGCGGCCGGCCTCACGCTCGACGACGGCCATCGCCCGAACATCACGGCGCTCGCACCGCTCGCGTCTTCAGACGCGCACCCCGCGCTCGTGATCCCCGAGGGTGTCGCGCCCGAGGCGTTCGCGACCATCACGATCGTCGGCGGCGCGTACCACGAGGTGCGCCGCATCTTCGCGGCGCTCGGCTCGCACGTGCACGCGCTCTGCCGCGTCTCGTTCGGCCGCCTCGAGCTGCCGCGCGATCTGGCCGCGGGCGCGTGGCGCACGATCGATCCGTCGAGCGTATGATCGACCCATGAAGCGCGTCGCCTTCGCGTTGTTGGGTTTGATCGCGCTCACGTCGCGCGCCGACGCCGCGACGATCACGTGGAAGGGCCGCCAGTGGCTCGTGACGTCGGGCGCGATGGCCGGCGTGTGCCAAGGGGATCCCGCGAACGTCGTCGTCGACGCCGACGGCAACCTGCACTTCCACATCTCGAACAGCGGCGGCAAGTGGACGGCCGCCGAGATCTTCACGCCCGACAACCTCGGCCTCGGCACGTACCAGTGGGTCGTCGACGGCCCGATCGACACCTACGACGAGAACGTCGTGCTCGGCCTCTTCCCTTACGGCCCGCAGAACGACATCGGCACCGACGGCACGAACGAGATCGACATCGAGTACTCGCGCTGGGGCCAAGCCGCCGGCCCCAACGGCGACTGGACCGACTACCCGGCCTACGGCACGACGGTGGGCGAGAAGACCTACACGTTCTCGCTCGGCGGCATGACGACGTCGACCTCGCGCTTTGTCTGGGCGCGCGACCACATCACGAGCTCGCTCTTCGCGGGCGCCCAGCCGATCGATTCGACGGCGGAGCTCGTCGAGACGTGGACCTACGCGCCGACCGACCCGACGATGAACATCCCGCAGCGCGCGCTGCCGCTCGGCATGAACCTGTGGTGCTTCGATGCGCCGCCGTCCGACGGCCAACCCGTCGAGATCGTCATCCGCGACTTTCAGTTCGTCCCCGAGGGCACGCCGTCGACACCCGACGCAGGCGCGACAGACGCCGCAGACGATTCGGCGCCCGGCCCGGTGGACGCGGCCGTCGACGCGACGGCGGCTGATGGCGGCACCACGGACGCTTCGACGTCGTCGACGCCCAAGGCGAGCGGCTGCGCGGTCGCGGGCGACGCCGGTGGCGCGAGCGCCGCGACTTTCGGCGTCGCGGCGCTGCTCAGCGCGCGAGCGCGCGCGTCTCGCCGACGTCGAGGATCCAAACGCGGTCGGTCGGCAGCCCGCGCTCGGCGCTGAGCGCGCGCAGGCGCTCGGGCGGCTCGCCGAGCGGCTCGTCGGTGAGCTTGAACGTGCCCCAGTGCATCGCGACGAGGTTGCGCGCGCCGAGGCGCGTGAACGCCTCCATCGCGTCGTCCGGGTTCATGTGCTGCGGCTCCATGAACCAGCGCGGCTCGTAGGCCCCGATGGGCAGCATCGCCCAATCGATCGGGCCCGCGCGCTCGCCGATCTCGGCGAAGCCGTCGAACAGCGCCGTGTCGCCCGCGTGGTACGCGACGCCCTCGGGCCCGCGATAGACGAAGCCGCCCCACAGCATGTCGTTGCGATTCCACGGCGCGCGCATCGACCAGTGGCGCGCCGGCACGGCGGTGATCTCGAGGTCGCCCACGCGGTGCGACTGCCACCACTCGAGCTCGACGATCTCCTTCGCGCCCGCGCGCTTCAGCACGTGACCGTTGCCCGTGAACGTGACGTAGACGGCCTGAGGCCCGAGCCGCCGCAGCGTCGGCACGTCGAGGTGATCGTAGTGGTTGTGGCTCACGGTGACGACGTCGAGCGGCGGCACGTGCTCGAGCGCGACGCCCGGCGCCGCCTGCCGCGGGATCACGCCCGAGATGCGCCGCGACCAGATCGGATCCGTCGCGATGAGCTTGCCGCCGAGCCGCAGCACGAACGTCGCGTGCCCAATCCAGGTCAGCGACGGCGCGCCCGAAGCGAGCGCCGCGCCGTCGTTCTCGCGCACCGGCGTCACGAAGTCATCGGCCTTCACGCGCCGCCGCCCCGTGATCGTGTCGATGACGCGCCAACGAAACACGTCGGTCGGCCCGCGCTCGGGGCGTGTCGCGCGATCGGTGAAGCGGCCCATGTCGACGCGCAGGATAGCAGGCGGCCGCCAGCTCGCTTTGCACCTGGCAAAGCGTTACAAATGCGCCATGCGAATCGGACGGGCGTTCCTGGTGGCGATGGCGGCGGCGGGTTGCGCGCAAGCGGCGGGCGACGTGGGCGAGGACCCGACGGGCGCGGCGCCCTCGACGATCGACGAGGTGCAATCGGCGGCGACGATCGCGCTGCCGCCGCGCCAGCGCCTCGCGCTCGTCCTGGACGGCCGGATGGTCGGTTGGCTCGACGCCGCGTCGGGCGGCCACGCGAGCGGCGAGGTCCTCACGGTGCGCGTCGGGGCCGACGCGTCGACGCGCAAGCAGATCGGCGCCGTGAAGTACGAAGACATCAGCCTCACCGTCGGCGCGGGGATGGCGCCGGATTTCTATCAGTGGCTGCAGGACACGATCGATCACAAGCAGACGTCCACCTCGCGGCGAGACGGCGCCGTCGTGACGACCGACTATCAGGGCAACGTCATCTCGCAGATGTCATTCTTCCGCGGGCTCATCAGCCAGATAGGCTTCCCGGCTCTCGACGCGTCGTCGAAGGAGCCCGCGCAGTTGACCGTCGTCGTCACGCCCGAGATGACGCGCTACGAGCGTCACGCGAAGGGCGCGCCGCTGTCGCCGCTCAAACGCCCGCGCCGCTGGAGCGTGAGCGACTTCAGCGTCACCATCGACGGCCTCGACACGACCGGTGTCGCCAGCGTCGGCCCGTTCGTCATCAAGCAGGACATCGTCGACTTCCGCGAAGGCGCCGGTGGCGGCACGCAGAAGCTCCCCGGGGCCCTCGAGATCCCCAACCTGGTCGTCCAGCTCTCGGACCGCAAGGCCGACGCGTGGTTCGATTGGTTCCAGTCCTTCGTCCTCGACGGCGACAGCGGCGCCAACAACGAGAAGACGGGCCTGATCCATTACCTCTCGCCCGACCTCAAAGAAGATCTCTTCACCATCGAGCTCCACGGCCTGGGCATCTTCAAGCTCGAGCCCTCGTCGTCGAGCTTCACCGGCGACCGCCCGCCCACAGACGAAGCCGACATGTACTGCAACGACGCCCGCCTGTCGTCGGCGCCGAAGAATTAGCGGCGCGCCGCGCGCACGCTCAGCGGCCACCGCCCCGCGCGCCCTTTCATTTCGCCCCAGGCCGCTTCGAGCTTCGGTTTGATCACCCGCATGGGATCTTCTCCGCGCGTGCGGCGGTAGGTCTCTAGGGCTGACCAGGTCTCGACGTAGCCGATGAGATGATCGAGGGTCCAGGTGGCTTGAATCTCGAAGGACGGCGCTTCGAGCTCGCGCCAACCGGCGGGCAGCGCGACGCTGCGGTAGCCGTCTTCGACCAGGCGGCGCTCGGGCTCCCACGACGTGCCGAGGTAGCCCTCGTAGAGCTCGTGGACGACGGCGTCGACCTCGGGCGTGATAAGCGCGAGGCCGTAGCACCAGACGGCGACGACACCGTCGGGGCGCAGGATGCGGCGCACCTCTTCGAAGAAGCGCGCGTGGTCGAACCAGTGGAAGGCTTGGCTCGCGGTCACGAGGTCGGCGCCGCTGGCCTCCACGCCGGTGGCTTCGGCGGGGGCGCGGCGGTAGGTGACGCGCGCGTGCGGCGTCGCGTGGTCGAGCTGGTTTTGGCTCGGGTCGAGCGCGGTCACGCGCGCGAACCTTTCGGCGAGCTCGACGGCGGACTGGCCGTTGCCGGTGCCGACGTCGACGGCGTGGTCGCGCGCGGGCGCGACGGACGCGAGCCAATCGAAGAGCGCCGCGGGGTAGGTGGGGCGGAAACGCGCGTAACCGGACGACTGCTTCGAGAAGAGGTCTTTCGCCATGACCTAAAGATGCTCCGCGCCCGCTTCTCTGACGAATCAGCGCGGCAGCTTGAGGCCGGCGGCGGCGAGCGTGGGCGCGACGTCGGCGAGGAAGTCGCGCGCGACCTCGGCGGAGTCGCGTGGCTTGAGGCCGGCGGCGATCGCGCGCGCGTTGCCTTCGCCGCCGGGGCGGCCGAAGGATTCGAGCGAAACGGGGAGCCAACGGTTTACAGCCGATTGGGCGACGGCCGCCTGCGCGGCGGCGCGGTCGGCGCCGGGCGCGGCGACGATCGCGAGCAGCGCGCGCGCCCCCGCGTCTTCGTGGCCGCGCTCGTCGGCGACGATGTCGCGCGCGAGCGTGCGGTAGGGCTCGAACGACGAGTCGACGTACTCGCCGATCTGGAAGCGGCCCGCGCGATCGAACAGGAACTGCGCGACCGCGAGCTCGAGCCACGACGAGACCGTCGGCAGCGGGCGCTCGGCGAGGCGCGCGGTCACGTGCGCGTCGAGCTCGGCGGGCGGCCGCGCGAACGCCGCGCTCCACACGGCGCGCACGCGCTCGTAGTGCTCGCGCTCCTCGGCGACGTGGCCGAGGAGCCGGCGGTGCGCCTCGGCGTCGGGCGCGAGCGGCAGCGCGCGCTCGAACAGCTCGGCCGCGCCGCGCTCGCGCACGGCCTGGCCGCGCAGCAAGCGATCGACGAGATCAGGCTCGGGGATCACGGTCTGTCGGGCCCTCGCCCTTCTCCCCCTCGCTTTTTCGCGCGAGCGCAGCGCGGCTTCGCCGCGCGGAGCGAGGGGGACCGGGGTTCGCGAGCGGCAGCGAGCCGGACCCCGTCAAGATTCCAGGTCGGCGGCGACAGCCGCCGGGTGAGGGGCACTACGCCTCGGCGCTGACGCTGCCGCGCTTGCTCGGCTTGGCGCCGTTGCTGGCGGCGGCGAAGTACTTCTTGGCCGCGCTCTTGAGGGCGTCGGCCTTGTTCGTCTTCTCCCACGTGAACTCGGCGTCGCTGCGGCCGAAGTGACCGTAGGCGGCCGTCTTCTGGTAGATGGGGCGCAGCAGGTTCAGCTCCTTGACGAGCGCGCCGGGGCGGCAGTCGAAGTTGGCGCGCACGATCTCGGCGAGGCGGTCCTCGGAGATCTTCGCCGTGCCGAAGGTGTGCACGAGCAGCGAGACGGGCTCGGCGACGCCGATGGCGTAGGCGACCTGCACCTCGCAGCGGCGGGCCAATCCAGCGGCCACGACGTTCTTCGCGATGTAGCGCGCGTAGTAGCACGCCGAGCGATCGACCTTCGACGGGTCCTTGCCCGAGAAGGCGCCGCCGCCGTGACGGCCCATGCCGCCGTACGTGTCGACGATGATCTTGCGGCCCGTGAGGCCCGAGTCCCCCATGGGGCCGCCGACGACGAAGCGGCCCGTCGGGTTGATGAAGTACTTCGTCTTCGCGTTGACCATCTTCGCGGGGAGGATCGGCTTGACCACCTCCTCCATGACGGCCTCCTTGAGCGTCTTGTACTTCACGTCCTCGCTGTGCTGGGTCGACAGCACGACGGCGTCGATGCCGAGCGCGCGGTTGTCGCCGTCATAGCGCACCGAGACCTGCGTCTTGCCGTCGGGGCGGAGGAAGTCGAGCGAGCCCTTCTTGCGCACCTCGGCCAGCTTCTTCGCCATCTTGTGGGCCATGGCGATCGGCATCGGCATGAGCTCGGGCGTGTCGTCGCACGCGAAGCCGAACATCATGCCCTGGTCGCCGGCGCCCTGCTCTTCCTTGGTGTAGACGCCCTTGCCGTCGACGCCCTGGGCGATGTCGGGCGACTGCTGCTCGAGCGCGACCATGATGCCGCACGTCTCCCAGTCGAAGCCCATGGCCGAGCCGCTGTAGCCGATCTCCTTGACGACGCCGCGTACGATCTTCGGGATGTCGATCTTCGCCGCCGACGTCACCTCGCCCGCGACCATGACGAAGCCCGTCTTCGTGAGCGTCTCGCACGCCACGCGCGACGTCTTGTCACCCGCGAGCAGCGCGTCGAGGATCCCGTCCGAGACCTGATCGCAAAGCTTGTCGGGGTGGCCTTCGGTGACGCTCTCGGAGGTGAAGAGATACTCGGACATTCGACTGCTCCTTATGAGCCGCGCGCGGCGGACGGTTTGAGGACGGCGGAGTTTCCCAGCGACGTCGACACGAGTCAAATCGAGAATCCGGCCGGTCGCGACAAGTTGTCGCAGGACGGCGGGCGTCGTCGGTGGTTACCTAGGTCACCAAAAAAGGGGGCCTCACCGATGCGGGACCGAGTTTCCGGGGCAGTGAATCACGGGACGTTCGCGAGGCGAGCGCGCCTCGTCGGGCTGGCCGCGCTCGCGGTCGTCGGCGTGCGGCTCGGCGCGGGCTGCGTCGGCGGCGAACCCGGGGGCGCCAGCGACACGGGCGTCTCGCGCGTGACGTCTGCGGTGACGTTCACGAGCGGCGGCGCCCAAGTCAACGCCGGCTCGACGTCGGCGGTCGCGCCCTTCATCGCCGACGCCAACTACTCGGGCGGCGGCACGGTGACGCGCAACAACACGATCGACCTGACCCACGCGGCCAACCCGGCGCCCGCGGCCGTCTACCAGAGCCAGCGCTACGGCGACTTCACATACACGTTCGGCGGCTTTGCCGCCTCGTCGCTCGCCGACATCCGATTCCACTTCTGCGACACGCACTGGACCACGCCCGGCCAACGCATCTTCAACGTCTACATCAACGGCACGCAGGTGCTGTTCAACCTCGACGTCGTCGCGGCGATCGGCGCCGGCAACCGCGCCTACGTCCTCAAGCTGACGAACCTGCAGGCCAACTTGAGCGGCCAGTACGTCATCCAGTTCACGACGGTCAAGGACGCGGCGACGGTCTCGGGCATCGAGGTCTTCCCGAAGGCCACGTGGTCTCAGTACGGCGGGGACTCGACCCACTCGTCGAACAACAAGATCGAGAACCAAATCGGCACGTGGAACGTGAGCCGCCTCGTGCAGCAGTTCAGCGTGCCGGGCTCGACGCAGCCGCTCGTCGGAACCGATCTCATCTACACGATCTCGACCAACGAGACGGCCCCGACCGGCGAGACGGTGCCTATGATCGTCGCGTACGGCGCGAAGGGCGGGAACGTGGCCTTCAAGACGAATCCGTCGAAGAGCCCGTTCATGGGCAACAAGGCCCTCACCTTCCTCGCGACGCCGGCGCTCGATTTGACGGGCTCCATCTACGCCGCGCAAAAGGACGGCTACATCCACCGGTACAACGCCTCGACGGGCGGCGAGATCACGTTCAACTGGGGTGCGGGGATCTCTACGGCGCAGTTCTCGAAGAAGCCCGCGAACGAGCCGTCGACGACGTCGCTCACGATCTCGGACCAGAACGCCGCGTCGACGCCGTACCTCTACCTCGGCGTCGGCAACTGCGACAGCGGTGGCAACACCATGGACTGCCAGGGCCACGTCATGGCGCTGACCCTCGGCGCGGGCACGTTCAACGCGTTCAACCTCATGTGCCCGAGCGCGAACCCGAACCTCATCGACGTCAACGGCTGCGGACACAACGGCGGCGCGATCTGGAACCGCGGCGGCGTCGTCTACGATCCCGTCGTCAAGCGGCTCCTCGTCAAGGCCGCGAACGCGATCTTGCCCGCCGACAACCTCAGCGGCGGGTTCCTCGTCAACTCGGTCCTCTCACTCGACTACCAGGCGATCGGCTCCGCCGGGAAGCCGCTCGACAGCTTCACGCCGACGTCGATCCCCGAGGACATCGGGGGATCGAGCCTCACGGTCCTCGACAACGTCGCCGGCGTGCCGAGCGGGTATTCGCACCTCGCCATGGTGACGGGCAACATCGACGGCACCCTCCGCCTCATCAACCTCGACAACATGAGCGGCCAGGGCGCCCCCGGGAAGCAGGGCGGCGAGATCGCGACGTACAAGGTCACCGACCTGACGAGCGGGACGCTGTTCAACTCGACCGCGACCTGGGTAAACCCCGCCGACGGCACGACCTGGTTCTTCATCCCGATGCAGGCGGGCATCGGCGCGGGCGACGGCGCCGGCATCATGTACGCGTTCAAGATCAACCCGAAGGACGCGGCGAACCAGAATCGGCCCTCGATGGCGTTCCAGTGGAAGCGCGCCTGCAACACGGGCCGCTGCAGCGGTCCCGTCGTCGCCAACGGCGTTCTCTACTACGACGACGGCCAGGATTTGTTGGCCGTCACGCCGACGACGGGCAACGTGTCGGGGTCGACGGTTCAGGCGCCGCTGTGGTGCAGCGCCGGCATCAACGGCACCCACTGCAACAACGGCATCAAGTCGACGTACTGGAAGCCGGCGCCCGTCGTCGCCAACGGCTTCCTCTACTACGCGACGCGCGAGAACACGCTCACGGCCTTCGCGCCGCCGCAGTTCTAGTTCCTTCCGCCGCGACCCCGGCGCCGCCAAAATTGGCGGCGTGGCGGGCGCCGGGGGAGCATGGGGTGATGGACGCGTCGCCCAAGCGCTCGAAGCGCGCGCTGTTGTGGACGGCGACGACGAACTTCGGCGAAGGATTGCCGTGGAGCGTGCTGCACCAGATGGGCACGGAGCTCATCACCGATCGCGGCGGCACGCCGACGCAGATCGGCTCGACGTCGCTGTTCCACCTGGCGGTGACGTTCAAGTTCCTGTGGAGCCCGATCGTCGATCTGTTCGGGCGCAAGCGCAGCTGGGTCATCGCGACGCAGCTCATCCTCGCGGGCGGCATGGCGGCGATCGCGGCGGCGACGACGGCGCGCGGCTTCACGGCGTTCTGGGTCGTCGCGAGCTTCTTCGCGGTGTTCCACGCGACGCACGACATCGCCGCCGACGGCTTCTACATCCAGGCGCTCGATCGCAAAGACCAGGCGCTCTACGCGGGCGTGCGCGTCGGCGCCTTCCGCGTCGCCATGATCCTGGGCTCGTCGATCCTCGTGACGAAGGTCGCGACCGTCAGCTGGGTGTTGGCGTTCCTCGTCGCGGGCGGCGTCATGGCGGCCACGGCGCTCGTCAACGCCGCCGTCATGCCACGGCCCGCCCCCGTGGCGCCGCCGCCCGGGCATTCGCGCGCGCGCGAGTTCTGGCAGACGTACCAGACGTTCCTCGCGCAACCGCAGGCGGGGCGCGTGCTGGCGTTCATGTTCCTCTACCGGTTGGGCGACATCATGATGTTCGCGATGTCGAAGCCGCTCCTGCGCGACATCGGCGTCGACCTCGGCCACCGCGGCATCCTCAACGGCTGGGGCACGGGCGTCTTCATCGCGGGCAGTCTCTTGGGCGGCGCGATCATCGCGCGCCTCGAGCTGCGGCGCACGCTGATCCCGATGCTCTATCTGCAGAACCTCGCGATCCCGCTCTACGTCGCGATGGCGGTCGTCAAGCCGACGTTCGGCGGCGTGTTCGCGATCGTCATGGTCGAGCAGCTGATCTCCGGCATGGGCAACGCCGCGCACGTCGTGTACCTCATCCAGCGTTGCCGCGGCGTCTTCTCGGCGTCGCACTACGCGTTCGCGACGGCGATCGTGTCGCTCGGGAGCACGCTGTCGGGCTACGTGTCGGGGCCGCTCGACGAGCACTTCGGCCACGTGACGTTCTTCATGCTCGCGTTCGTCGCGAGCTGGCCGGCGCTCGCGCTCGTGTGGTTCGTGCCCAAGGCGCCGCTCGACGCCGCGGACTGACGCGGCTCAGTCGGGGCAGCCGACGTCTCGGATCGTCGCGCCGGGGGGCGGCGTCAACGTGAACGCGCCGTCGGGCGGCGTGTCGCCCAGTTTGCGGTCCTTGTATTTGATCTCGACGCCGTCGTCGTAGGAGGCGTCGCCTTCGGCGAAGCGAATCGTCGAAGGCAAGCGCGCCGCGCCCGCGCCGCTGAAGTCCTCGTACGACGTGCGCCACAGGCGCTTGCCGGCGGCGCGCTCTTCGGCCCCGACGACGTCGACGTCGGCGCCGTGACGCGCGAAGAAGATCCGCAACGTCCCCCGTGGCGTCTCGAACGAGAGCGCGTCGGCGCCGCGCTCGGCGTCCCACGCGACGTCGGGCGCGGGCGCGACGCCTGCGGGCCGGTGCGCGTCGCCGAGGAGGATCGCCGCGACCTCGACGGGCGCGAGCGGGATGCGGACCAGCGATGCGACGTTCGCAGGGCACGCCGGCCCGCGCGACAGCGTGTTCTTCTGCAGGTCGAGGAACGCGAAGCGCGCGCCGTCGGTCGTGAGCGCGGCCACCGTGCCCTGCAAGCTGACCTCGGCCTCGAAGCGCAGGTGCCCGTCGCGCTCCGCGAGGATGAGCACCGTCGCGCGCACGCGATCGCCGCCCAGCCAGCTGGTCGCGCGCGCGCGCGCGTTCTCGCCCCGCACGGCGGTGGCGCGCGCGTCCAGCAACGCCGCGAGCTCCGTGGCCGACGGCGCCGCGTAAGGCCGCATCACGGGTGGCTTGGGGGATGCGCACGCGGCGAGGGCCAGCAAAAAAAGGAGAGCCGCCCTCATCGTCCGGCCGCGCTCTTCGCTTCGAGGTTTCGCACGCGTTCGGCGATCTCTTTCGCGAGCTTGTCGGCGGGCTTGCGCGCGAGCGCGCGGCGGTAGGCGTCGAGCGCGTGGTCGCGCTCGTGGCGCGCCACATAGAGGTCGCCGAGGTGGCCGAGGATCTCGGGGTCGCCCGGTTCGAGGCGGTTCGCTTGCTCGAGGAACGTGCCCGCGGCGGCGAGGTTGCCGCCACGGAAGCTCACCCAACCGAGGCTGTCGAGGATGCCGCCCGAGCCGGGCGAGAGCGCGACGGCCGCCTGCAACCGCTTCGTCGCGAGCGGCAGGTCGGCGGCGTGATCCGCCGCGACGAAGCCCGCGAAGTTGAGCGCCTCCACGTTGCGCGGATCGCGCGCCAGCAGCTTCTCGGCGAGCGCGAGGGCCGCGCGCCACTCGCCGCGCCGATCGTCGACGGCGGCGCGCGCCAGCACGAGGCGCGCGTCGTCGGGCGCGTCAGCGAGCGCCTCGTCGAGCCGACGCGCGGCGCGCACGGCGTCGCCGCGCTTCTCGTCGACGAGGCTGCGCGCGATCGCGAGCGAGACCACCGACGCCGCGTCGTGGACCACGCCGTCGGCGGGGCCGGCCGCCTCGTCGAGCGCGCGCGCGGCGGCGTCGACCTTGCCGTCCTCGCGCAGCAGCTCGGCGGCGCGCAGGCGCGCCTCGATGTACTCGGGCTCGGACGGCTTGACGCCCAGGAGCACGCTCGCGGCGCGCCCAGGATCGTCGCCCGCCGCGAACGCTTCGGCTTCGAGCAGCGCCGCGCGCCCGGGCGTCGCGCCGAGCTTCTCGGCGCGCGTAGCCAGCTCGGCGGCGCGATCGGGCCGCTTGGCCGCACGTTCGAGCGCGCTCGCGCGCGCGAGGCTGTCGACGTCGGACACGCCCGCCGTCGTGCGATCGGCCAGCTCGCCGGCCGCCGCGACCTCGCCGCGCTGCACGAGCCAGCCCGCGACCGCCTCGGCGATCTGCAACGGATCGTCGGCGCGCTCGATCGCCTCCTCGAAGATCGTCTTCGCGCCCGCGACGTCGCCGCGCGCCGCGAGAAGCTCGGCCAGCATGAGGCGCGCGTCGACGTCGGCCGGCTCGATGTCGAGCGCGCCGCGCAGCGCCTTCTCGGCGTCGTCGAGCTCGCCGAACACCCAGGCGAACGCCGCGTGCTGCAGCCGCCCTTTGATCGTCGCCGGCACGGCGGTCTCGAGCTTGCGCACCGTCTCGAGCGCGCCCGCGACGTCGAGCGCGCCGACCTCGGCGTCGGAGAGCTCGAGGTGCGTGCGCTCGATCGCCTCGGCGTCGTTGTCCGACAGCGCGGCGCCGACGGCGCTGCGCAGGCCGTCGAGCTCGCCCGCGCGATCGCGCTTCGCCGCCGCGAGGTGCGCGCGCGCCAAGTAGCCCTCGACGGTCGGCGCCGTCGAGATCGAGCGCTCGACCTGCTCGGCGGCGTCGTCGAGCCGGCCCACGCGCACGAACAGCTCGGCCAGCTCGGCGCGAATCTCGGCGGCGTCGTCGTCGAGCGGCAGCGCGCGCTGCAGCTCGACCGCCGCGTCCTCCCAGCGCTCTTCCTCTTCGTAGAGGTAGGCGCGCGCGACGTGCTCGTAGGCGTCGGGGCTCACGGCGCGCGTCACGATGACGCGCCCGTCGACGATCTTCGTGATGGGCGCCGGCCGCGTCGTCGCGCAGCCGCCTGCGCTCGCCATCAGACCGAAAAGCACGCTCACAGGTCCCAAACCCGAGCGCAGCGCAGCTCTGCTGCGCGGAGCGAGCGCCGGAGGGTTTGGGAACCCTCCCAGGGTTCCCATCCTCATAATGGAATGTTACCGTGCTTTTTCGGCGGGTTCGTGTCGCGCTTGTTGGCGACGGCCGCCAGCGCCCGGCAGAGGCGCGCGCGCGTCTCGCGCGGCCGAATGACCTCGTCGACGTAGCCGAGGCTGGCCGCCGCGTAGGGGTTCGCGAACTTCTCGCGGTACTCGGCCAGGTACTTGGCCTTCGCGGCCGCCGGATCGGCGGCCTTGGCCAGCTCGTCGCGGAACACGATGTTGACGGCCGCGTCGGGGCCCATGACGGCGATCTCGGCGGCGGGGTAGGCGAAGCTGACGTCGCCGCGGATGTGCTTCGACGACATGACGTCGTAGGCGCCGCCGTAGGCCTTGCGCGTGATGACCGTCAGCTTGGGCACCGTCGCCTCGGCAAAGGCGTACAGCAGCTTGGCGCCGTGCTTGATGATGCCGCCGAACTCTTGCGCCGTGCCCGGAAGAAACCCCGGCACGTCGACGAACGTCACGATCGGAATGTTGAAGCAGTCGCAGAAGCGCACGAACCGCGCCGCCTTCACCGACGCGTCGATGTCGAGGCAGCCCGCGAGGTGCGCCGGCTGGTTGGCGACGACGCCGACGGCGCGCCCGTCGAGGTGCGCGAACGCGACGAGGATGTTGGGCGCGAACTCGGGCATGATCTCGAAGAGGCGGCCGTCGTCGACCACCTTCTCGATGAGCCCGCGCATGTCGTAGGGCTTGGCGGCGTCTTGCGGGATCAGCGTGTCGAGCGCGGCGTCCTCTCGATCGGCGCGGTCTTTGGTCGGGCGGCGCGGCGGATCCTCGCGGTTGTTCTGCGGCAGGAACGTCAAGAGCTCGCGCAGCGCCTCGAGGCACGCGGGCTCGTCGGCGAACGCGCGGTGCGCGACGCCCGAGCGCGCCGCGTGCGTGTGCGCCCCGCCGAGCTCCTCCTTCGTCACCTCTTCGTGCGTGACGGCGCGGATGACGTCGGGCCCCGTGATGAACATGTAGCTCGTCGACTCGACCATGAAGATGAAGTCGGTGATCGCGGGCGAATAGACGGCGCCGCCCGCGCACGGGCCCAGCACGGCCGACAGCTGCGGCACGACGCCCGACGCCAGCGTGTTGCGCAGGAAGATGTCGGCGTAGCCCGCGAGCGAGGCGACGCCCTCTTGGATGCGCGCGCCGCCCGAGTCGTTGAGGCCGACGATGGGCGCGCCCGCCTTCATCGCGAGATCCATCACGCGGCAAATCTTCTCGGCGTAGGCCTGCGAGAGCGAGCCGCCGAACACGGTGAAGTCCTGCGCGAACAGGTACACCGTGCGGCCGTTCACCGCGCCGTAGCCCGTGACGACGCCGTCGCCCAGGATCTTTTGCTCGGCCATGCCGAAGTCGGTGCTGCGGTGGGTGACGAACTTGCCGATCTCGACGAACGAGCCGGGATCGCACAGCAGCTCGACGCGCTCGCGCGCCGTGAGCTTGCCGGCCTCGTGTTGACGCTTGATGCGCGCTTCGCCGCCACCCGCGAGCGCGGCGCGCTCCATCACCGCGAGGCGCTCGAGCGGCGTCGACGGGGTCGGCGAAGTCTTGGGGTCTTGGTCGCTCATTTGGGAGCTCACGCGGGCAGCGAGAGGCGCGCACGAACATACGCGCGGATCGCCTCGCGCGCCTCGGTGGAGGGGTGCAAGAAGGTGAGCTCGCGGCCGCCCGTGCCCGCGGGCGAGTCCTCGTGCTCTCGCTCGTCGGCGGCGTCGGCGTGGAGCAGCTCGGCGTCGAGCGCGAGCGGCGCCGCGGCCGCCGGCTCGCCCGCGGTCGCGCCCGGCAGCGTGAAGCGCACGGCGACGGGCCGCCCGATCTCGAACGGCGCCGGTCGCACGAGCCGCACGCCGTCCTCGCCGATCGCCGCCGACAAGCGGAACACGCGCCGCGCGTCCGACCCGACATCCCCTACGCGGATCTCGACGGGCACGGCGACGGGCGCGCGCAGGGCGCTCACCGCAGCTCCGCGGGAAAGCCCACGCCCGCGACGCGGATGAGATCTTCGCACGCCGCTCGAAACGGACCCGGCGGCGGGTTCCAGCGCACGACGGCGTGGTAGATGCCGCCGCGGCGACCTTCGAGCACCCAGTCGGCGCCGTCGAGCCCGCGCTCGTCGTCGTCGGGATCGCCCGCGAGGTTCCAGAAGTCGGCGGCGTCGAGGTGCGCGCGCAGGCTCTTCCACGACGACACGTCAGCCTGAAACTCGTGGCGCCGCTCGTCGCGCGGATCCTGCGCGTTGGACTCGACGCTGAACACGGCGACGCCCTCACCCGAGCGCATGGCGCGCACCGCGACCGGGTTGTGCTGGTGCCGCATCCACAAGAAGCGGTAGGTCTCGGGCCCCGACACCGACAGCGGCGGCTCGTGCATCGCGCACAGCTCGACGAGGTAAGGCGCGCCCGCCTCGGTGCAGTCCCGCGGCGGCGTCGGCACGCCGTGCACGGGCGTCGTCGCCACCGCGACCCGCATCGGCGCCGGCGCGCACGCGAGCCCGAGGACGGTGCACGCGAGAGCCGACGCGAAACGCTTCATCGAGGAAGCGCGATTCTAAGGCAAACGCTCCCGAAGCGACACGGCTTCAGCCTCCGCGGCTCACGCGGCCAGCGTCACGAAGCCGAGCTTGGCGAGCCGAGAAAAGTCCGCGTCGAGCGACCAAATCGTCGCGCCGTGCTCGGCGGCGATCGAAGCCACGAGAAGATCGCCGAGCCCGAACCGATGGCCTACGGCTCCCGCCGCCAGGACCCACCGCTCGATCCGCGCCCACGTCGCGTCCGTCGTCCCCAAGACGGGGAGAGCACCGAGGACGCGCGCGAGCCGTGTGCGGTCGGCGCGACCGGCGCCGCTCAGGATCTCGATTCGAACGGGCGCGGGCAGCGCGACCTCGTCGGCATCGAGCAGACCGACGAGCCTCTCCGCCAGAGGCTTCTTGCCGCGGAAGAAGTCGATCCAAACGGACGTGTCGACGACCGTCATGCTCGACGCTTCTTCGGCCCGGCCTTCGTCATTCGTTTCGTTGCAGCTGGTCGCCGTCGCGAGCGATCGAGATCGAGGCCGAGGTCCACGCGCCCGACGAGGCTCTTGAGCTCCTCGATCCGTCGCCGCCGAACCAGCTCCGTGAGCGAAAGGATCACGGTGTCGGTCTTGGACTTGAAGCCGAGGAGTCGCTGCGCCTCGTCCATGAGCTGCGCCGGAAGGTCGAGCGTGGTGCGCATACGAATCATCGTGATTCGTATGCTTTAAGGTGTCAACGCAGCTCAGCCGCCGAGGCCGAGGGCTTCCATGACGGCGTCGTGGACGCGGGGGCGCAGCTCTTTGAAGCGGTCGCCCTTGGGGACCTGCGGGTGGACGCGGTTGGCGAGCATGACGACCCAGGTCTCGCGCTCGGGCTCGATCCACAGCGAGGTGCCCGTGAAGCCGAGGTGGCCGACGGCGGCCGGTGAGAAGCGCGCGCCCGCCTGCGAGCCGCGCGTCGACGGGCCGTCCCAGCCGAGGCGCCACGTCGAGCCGGGCACGCCCGCGGGCGTCCAGAACTCGCGCACGATCTCGGGCGCGACGAGCGGCGAAGCCGTCGCGCCTTTCCACGCGGCGACGAGCGCGCCCGCGATCGCGCCGACGTCGGCGGCGTCGGAGAACAGGCCCGCGTGGCCCGAGATGCCGCCCATCGCGAAGGCGTTGAGGTCGTCGACCTCGCCGAGGACGAGGCGGCCGCGCTCGGGGCACTGCTGCGTCGCCGCGACCGAGCGCTCGGCCAGCAGGCGCGCGCGGCCATCGGCGTCGTAGAGGTTCACGAAGGTCGCCGACGGAAGGCTGAGCGGCGCGAAGATGTCGCGCGCGGCGAGCGCGTCGAGGCGCAGCTCCGTCGTTCGCTCGAGCAGCCAGCCCAGCAAGATGAAGCCGAGGTCCGAATAGACGGACAGCGTGCCGGGCGAGTACTCGAGCGGCTCGCGCGCGGCGGCGAGCGAGATCGCCCACCGCTCGGACGCGGCGCGCGCCGCGGCCTTCCACAGCGGGCGGTAGGCGGGCAGGCCCGCGCTGTGCGAGAGCAAGTGACGGATCGTGACGGCGGCCTTGCCCGGCCCCTCGAACTCGGGCAGGCGGTTCGCGAGCGGCTCGTCGAGCTCGAGTGAGCCGCGCTCGACCTCCTTCATGACGAGCACGCTCGTGACGACGGCCTTGGTGAGCGACGCGAGGTCGTAGACCGTGTCGGGGAACGCCGGCAGCCGCCGCGGCACGAGCTGGCGCGCGCCGAACGCCTCGTGAAACTGCACGTGGCCGCCGCTCGCGACCAGCAAGACGAACCCGGGGACGTCGCCGGCCTCGACGGACGCCTGGCAGAGCCGCCGCACGGGCTCGAAGCGGAGCTTCATCCGCGGTAGCGCCCCGGCAACGTCGGGTTCTGCGACTGCGCGACGATCTTCGCCTCTTCGGCCGCCGCGCGGTCGAGGCCAGAAGGATCCTCGACGCTGGGCAGACAAACCACGACGCCCGCGTCGAGGTCGACGAGGCTCGCCGTGACGACGTCGGCCGCCGCCATGCGCGGCAGCGCCGACAGATCGAGGCCCTGGCGCGTGTGGAACTCCGAGACGACGAGGCCAGGGCACACGACCTGCGCCTTGACCCCCGTGCCTTCGAGCTCGCCCGCGAGGATCTGCGTGAACGTCACGACGAACGACTTCGTCGCCGCGTAGAGCGCGCGCTGGGGCATGCGGCCCGCGCGCAGGCGACCGCTCCACGCCAGCAGCGACGCGACGTTGATGACGGCGCCGCGGCCGCGCGCGACGAGGCCCGGCACGGCGGCGTGCGTGAGCTCGACGAGGGCGACGGTGTTCACCTGAACGACCTCGCGCGCGCGGTCGGCCTGAATCTGCGCGAACGGCGCGTAGTGCGCGAGGGCCGCGTTGTTGACGAGCAGCTCGAGCGGGCGCGCGCGGCAAAGCTCAGCGACGCGCGCGACGCCGTCCTCGCTTCCGAGGTCGGCCTCGACGACCTCGACGGCCGCGCCGTTCGCGCGCAGCGGCGCCGCGACCTCGCCCATCCGATCCCCGCGCCGCGCGACGAGAATCAGATCGTACCCGCGGCCCGCGAGCGCGGCGGCGTAGGCCGCGCCGATCCCGCTGGAGGCACCGGTGACGAGCGCGAGGGGACGGGCCATCGGCGTTGGCTAACACGCCCGCGCCCCTCGGGGCAACGCGCGCCGCGGCGCGGGTCCTGCGCCGGTTCCATGGACCTCGGGGGCCGATCCGAGCTAGCCTGGCCGCTGGCCCCATGAAATTCGGGCAGTACGAGCTCCGCGAGCTGATCGCCGTGGGCGGCATGGCCGAGGTCTACAAGGGCCGCGTCGTGGGCGCCGAGGGCTTCGAGAAGGACGTCGCCATCAAGCGCATCCTCCCCGATCTCGCCGAGGACGAGCGCTTCGTGAAGATGCTGCTCACCGAGGCGCGAATCCACTCGGCGCTCTCGCACCGCAACATCGTGCAGATCCACGACCTCGGCATCTCGGGCGACGGCGAGTACTTCATCGTGCTCGAGTACGTCGAGGGCTACGACCTGCGCGTCATCACGGATCAGCTGGCGGCCGAGGGCGAGATCATCCCCGAGGCGCTGTCGCTGCACATCGCGGGCGAGCTCGCGCAGGGGCTGCACTACGCGCACGAGCTGCGCGGGCCCGACGGGCAGCCGCTCGGGCTCGTGCACCGCGACGTCACGCCGTCGAACGTGCTCATCTCGAAGGCGGGCGAGGTGAAGCTGTCGGACTTCGGCCTCGCGAAGCGGCGCCACGATCGTTCCGTCGTCGGCAGCCTCAAGGGCAACCTCGCGTACATGGCGCCCGAGCAGGCGCGCCAGGCCGACCTCGATCGCCGCACCGACGTGTTCTCGCTGGGCGCCGTGCTGTTCGAGATGCTGACGGGCAAACGGCTGCGCGAGATCACCGACGAGGTCGAGGGCGTGAGCTTCGTCGCCTCGGGCCAGGTGCCGTCGGTGCGCGCGGCGCGGCCCGATTTGCCCGAGTCGTTCGAGCGGCTGCTGGCGACGGCGCTCGCGCCCGAGCCGGCGCTGCGCTACGCCGACGCGGCGGCGTTCGGCGCCGCGATTCGCGAGACGCTCGCCGAGATGAACACGCCCGTGGGCGCGAGCGATCTGCAGGCGCTGCTGGCGACGGTGAACCCGCCGCGGCGGCCGCGCAGCCTCGTGTCGGAGGTGTCGAAGGTGATTCGCCTCGGGCCCGAGGCGCGCGCGCTCGGCGAGGCGATCGCGTCGGTGTCGACGCCGCGGCCCGCGACGCCGCCCGGCCTCACGCCGATCTCGACGGCGGCGCGCGGGGGCGTCACGGGGCTGCCGGGTGAGGGGAACGAGCTGCCGCCGACGCCGCCGCCTTCGGCGCCGCTGCCGC
>DASZRT010000016.1:0-47902 GCA_035549075.1 Polyangia bacterium | reverse complement strand
GCCGCGGCGCCGGCCGCCCTGCCGACACCACCGCCGCCCGCGCCCGCTCCGACGCCTGCGCCGCCGCCCGTCGCTGCGGCGCCCACGCCGCCGCCACCTCCCAGCCCGCCGGTCGACGAGAAGACCGTAGAGAAGACGGTGGAGAAGGCGCCGGAAAAAACGGCGACGCCCGCCTCGTCCTCGTCGGACAGCAAGCCGCGCAACTACGAGAAGCTCGTCGCCGACGGCGATCGCGCGCTCGAGAACGGACAGACGGCGAAGGCGCAGAAGCTCTACGAGGACGCGCTCAAGGCGCAGCCGGGCGGCGCCGCGGCGCTGACAGGCTCGGCCTACGTCGCGATGGATCGTCACCGCGGGCTCGCCGCGATCGATCTCTTTCGCCAGGCGCTCGACGCCGCGCCTCACTACGCGCCCGCGCTCTTCGGCATCGGCGAGGCGTACCGCGAGCAAGGCAAGACCTCGCAGGCCATCGAGGCCTACAAGAGCTACCTCGAGCAATCACCGACGGGCACCGACGCGCCCGCGGCGCGCCGGCAGATCAAAGAGCTCGGCGAGGCGATCGCGCCCGCGCGCCACGAGGGCCCGTCGGCCGTGATTCCCGATTCCACGTCGCCGTCGCCGTCGGCGAAAACCGAGCCCCCTGCGCCGACCTCGCCGCCGCCCGTTCAGTGAGCCGCTCCGAGGGGTCGGCTCGTGCTCAGCCGGCCTCGACCAGGTCGGCGAGCGTGTCGAGCACGGCGACGATGTTGAGCACGGGCGCGTCGCCCTCGATCTCGCCCGAGAACGGCGCAGGCTCGGCCTGGCCCTCCGACTGACCGCTGGTGGCGTGGTAGCGCGCGGCCGCCCCGCGCCAGAGCGTGACGACGCCGTCGCCCGTCTGTGCGAGCAGCTGACGCCGCAGAGCCGCGTCGCCGAGCGGCGCCGCGCCGTGCACGCTGAAGCGTTGATCGAAGGCGGTGTCGCCCGTCTTCGCGCGCGGCAGGCGCACGCGCTCGTGGGGCCCGCGCGCGAGCCAATGGCGGTGACGCTCGATGCTCGCGTCGGGGCCGCCGCGCGCCGGCTCGCCCACCGTCGCCTCGAGCTCGACGAGCGCGCCACGCCGCCGCAGCAAGCGCATCGCGACCGGCAGGCCGCGGCGGTGCGCGCGGATGCGCGTGACCTCGAGCTCGCCCTCCTCGACGACGACGCCCTCTGAGCGCGAGTCGTCGGGGCTCGTGCCGTCGCCCGCCGCCGTCGCGAGCCGTCCGATGTAGGCGCGCCACGCTTCGCTGCCCGCGCGGGGCACACGCGCCGGCTCGCCGTAAGGCGCCGCGCGCAGCTCGCCGACGGCGAGCGCGAGCAACCCGACGACGGCCAGCGTGAGCTCGACGGGCGTGCCCGCCTGCGGCCCCGCGACGGCGAGCAGCACGAGCCCGTAGCCCGCGAGCCGCATGCCGCCCTTGTCGACGAGGAGCTGCGTCGCCGCGTAGGCGCCGCCCGCGAAGGCCGCGACGGCCGCGAGGCAAACGGCGAGCGTGCCGGGCGCGAGCTCGACGCGCAGGCCGTAGAGGAACGCCGCCTGCACGAGGTCGTAGCGGCTCAACAGCAAGAGCGCGAAGGTCGCCGTCGTCGCGGCCGTGATCGCGAGCGGCAAGCGCCACGGGCGCTCGGCCGCGGGGCGCGGCGGCAACAGGAACGGCGCGCCGAGGCACGCCGCGAGGCCGACGAGGTCGCGCGCGCGCGCGAGCGCGCCGGCGACGTCACTCGACCCCGCGCCGACGCGGTCGACGAACAGCGCCGCGACGTGCAGCAAGGCCGGCAGCGCGCACAGCGCGACGCCCACCTTCACGCGCGGCCGCACGCCGCTCACGGCGAGGGCGCCGACGACGAAGAGCGACGAGAACGCCGCGCCGATGCGCGCGTTCATGAACAGCGCCGCCGGGATCGCACCCGCGACGAGCCCGAGCGCGACGAGCGCCGCAAAGAACACGGTGATGATCGCGACGACGAGGCGCATGCCGCGCGGGAAGAGCTCGCCGCGCTTGAGCAGCCCCGCGACGCCCGCGACGAGCACGACGAGGCCGAGCACGCCCGTGAGGTGAAACAGCAGCGGCCCCGAGGCGGCGACGAGGTGCAGGCCGCGCCCGCCGCCCGCGCCTTCGCCGATCGGGCCCGCGACCGTCGACTGCGGCAAGAACAGCCGCAACGCGAGCCGGTTGATCGCGAGCTCGAGCGCGGCGAAGGCGACGAGCGCCGCCGTCAGGTTGCCCGAACGGGCGCGCACGGGAGGCTCTCGCATCGGGCGCGAAAGTATAACGCTCGAAAAGAGCGCCCGTCACCCGTCGGTGTTACGGTCACGAACGACGTGAAGATCCGTCGGCCGTCGGTGCGCTTCATGGCTTCGGGCCTCGCGCTGGCGTTCGCGCTCGTGGGCGGCGCGAGCGCTTCGCCCAAGCCGTTCGTCTCCAAGCCGTTCGTCGTGGCGATCGATCCCGGCCACGGCGGCTCGAACCTCGGCGCCGCCGACGCGGGCGGGCTCACCGAGAAGGACGTCACGCTCGCGCTCGCGCGCCGCGTGCGCGAGCGGCTCGCGGGCACGCCCGGCGTGCGCGTCGTCGTCTGCCGCGACGCCGACGTCCTCGTGCCGATCCGCGCGCGCGCCCGCTGCGCCGCCGAAGCGCGCGCCGACCTCTTCGTGAGCCTGCACGCCAACGCGACGCCCGCGGGCGTCGCGCCCGGCTCGCAGCGCGGCTTCGAGCTCTACGTCTTGCCGCCCGAGGACGTCGACGACGACGCGAGCCTCGCCGCGCTCGCCGCGCCCACGGGCGCCGACGGTGCGTGGCGCGCCCACCTCGTCCACGCCGCCGCCGCTCGCTCGGTCGCGGCCGCGCGCGCCCTCGACGCCCGCCTGCGCGAGGCGCTGTCGCCCAAGCTCGCGCGCGGAATTCGCCAAGGAGGCGCCGCGCTCGACGTCCTCCGCGGTACGGGCGCCCCCGCCGTCTTGGTCGAGGTCGGCTTCGTCGACCACCCGCAAGACCGCGCAATTCTGGACTCTTCCGAGGGGCGTGACCGCCTGGCCGGAGCCCTCGCCGCCGGCCTCGCCGACGCCGCTGCCGCCGCGTCGCGCTAGCCGGCTTCGCGCGCCTCCAGGTGCCGCATTCTGCGACAACAAACCGCATCGGCCCGGCGCGGCGGATGGATGTCGCTGTGCTACCATCCTCTCTGAGGTCGAGCCTTGGTTAGCGTCACCGCTCGAAAGATCCGCGATCAGGGCCGCGAGCGCGCCTCGCTCGGCGTGGGCCGCACGTACGCGGGCTACCTCATCAGCTACCCGACGGTCGGACGCGGCATGGTCATCTTCCGCGACCCCAACGGCCACCGCATGGTGACGACGCCCGTCCGGCGCGTCCTGGGCGACGAAGGCAGCGAGACGCTTTTCGTCGAGACCGAGAACTCGGTCTATCAGTTGACGTTCCGGGCCGAGCCCGTGCGCGCCCAGCAGCGCGCGCAGGCCGTCAGCAAGTAGTGATCACCCGGGCGCTCCTGCTGGCGGCGGGCCGAGGCACGGTCCCCGGTGACCACGTCGGTCCCAACTGCCTCGCCGTCGTCGGCGGGCGGTCGCTGCTCGAGCGCACGCTCGCCGGGCTCGACGCGCTCGGCGTCCAGAAGGTCGGCGTCGTCGTGGGTCACGAGGCCGCGGCCGTGCGGGCGCACGTCGCGGGCTCGATGGTGCTGCGCCCGGCCCTCAAGCGCGCCGTGACGTTCTTCGAGAACCCGGCGTGGGAGCGGCCCAACGGCCTGTCGGTCCTCGCGGCGCGCGCCTTCGTGACCGAGCGGACGTTGCTCGTCATGGCCGATCAGATCGCCGCGCCCGGCCTCGTGCGCGAGCTGGTCGCCATGCCCGCGAGCGGCGATCGCACGCTCCTCTGCGTCGACCGTGATCTGCCGCGCGTGTTCGACCTCGACGACGCCACCAAGGTCGAGCTCGCCGGCGATCGCGTCGCGCGCATTGGCAAGGGCCTGCGCGAGGGCACGTACCAGGCCGTGAGCGCGGGGCTGTTCGTGATGTCGCCGTCGCTCGTCGACGTGCTCGCGGGCCTGCCCGAGCCGTCGCTCACGGCGGGCGTGCAGGCGGCCGCCGATCGCGGGCTCGTCGTCGGGCACGACGTCGCGGGGCGCGCGTGGCAGGACGTCGACACGCCCGAGATGAAGCTGCACGCCGAGTGGCTCGTGCGCGTCTACGGCGACGACCTCGCCCGCCCCGACGTGCGCGCGACGCCCCCCTCGCCCGCCGACGACACCCTCGCGCTCATCGAGCGGCTGCTCGCGGAAAAAGACCAGCCGGGCTACCAGCTGTTCTCACCGGGGCCCGTCATGACGTCGGCGCGCGTGAAGGCGGCGCTCGTCCACCACGACGTGTGCCACCGCGACGGCGACTACTCCGCCGTCGTCGAGCGCCTGCAGGCGAAGCTGCGGCTCGTGTTCGGCGCGTCGCCCGCGCACGAGACGCTGCTCATCACGGGCTCGGGCACGGCGGCCATGGAGATGGCGATCTCGTCGTCGGTGCCGGCCGGCAAGAAGCTGCTCGTCGTCGCCAACGGCGCGTTCGGCGAGCGCCTCGCCGAGATCGCGGCGCTGCACGTGCTCCCACACACGACGCTTCGGTATCCCTGGGGCACGCTGCCCGACCCGCGCGACGTCGCGCGCGCCCTGGAGGCTGACGCCGAGATCGCGGCCGTCGTCATGATCCACCACGAGACGTCGGTGGGCTTGCTGAACCCCGTGGGCGAGATCGGGCGGCTCACGCACGCCCGCGGCGTCACGCTCATCGTCGACGCCGTGTCGGCGCTGGGCGCCGAGGACGTCGACGTCGTGCGCGACCACGTCGACATCTGCTACTCGTCGGCCAACAAGTGCCTGCACTCGGTGTCGGGCGTGTCGTTCGTCTGCGTCGCGCCGCACGTGTGGGAGCGCATCGCCGCGGTCGCGCCGCGCGTGTACTACCTCGACATGAAGCGCGCGAGGCGCTACCTGGCCGAGCTGCACCAGACGCCGTTCACGCCGGCGGTGTCGTCGTTCTTCGCGCTCGAGACGGCGCTCGACGAGCTCACCGAGCAGGGCGGCGTGCCGGCGCGCCGCGAGCTGTACCGCAAGCGCGCGCGCCGCATCCGCCGCGTGTTCGCCGACCTCGGCTTCGAGTCGTTCACCAACACGGGCCGCGAGTCGCACACGATCTCGACGCTGCGCCTGCCCGACGGCGTCGAGGTCGAGGGCTTCTACGACGCCATGAAGGCGCGCGGCTTCATCGTCTACCGGTGCAAAGGCGATCTCGCCGCGCGCCACATGCAGATCGCCAACATGGGCGAGCTCGCCGACGCGACGATCGACGCGTTTCTATCGGCGGTGACCGAGGTCGTCTCGGCGGCGCGCGCCGCCGCGCCCGCGGGCCGCGCCGCGCTCAAGTCGGTTTGACCAGCGTGAAAATGAGAGCCGCGCTGTTCCGCACGCACGGCGGGCCCGAGGTCCTCGAGATCGCCGACGTGCCCGTGCCGACGCCGGGCCCGCACGAGGTGCAGGTCAAGGTCACGGCGACGGCGCTCAACCACATCGACGTCTGGATGCGACGCGGGTTGCCCGCGCTGCACCTGAAGTTGCCGCACGTCTCGGGCGGCGACGTGTGCGGCGTCGTCTCGGCGCTGGGCGCGGGCGTGTCTGGCGTCGCCGAAGGCGATCGCGTCGTGCTCAACCCGGGCCTGTCGTGCGGCCGCTGCGAGGCGTGCCTCTCGGGCCGTGACAACTTCTGCCCCGAGTACCGCATGCTCGGCGAGCAGATCTGGGGCGCACAGGCGGAGTATGTCGTCGTGCCGGCCGCGAACCTCGTGCCCGCGCCGCGCGCGACGGTGCCGCTCGACGACACGGCGCTCGCCGCCGTGCCCATCGCCTTCATCACGGCGTGGCAGATGCTCGTCGACCGCGCGCACCTGCGCCAAGGCGAGACCGTGCTCGTGCTCGCGGCGGGCTCGGGCGTGGGCACCGCCGCCATTCAGATCGCGAAGCTGTGGGGCGCGCGCGTGATCGCGACGGCCTCGACCGACGCCAAGCTCGCGGCGGCGCGCACCCTCGGCGCCGACGAGACGATCAACCTCACCGACAAAGAGCTCGTCGCCGAGATCAAACGGCTCACGAACCGGCGCGGCGTCGACGTCGTCGTCGAGCACGTGGGCGCGTCGACGTTCCCGAAGTCCGTCGTCGCCTGCGCCAAGGGCGGCCGCATCGTCACCTGCGGCGCCACCGACGGGTTCGAGCCCGTGCTCAACCTGCGACACGTCTTTTGGCGGCAGCTGTCGATCCTCGGCTCGACGCTCGCGTCGAAGGCGCGCCTCTTCGAGGTCATGGCGCTCGTGGGCCAGGGCCGCCTGCGGCCCGTCGTCGATCGCGTGCTACCGCTTGCTGACGTTGCGACGGGGCATCGGCTCATCGAGGCCCGCGCCGCCTTTGGAAAGATCGTCCTCGTCCCCTGACGGGCGGCGCTTCTCGCCCACGGGCTCGAACGTCAGCTCGACCACCGTCAGGTCGAAGATGCTCGGGATGTAGACGACGGCGGTACCCGATGCGAGCTCGGCGTCGGTCACCTGGTGCACGGTCGCTTCCTGCCAGCTGCGCTCGAGCAGGACGCCCGCCTTCAACGTGACCTCATCGGCCTGCAGCAGCACGGGGCTCACGGCGTTCTCGCGCGACGGCTGCGCGAGCCACACCTGCGCCACTTCTTCGCCGAACTGGAGCGTGCACGCCGGGTAGGCGATCGAGCCGCGCGTCGACGTCGGGTGGCCGTTGACGGTCGCGACGCGCACCGAGTAAACGCGGCCGCCACGGCCCACCGCGGGCGCGTGCGCGCATCCGCCGACCGGCCAAGCGGCGGCAGCCAACAAACAGAGGGTCCGTCGAAACGCGCTCACGACGCCACGAATCTCAATGTTCCACGGAGGTTAGATGTGCAAGGCACGACGATCGTCCTTGACACCCAGAGGCCCGACCATTACGTATACGTAAGGGTTAGAGTCCCGTCGGATGCAGGTATCGGCTGAAAATCTCACGCTCTTGAAAGTGGGCGAGCTGGCGAAGCGCACCGGCAAGACCGTGCGCGCGGTCCACCTCTACGAAGAGCTGGGCCTGCTGACGCCGGCCGTGCGGTCGAAGGGCGGCTTCCGCCTGTACTCGCACAAGGCCGCGCACCGGATCGAGTGGATCACGAAGCTGCAGGACCTCGGCTTCTCGCTCACGGAGATCAAGGCCTTCCTGCGCGACTGGGAAGAGTCGGAGACGGCGCCCAAGGCGATGGACCGCATCCGCGAGATTTTTTCCGACAAGCTGCGCGAGACGCAGGAGACGATCACGCGGCTGTCGCGTCTCGTCGAGGACCTCAACGAGACGCTCACCTACATGGCGAGCTGCCGGTCGTGCGAGCCGACGCACGCGCAACACGAGTGCGGCACGTGCGGCATCCACGGCCACGCGGGCGATCCGCCCGTTCTGCTGCAAGGGATTTCGAAATGAGCAAGACGACGAACCTGAAGCTGCCGATCTACATGGACAACCACGCGACGACGCCGGTCGACCCGCGCGTCGTCGAGGCGATGTTGCCGTACTTCACCGAGATCTTCGGCAACGCCGCGAGCCGCTCGCACGCGTTCGGCTGGAGCGCCGAGAAGGCCGTCGACGTCGCCCGCGAGCAGGTCGGCGCGCTCATCGGCGCATCGGGCAAGGAGATTGTCTGGACGTCGGGCGCGACCGAGTCCGACAACCTCGCGATCAAAGGCGCGGCCGAGTTCCACAAGGACCGCGGCAACCACATCGTGACGGCGCAGACCGAGCACAAGGCCGTCCTCGACACTTGCAAGCGCCTCGAGAAGGAAGGCTTCGAGGTGACGTACCTGCCCGTCGCCGCCGACGGGCGCGTCACGGCCGAGGCGGTGCGCGCCGCCATGACCGACAAGACGATCCTCGTGTCGATCATGCTCGCCAACAACGAGATCGGGACGGTGAACCCCGTCGACGAGATCGGCGCCGTCGTCAAAGAGCGCGGCGCGCTCTTCCACATCGACGCGGTTCAAGGCGTCGGCAAGATCCCGTTCGACGTCAACGCCGCGAAGGCCGACCTCGTGTCGCTTTCGGCGCACAAGATGTACGGCCCCAAGGGCGTGGGCGCGCTCTACGTGCGCCGCAAGCCGCGCGTGCGTATCACGGCGCAGATCGACGGCGGCGGCCACGAGCGCGGCATGCGC
Source organism: Polyangia bacterium (assembly GCA_035549075.1). Taxonomy (GTDB): domain Bacteria; phylum Myxococcota_A; class Polyangia; order Fen-1088; family Fen-1088; genus DASZFV01. The sequence goes on along the minus strand of DASZRT010000016.1, from coordinate 39,641 downwards.
TCGGGCACGCTCAATGTTCCGGGCATCGTCGGCTTCGGAAAGGCCGCCGAGCTGTGCCAGGCCGAGATGGCGACCGAGGCGAAGCGCCTGCTCGCGCTGCGCGAGAAGCTGCGCGCGGGCCTCGAGGCGCGCATCTCGGACACGTTCGTCAACGGCTCGCTCGAGCACCGTCTGCCCGGCAACCTCAACATCAGCTTCGCCTACGTCGAGGGCGAGGCGATGCTCATGGGCCTGAAAGACATCGCCGTGTCGTCGGGCTCGGCGTGCACGTCGGCGTCGCTCGAGCCGTCGTACGTGTTGCGGGCGCTCGGGGTCGAGGAAGAGATGGCGCACACGTCGATCCGCTTCGGCCTCGGTCGGTTCAACACGGAGGAGGAGGTCGACTTCGTGATCGACCTCGTCTCCGACAAGGTGAAGAAGCTCCGCGAGATGTCGCCGCTCTACGAGATGGCGAAGGCGGGCATCGATCTCAAGTCAATCCAATGGGCAGCTCACTGAGGTAAGTCATGGCGTACAGCGAAAAAGTCATCGAGCACTACGAGAACCCGCGCAACGTCGGGAGCTTCGACAAGGACGATCCGAACGTGGGCACGGGCCTCGTCGGCGCGCCCGCCTGCGGCGACGTCATGAAGCTGCAGCTCAAGATCAACGACGACGGCATCATCGAGGACGCGAAGTTCAAGACCTTCGGCTGCGGCTCGGCCATCGCGTCGTCGTCGCTCGCGACCGAGTGGGTCAAGGGCATGACGATCGACCAGGCGATGCAGCTCAAGAACACGCAGATCGTCGAGGAGCTGTCGCTGCCGCCCGTGAAGATTCACTGCTCGGTGCTGGCCGAGGACGCCATCAAGAGCGCGATCGCCGACTACAAAGCCAAGCGTCAGGCGCGCACGTAACGATCGGGAGGATGTTTTGATGTCCGTGGCCGTTTCAGACAGAGCCGTCGCCGAGATCAAGAAGGCGGCGTCGGCTCGCGCGACGGTGCCCAAGGGCCTGCGCGTCGGCATCCGCGGTGGCGGATGCACGGGGTTTTCCTATTTGTTCGAGTGGTCGGACGTCGAGCCGCGCGCCGAGGACAAGGTGCTGTCGTTCGAGGACGGCGCCGTGCGCGTGTTCGTCGACCCGAAGAGCTACCTGTTCCTCGACGGCTCGACGCTCGACTTCGCGACGACGCTCATGCAACGCGGCTTCAAGTGGGTGAACCCGAACGTGAAGGGAACCTGCGGTTGCGGCGAGTCGGTCCAGTTCTGAGCGCGGAAGGGGCTTCGCCCCTCCCGCGGGCCCTCCCCGCTTTGGTTGCTGGCCGGCGCGGCTGAGCCGCGCCTTCCGGTGCTTGGACTCGCTCGCGATGCTCGCTCTGAGGCTCGGTGAAACGATGATCTGTTGGTCGTGCGAAAAGGATGCTGGGAACGAGGCGCTCTGCGCGAGCTGTGGGGCGCCTCAGGCCATCTCTACGCACGGGGCCGCGCGCGATCACTTCGCGGTGCTCGGGGTCGAGCGGCGGTACGACCTCGATGTCGCGATGTTGGAGAGCCGCTACAAAGAGCTTTCGCGGAAGCTGCATCCGGATCGGTTCGCGAAGGGGGATCCGCGGGCGCGCAAGGCGGCGCTGCAGCGGACGGTCGAGCTCAACGAGGCTTGGCGCGCGCTGAAAGATCCGATGAAGCGCGCGACGTATTTGCTCGAGCTCGGCGGCGTGAAGATCGCCACCGACGACGGCGGCGCGCGCTCGGGCGGCGTCGCGGCGTCGCCGGCGCTGCTCATGGAGATGCTCGAGCTGCGCGAGGAGCTGGGCGACGCGCGCGCGGCGCGCGACGACGCGAAGGTGCGCGCGATGGGCGAGGCGATGAAGGCGCGCGCGGCGCGCAGCGAGGCGGCGGTCGCGGCGGCGCTCGCCGGCACGCCGACGCGTGAAGCCCTCGAAGGGGCGGCGCGCGAGCTCGTGGCGCTCCGTTACTACGCGCGCTTCCTCGACGAGGTCACGGCGCACGAGGACGCGGCCGCGGCGCGCGCGGAGGCCAGCCATGGCTGAAGCGCTCTTTCAGATCAGCGAGCCGGGCCAGTCGCGCGTCAAGGCGGCGTGCACGCCGGGCTTCTCGCGCGCCGTCGGCATCGACCTCGGCACGACGAACTCGCTCGTCGCGATGGTTCAAAACGGCAAGCCCGTCGCGCTCGCCGACGACGGTGGCGACGCCATCGTGCCGTCGGTCGTTCACTACGCTTCGGACGGCGACGTCATCGTCGGTTCGGCGGCGCGCGACCTGTTCGCGCCCGTGTTCCCGTCGGACACGATCGCGTCGGCGAAGCGCTTCGTGGGCCGCGGCCCACGCGACGCCGAGGCGACGCGCAAGTTGACGCCGTACGTGTTCGCGCCCGCGAGCGCGGGAGAGTCCGAGAACGTCGTCCGCTTCGCCGTCGCGGGCGAGCGCGCCGTGACGCCCATCGAGGTGTCGGCGGAGATCCTGCGCGTGCTCAAGGCGCGCGCCGAGGCCGCGCTGGGCACGACGCTCGACGGCGCCGTCATCACGGTGCCGGCGTACTTCGACGACGGCCAGCGCCAAGCGACGCGCGACGCCGGACGCCTCGCGGGCCTCGAGGTGCTGCGCCTGCTCAACGAGCCGACGGCGGCGGCGCTCGCCTACGGCCTCGACAAGCAGGCCGAAGGCACGTTCGCCGTGTTCGATCTGGGCGGCGGCACGTTCGACGTCTCGATCCTCAAGCTCGAGGCGGGCGTGTTCGAGGTCAAGGCGACGGGCGGCGACTCGGCGCTGGGCGGCGACGACTTCGACCGCGCGATCGCGGCGGCGTTGCTCGCGCAGCTGGGCCTGCCGGCCGACGCGGGCGGCGATCGCAAGCTCACGCGCCGCGTGCTCGACGCCGCGCGCGCCCTCAAGCACGCGCTCACCGACGCCGCCGAGGCGAGCGTCGACGTCGCCGTGGGTGATTCGGTCACGACGCTGCGCCTCTCGCGCGACGAGATGGAGGCGCTCGTGCGCCCCGTGCTGGGACGCTGCGCGCCGTCGGTGCGTCGCGCGCTCAAGGACGCGGGCACCGAGCCGGCCGCGCTCTCGGGCGTCATCCTCGTGGGCGGCGCGACGCGCATGCCGCTCGTGCGCCGCTTCGTCAAAGAGCTCTTCGGCCACGAGCCGCTCTCCGACATCGATCCCGACCAGGTCGTCGCGCTCGGCGCCGCCGTGCAGGCCGACATCCTCGCGGGTGAAGGCCGCGACGACGTGCTGCTGCTCGACGTCGTGCCGCTGTCGCTCGGCCTCGAGACGATGGGCGGCGTCGTCGAGAAGCTCATCCACCGCAACACGACCGTGCCCTGCGGCGCGACGCAGACGTTCACGACCTACGCCGACAAGCAGACCGGCTTCGATCTGCACGTCGTGCAGGGCGAGCGCGAGATGGTCGACGAGGTGCGCTCGCTCGCGCGCTTCAAGCTCTCCGGCATCCCGCCCATGCCCGCGGGTCTCGCGCGCCTCGAGGTGACGTTCCTCGTCGACGCCGACGGCCTGTTGAAGGTGACCGCGCGTGAAGAATCGACGGGGCAGGAGGCATCGATCCAGGTGAAGCCGAGCTACGGCCTCACCGACGAAGAGGTCGAGCGCATGCTGCTCGATTCGTTCGCGCACGCCGAGAGCGACGTCAAAACGCGCCTGCTCGCCGAGCAGCGCGTGGAGGCGAAGCGCATCTTGGGCGCGCTGCACGCGGCGACGGCCGACACGCCCGAGCTGCTCACCGACGACGATCGCCGCGCGATCGCCCTCGCGCAGGCCGCGCTCGACGGCGCCGTCGTCGGCGAAGACGCCAACGCCATCCGCGCCGCCGTCGAGGATCTCGATCGCGCGTCGAAGCCGTTCGCCGAGCGGCGCATGAACCGCGCGCTGGAATCGGGGCTGCGCGGCCGCGACGTCGGCGCCGTCGAGGCGAAGGTCGCCGAGACCGAATCGAAGACCGATCTGAAGACGCGCGTCGACGCGCACCAAGGACATAGGCACGGATGACGACATGGCGAAGGTGAGATTCGAACCGGACGGCATCGAGATCGAGGTGCCCGTCGGCACGACGATCCTCGAGGCGTCGAACAAGGCGCATGCGCAGGTGGGCTCGGCCTGCGGCGGCGTGTGCGGCTGCTCGACCTGCCACGTCTACGTCAAACAAGGCCTCACCGACCTGTCGCCGCCCGAGGATCGCGAAGAGGACATCATGGACAAGGCCTTCGACGTGAAGGCGAGCTCGCGCCTCGGCTGTCAGTCGAAGATCCTCCGCGACACGACGATCGTCGCCGAGATCAGCCGCGAGAGCCGGCAGGCCTATTTGGACGAACACCCCGAGATTCGCGCCGCGCTGAAGCAGAAAGCGAAGTAGCGAAAAAATCGGCGGCGAATTGGCCCTCGGCTGAGCTTTTTTTGCCGAAACGGGCACGTCGCGCGCCCTAATGCCCACGTGAACAACCGTGTCGTCGTGGCGTTGGCGTTTCTCGCGTGCGCGTGGTCTTGCGGTGGCTCGTCGGCGCCGTCTTCGTCGAGCGGTGGTGGAACGACGGGAGGTGGCGCGGGCGCGACCGCGAGCGGCGGAACGACCGGCAGCGGCGGCGCGACCGCGAACGGTGGCGCGACGGCGAGCGGCGGAACGACCGGCAGCGGCGGCGTGACCGCGACGGGCGGCACGACGGGCGGCACGACGGGGAGCGGTGGCGCGACGGGCACCGCCGGCACGACGGGCGCGGGCGGCGCCGCGGCCGTGTGGCATCCGGCGCCCGGCACGACGTGGCAATGGCAGCTGTCCGGCAACATCGACACGACGGTCGACGCCAAGGTCTACGACATCGATCTCTTCACGAACGACGCGTCGGTCATCAAGTCGCTCCACGACGCGGGCCGCTCGGTCATCTGCTACTTCTCCGCGGGCTCGTACGAGCCCGATCGCCCCGACTCGGCGGCGCTCGCGATGACCGGCCTCGGCAAGACGCTCGACGGCTGGCCCGACGAGAAGTGGGTCGACACGCGCGTGGCGGCCGTCCGCGACATCATGAAGGCGCGCCTCGACGTCGCCGTCGCGAAGAAGTGCGACGGCGTCGAGCCCGACAACGTCGACGGCTACGACAACGACAACGGCCTCGGCCTCACCAAGGCCAACCAGATCGACTACGACACGTTCCTCGCGACCGAGGCGCACGCGCGCGGTCTCTCGGTGGGCCTCAAGAACGCGCTCGGGCTCGTGACGTCGCTCGTCGGCGACTTCGATTGGGCGCTCAACGAGGAGTGCCTCAAGTACGCCGAGTGCGACTCACTCGCGCCGTTCGTGACCGCGAAGAAGGCCGTCTTTCACTGCGAGTACGCAACGAGCAAGACCGGCATCTGCGACGAGGACCCCGCGGGCTTCTCGACGATCATCAAGCACCTCAGCCTCGACGCGTACCGGCTGACGTGCCCGTAGTCAGGGCGCCGCGATCGTCCGCAGCTCGGCGCGCCAGCTGACGACGACCTTGGCGCCGTCGCGCACGGGCGCGGCCGGGTCGGGCAGGCCGTCGGGGCAGGCGCGGGAGCCCCGCTGCGTGCGCCCCGCCGTCCGCGCGCCGCCCGCGTCCACGTCGAGCTCGACCCACGTCGGCACGCCCTGCGTGCGCCGCGAGACCCACACGGTGCGCGCCGACGACCAGACGGGCGCGCAGTAGCTGCCGGCGTCCCCGAGATCGCGCGCCTCGCCGGTGTCGAGGGCGATGAGGCGCGCGCGCGGGCCTTGCGGCTGGGGATCGATGTACGCGACGAGCCGCCCGTCGGGCGACACCGTCGCGTACGGCATGACGGCCTCGAGCAGGCGCGTGCAGGCGACGGCGCCGCGACCGTCGCCGAACGTGCAGCGGTAGAAGCCCGACTCCCCGGCGCGGCGCACATAGGTGAACGCGTCCCCGCCCGGCAGAATCGACGGCGACTCATCGGTGGGCCCGTCCGTGAGGCGGCGCCGCACGTGCCCCTGCTCGTCGAGCTCGAAGATGCGGTTGTGGCCGTCCTCGCGCAGCGTCGCCAGCACGCGCCCGCCGCCTCGCGCGACGTCGCGCGCCACCAGCCCGTGCGTGACGATGGGCGGGCCACCCGCGGTTTCGAGCTGCACGTCGCCGCCCCAGCGCGACGCCGAAAACACGAGCGCGTCGCCCGCGAGCGCGAGGGTCCGCAGCGTCTCGCCCGGCACGTGACCCAAGCGCGTCGCGCGGCCGGCGCCGAGCGCGTCGACGTCGACGGCCACCACTTCGGGGCCGTGGTCGGGCTCGTTGGCGAGGCCGTAGAGCCGCCGCCCGTCGCGCGACTGCCACTCGACGGCGAACGCCGCCAGATCGAAGCGCGCCGCGAGCGCGAGATCCGGCCACGAGAACACGGCGAGCTGGCTCGTGAAGTCTTCGGCGACGCGCGCGACGAGCACGCGATCGTGCACGACGGCCTTGAAGGTCGTGAACGAAGGGCCCGCGTCGAACGCCGGCAAGATCGTCGCGCGGTTCGTGTCGAGCGAGAACACGGCGGCGTTGCGCACGTCGGCGTCGTAGACGAACGCGCGCCCGTCGGCGAGCCAGCGCGGCTCCGACGCCAGCGAAGGATCGGCGGCGGCCGCGACGGCCGCGAGGTGCGCGCCCGGCTGCGCGGCGCCCAGGAACACGAACGGACGTCCCGCGTCGTCGTAGCCCTCGCTCGCGATCGACGCGCCGTCGGGCGACGGCACGGGCGGGCCGCCGCGAGCGGGAAGCTGCGGCAACGGCGCGGGCGTGCGCGAGCCCGTCGCGAGCGTGACATCTTCGACGTGCCGCGGTTCGCCCCACGCGACGCGCACGCGATCGCCGCCCGGCAGGACCGTGACGGCCTCGATGCGCCCGTCGACGGTCGCGAGCACGCGCGCCGACTTCGTCCAGTCGGCCGGCTCGCCAGCGAGCGGGATCGCGCGGGGAGACGCCGGCGCCGCGAGGGCCGTCGCGGGCGTCGGCGCCTCGACGCGCGGGTGCTTCACGAAATGAAAGACGGTGAGCCCCGCGATCGCGACGGCCGCGACGCAGGTGGCCACGCGCCCGGCGCGGCGCCACGACGGGCCGTCGGCGCGCTCGGCGGCGCGCGCGACGAGCCGGCTCACGATCTCGGCCGTGGGCCGCCGGCGCTCGCGCTCGTCGGTGCAGCGCACGCAGAGATCGACGATCCGTTGCGCGCGCACGCCCAGGTCAGCCTCGGGCGCGGGCGCCATCGTCGAGCCGAAGCGCCCCTGCCGCCACGATGGCCGCCGCCCGAAAACGATCTCGTGGATGATGACGCCCAAGGCCCACACGTCCGACGCGAGCGACGCGCGATCGCCGCGCGCGATCTCGGGCGCCATGTACGCGATCGTGCCGCCGTGCAGGCTGCTGGCCGTGGGATCGGCCAGCGTCGCGAGCCCGAAGTCGGAGACGACGAGGCGGCCGTCGCTCGTGCGCAGCACGTTTTGCGGCGTGACGTCGCGGTGGACGATGCCCGCGGCGTGCACGGCGGCGAGGCCCTCGGCCACGGCGCGGGCGTCGGCGAGCCGCGCCGCGAGCGGCCGCGCCGGCGCCGTGTCGCGCGCGAGCTCTTCGCGCAGCGAGCCGCGCGCCAGCTCCATCACGAGGAACGCGTGCCCGTCGGCCTCGCCGAAGTCGAACACGCGGCACACGTTGGGGTGGCGAATCTGCCGCGCGAGCTTGACCTCTTTGGCGAGCCGCTCGAGCCGCTTCGCTTCGCCGGCCGCGTCGGGGCGCAGCACCTTGATGGCGACGTCGACGCCCAGCGCGCGATCGCGCGCCTGCATGACGACGGCGACGCCGCCCTGCCCGAGGCGCCGCACGATCTCGTACCGCGACGCGAGCACCGTGCCGCGCGCGAGCGTCGCCCCGCCGAGGGCCGCGCCCTGCGTCCCCTCGATGAGGGTGTGGCTCTCCTCCGCGACCGGGTCGCTCACGCCCCGGGAAGATACTCCCGTTCGCGTCAGCCGCGCGGCGCGGTCGAACGAAGCGGCAAGATGTTGGGCGAGGCCTCTTTGCCGTTGTTGGCGGCGACGTTGTCCTTGGCGTCGAACGCCTCGATGTAATACTGCAGCGCCTTGCCCGTGAGGCGCGCGCCCGGAATCACGGCTGCAAACCAGCCCTTGCCGTTGCGATCGAGCGGCACCGACGTGTAATGCGCGCCGCCGGCGCGGTAGTAGAAGACGATCGACTTCGCTTTGACGTTCGCGCGCGCGGCGCAGTGAACGTAGAGGTCGGTGCGCGCCGGCGCCTCGTCGGGGATCGCGCAGTGGAGCGGCTCGGGCAGCTTCGCCGGCAGCTCGGGGCCCGCCAACAGCCGCTCGCGCTCTTGCTGGTCGTGCTTGCGCTTGTCGTCGGCGGCCTGGGCCTTGGCGGCGGCCTCCTGACGCTCGCGCTCGACCTTCTCGCGCGCCTCGCGCTCCTTGTCGCCCGCGGCGCGCGCCTCGGCGAGCACCTTCTCGCGCTCGTCGCGCTGCTTCTCGAGCTGCGCGACCTTCGCCTTGAGATCGGTGATCTGCTTGTCGCGGTCGGCCTTGTCGCGCTCGAGCTGCGCCGCGCGCGCGTTCGCGTCGGCCAGCGCCTTGTCGCTCGCGGCCTTGTCCTTCTCGAGCTGGTTCGCGCGCGTCTTCGCGTCGCCGAGCTCGCGGTCGGCCTTGTCTTTCTTGTCTTGCTCGGCCTTCTTCTCTTGTTCGGCCTGCGCGGCGCGGGCCGTGGCCTCGCGCGCCTGCTGCTCGGCGAGCGCCTTCTGCTTGGCGTCGTCCTTCGCCTCGCCCGCGGCCGCCGCGCCCGGCGCGGGCGCGCCCGCGACGACGTCTTTCGTGGGCGTCTCTTTGGGCGCGACGCCGATCTGCAGGCGCGCCTCTTTGAGCGCCGCCTTCACCGACGACGTCGACATGCCCTGCGGGATCGCGACGTCGGGCTTGAGCTTGAGCGCCTTGACGAAGTCCTTCACGCCTGCGGCGTGGTTCTCGTTGCCGTCGACCTCGAGGATCGCGGCCAGCACGTACGTATCGGCCATGACGCCCGCGCCGGCGGGCTTGTCGCCGACGTGGTTCTTCTCGCCGGTTGCGACGGCCTTGCCGATCGCGCTTTTCATTTTGGCCGTCTCGCCCTTCTCGTAGGCGGCGAGGAAGGCCTTGTCGTGCGCTTCGATCTCCGCGACGGCGTCGGCGGCGCGCGCGGCGCCGCCGAGCGCCGCCGCAAGCAGGAGAGCGCCCGTGATTCGTCCTGTGGAAACGAGCTTCATCGACGTTCTCCTGTGCGGTGGGTTCGGGTTGGCTTACCGGAAGTAGTACGTGAAGCCGAAGCCGGTCACGATCTGGCCGGCCAGGCTCGTGTGCTCGCTCATGCCGCCGAGAGGGGGCGCGTTCACGGCGTCGCCGAAGACGAAGTCGAGAGCGAGACGCCCGCTGAGCGCGAAGTTGTCGGTGAGGAAGACGCGCGCCTCGACGCCCGGCTCGAGCACGATCGCGTTCGCCGAGTTGCCCTGCGAAGGCGACGCAATCATAAAGCCGAGGCCACCGCCGACCGAGAAGTCACTGCGGTCACCGGCGTGCAAGTGGTACCAGCCCGATGCACCGAGGTCGAAGGTCGTGACGCTCGGCGGGTTCGGTCCGCCGCCGACGGTGCGGTGGTCGAAGCCAAACAGGCCCTCGACGTGGAAGGCGCCGAAGTCGTAAACGACCTCGGGACCGCCCATGCCCGAGACGAACGCCGCGGCGCCGACGCCGAGGCCCGCACCCGCCCGCGTGGCGCCGTGGGTGCGCGCCGTTTCGCCCGTCACCGGAGCCGGCGGCGGGGCTTCTTGAGCGAAAGCGGCGCCGGCAGGGGCCGCGAAAGCGACGAGCGTCAGGCAGAACGACAGCGTTCTCGGTTTCATCTTGATCATCTCTCCTCCAATTGAGCCGAATAGGCTCGTTGCGGACCTCTGCATACACCCGGACGTCCCGACGGTGACGTAGGAACGCCTTGTCGGATGCCACGCCAATTCCCGGAAATCCTGGCGGCGATCAGCGCACGGGCTTCGGCGGCGCGGGTTTTGATGGCGCGGGCGGGGGCGAAGGCTTCGTCGCCGGCGCGGGAACCGGCGGCTTTTGCGGCGCGGGCGTCGTCGTGGGCGGCGCGGGCGTCGCGCCCTCGGCGGCCGCGGCCGCGGCCTCCTGAGAGGCATGCTCCCGGCGTTCGCCCTCGAGGACGGCGTCGACCGGGTCGTCGGTCGAGGGTGCCTCGGGCTCCGTCGCCTCGCCTTCGCTCTCGGAGACGTCTTCGCCTGCCTCGACGTCGAGGTCCGGCGGCGCCGAACCAGCCTCGCCCGCGGCGCCGCGCGCCTCGCGCACGTAGCGCATCATCGCGTTCACGCACAGCACCTGCGCGCCGCGCACGGCCGCGAGCCCGTGCCGCCGCGGCAGGCCCTGCACGAGGATCGAAAACGCCAACACGTCGGGCCCGTCGCCCACGAGGCCGCTCAGGCATGACTTGCCCGCGAGCGTGCCGGTTTTCGCGCGCACGCGGCGCGCGGCGATCGTGCCTTTGAAGCGGTTGCGGGTCGTGCCGTCGACGCCGCCCACCGACAGCGACTGCATGAGCTCGGGTCCGACGCGCGGATCGAGGTACAGCGCGCGCAGCAGATCGGCCATGGCGTCGGCCGTGATGCGGTTGACGTGGCCCAGGCCCGAGCCGTTGTGCGGCACGTAGCTGCCGGGCGGCAGGCCGAGCTCGCCGATGACCTCGCGCAAGAGGCGCAGACCCTTCTCGGACGTCGGCGCGCCGCCGTAGACCTCGGCCCCCGCGGCGTCGAGCACGCGCTCGGCGTGCTCGTTGTCGGAGTCTTTGTTGATCCGCCGCAGCAGCACCGACAGCGGCGCCGATTCGTGGCGCGCGAGCAGCGTCGGCGGCGGCTTGCCCGTGCGCGGCGCGGGCGCGGCGCCGACGCGCGACGGATCGCGCACGGCGACGCCCGCGTCCTCGAGCGCCGCGCGCAGCAGCACGGCCGAGAACAGCGCTTGTTGCGGCACGCGGCGGCGGTAGACGAGCGCGCGGTGGCCGAGCGCGATCTTGCCGGCGACCTCGACCTCGATGCGCGCGCCCACGAGCGAGAGGCGCACGCTCACGCGCGAGCGGCCGCCCGCGCGCGTGCGCGCGAGGTTGCGGATCGCGAACGACTCGCCCGCCGGGTGCGTGACGATGTCGACGGGCCAACCGGCGGCGGCGCCGGGGCGCACGCGGATCGTCATGAGGCCATGGTTGACGACGAGGGGCGCGCGCGGCGACACGCGCTGGGGGGCCTCGCCCGTGTCGGCGCCGTCGGGGCTGGTCTCTTCGGCGTCGTCCCGATCGCTCGCGGCCTCGTCGCTGCCGATGCGGCGAGGGTCGGCGATGACGGCGCCATCGACGCGCGTCACGCCGCGCGCCGCGAGCGACGTCGCCATCGACGCGAGGTCGGCGCTCGTCACCGTGGGATCGCCGCTGCCGCGCAGGACGAGATCGCCCGCGACGATGCCGTCGGCGTCGGGCGCGGGGCCCGTGAGCTCGGTGCGGAAGCGCCAGTCGGCGCCGAGCCGCATGAGCGCCGTCGTCGTCGCGAGCACCTTCTGGTTCGACGCGGGATCCATGAGGACGCCGCCGCGCTTCTCGAAGAACAAACGGCCCGTGCGCGCCTCCATGACGCGGATGCCGACGCGCGACTTGCGGAGCGCGCCGTCGGCGAGGATCGCGCGCAGCGCCGCTTGCATCCGCGTGATGCGCTCGGCGTCGGCGTCGCCTTGGGGTGGTGCGGGCGCGATCTCGGCGGCCGCAGCTTTGTCGGCGTGCGCTTCGCTCGTCTTCGCGGCGGGCTTGGCGGGCGCGCTGGCGCGTGCGTTCGAGAACGAGATTGCGAGCGCCACGGCCACGGCGCGCGCGGAGCGAGGCGCGCTCACGGCGCGCCGGCGCAGCGGAAACCCAGATCCGCGTCGCGGTGCTCGGGCGCCCAGGCGTTGCGGTTCGCGGCGCGCGGCCCCACGAAGTAGCTGCAGCACGAGCCGCCGCGCACGACGCGCCGGCCGGGATCGTCGTCGTATTTGTCCGCGGTCCACTCCCAGACGTTGCCGCCGAGATCGAGCGCGCCGTAGACGCTCGCGCCGGTCGGGTACGAGCCTACGGCGACGGGGCGGCCCGGGTTCTTGCCGGCGCACGGGCCCTCGCCGTCGAAGTTGCCCCAGTTCGCGCGCGCGCAGTCGAGCTCGTCGCCCCACGGGTACTCGCGCCCGTCGGGCCCACGCGCGGCCTTCTCCCACTCGCTCTCCGTCGGCAAGCGGCCGCCCGCGAACTTGCAATACGCCTGCGCGTCCGCCCACGAGACGTTCGTCATCGGAAGGTGCCCGTCGTCTTCGGAGGCGGCGGGCGCGCGCCGGCAGCGCTTCGCCGCGACGCACGCCGCGTACGCGCCGCGCGTGACCTCGGTGCGATCGATCGAGAACGCCTTGACGACGACCGTGCGCACGGGCCGCTCGTCCTCTTCGCCCTTGGTCGAGCCGAGCTTCGCCGGTCCCGCGGGCACGGTCACGCGATCGGGGCGCGCCGGCTTCGCCACGAGATCGCGCGCGCCGAACACGAGCGCGATCGCGGCCAGGAGGGCGAGCTTGCCGGCGCGCGGCAGCGCCTTGATCGCCGCCTCGCGCTTGAGCGCCGTGCTCATCGAGCGCTTGTTCTCGGTGTGCACGAGCTCGACGGGCCGCCGCGCCCGCGTGTAGCGCGCGCCGCGCCCCGCGTTGTGCGCGGCCACGCGCGCCGCGACGTCGGTGCTGATCCCCGTGTACAGCGATCCGTCGACGCAACGAACGACGTACACGTACCACCGCGCCATCGTCGGCCGATGTTAGATCACCATGAGCCCCGACGCGCGATTTCGAGACGCGTGGTCCTACGCGCCCAGCTCGCGCGCGCGGCGTGCGAGGAAGCGGCGTTCGGGTTCGTTCGTGGCGAGGCGGTGGGCAGACGCGTAGGCCTCGGCGGCTTCGGCTTGGCGGCCGAGGCGGGCGAGGACGTCGGCGCGGGCGGCGTGCCACAGGTGATAGTCGGCGAGGGGCTCGGCGAGGGCGTCGAGGAGCGGGAGCGCGGCGGCTGGGCCTTCGGCCATCGAGACGGCGGCGGCGCGGTTGAGGGCGACGACGGGCGAAGGGTGCAGCGCGAACAAGCGATCGTAGAGGCGGGCGATTTGTGGCCAATCGGTGTCGTCGGCGCGCGCGGCCTCGGCGTGCACGGCGGCGATCGCGGCCTCGAAGGCGTAGGTGCCCGCGGGACCACGCGCGAGCGCCGCGGTCAGCAAGCGCTGGCCCTCCTCGATCTCGGCGCGGTCCCAGCGCGCGCGATCTTGTTGCGGCAGCAGCACGAGATCGCCGGCGGCGTCGACGCGGGCGTCGCGGCGCGCGTCGGTGAGCAGCATGAGCGCGAGCAGCGCCTCGACGGCGGCCGACTCGGGCACGAGCGCGAGCAGCAGGCGCGCGAGGCCGATCGCCTCGGCGCACAGCGCGTGCCGGACGAGCGCTTCGCCCGCGGCGGCCACGTAGCTTTGGTTGTAACCTTCGTTGAAGATCAGATAGACGACCGACATGACGCCGTCGAGCCGCTCGGGCAGATCGTCGGCGCCGGGCACGACGTAGGGAATGCCAGCTTCTCGAATCTTCGCCTTCGCGCGCACGAGGCGCTGGGCCATCGTCGTCGAGGGGACCAAGAAAGCGTGCGCGATCTGCTCGGTCGTGAGGCCGCCCAGCGTGCGCAGCGTGAGCGCGACCTGCGCGTCGAGCGGCAGCGCGGGGTGACAACAAGTGAAGACGAGGCGCAGGCGTTCGTCGGGCACGGCATCCTCCGCGTCGGGGTCGAGCTCGACGTCGACCGCTTCGTGCTCGCGCCCGAGCTCGGCCAATTTCTGCGCGAGGGCGGCGCCGCGCCGCACGCGATCGATGACCTTGTGGCGCGCGGTGCCGTACAGCCACGCGCGCGCGTTCGCGGGCGGGCCCGCGGGCCACGCCTCGACGGCGGCGGCGAACGCCTCCTGCAAGGCCTCCTCGGCGAGATCGAAGTCGCCGTACGCGCGAATGAGGGCCGCGAGCAGGCGCCCCCACTCCTCGCGAAACAGGCGATCGACCTCGCTCACGAAAAGATCATGATCGGTCGCACCTCTATGGTCCCGAAGCGCGCCGCGGGGATCTTCCCGGCGATCGTGATGGCCTCGTCGAGGTCGTCGGCCTCGCAGAGGTAGAAGCCGCCGAGCTGCTCCTTGGTCTCGGCGAAGGGGCCGTCGGTCGTGAGGCGCTTGCCGTCGCGCACGCGCACGCTCGTGGCGGTGTTCGTGAGCTTGAGGGCGTGGCCGGCGATGAGCTTCGACCCGAACTCTTTCTTGAAGGCGTGGTACTCGCCGAGCTCGCTCGCCTCGTAGCCCTTCTCGAAGCGCTTCTCGTTCTCGTAAATCAACAGCAGGTACTTCATGACGCGGCCTTTCTCGGCGCCGGGCGCCGGTTCGGTTGTTCGACTCTTAGTCGAACGGCGTCTTTGCGGATCGACATCCGCACGAAAAAAAAGATCAGCCGATTTCGGCGAGGCGTGAAATCAGCGTCCTCGCCTGCTCGGCCCAGGGCGACGTGCGCGGCGAAGGGCCGTCGTCGTGCTCGAGGGCCAGGTACTTCTGCAAGTGGGCGCGGGCCTGGGCGCGGCCGCCGAGGCGCTCGAGCGCGACGGCCAGGTTGTAGTGCGCGTCGGCGAAGTCGGGCGCGCTCTGCAGCACGCGACGCAGCTCGGCCACGGCGAGCTCGACGTCGCCCGACTCGAGGATGAGGTTCGCGAGGTTGTAGCGGGCCTCGACCTGATCGGGATCGATCGCGAGCGCGCGCTCGAAGGCGTCGCGCGCGAGGGCGGCGTCGCCGCGGCGGTGGGCGATGCCGCCCAGGTTGGTGTGCGCGGCGGCGAGGCCCGCGTCGAGGGCGAGCGCCTCCTGGTAGCAGGCCTCGGCGCGGGCGTCGGCGTCGGGCGCGCCCGACGACTCGCGCAGCGTGCCCTCGGCGAACCAGTCGTAGGCGGTGCGCTTGATCTCGGCGGGCGCGGCGGCCTTCCCGGCCGCCCCCGAGGTCGACGTCGGGCGCGTGCGCTCCGCGGAGTTGCGCAGATCGGCGAGGCCGAAGTCGAAGACCTTCTGGCCGCTGGTCTCGTAGGCGCCGCCCTCGTCGACGACCACGAGGCGATCACCGTCGAACGCGACGCGGATGCGATCGAGCGGGCGGTCGACGTGCGGCAGCGACGCGCGCACCGACTCGAGCGCCTTGCGGATCTCGGCGGCCTTGAAGCCGCGGTCGACGAGCTCCTTCGCGGCCTTGACGCTCACGAGGTCCTGGAACGTGAAGACGGGCTTGCCGGAGCGCTTCGCCGACGGCCCGACGAAGCCCACCTGCGCCCAGTAGCGCAGCTTGCTCTCGCCGATGTCGAGGATCTTCGCGGCGCCCGCGAACGTGTACGTCGCCTGTTCCACTAAAACCCAGCCTCGACGTCGACGTCGATGAAGATCTTCGGGCCTTGCGCGCGGATCGTGATGTGCGCGCTCACCTCGCGCGGCGCGGCGCCGCACACGCGCGCGGCCTCGCGCTTGGCGAGCTCTTGCACGCGGCGCTCGACGGACGCGTCGGCTTCCAGCAGCCCGGCGAGGCGCACGGCCGTCGCGGCGTCGCAGGCGTCGCGCAACAGCACGCCGAGCGCGGGCAGATCGAAGGTCAGCATCGTCGAGCCGAAGTAGGCGTCGCGGCCGCCGCGCTGCGAGCGCTGGCCCTCGGAGATCACCTCGGCGCGCGCGAACAGCAGATCGAGCGCGGCGCGCGCCGGGCGCTCGCGCACCTCGCGCTCGAAGAGGCCGATCCGCGTCGCGCGCGCCATGGGGCGGCGCGCCGCCAGCGGCGCCGCCTCGGGAGGCGAAGCCGCGTCCGAAGGCGGCGCCGCCTCGGGCTCGGGCGTTCCTGATCGTCGAATCTTGCTCACGGCGGCGCTCGTCACGGAAGAAGCGCGATCGTATCAACGCCGCGCGCAGGCCGCAAAAACCGCGAGAAAGCCCGGAGAAAACGCCGCTCAGCGCGCCGTGAGCGTCGCGCACGCGAGGCCGAAGCGCTCGAGGAAGTCGCCGGCCTGCACCTCGGCCCCGACGGCGACACCACCCGCGGCGCAGTCGGTGATCGGATCGGGGTTGCCTCCCGGGCCGCCCGCGGGCGCGAGCGTCGTCGTCTCGTCGGCGTTCCACGCGACGAGGCCTTCGCGAAGGCTCAGCGGCGCGCAGCGGAGCACGAGCTGATCGAGCAGCGCGCCGTGGCGGGCGGCGAAGCCGACGACGGCCTCGTCGGTGGGGCAGAGCGCCGAGACGCCGCCCGACGCGTCGGCGCCGAGCCACGGGCGCGTCTCGGTGGGCGCGATCGCGATCGAGACGCCGTCGACGCCGACCCGCGGCAGGCCGCAGCGCGCGCGCACGCCCGTGAGGATGTCTTGGCTCACGCTGAAGTCGAAGCCGACGAGGATCGAGCCACCGGCGCACGCGTCGCGCGTCGTGGGGCTCGTCGAGTCGGGGCCGCGCGTCGGCGTGTCGGACGGGCTCGACGTCACGAGCGTCGGCCGCGGCGGCGCTTCGGCGCTCGCGTCGCCGGGGACGTCGGCGTCGCGCGCCTCGATCGCGTCCGCGCCTGCATCCGAGGGTCCGGCGTCGCCGTCCCCCGCGCCGCCGTCCGTCGGGCCGCCGTCGCCGCCGCCGCCGTCGGCGCGCGCGCCGAGGCGGAGCTCCAGCGTGCGCGTCTCGTGCGCGACGAACGAGATCGACTGCGCCGCCGTCGCGACGAGGGCGCCGCCGCGCGTCCCGCTCACGACGACGTGAAGCGCGGGCCCCGTGTCGCCGCTCGGCACGAGCCCGAGCGACAGCGGCAGCGCGTTCGCGGGCTTCGTCAGATCGTAGTCGCGCGCGAGCGCGTGCGGCGAGCCGTCGCCCGAGGCCTCGACGTGGAGCGCGTCGAGCTCGCGCGGGACGGACAGGTCGCTGTCGACGACGAGCAGGATCTCCGTCGGCTCGGGCGCGCAGGCCGTCAGGGCGAGCAGCGCGACCGCGGCGCGCCTCACGGGACCACCGCGGTGCCGACGCTGCCAGCCGTGGGCTCGCGCGGCCGATCCGCGAGCACGACCGTCGTCACGAGCGCGCCCGCGACGACGGCGCCCAGGAGGCCCCATAGCCACGCGCGGTGGGTGACGCTCGTCGAAGAAGGCGCCGGCGCCGAGGGCAGCAGGCCCTCTTGCCGCGTGTCGATCGACTTGTGTGGCGGCGCCGGCAGCGTCGGTGGGGGCGTCGGCGTCGTCGCCGCGGGCGCGAGCTCGTCCATGTGCTTGCGCGCGAGCTCGAGGTTGGGCGCGTCGGCCGGCGCCGTGCGCACGTACGAACGGTACGCGTAGAACGCCTTGTCGGGCCGCCCCGCCATGCGCCAGGCCTGGCCCATGTCGTAGAGCAACGCGGGATCGTGCACGATGCGGTAAGCGTCCTCATAGAGCTGCGCCGCCTCCGTGAAGTAGCCGAGCCGGTATTCGGTCGTCGCGCGATCGTAGAGCGCGCGCACCTGCTGCTTCGTCGCGTCGGCGGGCGGTCCGTCCTGCGCCGCGGCGCCGCGGCCGACCACGACGAGCGCGAGCGCGACCACCACCGCTGTCTTCCCTTGCACGTCGACGTCTACGCCCGTTCCCGCGTCGGAGTTTCGTGGGGCGCGCGCGATTCAGTCACGCCGCGGCGTCGCCGCCCTTCGTGCTACCGTGACGCCATGGCGCAGCCGCCGGAGCTCGCGAAGCACCCCGTGCTCGTCGTCGACGACGAGCCCGACAACCTCGACGCGATCCGCTTCAACTTCGGCAAGACCTTCAAGCTGCTGCTCGCGACCAGCGGCGAGGAGGCGCTCGCGCTCGCGCGCGACAACGACGTCGCCGTCATCGTCACCGACCAGCGCATGCCGCGCATGACGGGCCTCGAGCTGCTCAAGGCGGCGCGCGACGTGCGCCCCGACGCCGTGGGCGTCATCGTGACGGCCTTCACCGACGTCGACGTGCTCATCGAGTCGATCAACCTCGGTCGCATCTACCGCTACGTCACGAAGCCGTGGGACTCGAAGGAGCTGCGCGGCATCCTCACGCATGCCATCGAGCGGTTCGCGCTCGTGCGCGAGAACCGCCGCCTGCAAGAGCAGCTGTCGCAGTACGTGGGCATGCTGTCGTCGGACGCGCACGCGTCGTTCGACTTCGGCGCCATCGTGGGCGACTCGCCCGCGCTGCGCGACGTGCTCGCGCGCGTCGAGCAGGTCGCGCAGACGTCGTCGACGGTGCTCCTGCGCGGCGAGACCGGCACGGGCAAGGAGATGGTCGCGCGCGCGATCCACATCAACAGCGCGCGCGAGGACAAGCCGTTCGTGCGCGTCAACTGCGCGGCGCTCGCGCCCGGCGTGCTCGAGAGCGAGCTGTTCGGCCACGAGAAGGGATCGTTCACGGGCGCCGTCGCGCGCCGCCTGGGTCGCTTCGAGCTCGCCGACGGTGGCACGCTGTTCCTCGACGAGGTGGGAGACCTGCCGCTCGACGTGCAGGTCAAGCTGCTGCGCGTGCTGCAAGAGCGCGAGCTCGAGCGCGTCGGCGGCGCCGAGACGATCAAGGTCGACGTGCGCGTCGTCTCGGCGACGCACCGCGATCTCGAAAAGCAGATCGCCGCCGGCGAGTTCCGCGAGGACCTCTACTACCGCCTGAACGTCTTCCCGATCATGTTGCCGCCGCTGCGCCAGCGCACGAGCGACATCGCGCTGCTCGCCGAGCACTTCATCAGCAAGTACGCGCGCGCCGCCGGCAAGAACGTGCGCGGCCTCGACGCCGACGCCGTCGCGGCGCTGCAGGGCTACCCGTGGCCGGGCAACGTCCGCGAGCTCGAGAACGTCATCGAGCGCGCGCTCATCCTCGCGCGCGGCGGCTCGCTGACGTCGGCCGACCTCGAGTTCACGCGCCGCCCCGCGCCCCCCGCGACGACGACGTCGCCGGGCATGGAAGCGCCCGCGCCCAAGCCGGAAGACGACGCGCGCCCGCTGCACGAGCGCCTGCACGAGCAAGAGCGCGCCGCGATCGTCGCCGCGATCTCCGAGGCGCGCGGCAACATCGCGCACGCGGCGCGCGCGCTAGGCATCAACCGCTCGACTCTCTATTACAGGATGCGCAAGCACGCGCTCGAACATCTGTTGCCCCTCAAGGACGCGACGCCGCCGACGGGCGGCGCCGGGTCCGATCCCGCGCCACAATAGAGGCCGTCATGAAGCTGCTCTTCGTCATGGATCCGATGGCGCGCCTGCAGATCGCGGGCGACTCGACGTTCGCGATCATGCTGGCCGCGCAGGCGCGCAAGCACGAGATCTGGTTCTGCGAGCCGCGCCACCTGTCGCTCGAGCACGCCGACGCCGTCGCGCGCGCGTGGCCCGTGACCGTGCGCCGCGTGACGGGCGATCACTACATCTTGGGCCCGCAGGCGACGGTGCCGCTGCGCAGCTGCCAGGCGGTCTTCATGCGCAAGGACCCGCCGTTCGATCTCGACTACTACTTCGCGACGCTCATGCTCGAGCGCGCGCGCGGGCAGACGCTCATCATCAACGACCCGCGCGGCCTGCGCGAGCAGAACGAGAAGCTCGCCGTGCTCGAGCACCCGGAGCTCTGCCCGCCGTCGATCGTGACGCGCGAGACGACGCGCCTGCGCTCGTTCCTGGCCGAGCAGGGCGGCGAGATGGTCGTCAAGCCCCTCGACGCCTCGGGCGGCTTCGGCGTGTTTCACGTGCGCCAGGGCGATCCCAACACGGGCGCGATCCTCGAGCAGGCGACGCAGCTCGGGCGCCGCTGGACGATGGCGCAGAAGTACCTCCCGGAGGTGCGCCAGGGTGACAAGCGCATCCTGCTCGTCGACGGCGAGCCGCTGTGCGCGGTGCTGCGCGTGCCCGCGCCCGACGACGCGCGCGGCAACCTGCACGTGGGCGCGAAGCCCGCGGCGACGACGCTCAACGATCGCGATCAGAAGATCGTGACGACGCTGGGCCCGCGCCTGCGCGAGTGCGGCCACTTCTTCGTGGGCCTCGACGTCATCGGCGGCTGGCTCACCGAGATCAACGTGACGAGCCCGACGGGCATCCTCGAGGCGAACGCCCTCTACGGCGCCTCGTACGAGACCACCGTCGTCGAAAAGCTCGAAGCCAAAGTCGCCGCGCTCGCGCCCCGATGATCCCAGCCCGCGCCGCCGCGCTCGCCCTCGCGACGGCGTGTCTGAGCCTCGTTCCATCGTTCGCGCGCGGCGACGAGCCGCCGAAGATGTTGGCGGAGGGAGAGATCCCAGTCTCTCCCCCCCTCCCTTCTGAGGGAGAGGGTCGGGGTGAGGGCTCTGCGTCTTCCCTCTCCGCCCGAACCTACCCCCTCGTCTTCCTCTTCCAGGGCGACGCGCTCCTTCACTCCCGCCCCGACGCCGCCACCGCCACCAGCGAAGAAGCCCCCGAGGGCTCCGCCCTCCGCCTGCGCCGGCTGCGCATCGGCGACGACGTGCGCGCCGGCGCATGGCGCGCGCGCGCCGTCTTCGAAGCGACCAGCGACGATCAGTCGCTGTCCGTCGTCGACGGCGGCCGTATCCCCGTGGGCGGCGTGGTTCGCCTCACCGAGGCGTTCGCCGAGTGGGCGCCCCACCGCGCGTTTCAATTGGTCGTCGGCGCGCAGCGCGTGCCGTTCTCGCTCTCGCGGCTCGTCGACGAGGCCGATTTGCGGCTGCCCGAGCGCGCGCAGATCGTCGCCGCGCTCGCCCCGGATTACCGCGCGGGCGCGTCGATCGACTGCGACCTCGGCCTGCTCGATCTGCGGGCCGCGTTCTTCGCGAGCGACACGAGCTACGACGATCGCCTCTTCACCGCCGGTTACTTGGGCGCCTTTCGCTTGTCGTCCGATCCGATCGGCCCGATGGGCCTCACGCCGTGGCGCCGTCGCGTCGCCGATCCCTGGTACGACTGGGCGCGCTTCTCGGCCGGCGTGTCCGTCCTCTACGGCACGCTGTTCGAGAAAGACACGTTCGCGCTCGAAGGCGACGCGCAGGTGCAGTGGCGTCGCTTCACCGCGACCGCCGAGTACGACGGCGAGGTCGCCCACGCGCTGCGCGGCGGCGCCTTGCCCGCCGCGTGGTCCCACCAAGGCGTCGTCGTCGAGCCCGGCATCTTCCTCGTGCCCGAGCACGTCGAGCTCGTCGCAAGGGGCGCCTGGTACCACCGGACGTCTCAGGACGGCGACGCGTCCCTCTCGCTCGTCGGCGCCGCCGACACCTTCGCCGCCGGCGCCGGCCTCACGCTCTTCACCCACCACGATCACGTCCGCCTGCAAGCCGCCTTCGAGACGCGTCACACGTCCGCCACCAAGCTCCCCGACTCGAGCTGGGCCATCTTCCGCGCGACGTTCGTGCTCTAGCGCCGGCTGCGGTAGAGCGCGACGAGGGCGGCGCCGATCGCCTGCGAGAGCTCGCCGAGCGTCGACGGGAGCACGCGGATGCGATCGCGCTGCTGCGGCCACAAGAGCGGGCGCGCGGTCTCGCTCACGATGTGCAGGTAGCGCTCGCGGAAGGCGACGGACGTGCTCTCGGGATCCATGAGGCCGCCGCCGACGACGACCCACGCGGGATCGAGCACCATCGCGAGCTTCGCGACGTGCAGGCCGAGCGCGCGCGCCTGGAAGTCGAAGAGCTCGACGGCGAGCGCGTCGCCTTTTTGGGCGAGCCCACGCAGCGCCATCGCTCTTTCTTTCGGCGTGGCCGTCGACTTCGCGAGCGGGTGGTCGGGGTGCTCGCCGATCTTCTCGGCCAGCAGGTGCGGAAGGCCGGCGAGCGTCGTGTAGAGCTCGATGCAGCCCCACGTGCGCCCGCAGCCGCAGGCGTACGCCTTCGCGCCGAGCAGATGCAGCGGCGCCGCCATGTGCGCGGTCTCCATGCCGGCGAGCGTGTCGCCTTCGAGGGGCAGGCCGTCGGGCGCGATGTACGCCGAGCCGAGGCCCGAGCCGGGCGCGAGCATGAGCACGCCGCCCGAGCCCGCGCCGCGCACGCGCTGCGCCTCGCCGACGCCGCCGAGCGCGCCGTCGTTGCCGACGACGAGCGGCACGGCGCGGCCCGCGCGCTGCGCGAGCGCCTGGCTGTACGCCGTGTGCACGTCCCAGCCGTCGAAGCCCGCCGGCAGGTTCGCCGATTTTCCGAGCACGCCGTAGCGCTGGTACGGCCCGGGGATCGCGAGGCCGACGCCGTGGACCTGGTCCCACGTGAGCGCGTTCGCCGCGAGGAAGTCGTCGACGGCGTGCACCCACCCCGCGAGCACGGTCTCGGGACCTTGCGCGAAGTTCGTCGGCCGCTGCTGCAGCTTCGTCGAGATCGTCGTCCCGTCCGCCCACACGCCGCCCACCTTCGACATCGTCGCGCCGCTGTCCGTGCCGATGTAGACGTTGGGTTGAATGCTCATGGCCCGGCAGCATACCGTCAGGACGTGGGGTCTGGATCGACCATGGGGATGCGCGAGGTGACGGTCACGGGGTTGACGGCTTTGGTGGTCGCGTTGGCGGGCTGCGGCGGATCCGGGCTCGAAGAGCCGACGACGTCGACGCCGCCTCCCGCCGCGGTGTCGATTCCCGCCGACGTCGTCGCGCCGACGCTGGCCTGTCCGGGTGCCGGTTCGATCTCGATCGAGCTGCCCTGTCAGATCGGCCAGGCGCCCGTGTCGGAGGTCGACTGCGAGCTGGGCGGCGCGGCGGGCGGGGCCAAGATCGCGTTCGTGCTGCCGAGCAGCCTACCCGACGGCGCGTCGCCGCGGCTCGGAGCGCCGACGAGCTTCCATCCGGCGCTGTTGCCGTTCGGTCGCCAGCAGCTCTTCGACGGGCGCTACTACCTTTCGGACATCTCGGGCACGGTCGCGTTCACCTCGCTGTCGCTCGCGGAGCAAAAGGTCGACGGCTGGTTCCCGCACCTCGCCTTCACGCTCGTCGGCACCGACGGCGCGATCGTGTCGTGCACG
This sequence comes from Polyangia bacterium, assembly GCA_035549075.1. Classification (GTDB taxonomy): domain Bacteria; phylum Myxococcota_A; class Polyangia; order Fen-1088; family Fen-1088; genus DASZFV01. The sequence goes on along the minus strand of DASZRT010000016.1, from coordinate 16,553 downwards.
CTGGACGAAGGCCGCTTCACGGCGGTGCCGGGCGACTACCTCTAGGGTACTGAGTTTCGACGAAGCGCACGAAGCGCGGCTTGAACTTGATGCGGTTCGCGGGCTCGTCGAACCACGCGCGGTGCAGGGCGTTCTCGGCGGCGATCACCGGGTACCAGGTTTCGCGCAGGCGGCGCCGCGACCACGCCTCGCAGCGATCGAAGACGGTCTCGACGAAGTTCCACACCATGAAGGCGTAGGCGCCGTACTCGCGCGCCTTGGCGGGATCGTCGGAGGTCGGCGACACGCCGAACGACAGCAGGTCGGGGCGTTCGAGGCCGAGCTTCAAGATGTCGAAGTACACGCGGTCGAGCTCGGCGTAGGAGGCGTCGCGGATCGTCGTCCTGAAGCTCCACACCGAGTAGAAGAGCGTCGCCACGATGCCGAGCGAGCCCAGGCCCTCGACGATGACCTGGGCCTTGCTCCACATCATCATGACGTCCGCGCCTGTGTTGGTGGGCATGTCTTCGGTCCTTCCTGGTTCACTCGAGCGGGACGGGATCGGGCAGGCCGGCGAGCATCTGCTCGATGCGCGGGTCGTCGGGCGCGCAGCGGTAGACGGTTTGATAGATCGTCGCGAGCCAACGCCGGAGCTCGGCGCGGGGCACGGCGCTCGTCGGTGCGGGCGTGCTCAGGAAGAGATCCATCTCGGGCGCCGGGCCGTCGCCGGGCAGCGGCATGAGGTAGCGCAGACCCGCGAGGCGCCGGCAGCCGAGCCGCCGGTAGAAGCCGATGCGGCGCGTGCGCATCGCCTGGTCGCTCGCGGCCTCGCGGTCGGCGTCGATCTCGAGCACGACGGGGAGCGCGCGGCCGTCGGGCGCCAGGGCGCGCGCGACCGTCTTCTGGAAGAGCCGCGCGCCGAAGCCTTGGTTGCGGCCATCGGGCGCGACGGCCATGTACTCGAGCAGCGCGAAGCCCTCGGCCGCGGCGATGAACAAGATGCTGAAGCCGCGCACGACCCCGTCGGCCTTCACGACGATGAAGCGGTAACCGGGCGCCCCGACCATCGAGGCGAGCCAGCCCTCGGGCTTTTGTTCGCGGGCGGAGATCGAGGCCGCGTAGATCGCGTAGAGTTGGCGAAAGATTTCGCCGTCGGAGGATTCGAGTTGCTGAAGCTCGACGAGTTCGCCCAAGTCGCGGTCTCCGATCGCGAGGATACGCCATGAACGCGCCGCCCGAGGTCATCATCCTCGGGGCGGGCGTCGCGGGCCTCGCCGCGGCCCGGGATCTCACCGCCTCGGGCGTTCGCGTGCTCGTGCTCGAGGCGCGCGACCGCGTGGGCGGTCGCGTGCTGACGCGCCACACGCCCGACGGGCCCGTCGAGCTCGGGGCCGAGTTCGTTCACGGCGCCGTCGAGGAGACCTTGAGCGTGGCGCGGGACGCGGCGCTGCCGCTGCGCGAGTCGAACCGCGACGCGCCGCCGGACGAACCCGACGAGGATGCTCACGACGACGCGCGCGACGACGGTCCGGGCGATTTCTTCTCGGCGCTGGACGCGGTGCTCGCGCGCGCGCGCGCCGACGGCCCCGACGAGTCCATCCAAGAGCTCGTCGATCGGGTCGACCTTCCGCCCGAGACCAAAGCCGCGTGCCTGAGCTTCGTGCGCGGTTACCACGCCGCCGAGCCCGCGCGCATGAGCGTTCGTTCGCTGCTCAAGAACACGGCGGCCGACGAGCGGCCCGGCGCCAACCGACAATTTCGCTTCGTGCGCGGGTACGACGGCGTCGTCGCGGCGCTCCGCGGGCGCATCGCGCCAGCGCTCGGTGAGGTGCGGCTCGGCGTCGTCGCGACGGCCGTCTCGTGGACGCGCGGGCGGGTGGTCGTCGCGACGTCGACGGGCGAGGCGCTGACGGCGCCCAAGCTCGTCGTGACGATCCCGCTCGGCGTCCTCAAGGCGGGCGCTCTGCCGTTTTCGCCGCGGCTTCCCGAAAAAGAAGACGCGCTCGCGCGCCTCGAGATGGGCGACGCCGAGCGGGTGAGCCTGGCCTTCTCCACCGACGAGTGGGCGGCGCCGCGCCACTTCGGGGGAGGCGGCTTCCTGTTTACGGGCGAGCCGCCGTTCCCCGTGTGGTGGGTGAGCCGCCCCGGGCCCATCCCCGTGATCACGGGTTGGGCCGGCGGCCCGAACGCGCGCGCGTTGCGCGGGCTCGACGAGGGCGCGCGCGTCGCCGCCGCGATCACCGCGCTCGCGTCGGGGCTCGGCGTCGACGAAGAGCACCTGCGCCGCGACCTGCGCGGTGGCTTCAGCCACGACTGGCTCGCCGATCCCTTCGCGCGCGGCGCCTACAGCTACGCGGGCGTGGGCGGCAGCGAAGCGGGCGACGCGCTCGCCGTCCCCGTCGAGGACACGATCTTCTTCGCGGGCGAGGCGACGCAGTCCGACGGCCAGAACGGCACGGTCCACGGCGCGATCGCGAGCGGACAGCGGGCGGCGCGCCTCGTGCTCGCGGCGCGCTGACGTCCATGCGCCGCCCGCCGCTCTCGCTGCAGATCGCCGTCGGCATGGCCGCGGGCCTGGGCCTCGGCCTCGCGCTCGGCGCGCGCGCCGAGCCGCTGGGCGAGCTCGGCAAGCTGGTCATCCAGCTCATCAAGGCGGTCGCGACGCCGCTGCTGTTCTTCGCGATCGTGGGCGCGATCGTCGACGCCGAGGTGCGCGGGCGGCAGGGGCTCGTCATGCTCGGCTTCGCGCTGCTCGACGGCGCGTGCGCGCTCGCGATCGGCCTCGGGCTCTCGAACGCGTTTCACCCGGGGCGGCTGCTCGACCTGCGCGGCCTCGCCAAGCCGGCCGCGGGCGCGTTCACCGACAAGAAGATCGATCTCGTCAAAACGTTGGCGGGCTACGTGCCGATGAACCTGCTGCAGCCGTTCATCGACAACCTCGTGCTGTCGGTCGTCTTGCTCGCGCTGCTGTTCGGGTTCGCCGTGCGCGCGCTCCGCGCGCGCGATCCAGCCCGCGCCGCGGGCGTCGTCGATCTCGTGACGGCCCTGCGCGCCGTCACCGAGATCGTGCTCGGGTGGATCGTCGCGCTCACGCCGCTCGCCGTGTTCGGCGTCGTCGCGAAGACCGTGGGCGAGCACGGCCTCGCGCCGCTCGCGGGCCTCGCCGCTTACCTGGGCGCCGGGCTGGTCGGCATGGCGCTGCAGATCGTCGTCGTCTACCAGCTCATGCTCGTGTTCGTCGCGCGCCGGCCGCTGCGCGCGTTCTGGGCCGCGGCGCGCGAGCCCGTCGTCTACGCGCTCGGCGCCAACAGCAGCCTCGCGACGTTGCCGCTCACGCTGAGCGCGCTCGATCGCCTGGGCGTGTCGCGCTCGTCGTCGGCGCTGGGCGCGTGCGTCGGCACGAACTTCAACAACGACGGCATCATCTTGTACGAGGGCATGGCCGTGCTGTTCGTCGCGCAGGCGCACGGGCTCGATCTGTCGCTCGGGCAGCAGCTCGTCGCCGCGGGCTCGTGCCTCGTCGCCGCGATGGGCGTCGCCGGCGTGCCCGAGGCCGGCCTCATCTCGCTCGCGCTCGTGCTCAACACCGTGGGCCTGCCGCTCGAGCTCTTGCCGCTCTTGCTGACCGTCGACTGGATCATGGGCCGAGCGCGCTCGGTCACGAACGCGCTCGCCGACATGGTGCTGTCGATCCTCATCGACAGCCGCGCCCGCGGCCCCGGCCCCGATGTTCAGGCGGCGTCGCGCAGCGGCTGAAGGCGCGCAGGCGCCGCGGTCGTCGCGCCCGCGCGCCGCGCGAACAGCGGCGCGAAGACGGCGCGGTGCGACCACGCGAGGAACAGCTCGGTCGCGAGCACGAGGCCCACGACGACGTAGTTGCCGGGGGCGAGGAAGGCGTGGAACGCCACGATGTTGACGATGATGGGCGCGAGCATGACGAGCGCGAGCGGCACGGCGACGTCGGCGAGCAAGAGCGCGCCCGCGAGGACCTCGGTGGCCTTCAGCAGCGGGAAGAAGTAGCCGGTCGCGAAGAGCGCGCCCGCGAAGGCCATCGCGCGCGGCGGCGCGGGCGGCTGCGGCAGGAAGTGGAAGAAGCCGTTGAGGCCGAAGACGAAGAAGATGAGCCCGAGCAGCAGGCGGGCGGACGTGACGAGCTTGCGGTTGCCGGTGGCGTTCATGATGGGAACCTCCTGTTGATCCCCAAGCTACGCGGCGAGGCCGGCTGTGATTAGCGGGCAACTTTGCTATTCTTTGTTGCCGTGAAAGCAATAAACGCTCGAGACCTGTCGGTCGACCTCAACCTGATCTCGACGTTCGTGCGCGTCGTCGAGCTCGGCAGCTTCACGGCGGCGGCCAAGGCGCTGGGCGTGCCGACGTCGTCGGTGAGCCGCGCCGTGCGCCGCCTCGAAGAGTCGCTGGGCGCGCGCCTCCTGCAGCGCACGACGCGGCGGCTCGGCCTCACGCAGGCGGGCGAGCGTTACCTCGGTGAGGTGCGCGGCCCGCTCGCGCGCGTCGCCGAGGCCAGCGGCGAGATCGCCGACGGCAGCCGCGAGCCCCGCGGCGTCGTGCGCATCAGCCTCGCGTCGACGATGAACGACGGCGTGCTGGCCGAGCTCTTCACGGCGTTCGCGCGCCAGCACCCGGGCATCCGGCTCGAGCTCGTCGTCACGAGCCGGCGCGTGAACCTCGTCGAGGAGGGCATCGACATGGCGCTGCGCGGGGGCAAGCTCGACGACTCGTCGCTCGTCGCGCGCAAGCTGGCCGTCGCCGAGCTCGGCCTGTTCGCGGCGCCCGCGTACCTCGAGCGGCGCGGCACGCCCAAGCGCTTCTCGGAGCTGGCCGCGCACGACGGCATCGTCCACAAGCGCGCCGACGGATCTTCCCCGTTTCGGCTCGTGGGCCCGCACGGCGTCGAGCGCGCCGAGGTGAACGCGCGCGCCGTCGTCGACGATCTCGACACCGTGCGCGCGCTGACCGTCGCGGGCCTCGGCGTCGCCGTGCTGCCCGACGTCGCCGCGCGCGCCGACGTCGAGCGCGGCGCGCTCGTGCGCGTGCTGCCCGAGTACAAGCTCTCCGGCTCGCCCATGAACCTGGTCTCCGTGCCGCTGCGCCACGTGCCGACGCGCGTGAAGCTGCTGCGCGACTTTCTCATCCGCGAGATCCCGAAGCGCCTCGCGGGGACGCCGTGCGCCGTGACGCCGCCGGCGCCGCGGCGGGCTCAGCGCGCGCGCGTGGGCGCCGCCGGCAGCTTCGGATAGCTCGGCCGCTGCGCGAAGTGGTGGCGCGTCTCGATGCGCCGCACGGTGCCCGTGCGCGAGCGCATGACGAGCGACGACGAGCGCGCGCCGTCGGGCAAGAAGTGCACGCCGCGCAGCAGGAAGCCGCCCGTGATGCCCGTGGCCGCGAACATGACGTCGCCGCCCGCGAGATCGTCGATCTCCCACACGCGGTGGATGTCGGGGATGCCCATCTTGGCGGCGCGCGCGACCTCTTCGTCGTTGCGCGGCCGCAGGATGCCCTGCATGTAGCCGTTCATGCAGCGGAGCGCCGCCGCGGCCAGCACGCCCTCGGGCGCGCCGCCCGTGCCCATGAGCACGTCGATGCTCGTGTCGGGATCGCCGGCGGCGATCGCGCCGCCGACGTCGCCGTCGGTGATGAGGCGAATGCGCGCGCCCGAGGCCCGCACCTCGGCGATGAGCTTCTCGTGGCGCGGCCGCTCGAGGATGACGGCCGTGAGATCCGAGACGGCGACGCCCTTCTTCTTGGCGATCGCGCGCAGGTTCTCCGTCGGTGAGCGACGGATGTCGACGACGCCGGGCCCGATGTTGGCGCCGACGGCGAGCTTCTCCATGTACGTGTCGGGCGCGTTGAGGAACCGCCCGTGCTCGGCCATGGCGACGACGGCCAGCGCGCCGGGCGCGCCGTTCGCGCACAGGTTCGTGCCCTCGAGGGGATCGACGGCGATGTCGATCGCCGGCGAGCCGGCGTCGCCGTCGCCGACCTCCTCGCCGATGTAGAGCATGGGCGCCTCATCGCGCTCGCCCTCGCCGATGACGACGGTGCCGCGGATGTGCAGCGAGCCGAACGTCGCCCGCATCGCCTCGGTCGCGGCGGCGTCCGAGCCGTCGTGGTCGCCGAGGCCCACGAAGCGCGCCGCCGCGAGCGCCGCGGCCTCGGTGACGCGCACGACCTCGAGCGCCAGGTTGCGATCCATCGTCTGAGCCTCCCCGCCGCCGAGTCTAGCCGCTGTTGCGCAGGCCGGCCGCGACGCCGTTGATCGTGAGGTGGATGGCGCGCCGGAGCTCGGCGGGATCGCCCCGGCCCGCGCGCAGGCGCTGCAGCAGATCGACCTGGAGGTGGTTGAGCGGATCGATGTACGGCGTGCGGTGCTGCAGGCTGTGCGCGAGCGAGGCGTTGCCCTCGAGCAGCGCCTTCGCGCCCGTGATGGCGAAGACCGCGGCCAGCGTGTCGTCGTGCTCCGCGCGGATGCGGCCGAAGATCTTGTCGCGCAGCTTGCGCTGCCGCACGAGGCCCGCGTAGCGCGCGGCGATGCCCATGTCGGTCTTGGCGAGCACCATCTCGAGCTTGTCGACGAGCGTGCGGAAGAACGGCCACTTCGCGTACATGGTTCGCAACAACGTCAGCTTCGGGCCGCGGCCGCCTTTTTCGCCCGCGAGGAACGCGCGCACGGCGCTGCCGAAGCCGTAGAAGCCGGGGATGCTTTGGCGGCACTGGCCCCAAGAGAACACCCACGGGATCGCGCGAAGGTCCTCGATGCGATCGGAGCTCTTGCGGCTCGCGGGGCGGCTGCCGATGTTGAGGTCGCCGATCTCGTTGATGGGCGTCGCTTCGCGGAAGTAGGTAATGAAGCCTGGCGTCTCGTAGACGAGGCCGCGGTAGGCGCGGAAGGCGAGCGCCGACAGCTCGTCCATCGTGAGCATGAAGCGCGGATCGTCGGGGGCGACGTCGCCCTTGTCGCCGGCGCGCCCGTCGACGAGCGAGGCCTCCATCGTCGCGGCGACGAGCGTCGCGAGGTTGCGGCGCCCGATGACGGGGTCGCCGTACTTGCTGGCGATGACCTCGCCCTGCTCGGTGAGGCGCAGCTGGCCCGCGACGCTGCCGGGCGGCTGCGCGAGGACGGCGTGGTAGCTCGGGCCGCCGCCGCGGCCGACGGTGCCGCCGCGCCCGTGGAACAGGCGCAGGCGCACGCCGTGCTCGCGGAACACCTTCACGAGCGAGACCTCGGCCTTGTACAGCTCCCAGTTCGACGTGAGGAAGCCGCCGTCCTTGTTGCTGTCGGAGTAGCCGAGCATCACTTCCTGCACGTCGCCGCGGCTCTCGAGGAGCTGGCGGTAGTACGGCAGCGAGAACAGCTCCGTCATGATCCCGCCGCAGGCGCGCAGGTCCCCGATCGTCTCGAAGAGCGGGATGATGTTGATCGACGAGCGCGGCTCCTCGCCGGGCACGAGCAGGCCGGCTTCCTTGGCGAGCAGCGCGACCTCGAGGACGTCGCTGGGCCCGGCCGTCATCGAGATGACGTAGTTGGGGATCGCGCGCGCGCCGAAGCGGGCGTGCACGGCGGCGACGGTGTCGAGCGTCGCGAGCGCCTCGCTGGTCTCGGGGCCGTACTCGACGTGCGGCGACACGAGCGGGCGCGCCTGCTCGAGCTCGCGCAGCAAGAACGCCTGGCGGCCGCGCTCGTCGAGCTCGCCGTAGGTGTCGCGGCCCGTCGCGCGGCGCACGATCTCGCCGACGACGCGCGCGTGGATCTCGCTGTGCTGGCGGATGTCGAGCGACGCGAGGTGGAAGCCGAACACCTCTACGGCGCGACGCAGGCGCCGCAGGCGGCCGTCGGCGACGCGCGCCGCGCCCGCGCCCACGAGCGCCTGCGCGACGACGTCGAGATCGGCGAGCAGCTCGTCGGGCGAACCGTACGGCGGCGCCGTGCCGACGGGCGCGCGGGGCGCGGGGACGTCGACGCCGCCCGAGAGCTCCTTGGCCGTCGCGGCGACGCGCGCGTAGACGCCGACGAGCGCGCGACGAAACGGCTCGGCGCGCCGGCTCGCGGCGCGATCGGAAGAACGTGCGACGAGCGCCTCGAGCTCGGGCGTCGCGGGCGCGTAGGTCGCCGCGAGCGACAGCTCGCTGCCGAGCGCGTGGATCTCGGACAGGTAGTGCGAGAACGCCACCGACGACTGGCGCTCGGTCGCGCGCGCCGTCACCGTGTGCGTGACGTACGGGTTGCCGTCGCGATCGCCGCCGATCCAGCTCGCGACGCGCAGGAACGGCGCCACGTGGACGCCGGCGTCGGCCCTGAGCGCGTCTTCGATCTCGTCGTAGAGCGCGGGCACGACCTCGAGGAACGTGCCACGGAAGTAGGCGAGCGCGTTTTCGATCTCGTCCTCGACGGTGGGCTTTTCGCCGCGCAGCTCGTTCGTCTTCCAGAGGATGAGCACCTCGCGGCGCAGCTGCTCGTCGGCGACGCCCTCGGCCCACTCGTCGCGCGCCGACAGCGCGGACTCGCGCGCCGCGAGGCGCGCGCGAATCGCGCGCTGGCGATCGAGGATGCTCTTGCGCTGCACCTCCGTCGGGTGCGCCGTCAGCACGGGCTCGACGCGCGCGTCGGCGAACAATCCGACGATCTTGCGCGTGGGCACGCCCGCGTCGCGGATGCGCTGAACCGCGTACTTGATGCTGCCCGGCTGCGGCGCCGCGCGCGCGCGCCGCGCGGCGCGCCGCAAGCGATCCTGGTGCAGATCTTCCGCCTCGTTCGCGAGGTGATGGAAGTAGCTGAACGCGCGCACGACGTTCGTCGCGTGCTCTTGCTTGAGCGCGCTCAGCGTCTTCTCGAGCGAGCGCAGGCTGTGCGGATCGTTGTCGCGCCGGTAGCGAACCGCGCTGACACGTATGCGTTCGACGAGCTCGAACACGTCGGCGCCCGCTTGTTCACGGATGGTGTCGCCGAGGACGCGTCCCAAGTAGCGGATGTCCTCGCGCAACGCTAAGTCAACGTCGTGTTTCCGACTCACGTAAGCACAAAATGCACTTTAGCCGGGTCCGCGCGGCCACGGATTCCAAAAGAGCGGCTGGCGTGTTTCATCTTCTCGATTCAAGATCGGCCCCATGCAGCAGGTTCCACCACGATCGGGCCCGGACGGGCGGCGCGGCGCCGCGCTCCCGTTGCGTCCGACGCAGGAGCCTGTCTCGAAGCTTTTCTCGACGGGCCAGCATTCGACTCTCGAGGGCGCCAACGCGGCGACGAAGCGGAGCGAACGCGGCAGCCGCATCGTTTCCGATCTACGCCGCACGATCATTTACGCGGCGATCTTCCTGGGCGTGGGCCTCATTCTGGCGCTGTTCGTGTCGACCCTCTGGGGCTGAGCCCCTAGGGTTGAAAGATTGACAGGGCGCATAGGCGCCTGCGAACGTCCCCCCGCCGCAACGGGTCTTCAACGACACACCAGGGGGAAAGCATGGAACGCGTTCGCACGTTCGTCGTCAGTGGTCTGGTCGGTGCTCTCGTTCTCGCGTCCGCCGGCTCGGCGCTCGCCAAGGGCAAAGAGAAGAAGGAGGATCCCGTCGCGCGCGGCGGCTACATCGTCGCGCACTCGGGCTGCAACGACTGTCACACGCCGTGGATGTTCAACAAGGATCTCGGCCTTCCCGTGCCCGACATGAGCCGCATGCTCTCGGGCCACCCCGCCGTGGGTGGCGTCGAGCCGCCGGCCAAGATCGACCCGAAGTCGACGCTCGCGGCGATCGGCGGGGACTTCACGTCGTTCACGCTGCCGTTCGGCATCGTCTACTCGGCGAACCTCACGCCCGACAAGGAGACGGGCCTCGGCAACTGGACGGAGGAGATGTTCGTGAAGGCGATCCGCACCGGCATGCACCTCGGCGCCGCGGGCCGCCCGATCCTGCCGCCCATGCCCTGGCCCGAGTTCCGCACGCTGACCGACGAGGACCTCAAGGCCGTCTTCGCCTTCTTGAAGACGCTGCTGCCGATCCACAACCCGGTGCCGGATCCCAAGGTGCCGCCGCCCGTGATCGACGGGCTCATGAAGACCCACGGCAAGCTCCTCGAGATGCTCGACGCGCCTCACGGCCCCCCGCCGGCCGCGAAGCCCGCCGAGAAGAAGTAGCGCCAGCTAAACCGAGAGCGTTTCGCCTTCGACGGCGCCGGACACTTCGATGGAAGTGGCGCCGGCGTCGTCGAGCAAGCGCCGCGCGCGGGCGACGAGGGCGTCGACGTCGGCGTCGGTGTAGTCCTGGTCGTAGTGGAAGAGGACGAGGCGCTTGACCTTCGCGGCGACGGCGACGGCGACGGCATCGTCGACGGACGAGAAGCCGCGCTCGAGGTAGCGCTTGCGATCGTCGGGCGTGTACGTGCTGTCGTGGACCAGCACGTCGGCGCCGCGGTAGAGCGCGATCGATTCCGCGGGCGCGCCCGCGGCGGCGTAGCCGGCGTCGCTCGCGTAGACGAGCACGCGGCCCGCGTCTTCCACGCGAAAAGCGAGCGCGCCCGAGCGGCCGTGCGGGTTCGTGCGCGCCGTGACCGTGCAGCCTTCGACGGAGAACGGCTCGCCGTCTTTGATGGCGACGATCTCGATGCTCGCGCCCATGTTCTTGAGCGTCTGCACGGGGAAGTACTGCGGCGCCATTTGTCCCTCGAGGATGCCCTCGAGCATGGGCGAGCTCTTCGCGCCGCCGTAGATGTGGAACGTGTTGCCCTGGATGTAGAGCGGCACGAAGAACGGGAAACCTTGGATGTGATCCCAGTGGGCGTGCGACAGCAGGATGCTCGCCTCGCCGCCGCCTTTGCCGAACGGGCCGCCCAGCAGCGAGTTGCCGAGGTTGCGCGCGCCCGTGCCGCAGTCGAGGACGACGAGCTTGCCGCCGCTCGTGCGCAGCGAGACGCACGAGGTGTTGCCGCCGAAGCGCACGGTGCCGGGGCCCGGCGCCGGGATCGAGCCGCGCACGCCCCAGAACGTCAGCTCCATCAGACGTTCTCCGGATCGAGCTCGAGGCCCTCGTAGGCGGCGACGACGTCGAGCTTCACGCCGTCGCGCTTGGTCGCCGCGCGCGTCTCGGCGAGGATGGCGTCGATCTCGGCGTCGGCGCGCTCGGGCGCGTGGTGAAACAGCACGAGCTGCTTCGCGCCCGCCTCGTGACAGATCTGCACGGCGTCGGACGGCCGCGAGTGCCCGAAGTGCGGCTGCTTCTTGTAGTCCTCGGGCGTGAACATCGTGTCGTACACGACCAGGTCCGCGCCCTCGCACAGGCGCACGACGCCCTCGCGCATCTTCGCGAGCTTCTTCTTGTCGGCGGCCGGCAGCTCGGCGCCCGGCCCGGGCGGCTGCGCGACGAACTGATCTTCAAACAGGATGTCCGAGAACGGCGCCGTGTCCGAGACGTAGACGACGCTCTTGCCGTCGACGCTCAGACGATACGCCGTCGCCACGTACGGGTGGTTGAGGCGGGCGCTCGTGACCTTGACGTCGGAGATCTCGAACTTGGCGTTGTCGGACAGCTCGCTGAACGCGACGTCGGCCTTGGCCTCTTCGAACGGAATCGGGAAGTACGGATCGTCGGTCTGCGACGCGAACACGGCGCGCAGGTGCAAGTCGTCGCGCTTGCGCGCGTAGACCTGCAGCTTGTTGCCCTTCTGATAGAGCGGCGAGAAGAACGGCAGCCCCTGGATGTGGTCCCAGTGGGTGTGGCTGATCAGAAGGTGAACCTCGCTCGGCCCGGCATCGTCGGCGGCGATCTCTTTGCCGAGCTTGCGGATGCCCGTGCCCGCGTCGACGACGACGCGTGTGCCCGATGCCGATCGAACTTCGACGCACGAGGTGTTGCCGCCGTAGCGCTCGGTCTTGCGTCCCGGCACGGGGAGCGAGCCGCGCACGCCCCAGAACTTCACCTTCATCGCACGCCCAGCGACGCCAAGACGGCCTGGTCCGGCGCACACGCAGCCCAGCGACGCAGGCGGCTGCGGGGACGCTGAGGCATGGCGTCAGGATATCACAGCCGAAAAAGCGCCGGGCCAGCCCATCTGCTCCGTTGGGGGGGGATGAATGGGCTGGCCCGGCTTCGAATTTTTGAGCGGCGTTTCGCCGCGGCGTTCACCTCAGCTGCACGACGTAGCCGACGGCGTTCGTCATGACCGAGACGCCGGCGTCGAGGCGTGCCGCCAGATCGCGCGCGAGGCCGGCGCGCCACGAGCCGGCGATGGGTTGCACGCCGTCGCTCTCGATCTCGATGGCGAGCGAACGGCGGCCCGCCTCGGCGCGCAGGCGGATCGTGGGCGCGCGGCGCGACGCCTCGACGTGGCGGCCGTCGGCGGCGCGCGCGAGATCGATCACGAGCGCGGCCACGACGCACTCGAGCGCCGTGCCGCGGTTGCGGACGCCGATGGCATCGCCGCGCGTGAGCGAGATCGAGACGTTGCGTCCGACCGCCGGCGCGGCGAGGCGAATCGCCCGCTCGAGCACGTTGTCGAGCGCGCCGACGCGGGATTCGCCCTCGAGCCCTTCTTTTCCGCGGAACGAGGCATCCGCGAGCGAGAGCAGCGTGCCTAACCCTTGAACGTTGCGCTCGTTGTCGGCGACGGCCTCGGCGACGTGGAGCGCGAGGGATGGCGGCATCTCGGCGCGCAGCTCGGAGGCCGCGGCGAGGAGCACTTTGAGATGGTTTCGAAACTCATGGAGGATGCCGTTCCACACGTCGAGAAATCCGCCCGCGTTTTCGGCGAGATCGCCGAGGTTTTCGCGCTCTCTAGGGAGCGGGCTGGGCGCGGTGGTAATACGGGAGTCCATCGTCGGACGGGCTCTCTACAAAAAGCGTGCCGCGTGCGACAGGTCCTGGTGCGTGTCCGCCGTTCACGGTAAAAGTCCGCCGGTGAGCCCCCGTCGCATTCTTCTCGCGGTCGCTGCGCTCGCGTCCTTGGCGGGCGCGTGCGGGCACGAGGTCGGCGACAACTGTAAGACGGCGGCGGACTGCGATCCGAACGGCACGCGCGTTTGCGATCTCTCGCAGCCGGGCGGCTACTGCACGATGGTCGGTTGCGACGAGACCACCTGCCCCGAGAACTCGGTCTGCATCCGCTACTTCCCCGAGGCGTTGCTGCTCTCCGAGCAGGCCGATGGCGGCGGGCGCTGCGATCCGAAGTGCGACGGCGTTCGCAGCAGCACGGCCGACGGCGGTTGCCCGAACGCGGGCGCAGACGCCGGGGCGGACGGCGGGACGCCCATCATCGAATGCGGCGCCGACTCGGTCTGCCTGGATTCGGGCGTGTGCGCGAAGCGGTCGTACGAGACGCGCTCGTGCGCGCACACGTGCGGCAACAACGGCGATTGCCGCGGCGGCTACACGTGTCGGCCCGCGACGTCGACGGGCATGTTGCTGCTCGTGGCGGATCCGAAGCAGACGGCGAACGTCTGCGCGCCGACCGGACCTTAACCAGAAGGGGGACCGCCCGGCGCGTTCGGCGCGATCCGAACGGCGAGTCATTCCCGCGCCTCTGCGTCCCCCTTGCCCCGCTGCCCGCCGCGGCGAAGCCGCGTCGACCAGCCGATCCCGCGCGCGACCCCTCACGAGCGGGTGGCATGCGCGCCAAGGGAACGACCAAGCAACCGCGGGCGCGCGCGCCCGACAACGATCGCCGTGCGCGCCGCGTTCATGATCGTGTTCTTGGTGGCGGGCGTGCTCGTCGTCGGCTTCGTGGGCGACGCCCGCGCGGGCAAAGCGGTCGCGGGCGCCGTCAATCTCAACACGGCGCCCGTCGAGGTGCTCGCGCTGCTGCCCGGCATCGGGCCGTCGAAGGCGCAGAGCATCCTCGCTTATCGCAAGCGGCATCCGTTTCGCACCGTCGACGAGCTCGTGCGCATCAAGGGCATCGGCCGCAAGATGGTGCGGCGGTTGCGCGCGAACCTCGCCGTGGGCGGACCGACGACGGCGACCGCGGTTTCGACACCGACGGTGACACCGGTTTCGACGCCTCCGCCGCGACCGTTTGTCGCACGAGCGCGACCGACGCTCGCGCTCGTGTGCCCTCGGCCGCTCGCGCGTCCCAGGCCGCCGCCGCGGCTCACGCGCCACACGAGCGGCGCGTGCTGGCCCGCGCCTTAGATGACTAGTTCTTTTTGGCGGGCGGCGCGCCGTGCGCGGGCACGCCCGCGAGGAACGAATCCACCATGTGGTCGACGTCGACGGGCTTCTGCGCGTCGAGATCCAGCTCTTGGCGGTCGTGCCACAGCACGCGGCCGTCGTAGGTCGAGACCAGCGTCATCGACACGGAGAGGTCGTCCCCCGCGAAGAGGTCGTCCTCGTGCGAGACGTTGCCGTCGTGCGTGTAGGTCGGGCCGTCGAGCGGAATGACGACGCCGACGCCGATGCCGACGTGCGGACCGCCGCCGTAGCCGCCGCCGTACACGGGCGCGCCCGCGGGCCGCGCGACCGCGTTGCCGCCGCGCCAACCGCCGCCGCCCCCAGCGACGCCGCCGCCCGCGGGCGCGCCGTGCCAGCCACCGCCGCTCGCAAGGCGCGAAGGCGCGACGGGCGTGCCCCGCCAGCCGCTCGTCGCGGGGGTTCCGCGCCACGCGCCCGTGCCGGGATGCGGGACGCCACCACCGCCGCCGCCCAGGCCCGAGACGTTGCCGGGGCCACCGCCGCCGTGCCCGCCCTTCGAGCTCGCGACGATCAAGAGGATGATCGCCGCGATGACGACGACGATGAAGACGGCGGCGACGATGCTCTCGGCGCGCTTGCCGCTCGTCGTCGAGACGCCTTTGACGTTGATGTAAAGCGCGGCGTCGGACTGCGTGGCCCAGCCGATCTTCGACGCCATCTCGGGCGAGACGTAGACGGGCCCGGCGGGCGGCGGCGGAGCGCCTCGCTGCGCGCCGTCGCGCGCGTTCGAGAACTGCAGCACGCCGTTGGCGAGGTAGCCGAGCTCGTCGCGGCTCACGAGCATCGTGCCGTCTTGCGCGACGATGCCGTCCCAGCGCGACGAAAGATCGACGTCGTAGCCGCGCGCGCGCAGGCCGCGCTCGACGGCGGCGACCGTCTCGTTCGAGACCGCTTGGCCCAGCGCCGCCGACGCCGCGTCGTCGTTGTCGCCCGCCTCGTCGAGCACGACGAACACGTCGGGCGGCAGCACGGCGATGCGCGCGGGCGTGTACTGGCCGGAGGCGAACGCGGGGTCGACGAGCGGCGCCTGCGTCGTCGCGCAGCCCGCCCAGGCCGCGCACGCGGCGACGAGCGCGAGCGCCGAGCCACGAAGCGAGCGCAAAGTCATGACGAAACGGTAGCACGCGCGGCCTCGTGATCCGCGACGCGCGCGTTGGTGCTACGGTGACCGTGATGACGACGTCACGCTTCGTCACGGCCCGGCTCGTTTTGATGGTCCTCGCCTGCGTCAGCCTCGAGCGCGGCGCGTCCGCCGCACCGCCGCTGCGCGTGCAGGTCGAGAAGTCGAAGGTCGATCTCAAGCAGCACCGGCTCGAGATGACGATGTCGCGCCCTGGGAAGGTGAAGATCACCGTCGTCGGCGAATCGGGCGCGACGCTCGCCGACGAGGAGCACGACTTCTCGTCGCGCGCCGCGGGCGCGCCCCTCGTCGTGACGTGGTCGCCGTCGAGCGACGAGGCCGTCGCGACCATCGACGTGCGCGCGACCGACGCGTCAGGCGCGTGGGTCGGCGTGCAGATCTCGCCGTGGTTCGTCGCGATCCCCCACGAGGACGTCAACTTCGCGACCGACAAGGCCGACATCGCCGACGCCGAGACGCCTAAGCTCGACGCCGCGCTCGCGAAGCTCAAAGAGGTGCTCGCGAAAGACGCCGCACACGGGCGCCAGCACCCGGGCCTCACGCTCTTCATCGCGGGCCACACCGACACCGTCGGGAACGCCGCCTACAACTTGAAGCTCTCCGCGGCGCGCGCGCGATCGATCGCCGCGTGGTTCCGCGCCCACGGCGTGAAGCTCCCCGTCGCCTTCGAGGGCTTCGGCGAGACCGCGCCCGCCGTCAAGACCGCCGACAACGTCGACGAGCCCCGCAACCGCCGCGTCGACTACATCCTCTCCGACGACCCGCCCACCTACTCAGGCGGCCTGCGCGCGAGCTGGAAGCGCATTCCGTGATCGCGAAAGGGGCTTCGCCCCTCTCGCGGGCTCTCCCGCTTTCTCGATGTGAGCCGGCGCGGCGAAGCCGCGCCTCACGTCTACAAACTCGCTCGCCACGCTCGCTCCATCGCGGCGACGAATCGCAGCGATCACTCAAGGCGGCTCAATGTCAAATTCCGTAGCTGATGTCGCAACCGCTGCGCGAGGATTCAACTGCCCCGGCGTCTGCGGTGGTTCAGCGGCGGAACGTAGCGAGTGCAGAGCTGGAGGGGTTCGGGGACTCGGCCGCGCGGAGCTTCCAGGGCCCCTTCGACCTCACACCCGCTGGCGCCGTGCCGGGCCCGCCCGAGCCGCGGAGCGCGGACGAGTCACCGAACACCTCCAGCCCAACGACCGGAGTGATGCCGCGCATGCGAGCAAAGCGAGCGAGCCCGTTACCTCGCGCATCGCGA
>DASZRT010000015.1:0-54519 GCA_035549075.1 Polyangia bacterium | reverse complement strand
GTCGTCGAGCGCTTCGTGGCCGCGGCGCCGCCCACGCCGCTCGTCGACGCCGCCGCGCCCGCGCCCGCGCCGCCCCAAGCGGCCGCGACCGCGACGCCTTAAGCTTCGCCCATGCTCGACCTCGGCGACGCGCGGCTCACGATGCTCAACGGCGGCAACTTCCGCCTCGACGGCGGCGCCATGCACGGCGTCGTCCCCAAGACGCTGTGGTCGAAGCTGGTCTCGTGCGACGCGCACAACCGCTGCGAGTACACGACGCGCTGTTTGTTGATTGAGGTCCCCGACGGCGGCCGCACGAAGCGTTCGACGAAGCGCGTGCTCGTCGAGACCGGCAACGGCGACAAGTTCGCGCCCAAGCTCAAAGACATCTACGGCATCGATCACGACCGCTCGGTCGGCGACGCGCTCGGTGAGATCGGCCTCGAGCCGGCGGCGATCGACACCGTCGTCATGACCCACCTGCACTTCGACCACAGCGGCGGCACGACGCGAAAGACGGCGTCGGGCGCGCTCGAGCCCGTGTTCAAGCGCGCCAAGCACGTCGTGCAGCGCCTCGAGTGGGAGGACGCGACGCACCCGCACGAGCGCAACCGCGCGAGCTACCTGCAGGAGAACATCGCGCCGCTCGGCGACGCCGGCGTCTTGCAGATCGTCGACGGCGAGACCGAGATCGCCCCCGGCGTGCGCGTCGTGCCGACGCCGGGCCACACGCGCGGCCATCAGTCGGTGCTCATCGGCGTCGAGGGCGGGCCGAGGGCGCTGTTCCTCGGCGACGTCGTGCCGACGGCCGTGCACACGCGCCTGCCGTGGGTCATGGCCTACGACCTCGATCCCGCGCGCACCCTCGCGACCAAGCGCGAGCTCTTCACGCGCGCCGTCGAAGAGGATTGGTTGCTGCTGTGGGGCCATGACCGCGACCACATGGGCGGCCGCCTCGGCGTCGACAAAGACGGAAATTTCGTCGTGCGCGAGCTCGTGACGATCTAGCGGCAGGTCGCGGCGAGCGGCACGGAGCCGTCGCACGTCTGACCTGGGTCGCAGGGCGTCGTCGCCGCGACGTCGGTGCATGGGAAGGTCGTCGACACGGGTGGCGTCGTCACGTCGCACACCCCGAGCGTCTTTCCGTCGACGCAGAACGTGCCCTTGCCCGTGCACCCGGCTGGTACGTCGGGGCAGCTCGGGTTGTGCCAGCAAACCGACGTGGACCCGCACGTCGAGCAACAGACGAAGTTCGGCGCGCATGCCACGGACGGTCCCCAGACGAGGCACCCCGAGGCGTCGACGACGCACGATCTCAAGCTGAAGCTGCCGTCGCACGCCGTCTGGCCGAGCGCGCATTCGGGGTGACAACCGCCCACGTCGCTCGCGCCCGAGTCACTCGTCGTGCCGGCGTCGCTCGTCACCGGCTGGTCCCCCGATTCAATCTCGGTGAAGAACTTCGTGGCCGCGGGGATCACGCGCGCGTCCTGGCTCGACTGCCCGAGGCCCGTCGTCGTGCAGAACACGACGGGGCTCTTCGAAGGGCAACCAACGAACTGTTTGCACACGTCGCCGATGCGCGGATCGTCGGCGTTCCATGGCGTCTGGAGGCTCGCGTCGCCGTAGGTGGTGTCGCATCCGTCGACGCGGCCCACGCGCGCGAGCGCCTTGATGTCGCCGGAGATCGGGTGCGCGACTCCATCCAGGTCGTTCACCCAGAGCGCGGCGATGGGACCGCCGCAAGTCGGCTGCTCATCGGGCTCGCCACCTTCGTACGCGACCTGGCCGCGGATGTGATAGGTCGGCGCAAATTTGCGAGCCGCGCTCGGCCAGCCCGCGAAGTAGCAGCCCCACATGTTGGCGAGCCAGCCGCCCGTGCTGTAGCCCACGACGTAGATCTTGTTGAGGTCGACGCAGTAGTGCGCGTCGACGAACTCTTGGAAGAGCTGGAACGCCTCCCACTCCTGCGACTTCAGGCCCTCGTGGTCGTCGTAGCAATCTTCGTTCGCGCCGTCCTCGGGAATGTCGAGCGCGACGTAGATCGCCTGCTCGGTGCCGCCGGACGACTCTTTGTAGAGCTGATAGGTCGACGTGTTCGCGCTGTTGAAGGAGCCGCAGCCCTGCCCGATGTAGACGAGGCGGTAAGGTTTGTTCGGATCGTAGTCGGCGGGGACTCGCACCCAAAACGTGCGCGGCGCCGCCTTCGCGCCGATGGGCGTGTCGGTCAGGTTCGCGCCCGTGCCCATCGCGGTGAAGTGGGTATAGCCCGTTGGTTTGCCCGGCACGGTCTGCACTTGGTTCGCCGGCAGGGGCTGCCCGCAGCCCGCGCCCGGCCACACGACGTCGGCGGCGCGCGGCACGAACGCCGCGCCGCCCGCACCCGTCGCGCCACCCCCGTCAGAATCTCCCGTCAGCGCGGCCCGCCCGCCACACGCGGCGAGAGCGACGAAAGCGAACGAAGCGAACACGAGCGAAGGCGACCGCACGACCAACAGGGAACGCCGCCTGTTTGGGCCCGTCAACGACGCTCTCGTTTACTGGCCGTCGAGACGCGGATACAGTACGGCGCGCCGGATTCCATCTCTTCCCCTTTGCCGAGGATCACCGCCCAGATGTCGCGACGCCAGACGCCCGCTGTCGAGTCCACCTCTCTCTGCGTGCTCGCGCTGTGCGCGCTCGCGCTCTCCGCGTGCGGCCGCCACACGAGCAACACGCCAGATGGCGGTCACCCGGACGCGGCGACCGGAGGCACGGGCGGCTCGGGCGGGCAAGACGCCGCGGCGGGCTCGACGGGCGCGGGCGGCTCGACGAGCGACGCCGCTGACGACGGCGACGCGGCGCCGATCGACGCGGCGCCCGACGTTGCCGACGCGAACGGCGGCGACGTGATCGCCGACGCGGGCACGGATGCGACCGACGCGAGCGATGCTTCCGACGCGACGGACGCGACCGACGCATCCTCGGGCGACGGTTCGACGGCGTGCGACGGCGAGGCGACGTGCGTCGCCGTCGCGGGCTCGCTCTCGGGCTTGCTTTGGAAGCTGCCCTGCACGACGGACTCGACCGGTCCGGCGTGCCCGACCACGGCGAGCACGACACAAATGGCGACGCTCGCGGGTACGGCGGGCACGACCTACGACGTCACGCTGCACTTCCGCGGCATCGTCGAGCAGAAGACGTACGCGGGCGGGTGCGCCCCGGGTGGCGGCATGTGGCTCTCCGGCGGCGCCGACGACGGCGACACGTTCAACGTGTACCGCCTCTCGATCTCCTCGCCGCCGCAGACGTACTTCCTGAACGCGGGCGCGTCGAGCATCAACCACCTCTTCCCGATCGACTTCCAGCAAACGGTGCGCATCGACGCGGGCGCGACGGTGACGCTCTTCGCCGACGCCAAGGACGGGCTGGAGATCATCAACGTCGGCAGCGACATGACGACGCCCATCACCGTGACGGGCGCCAGCGTCCAGCAGCCGTACGACGGGCAGTTCATCCAGATGGACGTCGTCGGCTTGCAAACCGACGCCGTGTCGTCGACGGCCGCGGTCGGCGGCGGCTCGGGCGGCTCGGCGGTCTCGTTCGACGGCAGCCAAGGCCAGCGCGTGACGATCGCCGACGCCGCATCGCTGCGGCCGGCCAACGTCACGCTCGAGAGCTGGTTCACGATGGCCGCGCCCGTCGGCGCCTACGCCGTCGTCGCCAGCAAAGGCGTCGGTGCCGCGTACGCCGACTCGTGGGTCATCTGGTTCGAGAGCGGCGCGCTGCACACGGGCGTCGACCTCAACAGCACGGCCGCATCCGCCGCGACCCCGTGGGCACCCGCCGCCAACCAGTGGCACCACGCCGCCGAGGTCTTCGACGCGACGGCCATGCAGAACCTCCTCTACGTCGACGGCCAACTGGTCGGGTGCTCGGCCGGCGCGCCGCCCATCACGTACGACGCGAACCCCATGCTCATCGGCGCCGACACCGACAGCGGCGGCTTCGGCGGCTTCTGGTCGGGCGCGATCGACGAGGTGCGCGTGTTCTCGACGGCCCGCACGAGCGCGCAAATTTGGTCCGACATGCACACGCACAAGCTCGGGCCCACGACGGGCCTCGTCGGCGAGTGGACCTTCGACGAGGGCACGGGCCAAACGACCGCCGACCAGAGCGGCTCGGGCAACACCGGCACCCTCGGCGCGACGAACACAGCCGAGACGACCGACCCGACCTGGGTGAATTCGGGCGCGCCGTTCTAATCGTCGCTCGCGGGCTCGCGGCGCGCGAGCAGCGCTCGCGCCCGGGTCACCGCGTCGGGGAACGCTTCGATGTGGAAGTGGTCCTCGTGATCCGTGTTGTCGTCGGCGGTGATGATCTCGCGGAAGCCGCTCGAGGCGCGCAGCGTGCAGGCGAGCTCGCGCAGCGTGCGGGCCGCCGGCATCTCGGGTGAGCCGACGCACGCGACGAGATCGCGCACGCCCTCCTTCGGCCACTCGCCGACACCCTGCTCGAAGTCGCGCCGCACGTCGTAGAGCTTGCCGTCGGTCGTGACGAACTGGTGCACGTCGATCGCGAGCCCGTGCGCATGCTCCGACAGCTTCGAGGAGCCGCGACGCGTGCGGTACTGGTACATCCCCGAGAAGATCAGATCGCGCACGTGCGACGCCTGAAACAGGGGCGTCGCCTCGAGCAGCGCGCGCGCCAGCTCGCAGTCCATGACGGGCATGGGTGCGCCCGGCTTCGCGTCGCGCGCGACGAGGCGGAGCGCGCCTAGCGTCGGGCCCGCGAGGCGCAGCGGCGTGCGCACGCCCTTCGTCGGCGGCTCGACGGCGAACGCGACGCCGCGGTCGCGCAAGGCCGCGAGGCACGACGCGCTCTCGGCCGCGTCGGGATCGGCGACGGGCACCTCCGCCCGCGGCGCGCCGGCGTCCGCGTGGGTCGCGTCGGCGCGCGCCGAAAGCCGCGGCATCGCGAGCACGACCGCGCCCGTGAGCACGACGCCGCCCAACGAAAATCGGAGGCCGTTCATGACGGTGCCTTTATCCTAACGCCGCGATGCCCGCGATCCAGATATCGACGCCGCCAGGCTTCTCGTTCGACCGCACCGTGCGCAGCCATGGATGGTTCGATCTGGCCCCATTTTCGTACGATCGCGAGGCGAGCACTCTGGCGTTTGCTTACGCGCGCGCGAGCGCCGTCGTATCTGTCGTCGTGCGCGCGGGCGCACGTGGCCTCTCGGCCACCGTCTCGGGCGACGCGGCCGCGCGCCGTGACGCCGCCGCCGTCGTGCGCGCCGTGTTTCGCCTCGACGAGGATCTCGCGGCCGCGCGCGCCGCCTTCGCGACCGCGCCCGATCTCGTCGCGGCCATCGACGCCGGCGGCGGCCGCCTGTTGCGCGCGCCCACCGTGTTCGAGGACGTCGTGAAGATGTTGTGCACGACGAACTGTTCGTGGGGCCTCACGCGCGTCATGGTCGAGCGCCTCGTCGCGCGCGCCGGCGCACCCGGCGCCGGTGGCGTGCGCGCCTTCCCGACGGCCGAGGCGCTCGCGCGGCGCCCCGTCTCGTTCTTCCGCGACGTCGTGCGCTCCGGCTACCGCGCGCCCTTCTTCAAAGAGCTCGCGACCCGCGTCGCGCGCGGCGACCTCGAGCTCGAATCATTGCGCGATCCAGGAATGCCCGACGACGTCGCCGCCGAGCGCCTGCGCACGATCAAGGGCATCGGCCCCTATGCCGCCGACAACCTCCTGCGGCTGCTCGGCCACTACGACTACCTCGGCCTCGACTCGTGGTGCCGCGCGCGCTTCAAGAAGCTCTACCCGCGCGCGCGCAAGATGACAGGCAAAGCCCTCGACGCCGCCATCGCGCGCCGCTACCGCGCTCACGCGCCCTACCGCGGCCTCGCGATGTGGCTCGACCTCACGCGCAAATGGCACGACGAGGTGGCGGCGAAGGCCGCCGACGACTTCACTCCTTGAGCAGCTCGGCCGGGACGAGCGGGCTCGGCGCGCCGGTGACGACGAGCCACAGCTGGTGCGCGGCGCGCGTGACGCCGATGTGGAAGAGGTGGCGGGACTCATCGTCCTTGCCGTAGCTGGCGGCGTTGACGTCGAGCATGACGACGTAGTCGAACTCGAGGCCTTTGACCTGGCGGACGTCGGTGACCTCGACGCCGGGGCGGAAGGCGAACTCTTGCGCGCGCACGCGGCGCAGCGACGGCACGTCGGCGCGGCGAAGGCCGTCGAAGGCGCGGTCGGCTTGCTCGGGGTGGCGCGCGAGCAGCGCGACGGTCGCGCGTGGCTCGCGCACGAAGAGATCGCGCAGCGCCTCGGCCAGGAACGCGACGGCGGCGCCCGCGCCCGGGAAGCGGAACGCCTCGACGGGCGCGCCGTGGCGGGGCGCCTCGGGTGGCACGGCGTCGGCGAGCGGTCCCATCGCTTCTCGCGCGAGCGCGAGGATCTCGCGCGTCGAGCGGTAAGCGATGCGCAACGGCTCGATCGCGACGTGCTGCAGACCGAGGTGCCCGAGCACGCCGCGCCAGTCACCAAAACCGTTGTCGAGGAACAGCTTCTGCGAGGTGTCTCCAGCCAGCGTGATCGAAGGCGTCTTGCCCTTCCCCATCCCCGTGCCCGTTCGGCCGATCAACACCGACAATTTCAGCGGCGAGAGGTCCTGCGCCTCGTCGACGAACAAGTGCGCGAACGGATGCTTCACGCCCACGAGCAGCTGGTGCGCGCGCAGCAAGAACGCGACGTCGTCGACGTCGAGCAGCGCGCGATCGTCCTCGGTGCGCTGGCCGTCGATGCCGATGTCGCCGCGCATGTCTTGATCGTCTTGGCCGCCCGCGAGCGCGTCCTCGATCTTGCGGATGGCCTCGGGCAGGTCGGCGTCGACGGTGCGCTGCGCGACCTTGAGGTCCAGCGCCGCGACGTCGCGCGCGTCCTCGCTGTCGAGGCGCCGCACCTTGCGCGCGGCGAGCTTTTTCTTCGGCACTTTGGGCTCGGGCGGTCGCTCGCGCGGATCGCGCGCGAGGATCGCCGCCACGCGATCGGACATGTAGCGGTGCGCCTCGACGACGTCGGCCTCGGGCACGGGCAGGTCCGTCGAGTCGCGCAGCAAGCGCAAGAGGCACGGCTCGTCCGTGAGGATCTCGGCCCACAGCTCGATGGCGCCGCGCACGTTGCGCTTCCCTTTCGCGGGGCTCACCGCGCGCCGCTCGAGCTCGTGCATGAGCGCGGGGTGGCTCTTGACGCGCGTCACGTACGACGGCACGTCGTCGACGACCTCGGCCTTGAGCCAGGGAATCGCGTCGTGGAGCTCGCGCTCGGCCCACGTCGCGAACGTCAACACGCGCACGCCCTCGATGCCGAGCGACGGCAAGAGCTCGCCGATGTAGGCCGCGAGCGCGACGCCCATCGTGACGACGACGAGGCGCCGCGCCGGAAACCGGTCAGGGAACGTGTAGGCCAGGTACGCGAGCCGGTGCAGGCCGACGGTGGTCTTGCCGCTGCCGGCGCCGCCCTGGATGACGACGACGCCCGCGTCGCGCGCCGTGATGAGATCGAACTGGCGGGGGTCGAGCAGCGCCGCGATCTCGGGCAGGCGACGATCGAGCGCCTGCGAGCCGACCGGCGCGGCGCCCAGCACGCCGCGCCGGCGCGGGCGCACGCTCGTCTGTTCGCCGCCCGCGAGCGCGCGCGCGGGCGCGTCGCGAAGAATCCACTCGCTTTCGTGTTCACGCACCCACACGCCCTGCCCGCTCGCGACGCGCGTGAGGCGCCCGCCCTCGATCGTGAGCGTGCGGCGCGCGAGGATCTCGCCCTCGACCTCGCGCTCGCCGAAGGTCTCTTCGTAGTCGCTGCCCTCGGCGTATCGGTAAAAGAGCTGACTCACGGGCGCGTGCCGCCAGTCGACGATGTTCACGCGGCTCGCGGCGTCGACGAAGGTGGCGCGCCCGATGAAGACGTCGCGCTCGACGAGCCCGCGCCCCGCGACCGACTCGCGCAACCGCAGATGCCCGAAGTACGGCGACGCCGGATCGACGAGCAGCGTCTGGAGATCGGCGCGCGTCGCCGACACCTGCTGCAGCCGCTCCATCTGCGCCGCGAGCTGCGGCACGTCCTCGAGCCGCGCCTCGGCGATCTCGTCGCGCAGCGCGATCAGCTCGGCCGAGACGTCCGGCCGCGTCGGCGCGCCAGCGCCCGCGCGGGCCCCGGCCGTCGCGCGCGCCGCGAGGCTGCTCAGCACGCGCGCCAGCAGCGCCTCTTCTTCAGCGGGAACGTCGTCGGCCACGACGCGAGCGTACTCCAGCAGGCGTGCGTTCGTCGTCTAGGGCTTCACGAATTTGAGGACGAAGCGGTCGCTCGTGCCTCTGCGGGCGCCGGCGGTGCGAGGCGAGTCGTTCCAGTCGCGACCGTCCCTGGCGTTGCGCAAGAAGTCCGCTTCGGCGGCGAGCCGGAAGCCGGCCTTCATGACCTCGTCCTTGACGACGGGCTCGTCGATCCGGTGCAGCGTCTCGACGTCGGCGAGGCCCGCGCCGGCGCGCGCGCTGTGATCGACGATCACGAACACGCCGCCCGGGCGCAGCGCGCGGAAGACCGCGGCGTTCATGCGCGCGCGGTCCACCTTCTGCCAAACGGCGTCGTGATAGAAGAGCACGATCGTCACGGCGTCGAGGTTCGTCGCCTCGGGCGGCAACGGATCGTCGAGGTCGCGGTCGACGCGCACGACGTTGTGCATGACGGGCTTCGCGAGCCGCTCGCGCCACGGCTTCTCGGCGAAGCGTTTGAGCACGAACGGGCTGTTCTGCCCGAACACGACGCCCGTGGGCCCCACGGCGCGCGCGAGCAGCTCAGCCGTGTAACCGCCGCCCGCCTGCAGGTCGGCGACGCGGGCGCCCGGACCGACGCCCACGAACGCCAGCAGCTCGGCCGGATGCCGACCGTTGTCGAGCGCGCGATCGTCCGCCGAGCGATCGGGCGACGCGACGATCTCCCGCGCGCGCTCGAGCGCGAAGACCGGCAACGCCCCGGGCGCGCCCGACGTACGCGGCGCGGGCGCCGGCTTGGGCGCGCAAGCGCCGGCCGCGAACGAGAAGAAGACGAGAACCGAAAGGAGCGAACGGGGGGCCGACATGGCGCGGAGCCTACGCCACGGCCGCGCGGCGCGCCGTGACGACTGCGTACGTCCGTGCCGTCCGGCCTTCCGTTCAGGGGCTGCGGCCAGCAGACGTGGAGCCGCCGCTCCCAGCGCTCGTCCAGGGGAGCTCGATCGCGAAGATCGTCGGCAGAGCGTCGGTCCTCTCCAGCCAGATTCGGCCCCCGTGCGCTTCCATGGCGAGCCGCGCGAAGTAGAGGCCGAGCCCGAGGTTCATTCGTCCGCCCTTCGACGCCTGGCCGAACTTCTCGAAAATCGTCGAGAGCGCCGAAGCGGGGATGGGCGGCCCCGTGTTGCCGATCCGCAGCACCAAGCGCTCTCGGGCGGCCGTGGCCCAGAGCTCGATCCGATCGCCCTCGCCCGTGTAGCGGACGGCGTTGTCGAGGATGTTCTCGATCACGCGGGCCAGCAGATCAGGATCCGCCGTGACCCGAAGGCCGTCGTCCATGCCGACGATCGCGATCGACGTTCCTCTCGCCTTGGCGGAGGCTCTGCGGTGTCCGACCAGCTCGGCCAGAATCTCGGCGAGCGCGAGCGCGGCGGGATGGAGCGGCATCCGCCTCTCCTCGAGGCGCGCCAGGTCCAGGAGATTGGCGACCAGGCGCTGGATCCGGTTGCAGGCGGATTGAACGTCGGCCAGGCCCGCGCGGACGTCCTCCGGGGCTTCACGCAGGTCGTGCGCGAGGTAATGCACCGTGCCCATGATCGCCGCCATGGGGTTCTTGAGGTCGTGGACGATCACCGCGAACATCTCCCTCTTGAAACGATCCAGCTCGACCGCCTGACGATGAAGCCGCAGCATCGTCAAGTAGGCGCCGAGCTGCGCGGCGACCAGCGAGAACAAGCGCAGCTCACGCTCGCCCGCTCCCCGCCGCTCCAGCAGCAAGGCACCCAGGACTTCGTCCAGCCCGACGACGGGGAGGGCGAGCTCGTGTCGGGCGCGGTCGTCGGCGTTCTTGGCCCCAGGGTCGTCGGCCAACAAGAGGCGAGCGAGGCGGGCCTTGAGCAGGGAGGCCTCGCCGGGAGCCGCGGGAGGTGTGCAGACCAGCGCGCGCTCGCCCTCGTCGTTGAAGAAGAGCAGCGAGCAGCGGTCGCCGTCCAGCAGGCGCCTCAGCAATTCCAGGCTACGGGACAGCCGGACCGTCTCGTCCGTCGGCGAGTCCAAGGCCTGCGAGATCTCGATCAGCGTCGCGGTGTCCAGCGAGACCTCCTACTTCGCGGGCGTCGGCGTTCCCGTGAAGATGCCGAACAGGTCGTCGAATCTCCCCGGGGTGACGCGCAGGCCACCTTCGCCGATCGTGAGGGCTCGAAGCTCCGCGCTGTGGTTGGTCCCGCGAGACTTCATCACGGAGAGAGCGCGCTCGATCTTCCCTTTGATCTCGACGTAGCGGATCTGGATCAACGTGTCGGCGAAGAACGAGACGCCGTGGCCCGCGGTGAGGCCAGCCCCGATGACCTGCTCGGCCTCGATGGTCATGCAGGCGGTCACGCCGGCGTGCCGCATGTGCTTCACGATCGAGTAAACGAGCTCCTGGAAACGCCGGTTCGAGGGCACGCCGAGCGCCATCGAGGACAAGCTGTCGAACACGGCCCGCTTCGCGCCGTGGGCCTCGACGAAGCCGCGCGCTTCGTGGAGGAAGCGGTCGGTCGAGAGCTCCACCGGCGACGTGTAGCGCAGCACGATGAGACCCTCGCGCTCGTGGCGCCCGAGGTCGTGCCCGAGGCTCGCGGCGGCGGCGCGCAGCTGATCCGGCGTCTCCTCGAAGGTGAAGAAGACGCCTCTTTCGCCCCGGCGGGCCCCTTCCAGAAGGAACTGGAGACAAAGGTTGGTCTTGCCCACGCCCGTCGCGCCTTGCACCAGCGCGGAGCTGGTGCGTGGAATGCCGCCCGCGAGCATCTCGTCGAGCCCCGAGACCCCCATGGAGATCCTGTCGGCGTGGGCCACCTCGGCCTTCGCATCCTCGTCGGGCGCGCGCACGCGCGGGTAGACCGAGAGGCCATCCGCGGTGATCTGGAAGAAGTGACGGCCGCCGACGTAGTTCGCCCCGCGCAGCTTGAGGATCTCGAGCTCGCGCACGGACGTGAGCTCCTCGTCCTTCGAGCCGAAGCGGATGATCCCATCGGCGATCGCAAACTCAGCGAACGAGGCGTACTCGGGGCGCGTGTATTCGCCGACCAGCAGCGCCGTCGTCCCCCACGCCGCGAGCTGGGTCGCGAGATCGAACACCAGAGGGCGGCGCCGCAGCTCACGCTGGTCGTCGATCGCTCGGAAGCTGTCGATGGCGACGAAGTCCGGACGCACGGCCTCGACGCGCTCCGAGAGCGACGCGACGGCATGGTCGGCTCCCTGCCGGAGGGCGTCGCCCAGATCGAGGAACTGAATCTGCGTCTCGAGCAGCTCGGTGTCGAAGAAGCTGAAGAGCTGCATGTATTTGATCAGCTTGACCGCGGGCTCGGACTGGGTCGTGCAGTACAGGGTCTTCAAGCCCCTCCGCGCCGCGTGGAACAGCATTTGGAGGGTGAAGATCGTCTTGCCCGAACCGGGCTCACCAGCGACGACCGTCAGGGAGCCCGAGGGAATTCCGCCGCCCAAGATGCCGTCGAGGGCCGGCTCCCCGGTGCTCTCCAGTGTCAGCGCGCCTAGCCTCGTCATCGAGCTCCTTGAACGAAGTGGATCCCCGCCTCCGCGAAGCCCCCAATGCGATCCAAGGCTCTAAGGACGACCTCGCCCGTCAATCCGGTCAAGACGCCTTGGAGCTCCCCGACCAACGTCCGAAAGGCCTCTATCGGCTCGGGGGAGTGTTGATGCCACGCGGGCGGCAACTCGTAGGCGTACTCGAGGCCGACGCGCTTGATCTGCAGGCCTTCGAAGGGAGAAGACGCCGACGCTTCGAGCGCCTTGATGCTCCGGCGGAGCAAGGTCGCCGTCGTGGCGCTGCCAAGGACATTGGAGAGGCCGGCCCAGAGCAGTTCGAAGAGGCGAGCCGCCGGTGGGACGGGCGAGTCATCCAATGTGGGAAGGGTTGCGCTCATCTTGCTGTGAGCGTCGCCCCCCCGAACGACACACTCCGAGAACGTGTCGACTTCTACACGTCGCTGCTCCCTGCGTCAAGACAATCGGGGTGTTGCGCGCTACGCGAGCTTCGAGGACCCGCCGCGCCGACGTCAGCCCTCGGCGGGCGGGCGATCCGTCTTCGGCACGGCGTCGGCGAAGCGGGCCGCGAAGTGCTCGGGCGACTTCGCGACGGAGAGATCGAGCTCGAAGTCGGGCACGGCGGGAGCGGGCGCGAGCTTCTTCAGCAGCTCGTCGATCTCGCGCTTCGACAGCCCCCGCTCGGCGAGCGCCGCCGCTTCGAGCGCGCCGCCCGTCGCGCGAAGGCCGCCGCCCTGTGGATCGACCGCCAACAACGATCGCAACGCGTCGAGCTCCATGCGCGACAGGTGCCCGCCGCACACGTCGTAGTCGATCCACGCCTCATACGACAGCGGCGCAACGCGCTTGAGCATGCCCGCCATCACGCGCCCGAACTCCTGGATCTCCCACTGCGCGTGCGAATCCACGCGCAGCGTGAGGAAGTGCAACAGGTTGTGCAGGTCGATCTTCCAGTACCACTGCGTGTACGTCGACAGCGGCAGGTCGATGCGCGCGAGCTCCCGCGCGATCTCGCCACCCGTCATCCACTCGTAGGCCTCGGTGCTCGCGCGGCGGATGTCGCCCCAGCGGCGCACGGCCTCGGCGTGCACGTCGCCCGCGACGCTCGTGCCGCTGCGGCCCTGGTTGTTCTGCTTGCTCTGCGTCTGCAGCTGCGCGGCGTCCGGCGTGTAGAACAGCATCGGCACCAGAGAGTAACGGCCCGAGTACTCGTTGACGCTGTTGTGGACGATGAAGCCGTCGGCGACGAAGTTGTGATAGGGCCCTGCGACCTCGAGGTCGTACGTCATCTCCTCGCCGACGAGCTCGATCTTCGCGACGCGAGAGAAGGTGCGAACGAGCTTCGCTGAGAGTGGCCGACGCTTGTTGGAGGGACGCGGCCGCTTCGGACGGTCGACGAAAAACGTCTTCACGTCCGCGCCTCGCTGAACCGCGTCCAGCAGCTGCAGCTCGAGGTTGTCGGCGTGCACGCGGTCATGGCACGCCGAGCACAGGCTGATCAGGTTGGACAGGTCGCGGGCGTGTTCGGGAGCATGCCAAACGGGATCGACGTGGTGAGCGTGGAGGCGGCTCTTTCCCGCACAGATCGCGCACGCGTAGCCGAACCGCGCGTGAACCTGAGCTGCGTGCTCGGTCGTCCAGCGCCCAATGTTGGCTCGCTCCGTCGTCACTCCGCCCTTCCAGAAGTTCGAGGCGCGCCCGCTTCGGGCGGCGCGCACCGAAGCGCGCCAGGTGTCGGACAACTGCCGCGGCTTCGAGAGAGATCGGTGCGTGCCTCGTTGAGCGAGCCCGGAGAGCTTGCTCTTCTCCTGCGCCGTGAACTGCAGTCCGTACCGCCTCAAGTAGGAACGAATCGTCTGGTACGACGTTTCGGCTCGGGCGGCGATCGCGCCTACGTCGAGACCCTCGGCGCGACGCGCGCGCAGCCAGCTCTCGTCTCGATAGGCGGGAACGCCGTTAGTGGCAAACGCCGGCGACTCGTCCCTCCACCTCACGCAACCGCTCTCACTGACGCGAAGGCCAGTCGCCTGTTCGAGCGTCATCCACCCGCGCTCCGTCAGGCACTGGTGATCCTTCGACATCTTGAGGCTCTTGCCGTTCACCAAGGTCACGCGGAAGACGGGCTTGACGCCGCTCTCCCAGATGTCGACGACCGACGTGTGGATGATCTCTCCCGTCGACTCATCGCACGAGCGGAGCTTCATCTGCCGCAGGCGCGGCTTCATGTCGACGGTCGCCACGTGTTCGCGAGAGACGAACTCGGACCAGGACCGCCCCGAGACGAAGATCTTCGCGGCTTTCGGGTCGGCGGCGTCGACCCTCCGGGCAGATAGGACGCCGTCCCTGACGTAGTTGCGAAGCGTCTCCTCACGCCGATCGACGATTCGAGCGAGCTCGGGAATGCTGTATTCGCGATCGAGATCGATTCGCTCGAGATAGCCGGGCTTCTTCTTTTGGATCGGATGGCTCGTTCCGCGATGCCACAGGCGATGAAGCTCGGCCATCGAGACGGCGTGGTGCTGTCGGCCGTCTACACGACGCTTGGCCGCGCCCGGCAAATCGAACGACAACCGCGCGTCTCCGCTGAGGCAGGCCGTCCGGTGTCTTATCCACTGGCGCGCGATGAAGATGGGCATGCAGCAGTGGAACTTGAGCTCCACCATCTCCGAGGGCGTCGTGTGCTTGTGGCGGCGCAGGTAGCGCAGCAGGCCGCGCGTCGCGCTCGCCTTGCGCGTGCCGTAGCCGTAGCTGACGCGCGCGGCGCGCTCGATGTCCTCGTCGGTGCCCATGTAGTCGACCAGCGACACGAAGCCGTGGTCGAGGACGGGGAAGTAGAGGCCGAGGATCTCCTCGGCGCCGGGGCTCGTGGGACGCTTCGTCGAATGCTTCGTGTCCGTCACGGCGGCGAGGCTAACACGCCGTCGCGGTCGCCATGCTAGTGTCGCGCGCATGAACGAGCGCTTCCCGCTCGCGCTGCTCGTGCCGCTGCGAATCTTCTGGGGCCTCATCCTCGTGCTCGAGGGTTGGGGCAAGCTCAAGGGCGACTGGCTCCACGGCACGCCGCTCCTGACGACGCTCGACGGATGGGCGAGCGCGCACAAGACCTACGAGTTCTTCGTGCCCGTCGTCCACACGGCGCAAGCGCACCCCAAGATCTTCGGCACGCTCGTCACGGCGGGCGAGCTCATCGTCGGCGGGGCGATGGTCATCGGCCTCTGCACGCGCGCCGCCGCGATCCTCGGCGCCGCGCTCGTGTTCTCGTTCGCGTTCGGCGGCGGCCAGGGCCCCGCCCCGCCCGGCAACGCCCTGCTCATGGGCTGCGTGTTTCTGCTTTTCATCTTCGCGCCTCCCGGACGCGTGCTCGGCTTCGACCAAGCGCTGCGCAACCGGCTGCCGCGCTGGATGGTCTGAGCGGTCGGTCGGATGGCGCGGCGGCGGTGGGGGCTGGCGGCGGCGCTGCTCGTCTGCGGCTGCGGAGCGATCCAGGCGCGCCTCGAGACCGTCCCTGAAGTCGTCGACGCGCGGCGCGTCCTCGATTCCCTCGCGGCCGGCGACGTCGTGAGCGTCGCCGCGCGCATGGATCCTTCACTCGGCGACGTTCACGCGACGGTCGTCCAACTCGCGCACTTGTTCCCGGCCGGCGTGCCGAAGAAGGTCCAGGTCGTGGGGTTCGTGCAGAACAAGGTCGTCCACGCCGGCGTCGGGACGAACATCGCCTCGGGCGTCACCTTCCAATCCACGTACGGCAGCGCCGTGCTCGTCACTGAGCTCGATCTGCAGGCCATCGACAACGGCGAGCGCCACGTCGTGGGCCTGCACGTCCAACCCGTCCCCGCGCCGCTCGAGGAGCTCAACGCGTTCACCTTCCGAGGCAAAGGTGCGCGGCATCATCTGTTCCTCGTGGCGATGGTGGCCGTCGCGCTGACGACGCTGGCGTCGGTCGTGACCTGGGTGCGACGCCGGCATACGACGCGGAAGCGCTGGTGGTGGTTGGCCGCGATCCTCGTCGGAACGTTCCCGTTCAGCCTGAACTGGACCACCGGCGCGCTGGGCTTCCGCGTCCTCACCGTCCAGCTTTTGAGCCTCGCCGCCGCGCGTCCCGGCTTCGTCGGACCGTGGACGCTCATCGTCGCCATCCCTTCGGGCGCCATCGCATTCCTCGTCGTGACCTGGCGCCAATCGCGAGCCACGCGGAGCCCGACGGCCGCGCCCCTTTCATAGAGCAGGCGCGCCCTTGACGGCGCGCGGGCGTGGGTCTATTCCGGGCGCGTGGACGGCGAACGGCGTGGTGAACCGAAGGTGAGCTCGTGGTGGGGCGCGCGCGGCGGCGAGCTGGCGGCGCGGCTCGCGCGGCACGGCGACCTCGCGCTGGCGGGCATCGTCGTCGCGATCGTCGCGATGATGATCGTGCCGCTGCCGACGCCGCTGCTCGATCTCCTGCTGTCGATCAACATCGCCGCCGCCGTCACGGTGCTGCTGGTCGCGCTCTACGTGGGTGACGCGCTCCGCATCGCGACCTTCCCGACCGTGCTGCTCGTGACGACGCTGTTTCGCCTCGCGCTCGAGGTGTCGGCGACGCGGCTCGTGCTCCTGCGCGCCGACGCGGGCGAGGTCATCCGCGCCTTCGGCAACTTCGTCGTCGCCGGCAACCTGGTCGTGGGCGCCGTCATCTTCGTCATCCTCACGCTCGTCCAGTTCATCGTCATCTCGAAGGGCTCGGAGCGCGTGGCCGAGGTCGCGGCGCGCTTCACGCTTGACGCCATGCCTGGCAAGCAGATGTCGATCGACGCCGAGCTGCGCGCGGGACACATCGATCCCGTCGAGGCGCGCCGGCGGCGGGCGGCGCTCGCGCGCGAGTCGCAGCTCTTCGGCGCGATGGACGGCGCGATGAAGTTCGTCAAGGGTGACGCCATCGCCGGCATCGTCGTGCTCGTCGTCAACGTCGTCGGCGGCTTGATTATCGGCGTCGTCCAGCGCGGCATGGAGCCGGCCGTCGCGGCGAGGACGTACACGATCCTCACCATCGGAGAAGGCCTCGTCGCGCAGATCCCGGCGCTGCTGATCTCGACGGCGGCGGGCATCATCGTCACGCGCGTCGCCTCGGAGGACGACGGCAGCGGCGCCGGCCAGGGCCAGCTGGGCCGCGACATCGGACGGCAGATCCTCGCGCAGCCGAAGGCGCTCGCGATCGCGGCGGCGCTGCTGGCGCTGCTGGCCGTCGTGCCGGGGCTGCCGGCGGCGCCGTTCCTCGTGCTCGCGGCGGCGCTAGGCGCGATCGCGTGGCGGCTCTTGCGCGTGCCGGCGACGACGACCGACGAGAGCGCCGAAGCCTCAGCCACGCCCGAGGCCGCCGCGGCCCGTGCCCGCGTCGCCGGCGCCGACGCGGCGACGATGCTGCCGCCGCCCGTGCTCACGCCCATCGCCATCGAGGTCTCGGCCGAGCTGGGCGCGCGCCTCGGCCCCGCCGATCCGAAGGCCGGCGGCGTGTTCGTGACCGAGACCGTTCCCTTCGTGCGCGAGCGCCTGTTCGCCGAGCTCGGCGTGCCGTTGCCCGTCGTGCGCTTGCGTGCGGGCGTGGGTGGCCTCACCGGCGGCGCGTTCGTCGTGCGCCTCAACGAGGTCCCGCTCGCGCGCGGCGAGGCGCCGCTCGACGACGCCCGCGCCGCGGCGACCCACGTCGGCGAAGAGGTGCTGTCCCTCATGCGCCGCTACGGCCACGAGTTCATCGGCGTGCAGGAGACGCAGACGCTGCTCGACGGCCTCGAGCGCACCCACCCCGCTCTCGTGCGCGAGGTCGTGCCCAAGCTCGTCTCGCCGATCTTGCTCGCGGACGTCCTGCGCCGCCTCGTCGAAGAAGGCGTCTCGCTCCGCAACCTGCGCGACGTCCTCGGCGCCCTCGCCGAATGGGCGCCCCACGAGCGCGATCCCGTCGCCCTCGTCGAGCACGTGCGCGCCGCCCTCCGCCGTACGATCACCTTCCAGCACGCCGGCGGCGGCGTCCTCACCGCCTTCATGCTCGACGCCCTCATCGAGGACACGATCCGCGAGTCGATCCACAAGACCCCGACCGGCAGCTACCTCGCCCTCGAACCGCAGCTGTCGCGCGACATCATCCTCGCCGTGGGCCGCGCCCTCGGTCCCAGCGAATCAGGCGCCGTCCTCATCACCAACGCCGAGATCCGCCGCTACGTCCGCCGCCTCGTAGAAACCGAGCACCCCACCCTCGCCGTCCTCTCGTACCAAGAGCTCGCGCCCGAGGCGCAGATCCGACCGCTGGGGCGCATCAGCCTCTGATCAGAGACGCGCATAGTGCGCATCGCGGCCGAGACTGCGTCGCAAATCTCGCGATCACGCTGGCGATTTCCTTCATAGCTTCCGAATCTCTGCTCAATCAAGATTTTTCGCCGATCTCGGCACCTCCGCTCGCCGATCTTGATTGAGCAGAGATCGCCCGGTCCGACCAACGGATCGAGAATGATCCGAACGTCGGTCAGAGCCGTGCGCAGGTCTGGTCGCGATCGCGGCAGAGCTCTCGAAGGACGGCGTCGAGGGCGTTTGCGCCTCGCGCGGACGGCTTCGAAGTTCCATTGGGTGATGTCGTTGGAGACGCGGCCGTCTTCGCTGGTTGCGCGGCGGAGGACGGATGTGCGCACGAGTTGCAGCGTCGGGTCCGGCGTGCGGCGCATCAAGGAGACCATTTGCGCTGCGGTATCGAAGGTCGCGCGCGCCCGGGTGAAACGCGGCGAGCTACTCACAGCTCCCAGGTCAATACTTCCGCCGTATGAGCATCCATAAAGAAGACACGATCGAATCCCGTCTGGATCTTATTTGCGCTTCTAACCTCTTCAGTTGCGACCCACCCAGCAAATGCCTCCGTGGCGACTACAAGAAGCCACAGCTCAAGCCCGGCCAAACTAGCTCTACATCTGGGAACGTCCGCTTCCTTCGCGCGGACGCGATCGAGAATCGCCGAAAGACCGCGAGTAGTCGCCGACGTTCCGACGACAAGAGCGCATGCCTCGTCATCATCGACGATCATTGCGTTTTCAATGCCGAGCACGCCTACCTGTTTGAGTTCGCTCCGATAGAGGTCCCTACCGACGTAAGCGGGATCGCGCCTCAATTCGATCAGCTTTGCAATGAGTGCGCGGCGCTTTCTCGACGTATCGAGCGACGCTCCGTCCTTTTCATCGAATCGCAACGAGAACGTGCCCCTGATGCCTTCTTGGCCGCAGATCTTATCGAATTCGATCTCAAAGAGGTTCTGCCTGGCAGACATTTGTGCAAGCCCCGGGTCAATGACTCTCGTCAGCTCGATTCCTATCTTTTGCCCGCTAGATAGGTACGCTACGAAATCTGGCGGCTCTGGCCCCCGCTCTTGGGAAGAGATTTCAACGTCACCTCGCCAGACGCGCCGAAACATTTCGAGATAACGCTTCTCCTCGTCCTCTTTGGCGGATGACGCCATCGGTGAAGTCTACGCGCAGGCGCCCATCACTGGCGAGAGCGTCAACTATCCGATTGGCCAAGGCAAGTGCGACGCCCTACGCGAGAGGCTCGTCGCGACTAGCCGCATTGGCCTACTGGGGGCGAGCACGCAGCGCCGTGGTCGCAATTCGAACTTCTGTGCTTTTCTCGAGCTTTTGGTCTCTCAGGAGCATTCTCACAACCGGCTCATTGAACTCGGCACCGCTGGGGCCGACGATCACTCCCTTCAGATCCCGCGATTCGATCGGGAGCAGGTAACTACTGGTTACGATGTTACCTTTCGCGTGTGCTGAGAACTTCAGCAGCTTTGACCTCTCCTCGTCGGCGAGGTCAATTGGCATGTCGTGGACTACTAGTCGCCACTCATCCTCAAAACGAAAGTCCGGATGCTTTATGGCTGCCGCGGCGATGGAGGTGTAGGTGCCCGCCAGGTGCGCAAAGATTTCATATATAGCCGTAGCCGGAGTCGAGCCCGTGACACTCACCTTGCGCCTCGCTTCGACGCACATGGACCGTCCCTTCTGAAGGATCCGCGTGAGCACCGCTTTCTGAGTTGGAACGTCGTAGATGACCTTCACAACATCGATGTTCTTTCTACGCTTGAGCCTTGAGCCATCGAAGACAAGGGCGGCACCTGCTCCTTGAGCGCCGTACATGCCCCAGTGCGGGATACTTCGCTCGTTTCTGGTTGAAGCTACCGACATACAGAAAATGTGGGGGTCCGGCAGTCGCTGATCTTTCTGATTGAGCTTTCCCTCCCAACACTCAAGCACTCCTTCTTTAAAGCGCTGATCCCACTCGTTCTTGCCGGCGACTTGGTCCAAGCACTGCCGAGCGATACTCAACCCGTACATCAGCTCTCCCGAGTCGTTTGAAGCCCTGGCTCTCGTTAACCTCAGCATCTTATGACTCAGAATTCCTGCAAGCCCCTCCATGTTCGTAAAGTGCAAGAGCCGCGGGACTCTCGTACGCCTACCAATGATATGCTTGATTGCAACGTCGCTGAAGCTCGGCACGACATCTCCCCAAACCTCTGAGAAGAACTTACTGGCCTCCGCACGTTGTTCGTCCGAAGGTCGCCGCTTTCTCACCAGGAACCTCCTAGGTCGTAGAGCCGTGCGTAGGTCTGGTCGCGATCGCGACGAAGCTCGCGCACGGCGGCGTCGAGCGCGTCTGCGCCTCGTTCGCGGACAGCTTCGAAGTTGCGCTGCGTGATGTCGTCGGAGACGCGGCCGCCTTCGCCGGTGGCGCGCTTCAGTATGGACGTGCGCACGAGCTGCAGCGTCGGGTCGGGGGTGCGGCGGACGAAGGAGACCATTTGCGCGGCGGTGTCGAACGTCGCTCGCGCGTCGGGGTGAAACGCGGCGATCAGGAACGCGGGCGCGGGCGGCGACGTCGCGGCGTCGGGACGGCGCGCGTGGTCGGCTCTTCGCACCTTTTCGGCGAAGGCGTCCCATTGCGGCGCGGTTTGCGGGGCGCGCGGGAAGATCAGGAGGCCGATCTCGAGGTCGGGCGCGGCGACGAGCTCGTCGACGAACGGGAGCGCGGCCTCGGGCGTGGGCGCGACGTCTACGATGACGTGCTGGCGGACGTGGCCGTGGCGAAAGGATCGCTCGGCCCAGGGGCACAGGCCCCACGCGAGGACGATCTCCTCGACGTAGCGCGTGTTGAGGCGCAGCGCCTCGGCCGCCAGCGAGGCATCGGCGGCGTCGGCGTCCGCGCCCAAGCGACCTAGCCCGTGACGCCGGGCGACGCCTTGTCGCCCGACTCGACGAACGCGCCCATGTGGCGGAACTTCTGGTAGCGGTCGGCGCGTAGCTCCTCGGGCGACATGACCATGAGCTCGGCCAGGTGGCGGCGGAGGGCGTCGCCCAGGTTGCGTGCGGTCGTGTCGTGGTCGCGATGCGCGCCGCCGGTCGCCTCGGGGATGATGTCGTCGACGACGCCCAGGCGCACGAGGTCGGTCGCCGTCATCTTCATGGCCTCGGCCGCCTCGGGCTTCTTGGCGTCGTCGCGCCACAAGATCGACGCGCAGCCCTCGGGCGAAATCACCGAGTACGTCGAGTACTCGAGCATCAAAATGCGGTTGGCGACGCCCAGCGCGAGCGCGCCGCCCGATCCGCCTTCGCCGATGACGGCGCAGACGATCGGCACGGGCAGGCCGGCCATGACCTCGAGGTTCTTGGCGATGGCCTCGGCCTGACCGCGCTCCTCGGCGTCGACGCCCGGGTACGCGCCCTGCGTGTCGATCAAACAAATGATGGGGCGCCGCGTGCGGCCCGCGAGCTCCATGAGGCGCAGCGCCTTGCGATAGCCCTCGGGCTTGGGCTGGCCGAAGTTGCGGCGCACCTTCTCCTTCGTCGAGCGCCCCTTCTGGTGGCCGACGAGCAGCACGGGCGTCCCTTCGAACGTCGCGAAGCCCGCGACGATGGCCGGGTCGTCGGCGAAGCAGCGGTCGCCGTGCAGCTCGAGGAACTCGGGGAACAGGCGATCGATGTAGTCCTGCGTGTAGGGCCGCGCCGGGTGCCGCGACAGCTGGACCTTCTGCCAGGGCGTCAGCTCGGCGAAGATCTCCTTCTGCAGCTCGCGCGCGCGCGCCTCGAGCAATTCGATCTGCGGGCGCAGCTCGGAGGCGCCCCCGCTCGCGCGGACGAGCTCTTCGATCTTGCGCTCGAGATCGACGACCGGTCGTTCGAAGTCGAGGGCGGGGACGTCGGCAGGCGCAGCGGCGCGGGCGGTTTCGGCCATGAAGGAACGCTTATCTTAACAGCAGCTGCAAAACAACGCTGGCCGACGACGGGACGGTCTTGAAGCACGGTTAGCGCCCATACCTCTTGCGAATTCTGCCAGCGCGAACGTACGCTCCGGTCGCGTTCATGCGCCAAGTGGCCAGTGCTTCGCTTACTCCGAAAATAGCAGCGACTTCGGTGACCGAACGGCCCATTCTTGCGGCCGCCAGTGCCGCCTCATCCGGCAGGAGCAGGCAGCCAGCGAGCCAGTCCGCTTCGTTCTCGTGGTCGGGATTCCATTCCCGGCCGTCGACGCCCTGAAGCGGATCTCCCGGTTCATGATCGAGAACAATGTGACTTAGCTCGTGGCACAGGCTGTTCAATTGCCGGGCGAGCGAATGAGCTGGGTTGATGATAATCGCGCGAACAGTGCGACTCAGGTAGATCGTGGCCGCGGAGAATGTTGCCCGCCCCCTTCCCGTAAGGTGCTGTACAGCTTCGGGCGCCTTCTCCGCAAGGTCCAGTAGAGTGCAAACTGGAACGCTCAGATGTTCGGCGAGACGTAGAGGCTCAATCGGCCCGTGAGGACCAATCTGAATTTCGTCTCGTAGCTCGAGCGCGATTCGCTCCGCCTCCGCCTTGAACCCCCGCCGAAGCGCCATTTGTCGGCCTACTTCTGGCGATGCTCTTTCATGTGCAGATATGCGGTCTCGATGATGTTCTCCAGGGCTTTCGCGCTCTCCCGGTCTAACTCTTTGGAAGCCCGAAGGTGTCGCGACACGACAACCCGAAGATCCTGGTCGGGCTTCCGCTTTCGGGAAGCAATGGGGGCAATGAAGTCGTCGGCTTGAGCACCCAGCCAGCGCACCATGCGGCCGAAGCCCTCGACGTCGGGGCTTTTGCCTTGGGCCATCCTCGTCAGGGTCGACGCGCTGACGCCCATCTGAGTAGCCGCCTGTCGCCAAGAAATTCCTTCCGCCCGTCTCTTTACGTCGAGGGCGTCGTGGAGTCCTTCCAGGTCGACAATGCGCTCCGTCATGCCGTCACTCTATCGCCGGAAGTAGGCGGTCTCTAAAAATTCGCCTTGAACCTTCAGAGCCGGTGATCGACACTTGCAACAGTGATGCGACAGTCGATCAGACGGGAGGTTCCGATGATTTTGCAACCCGGCGTGTTCCATTTTTCGATCCAGCGCACGATCGGCCAAGGCGGCCTCGGAATTGTCCGTGAAATCCTGGTCACCGCGTCGGCATGCGAACACCCGACCGGAGCGCGGCTGGCGCTTAAGGAACTCAATGAGAGGTGGCGTCACGAACCCGCGGGCGTCGCTCGCTTCGAGCGCGAGATCGTGGCGATCAAGAACATGTCTCACCCGAGAATCATCGCCCACGCTGGTGAGAACCTTCCCGGCGGCTCAAGCCGCTTCTACGTGATGCAGCTCTATAAGAAGAGCTTGCGCGACGTTCTCCAAGAACGCCGGGGCGCGGGCTTCCCGTGGCCTGTCGTAGCTGGCTTTGGTGCCGTAATCGCGGACGCGATGTCTTACGCGCACGGCCGCGGGTTTATCCATCGTGATCTTAAGCCCGAGAACATTCTGATCGACGATCAGCGGCTTCCGGTGATCGCCGACTGGGGGCTCGGCTATTTCGTCCACAAAGCGTCAAAGGTTCTCATGCCTTTGACACGCGCCGGGCTCGGCACGGAGTACTACTGTTCGATGGAACAGTGGAACAGCGGAAAGTGCGGGCCCAGCGGGGACGTGTATTCCCTGGGCCTCGTGCTGGCGGAACTCATCAATGGAGCGGCCGTTCCAATCCGAGGCGTTGGCTTGGGAGTCGAGCACGATCTCATCAACGACGGATCTCCGGGCGGATCTCACTTCAACTCGCTGCTTCGTCAGATGACCGAGATGCTGCCCTCTCGACGTCTCCAAACGATGCACGAAGTCGCCGCGCACCTTCGCTGGTTGGCTTCGGTGCAAACGGCATCCGCGGCGTAACTGGCATTCAGTCGGCAAGTGCGGCGGCGATTCGCGCGGCGTAGTCGTCGCGCTCCGCGTCGCTCGCGTAGGGCTGGCGGGGCCAGAAGAAGCCGCGCAGGCCGTCCTTGCGGCGGCGCGGGATCACGTGGACGTGCAGGTGCGGCACGCTCTGCGAGATCTTGTTGTTGAGGGCCACGAAGGCACCGTCGGCGCCGATGCCGGTCTCGACGGCGCGCGCGACGCGCTGGGCGGCGGCGAAGACCGGCGAGATCAGCTCGGGGGCCAGCACGCTGAAGTTGGCGACGTGCGCGCGCGGCGCGACGAGCACGTGTCCCTTGAACAGCGGGCTGCGGTCGAGGAAGGCGACGGTCTCGGCGTCGCGCGCGACGAAGCTCGCGGCGATCTCGCCCGCGATGATCTTGCAGAAGACGCAGTGGCCACGCGCCTCGTCGGCGAGGCGCCGCTCTTCGGCGCGCGTGTCGTGCTCGGGATCTTCGTGCTCGTTCATGAGGCTCGTAGCTCCATGGGCAAGGCGCGCGCGAGGTCGGCGGCGAAGGTCGCGACGGGCGCTTCCAGGCGCGCGGCCGCGGCCTCTTTGCGAAACCACGTCCGCTGGCGACGCGCGTAAGCGACCGTCGCCGACAGCGTCTCGGTGAACGCCGCCTCGCGCGTGAGGGAGCCGTCGAGCACCGCGCCGAGCTGCGCATAGCCGAGCGCCTGCAGCGGCTTGAGCGTCGGGCCGTAGCCGGCGGCGCGCAGCGCGCGGACCTCGTCCTCGAAGCCGCCGTCGAACATATGCCGCAGCCGCGCCTCGATCAAACGCTTGAGCTCACCGAGCGGCGGATCGAGCACCACGACGTGCGCGTGCGCGGGCTCGGGTGGCGCGGCCTGCGCGCGCAGCTCGGAGATCGGCACGCCCGTCTGCTCGTACACCTCGAGCGCGCGGCTTATGCGCACGAGGTCGCGCCGGTTGATGGCGCGCGCGGCCGCGGCGTCGATTGCCGCGAGGCGGTCGTGCATCGCCTCGACGCCGAGGCTCGCAGCTTCTTCCTTGTGGCGCGCGCGGATCGCGGCGTCGGCGGGCGGCGCCTCGAAGAAGCCGGTCGTGAGCGCGCGGAAATAGAGGCCCGTGCCGCCGACGACGATGGGCAGCCTCCCGCGCGCGCGGACGTTGCGGATGGCGACGCGCGCGAGCGCGGCCCAGCGGGCGGCGTGGAACGATTCGTCGGGGTGCACGAGGTCGAGCAGGTGGTGCGGGATCTCGTGGCGCTCGTCCCGCGTCGGCTTCGCCGTGCCGACGTCCATGCCGATGTACACCTGCTGCGAGTCGCAGCAGATGATTTCCGCGCCGCCCTCCCATTTGCGGGCGAGCTCGAGCGCGAGCGCGCTCTTGCCCGAGGCCGTGGGTCCGAGGATGGCGACGAAGCGCAGCGGATCGTTCATACGCGGCCGAACCGGCGCTCGATCTCGGCGAGCGGCAAACGAAGCATGACGGGGCGCCCGTGCGGGCAGTGCGAGCGAAGGTCGACCTCGTCGAGCTGGGCGAGCAACCCCACGGCCTCGCTGCGCGCGAGCACGTCGCCGGCGCGCACGACGCTGTGGCAGGCCATCGTCGCGAGCACGTGATCGATGCCCTCGTGGCGATCGGCCGCGGGGTCGCCCTCGGCGAGCTGGCCGAGCACCTCGCGCACGAGCGGCTTCGGGTCGGCGTCCTTGAGCAGCTCGGGCACGGCCGACAGGCGCACCGAGCGCGGGCCCGTGCGCGTGACCTCGAAGCCGAGCGCCGCGACCGTCTCGGCGCCCGCGCCGTCGACGACGGCGGCCGCGAGCTCGTCGACCTCGATGGGCAGCGGGAACAGCAAGCGCTGGCGGCGCACCTCGCGGCGACCGTGCGCCGCGACGAGGCGCGCGTAGGCGACGCGCTCGTGAGCCGCGTGTTGATCGATGAGCACGAGCGCGCCCGCGTCGCCGCCGGGGCCGCTGCTCTCGCACACGAGGTACGTGCGGTGCAGCTGGCCGATGTACGACAGGCCCGAGAAGAACGGCGACAGGCGCGGCGCTTCGTCGACGGCCGCAGCCTCCGCGCCGACCTGCGGCTCAGGATCGATCGCGGCGTCGCGCGCGCGCAACGGCAGCGTGCCTTGCGGCGTCGCGATCGGCGCCCACGCGCCGCTCTCGCCGTACGCCGGCGCCCGCTCGCCGCGCGACGGCGGCAGTGTGAACGCGCGCATCGGCTGCGCGCGCGACGCCGCCACGCTCGCCTGCGCAGCCTCGAGCCACGGCGCGCGCGCGAGCGCCGCCGCCAGCACATGGCGCACGGCCGCGTACACCTCTTGCGCGCGCGCGAAGCGCACCTCGAGCTTCTGCGGATGCACGTTGACGTCGAGCTCGCTGCCCACGACGTCGAGGAACACGGCCGCGAGCGGGTAGCGCCCCTTCTCGAGCAACGTGCCGTACGCCTGCGAGACGGCGTGCAACAGCGAGCGATCGCGGATCGCGCGGCCGCCCACGAACAAATAGGTGGCCCTCGCCGTCGTCGTCGCCGCTTCGGGGTCGGCCAGGAACGCGCGCACGCGCGTGCTCCCTTCTTCGCCGCGCGCCTCGTGCAGCGCGCCGGCGCCACGCCGCGCCAGCGACGCGCGCACACGCTCGGCGAGATCGCGGTGCGGTGGCAGATCGAGGCGCACGGCACCCTTCACCTTCAATCGCAGGTGCACGTCGGGGTGCGCGAGCCCGAGGCGCAGCACGGCCTCGTAGATGTTCGCCTCCTCGGTGCTCTCGGCCTTGAGGAACTTCGCGCGCGCCGGCGTGTTGAAGAAGAGGTCGCGCACCTCGACCTGCGTGCCGAGCGGCACGCCCGCCTCGCGCGCGTCGGTCTCGACGCCCGCCTCGACGGTCAGCTTGAAGCCGACGTCGGCGTCCGGCACGGCGGCGCCGTCGCCGCGCGCGCGCGACAACAACGTCAGCCGCGAGACGGCGGCGATCGAGGGCAGCGCCTCGCCGCGGAACCCGAACGTCACGAGGCCCCACAGATCGTCGGCCGCCTCGATCTTCGACGTCGCGTGCCGCCGCAGCGCGAGCCGCGCGTCGTCGGGCCCGAGGCCCGAGCCGTCGTCGACGACGCGGATGAGCCGCCGCCCGCCGCCCTCGATCTCGAGGTCGATGCGCCGCGCGCCCGCGTCGAGCGCGTTCTCGACCAGCTCTTTGACGACCGACGCCGGCCGCTCGACGACCTCGCCCGCCGCGATCTGATCGGCGAGCGCCGGTGGCAGCACGCGAATCGCCCGACGAACCATCGTCCCGAGCCTAGGGACCTCGAGCGGGTTGATCAACGCTTAGTTGGTTTGGATGGACGCTTGGGGTGGATGGTCTCGCCGCGCGCGCACATCGCGACGAACGTCTCGATGCGGCGGGCGCGCGTCTCGGCCCGCTTCGCGTGTTGGACGCGGTA
Organism: Polyangia bacterium; assembly: GCA_035549075.1. GTDB lineage: Bacteria > Myxococcota_A > Polyangia > Fen-1088 > Fen-1088 > DASZFV01. Next base: position 27,102 of record DASZRT010000015.1, on the reverse strand, counting down.
GAGGATCGCGTAGCGGTTGGCGCCGTCGAGCGCGGCGAAGAACGCCGCCGCCTTCGCGTTCTTCTTCAGCGCGCGCGCGAGGTCGTCGGGCACGGCCGCCGTCTTCGGGCTGTCGTAGGCGCGCTCCCAGCGACCGTCGGCCTTGGCGCGCTCGACCTCGGCGAGGCCGGGCGCGCGCATGCGGCCGCTCGCGACCAGCGCCTCGACGCGCGTGCGGTTCAGCTTCGACCACGCGCTGCGCGGGCCGCGCGGCGTGTAGCGCTGCAGCCAGGCCGTCTCGTCGAGCGGCCGCCGCTGGCCGTCGATCCAGCCCCAGATCAGCGCGCCCTCGACGGCGGTGGCCCACGTCAGCGTCTGACCTTGGCCCTTCGGCATGCGCAGCCACACGCCCGCGACGCGGCCGTGGTTCTTGGCGAGCCACGCCTCCCACGCCTTCGCGCTCGCGGGCGCGATCGTCTCGAGCTCGGCCGCCACCTTCTTGGCGGCCATCACGCGTGCGGCGCCGCGAGCGCGAGCGCCAACAGCTGACGCACGTTCGTCGGGCATTCGAGCTCCGTCGTGGCGTTCACCCAGCGCACGTCCGTGTACTCGTCGCACGCCGCGAGCGCGCGCGTCGCGACGTCGGCCACGAACGCGAAGTTGAGGTGGAGCCCTTTGCTGCCGGCCGGGTGCTCCTCGTAGCCGATGAGGCCGGGCGGCGTGCCGTCGACGCCCAGGCCCGCGGGGAAGCGGCCGTCGAGGCCCGTCTCTTCCTTCAGCTCGCGGCGCGCCGCCTCGAGCGGCGTCTCGCCCGGCTCGATCTCACCGCCCACGGGCAGCCACAGCGCGAGCCGTTTGTGGCGCACGAGCAGGATCTCGCCCTCGTGGCGGCAGAAGATCGCGACGGAGAACGCGCGGCGGTCGGGCATCGGGTCACCCTAACCGATCGCCTACCCGATCAGAGGATGAACGCGGCCAGCGCGGCGCCTGCGAGGCCGATCAAGATCGCGTCGCGGCTGATCGTGCGGGCGACGGCGCGGCTCGCGCGTGCGTCGTCGTCGGACACGGGCACCGTCGAACCATCCTCGAGCTCGCGCACGCCTTGCCGCGCTCGCAGCACGCAGGTCTTGCGGCGCAGCTGGATGAGCGACGTCGCGCCGGCCGAGAGGGGGAAGAACACGAGCGCCCGCGTCCAGGCCGGCCAGTGAAGCGCGACCGCGACGGCGACGAACACGACCGACACCACGAGCTCGAACCAACCGAACCGCCAGCGGCGACGCGCGCCGGAGGCGCCGAAGTTCGGGGTGCACGCAGGTCCGTCGGTCGTCGTCGCCGTCATGAGCCGAAGCGATCGTGGATCGCGCGGCGCCGGTAGTCGAAGATCGTATCGAGCTGCCGGCGCACGAACAGCGCGCGCACGATCACGCCCAACGGCCCGAACGGCAGCTCGTACTCGACGTGGTCACGGATGATCGTGCCACCGCCGGGCGCGTCGCTGAACGTGTGCGTGTGCCGCCACGTCCGGTAAGGCCCCGAGGCCTGAACGTCGACGAAGCGCGCCTCGGGCTCGAACGCCTCGATGATCGTCCTCCACTTGAACGGCACGCCGAGCAGCGAGATGCGGTAGTCGATGACGGCGCCCGGCCGCATCTCGATGGGCGTGGGCGTCAAGATCGAGAACCGCAGCGACGGAGGCGTGAGCCGCTCCAGGTTGCCGGCGTCGGAGAAGAAGGCGAAGACGGCGGCCCGCGGCGCCGCGACGGTCTGGACGCGCTCGAGGACGTGGCTCATGCTGGGGCAACGCGCCACGGCCGGCCCTGGTTACGGGCCGTTGACACGCGTCCGCGGCCGGACTATAAACCCCCGCTTTCACGCGTTTTTCGTAGCCGATTCAAAGGAGCCGTTCGTCATGTCGCTCAAGATGGGCCTGATTGGCCGCAAGATTGGAATGACTCAGGTTTTCCACGAGGACGGGACCGCCCTGGGCGTCACCGCCGTCTCCGTCGGACCCTGCACCGTCGTCGCCAAGCGGACCCAGGACAAGCACGGCTACACGGCCGTGCAGCTCGGCTTCGAGGAGCTGCCCGTGCGCCTCGCGTCGCGCCCCGAGACCGGCTACTTCAAAAAGGCCGCCATCGAGAAGCCGCTCCGCCACCTCCGTGAGGTCCGCCTCGAGGCCAAGGACGTCGAGAAGCTCGAGGTCGGCAAGGTGCTCAAGGCCGGCGAGGTGTTCAAGGAAGGCGACGTCGTCGACGTCGTCGGCACGACCAAGGGCAAGGGCTATCAGGGTGTCATGAAGCGCCACAAGATGAAGGGCGACTCGATGACCCACGGTACGCACGAGTTCTTCCGCCACGGCGGCTCGATCGGCTGCCGCCTCACGCCGGGCCGCACGTTCCCGGGCAAGCGCATGTCGGGCCTCATGGGCAACGCCAAGAACACCTCGAGCGACCTCGTCGTCGTCAAGGTGCTCGACGACCAGAACGTCGTCCTCGTGAAGGGCGCCGTCCCGGGCGCGGCGAACGGCATCGTTCTCATCAAGGGCAGCGTCAAGGACGTCAAGAAGTACGTCGTGCCGCGCCAGATCAAAGAGATCGAGTCGAAGAACCCGATGAAGGCCTCGAAGAAGGGCGCGCCGGCCGCCAAGAAGTAGCGGTCTCCCCTGTCGAAGCTCCGCGATCCCCACCACCGTCACGACGCGTTCTTCAAGCGCGCGCGCGAGGCGGGGTTCGCGGCGCGCTCCGTCTACAAGCTCGAGGAGATCGACAAGCGCGTCCGGCTGCTGCGGCCGGGGTACCGCGTGCTCGACCTCGGGTGCCGTCCCGGGTCGTGGATGCAGTACGCGCTCAAGGCCGTGGGCGTGCACGGCGCGGTCGTCGGTATCGACCGCGACCCGCTCGACACGCCCGTGCCGGGCGCGCGCGTCCTGCGCGGCGACATCTACGCCACGAGCGACGGCGAGCTGCTCGGGGAACTGAAGGCGTTCGACGTTGTCCTTTCGGACATGGCGCCTGACACGACGGGGGTGCGCGCGACCGACCAGGCCCGGTCGGCGGCGCTCGTGGAAGAAGCGCTCGCGCGCGCCGAACGGATGCTCGCGCCCACGGGCTCGTTCGTCGCCAAGATCTTCCAAGGTCCCGACGTCGAGGTGATCCGCAAGCGCATGGCGACGCGCTTCAGCGAGGTGAAGCTGCTCAAGCCCGACAGCTCGCGCGCGCAGAGCATCGAGATGTTCCTCGTGGGCAAGGGCTTCGCGTGATCGCGGCGGCGCTGCGGCTCGTGCCGCTCGCGCTGCTCCAGGTCGCCGCGGCGCCGCAGACGCCGACACAGAAGCTTTCGATTCGCGTCGCCGGGCCGCTGTTGCTCGTCGACGTGACGCGCACGCTGACGGCCGAGGGCGACGGCAACGGACGCGGCGAGCGCGTGCTCGATCTCGCGCTGCCCGAGGGCGCGCGGTTCGTCGACGCCCAGCTGAACGACGGAGCAGGCAAGCGTGCCTGGAGGACCATCGCGCCCAAAGACGCCGCGGGTGCGCAGGCGGCTTACGTCGCGCGGAGGCAGGCGCGCGGCTTTCCGCCGACGCCCGAGGCCTTCGACGACGCGGCCGACGTCCGCGTGCGCGTCGCGCCGCTCATCGGCGACGCGAAGCGACCCATCGGGCTGCGTTACCGCTACGTCGTGCCGGTGACGCCCGTGAACGGATGGTGGCGCGTGCGCTTCCCGGCGCCCGTCGACCGTGCGCCGCCCGCGCCCGAGGTGTCGGTGCTTGGCCACGACGCGAGCGAGGTCGAGATCGCGGGCGTGCGCGCCGAAAAGGTCACGGCGCCGGCGCGGGCGGCGTGGGAGCTCGCGTGGAGCTCGCCGAAGCGCCGGCCACACGCGTTCGACGTCACGCGCGTCCACGACCTCGGGAAGCCTCAGCTCGTCGCCCTCACGATCGAAGCCGAAGGAGCGCCCGTTCGCCCGCCGCCGGAACGCGTCCTCTTCGTGATCGACCGCTCGCGCAGCGTGGGCATCGCGGGCGCGGCGATCGAGCGCGACCTCGCCCGCAAGCTGCTCGAGGCGCTGCCGCCCGCGACGCGGTTCGAGGCGCTGTTCTTCGACCACGAGGTCACGCCGCTGTTCCACACCTTTCGCGGCGCCACGCGCGACGCGCTCGCCGGGCTCGAAGCGGCGTTGCTGCCCGATCGCTTGCGCAACGGCACCGACCTACCGGGAGCGCTGCACGCCGCGGGCGAGCTGCTGCGGCGCGAGGGCGCCACGGCCGAGCGGACGCTCGTCGTCGTCTCGACCGACGGCGCGCTGCCCGACGAGGCGACGGCCGAGTCGCTCGACGCCGCGTTCGGCGCCGTCCCCGCCGCCGAGGTCGCCGCGTTCGTCGTTCGCCCGGTCGACGACGCCGCGGCCCAGCCGGCCGTCGTCGCGGCGCTGGGGGGCTTCGCCGCGCGCCACGCCGGCCTCGCGCGGGCGCCGCGCGCCAACGAGCTCGACGCGACGATCGCCGCGGCCCTCGACGCGCTCGCGCGCGGCGGCGACGTCACCGACGTCCGCGTCGGACGGGACGCGCACGGCCGGCTGCTCGCGACGAGCCTCGCGCCCGGCGAGAGTCGCTTCGTGGCGTTCGCGGCGAGCGGCGCCGACGTCGGCTCGGTCTCCGCGATCTCGGGACGCGAACGGGTCACCGTCACGCGCGGCGGCTCGACGATCGATGCCGCCTGGTTGCGGCCGCTCGTGAGCGGCGAGACGCCGACGCGGCTGCTCGAGACGGACGCGCTCGTCGCGCTCGTCGAGCCCGTCGATCCGAAGCTGCGCGTCGAGCGCGCGCCCGAGCCCGTCGTCCGGGGCGCGCTCGATCGCGAGGTCGTGCGCAACACGCTCGCCCTCGCCTACCTGCCGCGCGCGCGCGCGTGCTACCTGGGCCGCACGGGCAAGACGGCCGCCGAGCGCGACCTCGCGGGCCGCGTGCGAATCGCGATCGATCTCGCGCGCGGCGAGGTCGGCCGCGCCGTCGTCGAGTCGTCGACGCTGGCCGCGCCCACGATCGAGGCGTGCCTGCGCGAGGCGGCGCTCGCGCTCGACGTGCCGCGCGCGCTGCGCAACGACTTCCCCGCGACGGCCGTGCTGAACCTCGTGTTCCGCCCATACACGCCCGAGAAGGCGACCACGCCCGACGAGGCGGCGCTGGGCGCGAAGATCGACCTCGTCATCGAGGAGCTGCACCGCACCCAGCAACCCTCCGTCGACGAACCGCCCCAGACCGACCGATCCATGGTACCCACGCGCTAGGATTCACCGACATGGACGAACCGACCGAGACCGAGACCTTCGATCCCACGAAGCGCCGCCTGTGCGCCGACGGCGCGTGCGTCGGCCTCATCGGCGACGACGGCAAGTGCAACGTCTGCGGGCGCACGGAAGAGCAAGCCGCCGCCGGCGAAGCGCCGATCGTGACTGACGACCTCCTGGCCGCCGAGGGCGGCGCGACCGACGGCGGCTTCGATGCCAAGCGCCGCCTCTGCGACGACGGCAGCTGCGTCGGCGTGATTGGCGAAGATGGCACATGCCGCGTCTGCGGCCGTCACGCAGACTAGCGCCGTGCCCGAGTCGCCCGGAACGGTCGCCATCATCGGCGCCTCGAACGTCCGCGAGAAGTTCGGCAACAAGGCCGTGCGCGCCTACCTGCGCCGCGGCTGGACCGTCTACCCCGTGAACCCGACGGAAAAAGTCGTCGAGGGCCTTCCCGCCTTCGCCGCCATCACCGACATTCCCGGCCCCGTCGACCGGGCGTCGCTCTACGTGCCAGCCGCCATCGGCGTCGGCCTCCTCGACGGCATCAAACAAAAAGGCGTCAAGGAGCTCTACGTGAACCCGGGGGCCGAGAGCGACGCGCTCTTGGCGAAGGCCGAGCGCCTCGGCCTCGAGACGATCTACGCCTGCTCGATCGTCGAGATCGGCGAGCGTCCCTGACCGCGCCCACATGCCCGCGGCGCGCCGCCTCACCCTCGTCGTCTGCGCGCTCGCCGCGACGCTGAGCGGGCGCCGCGCCGACGCCTACGTGCGCACGCTGTCGGACAACGGCGTGCCGTCGTCGTGGCGCGGGACGAACTGCCTGCCGGTCGTCGTCTACCCGAAGGGCTTCAGCGAGATGACGGCCGACGAGGTCACGACCGCCACGATGGCCGCCGCCGCCGCTTGGAGCTCGGGCGAGAACGGCTGCACATACATCAACCTCGACGTCATGACGTCGTCCGACGACGGGCCCGTCGCCGTGCCGCAGGCGCACGCCGCCATCATCTTCCGCGAAGGCGAGTGGTGCCACGTCGAGGCCGACGGCGGCTGCAGCGCCGACGCCAAAGAGAACGAGCGTTACGATCCGTCGGCGCTCATGGTCACGAGCGTCGTCATCGGCGTGAAGTCCGGAGAGATCATCCGCGGCTCGACCGAGGTCAACGTCAAGGACTGGGGCTGGGCCGATCTCGTGACGCATCCCGAGCGCGCCAGCGCGCACACGCAGGACTTCCAGAACGCGCTCACGCACGAGCTCGGCCACTTCATCGGGCTCGACCACACGTGCGCCGAGGCGGGCACCGATCCCTGGCCGCTCGACGACATGGGCGCGCGCGTCCCCGACTGCAACGCCTCGCCGCCCGACGTGCAGGCGACGACGATGTTCGCGAGCGCGCCGCCCGGCGACACCGAGAAGCGCACGCTCGCGCCCGACGACCAGCGCGGCGTGTGCGGGATCTACCCCGTCGCCGCCGACCCCGGCCGCTGCGTCGCGCCGACGGGCATGCTCATGGCGACGAAGGCGGGCTGCTCGTGCGCGACGGCCGAGACTTCGCGCGCGGGCGTGCTCGCCCCTGTCTTCGTTACAGTTCTGATGCTCGGGCGGCGCCGTCGGCGGCGTCACTTCTGCTAAGCTGCGCGCCCTCATGCCGGCTTACGCCGTCAACAACATGCTCGAGCTCGTCGGGGGCACGCCGCTCGTGCGCCTGCGCCATTTGGTCGACCCGAAGACGTCGGCCGACATCTTCTGCAAGTGCGAGCAGTTCAACCCGGGCGGCTCGCTCAAAGATCGCATCGCGCTCTCGATGATCGAGGCGGCCGAGCGCGAGGGCCGCATCCAGCCCGGCAAGTCGGTCATCGTCGAGCCGACGTCGGGCAACACGGGCGTCGGCCTCGCCGTCGTGTGCGCCGCCAAGGGCTACAAGCTCATCCTCACGATGCCCGACAACATGTCGGTCGAGCGCCGCACTCTGCTCAAGGCCTACGGCGCCGAGGTGCACCTCACGCCCGCCGCCGACGTCATGCGCGGCGCCGTCGAGCGCGCGCAGGCGATCGTGCGCGACAACCCCAACGCCTTCATGCCCCAGCAGTTCAACAACCCGGCCAACCCCGAGGCGCACCGGCGGACGACGGCGCCGGAGATCCTCGCGCAGCTGGGCGCGCGCGCGTGCGACGCGTTCGTGCACGGCGTGGGCACGGGCGGCACCATCACGGGCGTGGGCCAGGTGCTGCGCGAGAAGTTCCCCAAGGTGCGCATCGTCGCCGTCGAGCCCGAGAAGTCGGCCGTGCTCTCGGGCGGCAAGCCGGGCGAGCACCGCATCGACGGCATCGGCGCCGGCTTCGTGCCCGCGATCCTCGACCGCTCGGTGCTCACGGACATCCGCACGATCTCCGAGGCCGACGCGCAGCGCACGAAGCTCGAGCTCGCGCGGCGCGAGGGCCTGCTCGTCGGCATCTCGGCGGGCGCGTCGGTGAAGATCGCCGTCGATCTCGCGCGCGAGCTGGGCCCGGGCAAGACGATCGTCACGATCCTGTGCGACACGGGCGAGCGGTACTTCTCGTCGGACCACTACTTTGAATGAGGCCGGGGCTGCCCTCATCATCGGCGCCGGCGGCCTAGGCTGCCCCGCGGCGCTGGCGCTCGCGGCCGCGGGCGTGCAGGACATCACCGTCGTCGACGACGACGTCGTCGACGAGACCAACCTCCACCGCCAGGTGCTGCACAGCCACGCCGACGTCGGCGTCCTCAAGGTCGAGTCGCTCGCCCACGCGCTCGAGCGCCGCTTCCCGCGCGTGCGCGTCGAGCCGTTCGCGGCGCGCTTCGACGCGACCAACGCCATCGCGCTCGTCTCGTCGCACGACGTCGTCGTCGACGGGTCGGACAACTTCGCGACCAAGTTCGTCGCCAACGACGCCTGCGTGCTCGCGAAGAAGCCGCTCGTGCACGCCGCCGCCGTCGGCACGGGCGGCCAGCTGCTCACGATCCCCGCGGGCGGCCAACCTTGCTACCGATGCCTGTTCGAGGAGTTGCCGCCGCCCGGCGTCGGCCCGTCGTGCGCCGAGGCGGGCGTGCTCGGCCCCGTGCCGGGCGTGCTGGGCGCGCTGCAGGGCGCCGAGGCGGCGCGCATCCTCGGTGGACAGATCGGCTCTTTTGTTGGACGCCTCGTCCAGTATGATGCCCTCGGCATGACGGTCCGAAGCGTGCGCTTCAACCCCAACCCGACGTGCGCCGTGTGCGGCGCGGCGCCGCGCATCCGCGCGCTCGACGCCGCCGAGTACCCCACAGGAACAGGCGCCGGCTGTTCCCCGCTTTCATAGAGTCCCCGAGAGACACCAAAGGAGAGAGACGTCATGGCCATCATTCGCATCCCCACGCCGCTTCGCAAGCTCACGCAGGGCAAGGAAGAGATCACGGCGACCGGCGCCACGATCGGCGCGCTCATCACGAGCCTCGAGGCGCAGTACCCGGGCCTCAAGGAGCGCATCTGCGACGACAGCGGTCAGGTGCGGCGCTTCGTGAACATCTTCGCGAACGACGAGGACATCCGCTTCCTCAAGGGCCTCGAGACGCCCGTGAAGGACAGCGACGAGATCTCGATCGTCCCCGCGATCGCCGGCGGCAACTGAGCCGCTTCGCCGCCCGTCCGCGATGAACGCCCCCCAAGCCCGGCGCTACGCGCGCCAGCTCGCGCTGCCCGAGGTCGGTCCCGAAGGCCAGGACCTGCTCGCGCGCGCGCGCGTCGCGATCGTCGGGCCCGAGGGCAGCGTCGCCGCCGAGACGGCGGCGCGCTACCTGGCCGCGGCAGGCGTCGGGACGTTGCGGCTGATCGGGACGAAGTCGTCATCGGGCGTCGACGGTGATCTCCGCGGCTCGAACCCCGACGTCGTGATCGAGCGCGAGGCGCGGCCCTCCGAAGGGCGGGCTTGGCTCGCGGCGTTGGAAGGCGTCGACCTCGTCGTGCGGGTCGGCTTCGACGACGACGCGCTCCTGCGCGCGGCCGTCCGGCGTGGCGTGCCCGTCGTCGTCGCGCGCGTCGAGGGCGGCGCCGCCGACGTCGTGTCGTTTCGCCGCCACGGCCCCTGCCCGCACGCGCCGCTCGACGTGCCCGTGCAGGCCGCCTCCACCGATGCTGCCGGGGCGGGTGACGTCGTCGCGGGCACGCTCGCGGCCAGCGAGGCGCTCACGGCGCTCCTTCACCTCGGCGGCGACGCGCGCGCCCGCCACCTGCGCGTCCCGCTCGACGGCCGCGACGCGACGGCGCAGGAGATCCCCTGGACGCCCGAGTGCTTCGCGTGCGGCGGCTCGGGCCATGAAATGAGCTTTACGTGAGCGAACAGCTGGACATGGTCAAGCGCGCGCGCCTCCGCGTCGCCGAGCGCATCACCGACCTCATCGGCGACACGCCCGTCGTGCGCCTGCGCGCCTTCGACAAGGACACGCCCGGCGTCGAGATCTGGGCGAAGTGCGAGTTCATGAACCCGGGCGGCTCGGTGAAGGACCGCGCCGCCAACCAGATGATCCGCGACGCCATTCGCACGGGCGCGCTCAAGCCGGGCCAGGAGATCATCGACTCGACGAGCGGCAACACGGGCGTCGCCTACTCGCTCATCGGCGGCGCGCTCGGCTTCCCGGTCACGCTGGTCATGCCGGGCAACGTCTCGTGGGCGCGCCGCAAGATCACGCAGGCGTTCGGCACGAAGCTGGTGTTCTCGGACCCGATGGACGGCTCCGACGGCGCCATCATCCTGTGCCGCAAGATCGTCGCCGAGAACCCCGGCAAGTACTTCTACCCCGACCAGTACTCGAACCTGTCGAACCCGCTCGCGCACTACAACACGACGGGCCGCGAGATCTGGGAGCAGACCGAAGGCCGCGTCACGCACTTCGTGACCGGCATCGGCACGACGGGCACCGTCATGGGCACGGGCCGCCGCCTCAAGGAGTACAGCCGCGACATCGAGGTGTGGGCCGTCGAGCCCGACGACGCGCTCCACGGCCTCGAGGGCCTCAAGTACATGGAGGCGTCGATCGTCCCGGCCATCTACCACCCCGAAGAGCTCGACGGCGTCATCCCGATGCCCACCGACGAGGCGTGGGACGTGTCGGAGAAGCTGGCCAAGGAAGAAGGCATCCTCGTGGGGCACTCGTCGGGCGCATCGCTCGCGGGCGGCCTGCGCATCGCGCGCCGCCTCGTCAAAGAGGGCAAGACCGGCGTCGTCGTCACGCTGTTCCCCGACCGAGCCGACCGGTACTTCGAGGCGCCCGTGCTGCCCGAAAAGCCGAAAGCGTCACCCTGAGGATCGCATGAGCTACAAGAAGACCACCGTCGCCGCGCCCCACCCCGTCGTCACGCCCGAGGCGATGGCCGAGCTCTACGCGCACGCGCTGCGGGAATACCCGAACGAGTCGTGCGGGTTCGTGTACGGCGCCAAGGACGCGCCCACCGCCGGGCGCGCCGTCGCCTGCGTCAACACCCAGAACGAGCTGCACGCCATCGACCCCAAGACCCACGAGCGCGACGCGACCATCGCCTACAACCTGGGCGCGAGCGACCTCTTCAAGCTGCAGAAGAGCCTGCGCTCGGCCGAGCCGGTCAAGGTCATCTACCACTCGCACGTCGACGTCGGCGCCTACTTCTCGGCCACCGACCAGGCCGCCGCGCAGATGGACGGCGAGCCCAGCTACCCCGTCGAGTACGTCGTCGTCGACTGCCAGAAAGACGGCGCCAAACGCGCCGCCCAGTTCTGCTGGAGCGACGCCGAGAAGAAGTACGTCGAAGTCGGCACGTACGAGTAAGCTCTCTCCGAGTAGGTTCTCGCGATGGTCGCTACGATTGAGCGGGCTCGATCGCCCCTCGAAACGACGACCTAAGCGCGGCAAAAACGTGGGGTCTCTTCACGTCTGCCAGGCGCCGGCGAAACACCTTGAGCCGAGAGGGCGACAGCGACTGGAGCTGATTGCATTCGATCCAGGATCTTCGATCGATCCCGGCATCAGAGGGATCTATCTCTACAATCCAGGGACGGTCAGCTCCACTGGTCGTGATAGGGGCTACGAGAACCACGCCTGACTGTGAATTTAAGAGATCGTCAGACAGGACGAGCACATTGTGCGGCCCCGTCTGCTCGCCCTTCTGACCGGCACGTAGTTCGGCCCACCAAACGTCCCATTGCATGGGATTTCTCTTTGCCAACCCGTCAACCCTTGTCACTTCGGTCAGAGAACGACTCGACTGCAATCGTCGCGTACGCATCTCTTGCGCTCGTCCGACCAGATCTACCGAGCCATTCCATCACTTCCTCCGCCGGACGTAGATTTTTGGCTCGGGACACGGCGAACGCGCCCATTAACAGCGCGTAGTCAGCCGTAAGTGTCAACGGAACGATGGTCGCGTACCGAGCGGCCGTCTCTGCGGTCATGCGGCCTGACTCGAGATCGGACCAAACCGTATGTGCGATCAGGAGGCGTGCATCCTGTGCCGCCGCAAACTCCGCACACGCAAGATCACCTAAGCGACGACGTGCCACTTTTGTGGACCAGAAGTCTTGAGCCAGCTGACCGGTCGGCACGACCCTCGTCGGATTCTCAGCGAACCAAGGAAGAACGGTCACCTGAACCGCCGGCCACACTTCACAGAATGCGACCATTCCCTTCTTGGCCGCCTCGACGCCGGTAGCCAACGATGATGCTTTTGCTATCGGAACGAACGCCCGCCGTCGCAGATCCTCGTAGAGGTTCTCCAGCACGTTACGGATGTGTTCAGGTAGGCCTTCTCTTAAAAGTTCATCCACGGACGGAACCAGAACAAGACGCGCACGACGAGCGGCTCCGTCAGCGACAACTCGTGCCTCCTGGTCCAGGAGGTGGGCAGATGCGTCTTTCACGGCAGTATTTTAAGTGGACGCCCCACTCTCGACAATAGATCCAATCGACGCTCGCCTCATTCTCCGGAACTCGATGTTCGAAGCATCGAGTAGAGTACGGCCCCATATGGAGCCCCTGTTTTTGCGCGCGTGTCGTGGCGAGGTCACGGAGCGAGCGCCCATCTGGGTCATGCGGCAGGCGGGGCGGTATTTGCCCGAATACCGGGCCGTGCGCGAGAAGGTCAGCTTTCTCGAGCTGTGCAAGACGCCGGCGCTCGCCGCCGAGGTGACGCTGCAGCCGATTCGGCGCTACGGGTTCGACGCGGCCATCTTGTTCTCGGACCTGCTCGTGCCGCTCGAGGCGATGGGGCTCGAGGTGCAGTTCGTCGACAAGGGGCCGTCGCTGCCGGCGCCCATTCGCACGCCCGCCGATCTCGCGCGCGTTCACACCTTCGATCCGGACGAGGCGACGGGCTTCGTGGGCGAGACGATTCGCCTCGTGCGCAAGGAGCTGCCGGCCGAGGCGCCGCTCATCGGCTTCGCGGGCGCGCCGTTCACGGTCGCGACGTATGCCATCGAAGGCAAGACGGGCAAGACGTTCGGCGAGACGAAGAAGTTCTTCTACCAGCACCCGGCCGAGGCGCGGCGGCTGCTGGCGCTCATCGGCGAGGCGACGAAGGCTTACTTGCTCGCGCAGGTGAAGGCCGGCGCGCAGGCGATCCAGATCTTCGACTCGTGGGTCGGCGTCGTGTCGCCCGACGACTGGGAAGACTTCGTGCTCGAGCCGACGCGCGCGCTGGTCGCCGCCGTGCGCGCCGCGGGCGTGCCGGTCATCTACTTCCCGAACGGCGCGACGACGATCCTCGATCGCGTCGCGAAGGTCGGCGCCGACGTGTACGGCATCGACTGGCGGCTGCCCCTTGATGAAGCGCGCGCGCGGCTCGTCGCGGGCGGCGCGACGAACCCGGGCGTGCAGGGCAACCTGGATCCTTCGCTGCTGCTCGGGCCGACCAGCGTGCTCGAGGCGCGCGCGGCCGACGTCGTGCGCCGCGGGGGCAAGCGTGGCCACGTCTTCAACCTCGGCCACGGCATCACGCCCGACGTGCCCGTCGAGAACGTCGGCGCGCTGGTCGCGGCCGTTCGGAAGGCGTAGCCGTGAGCGCTCCCGCTGATTCGGTGGGGCCGGTGTTGGGCGTCGTCCTGCTCAATCTGGGCGGCCCCGACTCGCTGGCGGCTGTCGAGCCGTTCCTGCGCAACCTCTTCGCCGACCCCGACGTCATCCAGCTGCCGCCCGTCGTGCGCCTTCTGCAACCGGCGCTCGCGCGCATGATCGCGCAGCGCCGCGGGCCGACGGCGCGCGCCGCCTACACGCAGATCGGTGGGCGCTCGCCCATCGCCGAAGAATCGGCGGCGCAGGCGGCGGGCGTCGCCGCCGCGATCGAGCAGACGGGGCTTCGCGCGCACGGCGTCGTCGCCATGGGTTGCTGGCACCCGTTCTCCGACGAGGCCGTCGCGACGCTCGCGAACCTCGGCATCCGGCGCGCCGTCGCCGTGCCGCTGTTCCCGCACTACTCGAAGTCGACGACGGGCTCGTCGTTCGTCGCGCTCAACCGCGCCGTCGCCGCGGCGGCCAAAGCCGGCACGACGCTCGAGCTCGCCTACGTCGAGCGCTACCCCACGGCGCCCGGTTACCTCGACGCGCTCGCCGATCGCGTGCGCGCCGCCGCCGCGCAGGTGCCGTTCGAGGAGCGCTCGACCGTGCCCGTGCTGTTCTCGGCGCACGGCCTGCCCGAGGCGTACATCCAGCGCGGCGATCCGTACCTCGACGAGATCCGCTCGACGGTCGCCGCCGTCGCGGCGCGCCTGTCGCTGGGCGCGCGGGCGCGGCTGTGCTTCCAGAGCCGCGTCGGTCCGCAGCGGTGGCTCGGCCCCAACACCGAGGACGCGCTCACGGCCGTCGCCGAGGAAGGTCACCGCTCGGTCGTCGTCGTGCCCGTCGCCTTCACGGGCGAGCACATCGAGACGCTGCAAGAGATCGACATCGTCTACAAAGAGCACGCCGAGAAGGCGGGCATCACGACGTTCGCGCGCGCCCGAACCGTGGGCACGCACCCGGCGTTCCTCGGCGCGCTCGCCGAGCTGACGATCGAGGCGGCGCGCGCGCGCGGTTGGGTGCGCGCCGCCGAGACGGGTCCCGTGCGCGTCGCGGGCCACGGCTGATGCGCGTCGCGCGCGTCGTCATATTGGGCGGCGGCATCGCCGGCCTCACCGCCGCCGAGAACCTCGTCGCCGCGGGCCACGACGTCGTGCTCGTCGACGCCGACGCGCGCGCGGGCGGCGTCATCCGCAGCGAGCGCATCGACGGTTTTCTGTGCGAGACGGGGCCGCAGGCGATCCTGTCGGGACGGCCCGACACGCAGGCGCTGCTCGCGGCCGCGGGCGTCGAAGGGCGCGTCATCCAGGGTCGCGACGCGACCAGGCGCCGCCTCGTCTACGTGCGCGGCGCGCTGCGCGCCCTGCCCTCGAACCCGCCGTCGCTGCTCAAGACCGACCTGCTCGGCGCCGTCGCCAAGCTGCGCCTCGCGCGCGAGCCGTTCGTCTCGAAGTCGGATCCTGACGCCGACGAGTCGGTGCTGGCGTTCCTCGAGCGGCGCTTCGGCGCCGAGGCCGCGCGGCGCGTGGGCGCGCCCGCCGTCATCGGCATCTACGCCGGCGACGCCGCCAACCTGTCGGTGCGCACGGCGCTGCCGCGCCTGTGGGAGCTCGAGCAAAAGCACGGCAGCGTCTTGCGTGGCGCGATCGCCGAGCGCAACCAGAGCGGCGGCGCGCCGCGCGCCTTCTCGTTCCCCGACGGCCTCGAAGAGCTGCCGCGCGCGCTCGCGGCGCGCCTCGGCGATCGCCGGATCGTCGCGCGCGCCGCGGCGATCGAGCCGAGCGGCGCCGGCCTGTGCGTGCAGCTCGAGGCGGGCGCGCCCGTCGACGCCGACCACGTCGTCGTCGCGACGCCCGCGCCCGTGACGGCGAAACTGGTCGCGCCGCTCGCGCCCGCGGCGGCGGCCGCGCTCGCGTCGGTGGCGTTCGCGCCGATCGCCGTGACCGCGCTCGGGTTCCGCGCACCGTCATCTACATCGGGCGCGCTCGACCTCGGCATGGACGTCGCCGCCTACGGCTTCGTCGTCGCGCGCGGCGAAGGCGTCGAGCTGCTCGGCTGCCAGTACGAGTCCTCGATCTTCGATCACCGCGCGCCCGCGGGCGCGGCGCTGCTGCGCACGCTCCAAGGCGGCACGTTCCACCCCGACGTCGTCGACCGCACCGACGACGAGATCGCGCGCGCCGCCGTCGCCGACCTGCGCCGCGTCGCGGGCCTCGTGGCCGAGCCGGACTTCGTCGCCGTGTGGCGCCACCCCGCCGGAATTCCGCAATACGATCTCGCGCACGCGGGCCGCCTCCGCGCGATCGAAGACGATCTGCGCCGCGTGCCGCGCCTACACGTCATTGGACAGGCGACGAGCGGCGTCGGCCTCAACGACGGAATCGCGGGCGCCGCCGCGCTCGCCCGCACGCTCTCCGAACAAAAGTCGTAGCTCGATTCCGTGGCCCGTCGCACGAGCGTTTTACGGGCTTGATCGCGACGCGCGCCCGCTAGACTGTCGCGGGATGGACACGGGAGCCGGGCCATGCGCGCGCTGAGGAGCTTTCTCGTCGTC
This sequence comes from Polyangia bacterium, assembly GCA_035549075.1. Classification (GTDB taxonomy): domain Bacteria; phylum Myxococcota_A; class Polyangia; order Fen-1088; family Fen-1088; genus DASZFV01. The sequence goes on along the minus strand of DASZRT010000015.1, from coordinate 11,266 downwards.
GTGCTCATCGTCGTCGCGATCGTCGCGGGCGCGGGCATCGCCTGGATGCGCGCCAACCGCGGCAAGACCGGCGTCGCGGCCGAGGTGAAGCCGAGCTTCGTCGCCGTCACGAACGCCATGGGCGTCACGGTGCTCGCGGCGCGCGCGGCGCCCGGCCCGCACGTCGTCCTCTTCGACACGGGCCTCGATCCCCAGGGCCACCCCGTCGACGCGCTCCTGCGCGCGCTCGGGGCCACGCGCGACGACGTCAGCGACGTGTTCCTCACGCACGCCCACTTCGATCACGTCGCGGGCGTGCCGCTCCTGCCCAAGGCCAAAGTTCACCTCGGCGCCGCCGATGTCCCGCTGGCCGAAGGCAAGATCGCGCCCGACGCGCTCCTCGCGCGCTTCCTAGGCTTCGCGATGTCGGCGCAGCCCGTGAGCGTCAACGCGCCGATTCCGTCGGGCGCGGCCACATTCACCGTGAGCCCGGCGGCCGGCAACGCTGCCGCGAAGATCGTCAAGGCGATCCCCGCGCCTGGGCACACGCCCGGCTCGTACGTCTTCCTCTACGACGGCGTGCTCGTCGTCGGCGACATCATGGTCTTCAAGCAGGGCCGCCTCGAGTCGCCGCCCGGCGTGTTCAACCCGCACCCCGACGAGAACGCATCGTCGATCCGCGCGCTCAAGTCGGCGCTCGCCAACGAGACGATCGACGTCGTCTGCACGGCGCACGGCGGCTGCACGCCCTCGGGCCTCGGCCCGAACCTGCTGAACGATCTGATCGGCCGCCTCGGCGGCTGATTTCCGCTGAAAGATCCGGAAACGCGCCGCGACACGGGTGCATCCGTGTCGGCCCGCATGCACGCGCCGTGATCCCCGGCGCGCAATATTGGCTGCTCAAGCTCCTCCTTGGCCTAGCACTACCGGCTCATTTTTGGAGGCCCCCATGCGATCGGTTCGTGCACTTTCCGCAGGCGTGATGTTTTGGCTCGCGGCGGCGGGATTGGCCCAGGCGGGCGAAAAGTCGAACGACGCCACGAAGTCCAAAGAGATCTCGACGACGTCGACGTTCAACAAGACGTTCGAGTGGGAGGACAGCGTCGTCGGCCCGAAGAAGAAGGGCATCGACCACGACAAGATCGCGGCGATGCAGGAGGAGGGACGCCGCGAGCGCGAGGCCAAGCGCAAGGAGCACGCTCCCGCTAAGGTCGATCACCCCGTGGGCGTCAACGATCCGGCGAGCGCGAAGCTCCCCACGATGGACATCGAGAAGGCCGCCCCCGCCGGCTCGATCCACACGGGCCCGAAGCGCGCCGCCTACACGCCCCCGCGCCAGCACGACGAGATCGACGCCGTCCTCGCCGAAAACCGCGCCAACGAAGGCAACGGCAACGCCGGCCTCGACTCGGTTCTCTCGCCGAAGCGCTCAGCCCCGAAGAAGGCGAGGCACGGCCGCCGCCGCCACTAGCCCAGGATCCAGATGGCGATGTTCATGTAGATGATGATCCCGAGAACGTCGACCAAGGAAGCGATGAACGGTCCCGAAGAAACCGCCGGGTCGAAGCCGAGCCGCTTGATCAAGAGCGGCAAGCCCGACCCCGCGACCGACCCGAACGTCACGCACGCGATGAGCGACAGGCCGACGGCCGCCGACATGCCGTGACCGCCGCTGTGCCCGACGAGCGTCGCGCGCAGCAGACCGATGCAGCCGAGGATGCAGCCGAGCACGAGCCCCGTGCGCAGCTCTCGCCACAAGATCTTGATGGCGTCGCCGGGGCTGAATTCCTCGAGCGCGAGGCCGCGGATGACGAGCGACGACGCCTGGCTGCCGGTGTTGCCGCCCGACGAGATGATGAGCGGCACGAAGACCTCGATGGCCTGGAACGCCCGGCGCGCCGCCTCGTAGTGCTCGAGCACGCTGGCCGTGAGGATCTCGCCGAGGAAGATCGCGATGAGCCACCCGGCGCGCTTCTTCACCATCGTCCAGAAGTCGGTCTGGAAGTAAGGCTCTTCCGTCGGCGCGACGGCGCCCATCTTCTGGATGTCCTCGGCCTGCTCTTGCTTGAGGACCTTGACGACGTCGTCGACGGTGACGATTCCCAGCATCTTCCGCGTGGCGTCGACGACGGGCAGCGCGAGCATGTCGTAGTGCTCGAACAGGTGCGCGACGTCCTCCTGGTCCATCTCGGGCGGCACCGAGATGACGTCGGGGTTCATGACGGCGGCGATGGGCTGCCCCGCGCGCGCGAGCACGAGGTCGCGCAGCGACACGACGCCGAGGAGCGTGCCGTTCGGATCGACGGCGTAGGCCTCGTAGATCGTCTCCATCTGCTCGGCCGTCGAGCGCACCTGATCGATGGCGCGCTCGACGGTGTGCGCGATGTCGACGGCGACGTAGTCCGTGGTCATGAGGCCGCCGGCCGACGTCTCGGGGTAGCGGATGAGCTCGCGGACGTCCGTCTGGGCGTCCTTGGGCATGCGCGCGAGCAGGTCGCTGCGCACCTCGTCGGGCAGCTCTTTGAAGAGGTCGGCGCGCTCGTCGGCCGACATCGCGTCGGCGATGCGCGCCGCCAGCGAGCGCTCGAGCTTGCCGAACAGCTGCACGCGCCGGTCGAGCGTCATCGCGTCGAACGCGCCCGCGGCCTTGTCGAGCGGCAGCGCGGCGACGAACGGCGCCGCCTGCTCGTCGGAGATGCCGAGGATGAGGTCGGCCAGGTCGACGGCGTGCAGCTCTTCGGCGAGCTCGATGGCCTGATCGGGGCTCGTGCGCAGCGTCTCGGCCAGATCGGGCGCGAGCAGGGTCGACAGGCGCATCGTCGGCATGGCTACTTCACCCTCGGATCGACACCCATGGGCGTGGACTTGAAGAACAAGTACGTCTGCTTCGCGGCGCCGATGAGCGGCAGGTGCGTCGTCTGCGGCGTGGCCGTGTCGCAGCTCCCCGTGCAGAACGGCAGCGCGGCGACGGCGGCGCCGAAGGCGTCGCTCGCCGCGGGCGCCGCGCGCTCGAGCGTCGTGCCCGTCATCGCGAGCCCCGTGCCCGTCGCGACCCGCACGTCGCCCGCGAGAGCGTTGCCCGCCAGCACGGCCGACGGGTCGGCGACGAGCGCCTCGTCGTGCAGGTCGCCGTCGAGATCGAGCGCGGCGACCGAAAACCCGAGCTCCTGGGTCCCCGCGGGCACGGCGCCGAGCGCGGCGGGCGCGATCGGCGAGTCGGCCGCGAGCGGCCCGCGGATCCAATAGGCTGCGCTCGGCGGCGCGCCCACGAGCAGGTCGGAGACGCCGTCGTGGTCGAAGTCGCCGATGGCGAGCGCGTGGCCGAAGCGCGGCTCGGTGTGGCGGTAGGTGAAGAGGCACGTCGCGACGCCCGTCGTCGGGTCGACGCCGAACACGGACACGGCGCCTTGGTCGGTGTCGGAGGGCGTGCCGACGACGATCTGCTGCGTGCCCGCGCCGGCGACGGGCGCCGCGAGCGGCGCGACGAGCACGGCGCGGTTGGCGCGGTCGTTTCCGAGGATCCCCGTCGACAGCTCGAGCGGGCACGTCGCGGGCGGATCGGGCGCGATCACGGCCTTCGTCGGGTCGCCGTCGATGTACACGGAGAGCTGGCCGCCGGAGAGCACGACGTAGTCGGGCGGCGTGTCGCCGGCGAGCGCGCCCGCGGCGACGCCGAGGCCGAAGCGCTCCTGCGTCGCGGGCGAGTCGAGCAAAGACACCGAGAGCGTCGCGCCCATCGTGAGCACGTAGACGCTGCCGACGGTGTTGGCCTCCGGCGCGCCGAGCAGGATCTTCTCGGCGCCGGGGACCTCGGCCATCGACGTGATGGGCAGCGTCGGGGCGGCCGTGCCGAAGAGCGGCGAGCTGAAGCCCTGCCCCTTCACGTTGCCGTGCGCGTCGACGCTCATGACGGCGAGCTCGGCGTCGGTCGCCGTCGCCACGACGAAGCGGCCGCCCGTTTCGCCGGCGGCCGGGCCCGACAGCGCGAGCAGGTGGCGGCCGAAGTCGTCCTTGGCGGCGATGCCGCTCGGCCCGCCCACGGCCAGCACGGGCGTCTCGCTCTTGAGGTGGTCGAAGTCGCGCCAGTCGCAGCCCGTGCCCGCGAGCGAGACGACGACGAGCGCCGCGCCGGTGAGTCCGCGCGCGCGCATTAGAACCGCCCCCAAGCCGAGAGGCCGCCGACGCCGGGCCCGACGGTGGGCGCCAGGCCGATCGACTTTTGGTCGACGGCGCCCGACGTCTCGGGCCCGTGCGAGAAGACCGTCACGACCGCCGAGATGCCGACGATCGCGCCCAAGCCGAACAGCACGTCGGCGCCGATCGCCTCGAGCTGGCCGCGCAGGAAGCGCGCGTCGCCGCTGTCGACGCCCCGCCCTGCCTTGATGTCGCCGTCGATCGAGTCCTTGGTCTGCGACGACAGGTGGCCGAGGTAGGCGCCGCCGCCGAGGAACACGAGCGCCGTCACGCCCGCCGAGATCGCGCGCGTGCGTGGCGGCCGCGGCGAGAACGCCTGGATGTCGACGGTGGACTCGGTCGTGCGCGCGACGTCGAGCGTGCCCTCGTAGTCCTCGAAGCCGTCCTTCTCGACGACGACGTGACGCTTGCCGGGCGCGACCTCGGTGCGGCACGGCGTCGCGCACGCGAGCTTGCCGTCGACGACGAGCCGCCCGCCGCGCGTTTGCCCGCCCGCGACGTTGATCCATCCCGTGTTCGTCTTCTCCATGTCGACCTGGTACTGCGTCGCCGTGCCCGGCTTGACGTCGATCGTCTTCTCGACGGGCGCGTAGCCCTGCCGCTCGAGGAAGAGCGTGTGCGGCCCCGGCTTGAGGTGCCCCGTGAACGGCGTGCGGCCGATGGCGCCGATGTCCTTGCGATCGATGTAAACGGTCGCGCCGACAGCGTTCGAGGTGAGCTCTATCCAGCCGAGGTAGTGCTCCTCAGACAGCGCGATGTAGATGTCGACGAGCTTGTCGGACGACGGCGTGACGTTGCGCTCTTCGGGCTTGAAGCCCTTCGACTCGAGGATGAGGCGCACGGCCTTGGGCTCGAGCGAGCCATGCCACGGCGTCTTGCCGAACGGACCCTTCGTCTTGTCGTTGAGGTAGATCGTCGCGCCCTGCGGCTTCGAGTCGATGACGACGAGGCCCTTGGTGTCGAACGACGGGAGCGCTGGCGTCTCAGACGGCGGCGGTGGCGTTGCGCCCGGAACCGAAGGGCCAGGAGGAGGTGGTGGTGTGGGCGTCGCTCCAGCCGGCGGCGCGGGCGTTCCCGGCTGGAGCGGAGGCGCGTTCGGCGTCGTCGGCGGCGCGACGCCCGTGCCGTCGGGCGGCGACGGAGGAGGCGCCAGCAATTTGGCGAGCACGTCGATGCGCACCTTCACCTGCGCGACGTCGCTCGCGTTGACGTCGAGGCCGATGTAGCGCTCGAAGTACTCCTTCGCTTGATCGAGGTGCTTGCCCTTCTCGAACGCGACGGCGGCGTTGAAGAGGAACGCCGGGTACGGCTTGTGCTCGAAGGCGTTCAAGAACTTGTCGGCGGCCTTGTCCCACTCTTCGCGCACGAACGCCGTCTGCGCCGCCTCGAACGCCTCTTTGGCGGCGCGCAGCTCCTTGTCGGGAGCGGCGTCGTCGGCGCGCGCGGCGCCTGACGGCGACACACAAATGACGAGGGAGATGACGAGCGAAAGGCGAAGCGAAGCGAGCATGACGGGGCCACCAGAATGCAGAATCCGTCGAGGGCGATCAACTGATGGCGCGTCGACGCGCCCCTCCTTTTCGGGTACGGTGTACGTATGACCACGACCGATCCGATTCGAGAAGTCACGGTCCTGGGGGCGGGTGTCATGGGGGCGGCCATCGCCGCGCACCTCGCGAACGCGGGGGTCAAGGTGCGGTTGCTCGACATTCCGGCCAAGGACGCACCCGCCGGATCTCCTCCTGCGAAGCGCAACGCCGTCGCGGCCGCCGGCCTCGAAGGCGCGCGCAAGGCCAAGCCGGCGGCGTTCTTCTCGCCGCGCTTCGAGACGCTCGTGTCGGTCGGCAACCTCGAGGACGACCTGGCCGCCGCCGTCGCCGCCAGCGACGTCGTCATCGAGGCCGTCATCGAGAACCTCGCCATCAAGCAAAAGCTGTATGGCCGCATCGACGAGCTGGGCGGCCGCGCCGTCATCACGTCGAACACGTCGGGCCTGCGCATCGCCGACCTCATGCAGGGGCGCAGCGATTCGTTCAAGAAGCGCTTCTGCATCACGCACTTCTTCAACCCGCCCCGCTACCTCAAGCTGGTCGAGATCGTCGTCGGCCCCGACACGGCGCCCGAGACGGTCGCGCGCGCCGAGGCGCTCTGCGGCGGCTTGCTGGGCAAGGGCCTCGTGCGCGGCAAGGACACGCCCAACTTCATCGCCAACCGCATCGGGACTTTCGCCATGATGAGGACGCTGCAGGCGGCGATCGCAGACGGCTACACCGTCGAGGAGGTCGACATGGTGTTCGGCCCGGCGACGGGCAAGCCGAAGAGCGCCGTGTTCCGCACGGCCGACGTCGTCGGGCTCGACACGCTCGTGCACGTCACGCAGAACTGCTTCGACGCGCTCCCGGGCGACGAACGGCGTGGTGTGTTCGAGCCGCCGCCTGTGATGAAAGAACTTGTAGGCAAGAAGTGGCTGGGCGCCAAGACCAAGCAGGGCTTCTACAAGAAGGTCGGCGACGACATCCTGCAACTCGATTTGAAGACGATGGAGTACGGCCCGCAGAAGAAGCCGCGCTTCCCGTCGATCGGCGCCGCGCGCAAGGCCGAGGACGTCGACGAGAAGCTGCGCCTCGTGCTGGGCGGTGACGACCGCGCGTCGGCGCTCGCGCGCACGGTGACGTACGAGACGCTCATCTACTCGGCGAACCGCATGGGCGAGATCGCCGACGACATCGTCGACGTCGACCGCGCGCTCAAGTGGGGCTTCGGCTGGGAGCGCGGGCCGTTCGAGATCTGGGACGCGCTGGGCGTCAAGGCGACGGCCGCGAAGATGGAGGCCGCGGGCTACACCGTGCCCGGCTGGGTCAAAGAGCAGATCGCGGCGCAGGGCGAAGGCATGCGCTTCTACAAAGAAGAAAAGCCCGGCCGCGTCTCGCAGCTCGGCGTGCGCGGCGGCTTCAAGCCCGTCGCGACCGACCCGCGCGCGATCTCGCTCGACGCGGTCCGCGCGGCGGGCGGCGAGGTCGAGCGCAACGGCAGCGCGTCGATCCTCGACCTCGGCGACGGCGTGTTCTGCCTGGAGTTCCACGCCAAGATGAACGCCATCGATCAGGACATCGTCGCCATGACGATGAAGGCCGTCGATAGAGCCGAGAAGGAAGGCGTCGGCCTCGTCATCGGCAACGACGCGCCCGATGCCTTCTGCGCGGGCGCCAATCTGTTCGCGCTCATGGTCGCGCTCGGCGGCAACCAGATGGACGCCATCAACGACATGGTGATCGGCTTCCAAGGCGCCTGTCAGCGCACGCGCTACGCGCGCGTCCCCGTCGTGGCCGCGCCCTTCGGGCTCGCGCTCGGCGGCGGCGCCGAGGTCGTCATGGGCTGCCAGACCGTGCGCGCGGCGGCCGAGCTCTACGTCGGCTGCGTCGAAGTGGGCGTCGGCCTCATCCCCGCGGGCGGCGGTTGCATGGAGCTCGCGGCGCGCGCCTCGGCCCGCGCGACCGACGATCCCGCGTTCGATCTGCTCGCGCTCGTCAAGGTGCCGTTCGAGACGCTCGCGCGCGCCAAGGTGTCGGTCAGCGCCGAGGACGCGCGCGACATCGGCTACCTCCGCCAAGGCGACAGCGTGTCGATGGCGCGCGAGACCGTCATCGCCGACGCCAAGGCGCTCGTGCTCGGCCAGGCGCGCGCCGGCTACCGCCCGCCCCCGCCCCGCCGCATCCGCGTCATCGGCGAGGCCGGCCAGGGCACGCTCAAGCAGTTCCTGCACAACCTCACGGGCGCGCACCAGATCAGCGCGCACGACGCCAAGATCAGCGGCCACCTGGCGCGCATCCTGTCGGGCGGCAACGTGCCCGCGGGCGCGACGGTCAGCGAGCAGCACATCCTCGATCTCGAGCGCGAGGCGTTCCTGTCGCTGTGCGGGGAACCGAAGACCCGCGAGCGCATCCAAGCCATGCTCACCACCAGCAAGCCCCTGAGGAACTGACCATGCGTGACGTCGCCATTCTTTCCGCGGTCCGCACCCCGATCGGCCGCGCACCCAAGGGCAACCTCCGCCAGACGCGCCCCGACGATCTCGGCGCCCTCGCCGCGCGCGAGGCGCTGCGCCGCGCCGAGGTCGATCCCAAGACCGTCGAGGATCTCGTGCTCGGCTGCGCGAACCCCGAGGCCGAGCAAGGCCTCAACGTCGCGCGCCAGGTGGGCTTCCTCGCGGGTATGCCCGACGAGACGCCGGCCATGACGATCAACCGCTTCTGCTCGTCGGGCCTGCAGGCGACGTCGATCGTCGCCGACCGCATCGCCGCGGGCGGCATCGACGTCGGCGTCGCGGGCGGCCTCGAGTCGATGTCGATGATCCCGATGGGCGGCAACAAGGTGTCGCTCAACCCGCGCGTCGTCGAGGAGTTCCCCGACGCGTACATCCCCATGGGCAACACCGCCGAGAACGTCGCGCGACAATTCAACGTCTCGCGCGGCGATCAAGACGCGTTCGCGCTCGCGAGCCACCAGAAGGCGGCGGCCGCGTGGGCGCGCGGTGACTTCGCGGCGGAGATCATCCCCGTGAAGACGCGCGTGTTCGACGGCGACGTCTGGAAAGAGGTGACGGTCGACAAGGACGAGGGCCCGCGCGCCGACACGTCGCTCGAGAAGCTCGCGGCGCTCAAGCCCGTGTTCGATCCGACCGGTACGGTCACGGCCGGCAACGCGTCGCCGCTCAACGACGGCGCCGCCGCCGTCGTGCTCATGGGCGCCGACGAGGCCAAGAAGCAGGGCAAGAAGATCCGCGCCTACTTCCGCGCCTTCGCCGTCGCCGGCGTGCCGCCCGCGATCATGGGCATCGGCCCCGTGCCCGCCGTGCGCAAGCTGCTGTCGAAGGCCGGCTTGAAGGTCGACCAGATCGATCTCTTCGAGGTCAACGAGGCCTTCGCGTCGCAGGCGCTCTACTGCCTGCGCGAGCTCGGGTTGCCGCAAGACCGCGTCAACGTCAACGGCGGCGCGATCGCGCTCGGCCACCCGCTCGGCTGCACGGGCGCCCGACAGATCGCGACGGCGCTGCACGAGCTCGAGCGCCGCAAGGGCAAGTACGCCGTCATCACGATGTGCGTCGGCGGCGGCATGGGCGCCGCGGGGCTCATCGAACGCGCGACCTAGATTTCCCGCAACCCGTCCGTGCTACGCTCCGACCACGATGTCGATGGCGAGCGATGACATCACGGTCGAGATCCTCAAGGGGATTCGGGACGAGGTTCGCGGATTGCGCGCGGACACGAACGAGCGGTTTCGGGAGGTGAACCATCGCCTCGACGAGACGAACCATCGCCTCGATGAGACGAACCGTCGCCTCGACGAGACGAACCATCGCCTCGGGGTCGTCACGGAGCGCGTCGATGTTGTCGCGGAGCGCGTCGAGCATCTCTCGAAGCGCGTCGACGTCCTCTCGACCGCATTTCTGGGCTTCGCCAACGAGCAACGCTCACTGACGCTCGACCTCGACGTGCGCGTTTCGAAGCTCGAGTCGAAGTAGAACGGGCCATGCGCGCCCTCCGATGGTTCTCCGCATGCGCGGTCGTTCTCTTCGCGATGCTGCTCGCTTCGTGCGCGCACAAGCCGCCGCAGTTCGATCCGGCGGCGCGGCGGACGTGCCTCGTGCTGTCGGTGGGCGGGCCGCGCGGCGTCGCGCACTTGGGGGCGATCGCGGCGGCGCGGGCGCGTGGGCTCAAGATCGACTGCGTCGTCGGCAACAGCATGGGGTCGCTCGTGGGCGCGCTGTACGCGTCGGCGCCAGCCGAGGACACGGAGGCGCGCTTTCGAAGGTTCTCGGAGGCGTACGTCGCCGAGACGAAGGCCGCCGCCGCGAAGAACGGCGTGTTGGGCGCTCTCGTGGGAGCGGCGCTCGGCGCGGCCGTCGGCGAAGCGGTGGGCGACAAGCGCTCGGCCGCCGCGGGCGCGGCCATCGGCGCCGCGGGCGGTGCGGCCATCGGCGCGCAGCAAACGGAGAAGCTCGATCGCGATCGCCTCGTGCGGGTCATGGACGGCCTGCTCGGTGGCGCGCGCGTCGAGGCGCTGCCCCTGCCCTACGCGACGACGTACCAGCAGCGCACGGGCGACGGGCTCTCGATGGTCGTCGTACGCTCGGGCAACCTGGCCGAGGCCGTCGGCAAGAGCGTCGCCAACCCGTTCATCTTCTCGAACCTCGACGTCGCCACGCAGGGCGCGGTCGACCCAGGCGCCGACCGCGCGTCGATGACGCCGGTCGATGAGGCGTGCCGCCTGTTCCCCGACGCGAACTTGCTGGCGATCAACGTCACCGACGAGCCAGCGTTCTACCGCGCCGACATGAAGTGTCCCTTGCGCGAGGTGCGCGTCGACCCGGGGCCGCTCGACGCCGAGGCCGTCTTCCAGCTGAAAGACGACTTCACGCGCGCCGTGAAGGCCGGCTTCGACGCGACGTCGCGCGCGCTGATGTAGCGACGCAACCCGGGCGGCGTGAGGCCGATGACCGGGCATGCCGAAGGCTCCGACGTTCGTCTCGTTCGCGCTCGCCGTGGCCGCGGGCTGCACCGTCACGCCCACGGCGCCGCCGCGCGCGGCGCCCGCCGCCATTCACCTCATGGTCGAGCCCGACGCGGGCGGTGACGCCGTCGTCGCGCTCATCTTGGGCGCGCGCCGCAGCCTCACCATGGAGATGTACCTGCTCACCGACGGCGCGTCGATCGATGCGCTCGTCGATCGGAAGCGCGCCGGCGTCGACGTCCGCGTCGCGCTCGAGCCCCACCCCTTCGGCGCGGACGGCGCGAACCAAGACGCGTTCGAGCGCCTCGCGGCGGCGGGCGTCGCCGTGTCGTGGACGTCGCCGCGCTTCGCGCTCACGCACGCCAAGGTCTTCGTGGTCGACGGCGCGACGCTCGTCGTGCAGACGCTCAACCTCACGCGCGCCGGTCTCGCCACGAATCGCGAGTACGTCGTCGTCGACGAGGATGCGCGCGACGTCGCCGCCGCGGCCGCGCTCGTCACGGGCGATCTGGCGGGCGCGCCGCCGACGGCGCCCGCGGCCAGCCGCCTCGTCGCCTCGCCGACGACGGCGCGCGGCGCCCTC
>DASZRT010000014.1:0-9667 GCA_035549075.1 Polyangia bacterium | reverse complement strand
CGGGCGGCGGCGTCGCGGGCGCGGTCACCGTCGTCGGAGACGCGGGCGGTGGCGCGGGGCCGGCGATGGGCGCGGGCGGCGGCAGCGGCGGCGCCTCGTAGCCGACCTCGCGCAGGTAACGCTCGACGATGAGCGCCGTCGTCTCGGCGAGGGCCGTGCAGTCGGAGAGCTGCGCGCGTTCCGGCGCCTTCAAGAGACGGCGCAACACGAGCTCGCCGCGCGCGTCAGTCAAATCGATGCGCACGTCGCCCGCGGGCGTGCCGCTCACAGCGAGGCGCAGGTTGGTGGGCGGCGGCGCGACGCCAGCGTCGGGCACGGGGAGCGGGGGCGCGGCGTCGTCCTGCGCCACGAGCCCGGGCGCGAGGCGCGCGAGCGCGTCAGAGACCTGACGCGGCGACGGACAGTCGGCGCTCCCGTCGGTGGGCGCGGTCACCGTCAGCGTCGGCGTCAACATCAACGCGAGCAGCGTCGGCAACGTCGGCAATGCGGCGATCACGGGCGCATTATCACCGATCGGGCCACGGCTGATGCGTCGGGACCGCTTTGTTCGCGCGGGTCCGTCGGGTAACTTTCATCGCCCCCCGATGAAGGTCCGAGCCGTACCCTTGCGCGGGCTGTCGCACATGTTCGTCGCGGCGTTGGCGACGACGATCGCGGGGTGCGCGGGGCGCTCGCTCGTGATGTCGCCCGAGCTCGAGGGTGAAAAGCCGGACGCGGGTCCCGTCACCACACCGTCTTCTGACGCGCGCGACGCCAGCGTCGAAGACGCGGTGCCCGATGCGGCCGCGAGCATCGACGCGCACGACGCTGCACCCGACGCCGACGACGAAGACGCGCGCCCCGTCGTCGCGCGCCCCGCGTTCGCGCCGCACTTCCCCGTCGGCTACGACGCCTACCGCGCGTGGGATCGCTGGCCGATCTTGCGCCTCGGCACGCGCACGTACATGCGCAGCACCTACGATCGTTCGGGCGGCAACGAGGCCGCCGACGCGAGCCACTTCTTGCGGCGCGAGGCCGACGGCACGTTCACGAGCCTCGACGTCGAAGGCGCGGGCGTGCTGTCGTTCGTGCGCACGAACCACTGGCACGGCAGCCCGTGGCACTACGGCGTCGACGGCCGCGACACCGTCGTCACCGAGTCGAGCACGGCCGATCCCGATCACCCCGTCGCCGGCTCGACGTTCATGCCCGAGGCCGCCTTCCCGTCGCCGCTCGCGCTGACGTGGTCCACGACCCAGGGGGCCGACCTATCGTGGGTGCCGATCCCGTTCGAAAGCTCGATGCGGCTCCGCTACGAGCGGACGCACTACGGCACGGGCTATTACATCTATCAGCTGTTCGCCGACGGGGCCGTGCGCATGCCGCCCGCGAGCTGGACGGAAGACGCGCGCCCGCCCGCCGACGTGCTCGCGCGCTTCGAGCACGCGGGCGAAGATCCCATGGAAGATCAGACGCCCGAAGGCATCGGCGTCGTGCCCGACACGGGCACCGTCGATCTGCCGTCGACGCCGGGCGCGGCCGTCACGATCGTCGATCTCGCGCGCGGACCCGCGGCCGTGCGCGCGCTGCGGTTCGACGTCGCCGCGGCCGACGCCGTCGCGTTCGGGCGCGCGCGCCTGCGCATCACGTGGGACGATCGGGCCGCGCCGTCGGTCGACGTGCCCGTGTCGCTCTTCTTCGGCGCGGGCACGCTCTACAACCGCTCGGGGCGCGAGTGGCTCGTCAAGGCGATGCCCGTCTCGATCCGCTTCGCCGACGGGCGCGCGACGCTGTCGGCGTATTTTCCGATGCCGTTCCGCCGCCACGCGCGCGTCGAGCTCGTGTCGACGGGAGAGGCGGTCACGGGCGTGTCGTGGTCGGTGCGCGCGACGCCGTGGCGCGCGCCCGCGAACCACGCCGGCTATTTGCACGCGACCTACCGCGATCACGGCATGCCCGTGCACGGCGAGGATCTCGTCTTGCTCGACACGAACGGCGTCGAGGGCGGCGGCCCGTGGTGCGGGCATCTCATCGGGACGTCGTTCGTGTTCTCCGATCGCGCGGCGCTCGGGACGCTCGAGGGCGACCCGCGCTTCTTCTTCGACGACAGCCAGACGCCGCAGGCGCAGGGCACGGGCACCGAGGAGTGGGGCGGCGGCGGCGACTACTGGGGCGGCACGACGATGACGTTGCCGCTCGCGGGGCATCCGACGGGCGCGTCGGATCCCGGATCGATGCGCGAGCCCGAGGACGGCGTCGAGTCGGCTTACCGCTTCCTCGTCGCCGATCCGTTCCCGTTCGGGCGGCGCGCACGCGTGCAGCTCGAGCACGGCGGCACCGACGAGTCCGACGAGCACTACCGCACCGTCGCGTTCTGGTACGGCTTGCCGGGCGCGTGCCTCTCGCCCACGGATTCTCTCCACGTGGGCGACGCCGCCGACGAGAAGGCGCACGCGTATTCGTCGCCGATGGCGTCGTCCGTCGAGACGATCACGAGCCGCTACGAGTGGGGCGTCGACCACGCCGACGGCCGCGAGATCTATCCGGCGACGCGCGACTTCGGCCGCCACACGACGGGCCCGTCCGAGCTGACGCTCGCGATCGACCCCGACAATCTGGGCGTCATGTTGCGCCGCAAGCTCGACTACGCCATCGCCGATCAGCGCGCCGAGGTGTGGATCGCCGACGCGCGCGGCGGCGCGTTCGAGCGCGCGGGCATCTGGTTCCTCGCGGGCTCGAACCGCTGCGTCTTCGCGTATTCGCGCGACGAGATGGGCGTCGGCGATCCGCGCGTCGAGACCTCGAACCGCCGCTTCCGCGACGACGAGTTCCTCGTTCCGGCGCGCCTCACGCGCGGCCGCGCGCGGCTGCGCGTGCGCGTCGTGCCCGCGCCGCGCGCGTCGACGCTGGCCGCCGACGCGGCGAACGGACCGAGCGGCGGGCACGGCGCGGCCGACCCCAGCGGGCCGCCCAACGCCATGCACGCCGCCCCGAGCGATTCCAGCGGCGCGCCCGCCGGCTCGTGGAGCGAGCTGCGCTACGACGCTTACGTTTGGAAGCTGCCACCCTCGCCGTGAGTCGCCTGCGCTTGACCGTCGCGCGCCGGCATTAGAAGGTCTGCCCTCTCGTTATCTTTTTTGGAGCCCCGTGAGCCAACCACCGCGTGAATTCGACCGCCTGATCCGCGTCACCCTCGCGCTGTTCGCGATCGGCCTCGGTGTCTGGGTCTTGCTGGCGGGCCACGCCTACCGCCAGGAGTACTCGGGCATGGGCTGGACCTGGCACCGCGGCGACAAGAACTTCATCGAGATCACGCTCGTCCCCGCCGACCAGACCAACCTCGCGTGCGCGTCGGACAAGGTCGCCGAGGGCGGCCTGCACTGCGCCTTCGGCGCCGACAAGAAGCCGCGCCCCGACGCCAACACGCCGGGCACGACGCTCAGCCCGTACTGCACGCTGAGCGGCGACATGTTCTTGGGCGCGAACCTGTGGGAGTCGATCGCGAAGTCGGGCACGCCGATGCCCACGACGCGCTTCACGGTGCTGTGCGACTTCGACATCGTCGGCGGCCTGCACTCGGCGGCGCTGCGCTGGAAGCCCGACGGCCCGTTCGAGGCCGCGCAGAAGACGTTGCCCGTCGGCACGCTGCACGACTGCACGATCCCTCCATGAACGTCGAAGCCGTGATCGTCGACGCGCGTGAGCGCGCGCGCGCCTTCTGGGTGGGCCTGTCGCGCGAGCGACGCGCCACCGTCGTCGCGCTGCTGGCGATGATCGTGGGCGGCGTCGTGCTGCGCTGCTGGAACATCGGCTTCCCGCCGCGCTTCACGTTCGACGAGCACCACTTCATCCCCAACGCGCGCCACTACATCGTCGGCGATCCCGACGACAACGATCACCCGCCGCTCGGCAAGCTCTTCATCGCGATCTCGATCCTGACCTTCGGCGACAACCCCACGGGCTGGCGCGCGGCCTCGCTGATCTTCGGGCTGCAGACGATCGTCGTCGCGGCGGCGCTCGCGCGCGAGCTGTTCGAGGATCGGCGCGCGGGCTGGTTCGCGGCGGCGTTCTTCGCGGCCGACGGCTTCTTCCTCGCGTACTCGCGCACGGCGCTGCTCGACGGCAGCCTCGCCTGCCTCGTGCTGTGGAGCGTGCTCGCCGCCGTGACGGCGCGGACCTGGCGCGGCGTGCTCGTGAGCGCGGCGCTCGTGGGCCTCGCCGCGTCGGTGAAATGGAACGGCGGCTTCGCCGTCATCCCGGCGGCGCTCGCCGTCTGGCAGATGCGGCGCGCGCCGCGCTGGACGATCCTGCTCTTCGGCTTCGCGGCCGTCGTGCACCTCGGGCTGTGGTTCGCCGCCTTGCCGCTCTCGGGACAGCCGGCGAGCCTGCACGTGCTCTTCAAGACGGTGTGGGACCTCGTCAAGCACCACGTCGAGCTCGGCCACCGCACGAACCCGCTCGCGTCGTCGTGGTGGACGTGGCCGCTGCTCGTGCACCCGATCGTCGTCAAGCTCGCCGACCGCGGCGCCAGCAAGTTCTACTCGGCGAGCGTCGGCAACCCGCTCCTCTTCGTCTCGGCGACGCTGGCCGTGCTCATCGCCTTCGTGGGCGCGCCGCTCGCGCGCGTCAACGCCAAGGTGCGCGCGCGCCTCGAGCCGCTCGCCGATCCCGTGCTCGTGCGTGCCGCCATCGTGCTCGCGGGCGGTTGGTTCGCGCTCATGGCGCCGTGGATCCTCGGCCGCGGCACGTACACGTTCTGGTACCACTACCTGCCGCCCTACGGCCTCGCGCTGGTCCTCGTCGCGGGCACGATCGCCCACCTCGAGCGTCGCTTCGAGCGCGACGTCGCGACCTATGTCCTCGTCGCGCTCGCGCTGCTGATCTTCTTCGCGCCCGTGTGGGGCGAATTCCGCATCAGCGAGGGCTCGGCCAACGATCGCCTCATCTTTCCAGGCTGGAAGCCATAGCGCGCGCCACGAGCCGCGCGGCGCCGTCGGCGAACACGTCGGGTGCCGGCAACAGGCTGACGACGACGAACGTTCCGCCGCGCAGATCGAAGAAGTAGCCGGGGTGGACGAGGACGCCGTCGTCTTCGAGGAGGGCGCGGGCCCAATCTTCGTCGGTGCGGGTCGCGGGGACGCGCAGGATCGCCGACCAACCGCCGTCGCTCGGGAGCAGCGAGCAAGGCGAGCCCGCGGGGATCGCGGCGGCGAGGGCGGCGCGGTTCGTGGCGACGCGTTCGATGACCGCGCGGCGCGCATCGGCGCCGATCGCGAGCAGGCGCGGCAGCGCGCGTTGCACGGGGCCGCCGACGGACAGGTACGTGTCGGCGGCGAGCTCGAGGCGGGCGAGGGCGGCGTCGACCAAGGCGTCGGGGCCGGCGACGGCGATCCAGCCGAGCTTGAGCTGCGGCATCGCGCACGACTTCGAGAGGCCGCCGAGGGCGAAGGTGAGCACGCGCGACGTGAGCGCGGGCGCGACGGCGAGCGACGGCACGCGCCCGCCGTCGGGGCGCGAGGCGTAGCCCGCGAACACCTCGTCGCTCACGACGGCGAGGCCGTGCGCCTCGCAGCGGGCGGCCAGCGGCGCGAGCTCGCCGGACGCGAGGAACGAGCCGGTGGGGTTGTTGGGGTGGACGACGACGATCGCGCGCGGACGCGGCGCGTGCGCGAGGGCGCCGTCGACGCTCGCGAAGTCGACGTGCCACGCGCCGTCCCAGGCCAGGCGATAGGGCACGGGCACGACGCCTTCGAGGCGCGCCAGCGAATCGAACAGCGGGTAGCTCGGCTCGGGAACGAGCACGGCGTCGCCCGGGTCGCACAGGATCTTGAAGAGCAGCGCGCACGACTCGCTCGAGCTCGCGGTCAGGACGACGCGTTCGGCGTCGATGCCGGCGACGGCCGCGACGGCGGCGCGCGCCTCGGGCAGCCCGCGCGGCGCCGGCTCGTAAACGTCGCCGTCCGCGGCGGCGAGCGCCTCGGCGACGCGCGCGCCGTGCTCGGACGGCAGGACGCCGACGCGCGTCGGGTTGGATTCGGTGAGGTCGAGAATCGGCGCGCCCCGGGCCCGCCGCTCGCGCTCGGCGACGGCCAGGCCGTTTTCGCCGCGATCCCAAGGCAGGCGCGACGAGAAGCCGGCGTGCACGGCACCAGGCTAGCACCTGGCTCGCGAACCCTCTAAAATCCGCGACCCATGGCGCTCGATCTGCGCGACTCCCTGAGGAGCCAATTGCGGCTGCACAGGCGCGTGGCGCAGCAGAGTCTCTTCGCGCGCGAGGGCGACGGCGCGCGCATCGCCGCGACGCTGCCGCCGCTCGTGCCGTTCGGCGGCTCGAAGTACGACAGCGGCGTTTGGATCGTCGATTGGGATCACCGGCTGCCGTCGCGCCAAGCCGTGCTCCGCGTCTACGCGCACTACACGAAAGAGAAGCGCGAGGCCTTCGAAAACGCGTTCTCGGCGCGCCTCGCCGAGATGGCCAAGGAAGATCTCTTCCCCGAGTTCGACGTCTCGGACTTCTTGGGCCTGCCCGCCGACGAGGCCTACGAGGCCGACCTCGACCTCACGGGCAGCCCGGCGCGTCTGCGGCTCGTGTCCGACTGGCGCCGCGAGATCCACCCGGGGCCCGCGGCGAGCGCGATCGAGATCGTGCGAGAGTCCGAGCCGTTCCGCGAGCTGCGCTCGCACTCGAAGGTCCGCGCGCCGGGGCTCGGCGACCTCGAGCCCGCCGAGTGGGCGCCGCCGTGCGAGAGCGGCCACGTGCGCTGGGGCGTCGACGTCTGGTACCTGCTGACGTTCAACGGCATGGTGGGCGAGGGCCGCGCGTTCCTCGTCGACCTCGAAGAGAAGTGCGTCGTGCGCGAGCGCGACTTCCAGTTCCGCGCGGGCTAGTCGCTCGCGCCGGCATCAACGACCACGCGCGCGAGCTTGCTCACGCGACGGATGGCGCCGCCGTCGCCCCACGCGGCCCAGAAGACGGTGTCTGCGCCGACGGCGAGGAAGTGCGCGTCGGACTGGCCGATCGCCAGCGTCGTGACGTCGCCGCCCGCGAGCGGCGCCCTGAACACGCCGCCGTCGAGCAACGTGGTCCAGTAGACGAAGCTGGCGTCGGTCGCGACGCCGTAAGGCGTGCCGTGCGCGGCGGCCACGATCTGCGGGTCGCCGCCCGCGAGCGGCACGCGCACGATCATGCCGCGCTGGTCGGCGAGGTAAGCATGACCGTCCGCGAGCGCGAGATCGCTCGGGCCCGACAGACCAGCCGCGAGCCGCGCCGCCGTGCGCACACCGCCGTCGGCGACGGAGGCGTCGAGGTGAGCGGGCGCGCGCATGAGCGTGCCGTCGAGGAAGTCGGTCCAATAGACGAAGCCGCCCGAGATGGCGACGCCGCGCGGGCGCGAGAGGCCGTCGATGAGCACGACGGGCTTGGGCGCGGACAGAGGGATCTGCAGCACGGCGCCGGCGTGATCGTGCCCGGCCGTGACGTAGAGCGAGGCGCCGTCGGTCGCGAGGAACGCGGGGCGATCGAGGCCGTCGGCGACGACCTCGACGCGGCCGCCCGCGAGCGGCGCGCGCGCGACCTGGCCCGAGGCGAAGAGCGTGAAGTAGGCCCACGGCTTCACGACGACGAGCCCGACGGCGGGCGACTTCGCGGTGGTCACGGCCGTAGCGGCGCCGCCGACCTGCGGCGCGTGCATGACGACGGCCCCCGGCGCTTGCACGGCCCAATAGACGTCGTCGCCGTCGAGGACGACGCGCCCCGTGGCGCCTTGCCCGCACGCGATCGTCGCGGGCGCGAGCGTCGACTTGCCGCCGAGCGTGCACGTCGGCCCCGCATCGCGCGCGTCTCCGGCGTCGGGCGCGGCGGCGTCGTGCGGCGGCGAGACGTTGGTCGCGACGGGCGAGCAGCCGAGCGCAAACGCGATCGCGGCGCACGGGACCAGGCGCATGCCCGGATTGTACGCGAGCTCAGCCTGCGAGCAGCTCGTCGGCGAGCCACGCGCCGAGATACGCCACGGCTTGCTGCGCCGCTGCGGTCTCCGACGCCGACGTCTCGCCGAGCGCCGTGCAGAGCGCGCCGAAGGTCGTGCCGGCGCGCACCAGATTCAATGCGTCGGCTTCACGGGCGTCGACGCCGCGGTGGTGAACGACCGTGCCGCGGCGCCAAACGACGATCGCGTGCCCGTCGGCGGCGCGCGGTGGATCGCTCGCGGGGTGGCCGTCCTCGATCGCGCGCCACGG
Source organism: Polyangia bacterium (assembly GCA_035549075.1). Classification (GTDB taxonomy): domain Bacteria; phylum Myxococcota_A; class Polyangia; order Fen-1088; family Fen-1088; genus DASZFV01. The sequence goes on along the minus strand of DASZRT010000014.1, from coordinate 1,453 downwards.
ATCCTCGACGGCCCACGCCGCGGGGACCAGCTCGAAAGCGGCGACGGTCGCGAGCGGGATCGCCGCGAAGTCTTCGGGCGCCGTCGCTGCGAGCGCCTCGCGCGTCAGTAGCGGCGTGTCCTCGCGATCGAACACGTCGACACGCGCCCACTCGAGCGCCGCGAGCTCGGCGAGCCAAGGCTTTTCGCGCGTGAGCGGCAACGTTTTCACGAACGCCGGCATCGCGCTGCCCACGAACCGGAGCGACGGATGCCGCGACGGGTGCGCCGCGAGGTACTCGGTCGCGAGGTTGTGGAACGCCTCGTCGCCGACGACAGCGACGAGCTTCGGGTAGTCGCTGCGCAGCACCTCGAGGATGCGGAAGAAGTACATGTTGGCGTAGACGTCGAGCCGCTCGACCGCCGACGCGCGCGCGTCGCCCGCGATGATCGCCGAGACGTGCGCCTCGGGCAGCCCGCGCGCAGCGAGCTCCTTGGCGACGCTCTCGCGCCCCGTCACCAATTCGAAGAAGCGCCGCTGAAGCTCGGCGAGCGACGGTTCGTCAGCGCGCGGCACGCGTCGCCTCTCGCGAGGCCAACACCTCGTTGGCGACGGCGCGCGCGCGGGCCGACTCTTCGACGACGCGCGCGAGCGGCGGCAGCTTGTCGTCCCACTCGACGAGCGTCGGCACGTCGCCGAAGCGGGCGACGGCGTGGCGGTACAGATCCCACACCTCGTCGCGCACAGGGTGATCGTGCGTGTCGAGCAGCAGCTCGCCCAGCTGGCTGTGCCCCGCGAGGTGGAATTGCCCCACGCGCCCCACGGGGATCGCGTCGAGGAACGCGCGCGCGTCGAAGCCGTGGTTGTGGGCGCTCACGAAGACGTTGTTGACGTCTAGAAGCAACCCGCAGTCGGTGCGCGCGACGAGCGCCGCGAGGAACTCGGCCTCCGACATCGTCGACTGCGCGAAGGCGACGTAGCTCGAGACGTTCTCGACGAGGATGCGCCGCTTCAAGCGATCCTGAACGCGCGCGACGCGCTCGGCGACGTGCGCGAGCGCCTCTTCCGTGAATGGCAATGGCAGCAAATCGTGCGCGTAGCGCCCGCCGTGCCCGCCCCAGCACAAGTGATCCGAAACGATCGCCGGCTCGATCTCGCGCGCGAGCTCGGCGAGGCCGTTCAAGTACCGCTCGTCGAGCGGGTCGGTGCCGCCGAGCGAGAGCGACACGCCGTGCATGACGACGGGCCAGCGCTCGCGCACGGCGCGCAGCACGCGCCGCGGGTTGCCGCCCGGCTCCATGAAGTTGTCGGAGATGACCTCGAACCAATCGACGGCCGGAGAGTTCGCGAGGACTTCGCGGTAGTGCTCGGTCCGAAGACCAATTCCATGGCCGAGCTTGGGCACGTCGATCGTCATGGGCAAAATGCGAAGCGGCTCGCCCGGCGGTGTTTTAGACGCCCGGCGAGCCGCTCC
>DASZRT010000013.1:0-48240 GCA_035549075.1 Polyangia bacterium | reverse complement strand
CGCGACGGCGACGGGCGGCGCTGGAGGCGCGCCCGCGTCGGCGAGCGCGCCGATCACGGCGACGACCGGCGGCACCGTGACCTTCTCGGACGGCACGTTCGCGATCCAAGCGGCCGGCCTCTCGGCCGACACGACGATCTCCGTCGCGGCCTCGGCCCCGACGGCCGCGACGCCCGCGCAGGCGACGATCCTCGGCGATGTCCTCGAGATCGGTCCGAGCGGCACGACGTTCTCGAAGCCGGCCTTGCTCGCGCTCAAGGCGGGCACCGTGCCGAGCGGCAAACGCGCCGTCGTCTCGACGCTGATCTCGAACGCGTGGGTCGACCTGCCGACCGTCGTCGCGAACGGCAAGGTCTTCGCGTCGCTCTCGCACCTGAGCACGTACGCGATGCGCGCCGTCGACGCCGTCGATTGCGGCACGACCTTCACGACCGACGTCGCTTGCGGCACGGGCACGCTGACGGGCACGTGGAACGCCGTCGCCTTCTGCAACGGCGCGCTCGACGTCAACGAGTTCCCGACGACGGCCAAGCTGCTCTCGACGTGCGCCGACATGGGCCAGGCCACGCCGGTCACGGGCGGCTCGGCGACGCTCAACGACGACCTGACCTACTCGTCGACGGTCGTGCCGCCCGCGAAGGCGACGTTGACGCTCGCGCTCTCCGCGACGTGCACGAGCGCCGCCGCCAGCTGCGACGCCGTCGCGACCCAGATCGTGGCCGAGGGCACCTTCGTCGACGCGGCCTGCACGGGCACGCCGGCGGCGGGCTGCCAGTGCACGGGCGTCTACCGCCCGCCCGTCCTGTCGACGGTCGGCACGGGCAACTACACGGCGACGGGCGGCAAGCTGGGCTTCACCGGGCAGATCCCCGCGCGCTTCTACTGCGTGAACGCGGCGACGACGCCGCAGCGGCTCTACTACTCGTGGGGCAGCGTCAACGGCGCCCAGAGCCCGCAGTTCGGCTTCATCTTCACGAAGTAGGCGTCTGGTCAGGGCCGGCGCCACGACGGGATCTCGGTCGACGACTGTTTGTCGCGATCGAGGTCGCCGGTGGCGTCGGGTGTCTGCGCGCGCGCATGGGCGGCCGCGGCGATCGCGGCGAGCTCGGCGGTTTCTTCTTCCGGCGTCATGGGCGCGAGCGCGACCTTGTGGCGCTCGATGAAGCCGGTGTCGGTGTCGCCGGCGATGAACGCGGCGTTGCGCATGACCTGGCGGTGGAACGGCAGGTTCGTCTTGATGCCGCCCACGTGGTACTCGGCGAGCGCGCGGCGCATGCGGCCGATGGCCTCGGTGCGCGTCTCGCCCCACGTGCACAGCTTCGAGATCATCGGGTCGTAGTGGACGCTGATGACGCTGCCCTCGGTGACGCCCGAGTCGTCGCGCACGCCCGGGCCCGCGGGCACGCGCAGCGACGTGATCGTGCCGGGCGACGGCAGGAACTTCACCGGATCCTCGGCGTAGACGCGGCACTCGATCGCGGCGCCGCGGCGCGGGATCGCCTCCTGCGCGAGCGGTAGCTTCGCGCCCTGCGCGACGGCGAGCTGCCAGTGCACGAGGTCGACGCCCGTCACGAGCTCGGTCACGGGGTGCTCGACTTGGAGGCGCGTGTTCATCTCGAGGAAGTAGAAGCCCTTCGAAGTGCCGTCGTAGAGCATCTCGATGGTGCCGGCGCCCACGTAGCCGACGGACTTCGCGGCGCGCACGGCAACCTCACCCATTTTCGCGCGGGTCTCGTCGTCGATCGCCGGCGACGGCGACTCCTCGATGACCTTCTGGTTGCGCCGCTGGATCGAGCAGTCGCGCTCGTAGAGGTGAACGGCGCCGCCGTGCTCGTCACCGAAGACCTGGATCTCGATGTGGCGTGGGCGAACGATCGCCTTCTCCAGATAGACGGTGTCGTCGCCGAAGGCCGCCTTCGCCTCGCGCTGCGCGCCCGCGAGCGCGGCCTCGAGCTTGTCCTCGCTGTCGACGAGGCGCATGCCGCGCCCGCCGCCGCCCGCGGCCGCCTTGAGCATCACGGGGTAGCCGACCTTCGCCGCGGCGGCCTTCGCCGTCGCCGCGTCGGGGAAACCTTTGCCGCCCTCGCCGTTGTCGCCGGGCACGACGGGGACGCCCGCGGCCTGCATGAGCGCGCGCGCCGCCGTCTTGCCGCCCATCGCGCGGATCGCCGACGGCGGCGGCCCGATGAACGTCGCGCCCGCGGCGGCGACGGCCTCGGCGAACGCCGCGTTCTCGGACAAGAAGCCGTAGCCCGGGTGCACGCCGTCGGCGCCCGTCTTCTTGATGGCGTCGACGATCTTGTCGACGACGAGGTAGCTCTCGCGCGCGGGCGGCGGCCCGATCGCGATCGCCTCGTCGGCCATGCGCACGTGCACGGCGTTCTTGTCGGCGTCCGAGTACACGGCGACGGTTCGAAGGTCGAGCTCGCGGCAGGCGCGCATCACGCGGCACGCGATCTCGCCGCGGTTGGCGATCAACACCTTCGTGATTTTGCGCGCCGGCATTTAGTAACCCGCCGGGCCTGAAGGGCTGCGCGGCTCGGCGCCGGACTCGAGGCCGCGCGGCGTGCGCACGACGAGGTTCACCTTGCCGACGGCAGGAATGTCCTTCGTCTTGTGGCCGCGCTTCGCGAGCGCGTCGACGGCGTCCTTGGGCACGCCGGGCTCGACGGCGAGCGCGTCGGGGAACCACTGGTGGTGGATACGCGGCGACGACAGCGCCGCCTGCGCGTCCATCTTCCAGTCGAGCACGTCGAGCAGGACCTCGATCGTCGCCGTGATGATGTTGGGGCCGCCCGCGCCGCCGACGACGAGCTTCACCTTGTTCTTGGCTTTGTCGTCCAAAACAATCGTTGGCGTCATCGACGACAAGGGACGCTTCTTCGGCGCGACGGCGTTCTGCTCGTTGCCGATGAGTCCGAACGAGTTGGGCACGCCGACCTGCAGCACGAAGTCGTCCATCTGATCGTTGAGCACGATGCCCGTCGAGCCCGCGACGAGCTTCGCGCCGAACGAGAGGTTCACCGTCGTCGTGAGCGCGACGGCGTTGCCCGCGGCGTCGATGATCGACAGGTGCGTCGTGCCGCCGTCTTTCGGCGGCGCTTTGGGCGGCGTGCCCAGCGAGCCGTAGGCGTCGTTCGGCAGCACGCCGTCGGCCTTCACGCGCGCGGCCAGCTGGGCCGCGTAATCGCCGCTCGTGAGGCGCGCCACGTCGACCGACACGAAGTCGGGGTCACCCAGGAAGCGCGCGCGATCGGCGAAGGCGTTCTTGAGCGCCTCGGTGAGCGCGTGCAGGTACTCGGGCGATTGCCGCCCGCCCTTCGGCAACGCGGCGGGCTTCGCGTACAAGTGATCGAGGATGCCCAGCGTCTCGACGAGCGCGACGCCACCCGACGACGGCGGCGGCATCGTGTAAACGGAGAGGCCGCGGTGCGTGGTCTGCAACGGGGCGCGCTCGGTCGGCGCGTAGTCCGTCAGGTCCTGCGCCGTGAGCACGCCGCCCGCGGCCTTGACGGCCTTGACGATCTCGTCGGCGATGGGCCCCTTGTAGAAGGCGTCGGGGCCGTCGTTCTCCAGCGTCGCCAGCGTCGCCGCCAGCTCGGGCCGCGGGAAGATCGAGCCTTCGGCGGGCGGCTTGGCAGAGACGAACATCTTCGTGAACGTCGGGTCGGCGGGCGCGGGCCCGGCGTCGAGCGTCTCGAACGACTTCGCGAGCCGCCACGACACGGGGATGCCCTTGGCCGCGAGCTTCTGCGCGGGATCGACGCACGTCTTCCACGGCTTCGCGCCCCAGCGCTTGACGAGCTCGGCGAGGCCGCGCACCTCGCCCGGCACGCCGACGGCGAGCCCGCCCTCCTTCGACGCCGACTCGACCGCCTTGCCGTTCTTGAGGAAGCTCGCCGCCGTGAGCGCCGCGGGCGCGCGCTCGCGGAAGTCGAGCGCGTAAACCTTCTTCTGCTTGGCGACGTACGCGAGCGCGAAGCCGCCGCCGCCGATGCCCGAGGCGTCGGGGTGGAGCACGCCGAGCGCGAGCGCCGTCGCGCACGCGGCGTCGAAGGCGTTGCCGCCTGCCTTGAGCACGGTCACGCCCGCGGCCGAAGCCAGCGGGTGATCGGACGCCACGACCGCGCGCGCGGCGCGGAACGGCCTCTTGGGCGCGGGCCGCATCATCGGAGACGGCGGTGACGGCGCGGCCGGCGCGGGCTCGGCGGCGGTCGCGACACCACCTCCCACGAGCCCGAACAGGCCGATCCACATCAGGCGCCCCGAAGCACGCGAAGAGATCATGAGGGCGCTAAAATATCAGTTACGCCGGCGACTTTGCAAAGCGCGATCGGGAGCGCTTATAGTGCGCCGGAGCTTCGCTGACGTTCCCATGGATCAGCCACCGAACAGAGAGCCTCGCGGCGCCGTGAACCTGCGGATCAAGTTCCGCAGCGCGAACCTCGATCAGTTCATCGAGCGCTACGGCGTCGACGTGAGCCGCGGCGGCATCTTCATACGTACGCGCGAGCCGCTCGCCGTCGGCACACAGCTGCGCTTCGACTTCCAGCTGCAGGACGCGGCGCCGCTGCTGGCCGGCGAAGGCACGGTCGTGTGGATCCGCGAGAATGATCCTTCACGCGCCGGGGTGACGCCCGGCATGGGCGTGCGCTTCGACAAGCTGACGCCCGCGAGTCAGCCCGTGCTCGAGAAGATCCTCGCCGAGAAGGGAAAGCGCGATCAGTCGACGGCCGCGAAGCCGGCGGCGCCGGGCGGCCTCGCCGTGCGGCGGCCGTCGAGCACGTTCTCGGCGCTCGATCCCGCGGCGGCGCGCGCCAACGCCGCGCGCACGACGGGGGCTGCGCCACGAGCGCCCGCGCCCGCGACGGGCTCGGGTCCGCTCAAGACCGGCGCGGCGCCACGAGCGGCGGCGCCCGCGACGGGCTCGGGCCCCCTGTCGACGTCGACGCGCACGACGGGCGCCCGCTCGACCGAGCCTTCCGTCCCCCCGCGCGAGAGCAGCGGCGCGTTCGGGCGCCCGCGCACGACGACGGGCACGAACCCCGCGCGCCCCGCGCCGGCGCCGCAGGCGCTCTTCGAGAAGCCGACGGCCGACGACATCGATCGCGCGTTGTCGGTGCTGACCGAGGTCGACGAGAACGCCGAGGCATCGACGGCGCCGGCGCCGCCCGTCGACTTCAGCGCGCCGCGCACCTACAAGCCCACCGACGTTCACCCCGTCGTGCTCGACGCGAAGGAGGACGTCGGCGCGAAGGCCCGCGAAGCGAAACCAGACGACGCGAAGCCGCCCGGCACGAAGCCCGACGACTCGCCGCCTCGCCGCGTGCCGAAGCCGACCGACGTGCACCCGCTCGTGCTCGAGTCGTTGCCCGATCGCGGCGACGCGGCGAACCGGCGCTCGGGCACGCAGCCGCTGTTCAGCGAGCTGCGCAGCGACACGGTGGCCATGGCGCCGCTCGGCGACGCGGCCGCGCCGGGCGACGACGAGGAGGACGCGACGACGGCGTGGATCGGCTCGGGGCCGACGCGCACGAACGACGACGGGCCCGCGCGCATCGCCGCGCTCGAAGCCCAGGCCAAAGCGCCTGCGTCCGCGGCTCCCGTCATTCCCGTCGGTGGCGAGCCAACCGCCCCGAACGCGGCGCCGCCGCCGCTCGTGGCGCCGCCGCCCGCGGCGTCGCTCGGCGCCGACAAGGCGCCGCACCTCGCGGCCACGCGCCGCGCGATGACGCCCGCCGCGATGGCCGCCGTCGAGATCGCCTCGCTACCCAAGACGGCCGAGAGCCCCGCCGCCGCGCCGCCCGGCGCCGCCAAGTCGGCCGCGACGGCGCCGAAGCTCATGACGACGTCGTTCGCGGCGCAACCACCCGCGAAGAAGCGCTCGGCCGCGCCGGCGATCGTCGTCGTGCTGCTGCTCGTCGCCGGTGGCGCGGCCGCGTTCGTGCTCAAGGACAAGCTCGGCGTGGGCAAGCCCGCGACGCCCGTCGCGACGAGCGAGCCGGCCGCGGCCCCAGCCCCGACGCCGGCGCCTCCGGCGGAAGCCGTGGCGCCCGCGCCGACGGGCGAAGCGAAGCCGGCCGAGGCCAAGCCGAGCGAAGCGCCCACCGAGCCGGCGAAGGCGGACGACAAAACCGCCGCCGCCGCAAAGCCCGACGACAAAGCGGCCGAGGCGAAGCCCGAACCGGCGGCCGGCGACACGGCGACGCCGTCGACGTTGCGCGCGCACCCGCTGGGCCCACCGCCCGAGCCGCCGAAAGAGGCCGAGGCTGCGCCCGAAAAAGAGAAGGAGCACGCGCACCGCGGCCACCGCCGGAGCGCCGCCGCCGAGGAATCCAAGTCGGACGCCAAGCCCGGCGAGGCGGAAGCGAAGCCCGAGCCTGCGGCCGAGAGCGCGCCCTCGAAGAGCGGCGGCGGCGTGCCTCCGCCCGACGTCGTCAAGATCACGACGACGCCCGGGGGCGCCGAGGTCATCGTCGACGGCATCTCCGTCGGCACGACGCCCTACTCCGCCAACGACATCGACGCCTCGACGCCGCACTCGATCACGCTGAAGAAAGACGGCTTCGAGTCGCACGACCGCATGATCAGCGGCTCGGATTGGGGCAAAGGCAAAGGCGGCGGGCGCGCGCTCAAGATCACCGTGAAGCTCCACCGCGTGGCCGGCGCCGAGCCCGCGAAGGCCGAAGGCGGCGAGCCCGCGAAGGCCGCCGAGCCGCCGCCCGCCGAGGTCGCGCCCGGCCTCGGCACGACGCCGACGCAGCCCAAGCGCGAGTAGCCATGCGCGCCGCGCGCCGAAGCTCGCTCGCGGCCGCGTGCCTGTCGGCGCTCGCGCTCGCGGCGTGCCGCTCGCGCGCGCCCGCGACGACGACCGCCCGCGCGCATCGTTACCCGAAGATCGACGTCCACACGCACGTCATGCCCGACGGCATCGCGCGCGCCGTGAAGATGATGGACGAGCACGGCATCGACGGCATGGTGAACCTCTCGGGCATGTACCCGGGCCCGCCGCGCAACATGCTCGAGACGCAGCTCGCGGCCGCCGCGCAGACGAAGGGTCACATGATCGTCTTCGCCAACGCCGACTTCCGCCTCGTGCGCCTGCGTCCGAACGACTACGGCACGCTCATGGCGGAGCAGCTCACGGTGTCGCACAGCCTCGGCGCGCGCGGGCTCAAGGTCCCGAAGGGCCTCGGCCTCGGCTACCCCGCGCCCGACGGCGTGCACCTCTTGCCCGTCGACGATCCCGGCCTGGACCCGCTGTTCGAGCGCGCGGGCCAGCTGAACATGCCCGTCGCGATCCACGTGGGTGATCCGAAGGCGTTCTGGAAGAAGGCCACGCCCGAGAACGAGCGCTGGGACGAGCTGCAGGCGCACCCGGAGTGGTCATTCGCGGGAAACGACGTGCCGTCGTGGCAAGAGCTGTACGACGCGTTCGAGCGCCGCGTGAAGCGTCACCCGCACACGAAGTTCATCGCCGTGCACTTCGGCAACGACCCCGAAGATCCCGACAACGTGTCGCGCATGCTCGACACGTACCCGAACTTCTTCATCGACACGGCGGCGCGCGTGCCCGAGCTCGGCCGCCCCGACGCCGCGCACGCCGTCGACAAGATGAGGCGCTTCTACGAGAAGTACCAAGACCGCATCTTGTTCGGGACCGACACCGGCATCGGCGCCGCCGACGACGACATGATGTTCGGCTCGAACGGACCGCTGCCGCCCACGCACGCCGACGAGACGCGCTTCTTCGACGAGACCTGGCGCTACTTCGAGACCGACGACCGCCAGTTCGACAGCCCGACGCCGATTCAAGGCCGCTGGAAGATCGACGGCGTGGGCCTGCCCGAGTCGATCCTGCGCAAGATCTACTTCGACAACGCCGCCAAGCTCCTCGGCTGGCGACCGTCGACGACTCCGGAAACCGGACGCTAAGGCTGCGCGCGCGATCTGTCGATGCGCGTGCTTGACTCGGGACCTTCGATTCCCATAATGGCCGGACCCAAACGCAGTATTCCGGAGTAGCTCAGGGGCAGAGCAGGCGGCTGTTAACCGCCGGGTCGGGGGTTCGAAACCCTCCTCCGGAGCTCGGGCGTGAAACGCCCTCGCACCGTCGGATGATTTCAGTGGCCGCGCTGGCGCCGAAGGGCGCCAGCGCGGGCATCGAAACGCGAGCGAGGGCATCTTCTTGAAAGAAGCGGAGCGGGCGTCGAAAAACGCGAGCCTCGTCGTTGCCGTTTTGAAACGGGGCGAGTAAGAGCGCGCCGGTACATTCGCGCGCATGCGAGACGAGGGGACGCGAGACGAGGGGACGATCGCCTGGTGCGTTCGCCGGGGCCTCCTGATCCTGGGCGGGATCTTGGTCATCGCGGCGCTGCCGTCGCGTGCCGTCGCGGCGGCGACCTGGGTGAAGACGCAGGAGATCGCGCTGCCTGAGAACACCTTCGCGGGACGGCATCGTCTCGCGATGGACGGGTCGACGCTGATCGTCGCGACCACCGCGGGAGCTGTCGTCTACGTGGCCGACAGCTCCGGGACCTGGACGCAGCAGGCGCAGCTCAACGCCCCTTCGGCAGCACCCGCTGTCGCGATCTCCGGGGACACGGCGCTCGTGAGCGGGACGAACGACTCGTCCCAGGGCTTCGTCACCGTGTTCGTCCGGTCGGGGACGACGTGGTCGTCACAGGCCACGCTCTTCGCGCCGGACGGCACCGCGAACGACGGCTTCGGGACCACCGTGAACCTGTCGGGGGACTCTGCGCTCGTGCAGTCTGCGGCGAAGACGTACTTTTTCGGGAGGTCGGGGACGGTCTGGGCGCAGCAGACGGAGATCGCGGTTGGAGGCGGCGCGATCTCGGCCCAAGCCATCTCCGGTGACACCGCCGTCGTCGGCGACCCGAGCGGGGGCCGGGCCTATGTCTACGTCAAGTCCGGTGCCTTCAATTGGACCCTCCAACAGACGCTGGTCCCGAGCACCGGCGATCCGGCGTTCGGTGGGTCAGCCGTCCTCGCGGGAGACACGCTCTATGTGGGCTCGTACGACGTGTCGCAGCCGTCCGGGCCCGTCGGATCCATCTACATCGAGACCCGCTCGGGCTCGACGTGGTCCGAGACGAAGGTCGTCCACCCCTCCGCCGTCGCCGCCAAGTTCGCGCTGGCGCTCGCGCTCGGCAACGGAGTCCTGGTCGCCGACAATGCTTTCGGTCCGGTCGTCTTCACGTCCCAGATCACCGATCTCGCGCAGAAACAGATTCTCACGGACGCGAGCGGTCCGGCTGGGGCGCGCCAGATCTGCGCGTCGGGCCTCACGATCATCGTTCCGGAGTCTCAGACCCTCGCGCTCGCCGTCTACAACCCGAGCAGCATGCCGGCTCCGGTGACGGCACCGACGATAGACCATCCACCCGCTCCCACGACCGGCCACGCCAGGCTCACCAACTTTTTTCCTCCGAGCCCAGTGCTGTGGGCGGACGGTTTCTCGCTCACGGGCATGAGCTACACGTACACGGCCGACACGCTCGACAAGGTCACGCTCGTCTGGTCCGCGCAGCAAGACTTCCAGGTCGGCTTCGAATCGAAGTACAGCACCTTCATGTCGTGGGAGACCACGGTCGCGATCTCGGGCGCGGGCAGCGCGACGTACCAACTGGACAGCGGCTTCTATGACCTCCCCGGGCCGCCCGTTCCCGCCACGCCCACCACGCTGACGGGTACGACGAAAGTCTCGTATACGGCGTCGCCTACCAACTACGTCCTCTTGGGATCCGGGCTCAATGTCCTCGTCATGAACGGACTGCTCGTGTTCACGCCGTCGGTGGTCGGCGAGACGATCTCAGTCAGCTCGACGTACACGGCGGTGCCGGTCCAGGCTCCGTCCAGTCCTTCTGTTCCGGCGCTGCCGGGCCGAGGCAGCTGGGTGCTCGCGTTGCTCTTGGGCGGCGCTGGCTGCGTTCTTCTCGGGACTTGGCGGCGGCGTTACCCATGAGGTCGAACGGCCAGCTTGAAGCGCTTGGAGAGGCCGTCTAGGAGGGCTTCTAGGCCGAGGTCGAAGTGGGTGGCGTCGGTGGTGAAGCCGGCGCTTTTGACGAAGGCGTCCACGGGATCGTCGCCGAACACGGCGCGCAGCTGGGGGTGGTCGCCCTCGCCCAGGTAGCGCTTCATCGCTTCGCCGAGCGCGCGGGCGCTCTTGCGGTCGAGGCTTTGACGGCGCATCAGGCCGGCGCAGTGGCCGACGACGTAGTCGTCGACGACCGAGAGGATTTGGAGCTTTTTCGCGATGGAGAGGTCGAGGCTCGCGACGGACTCGAGCGATTGTTCGATGTGGCGCAGGCCGTTCGGGCCCACGCGCAGGGCGGTGAGTGAGCGCAGCGCCCAGGCGTGGCGCAGGTAGGTCGCGCGCGTCGCGGCGGCGAGCTTGCTCACGGCGGCGCGCCACGCCTTGGGCAGCGGATCGCTCGCCTCGAAGATCTCACCCAACAGCGCGTCCTCGACGAGCGTCAGCAGGTCCTCTTTGGTGCGCACGTAGTAGTAGAGCGTCATCGTGCCGGCGCCGAGTGCGTCGGCGAGGCGGCGCATCGACAACGCCTCGAAGCCTTCGGTGTCGGCGATCTTCAGCGCCGCCTTCGCGATCTGCTCGCGCGTGAACCGGGGCTTGCGGTGCTCCTGCTCGGCGCCGCGCACAGCGAGAGCACGACCCTGCACCTCGCCGAGGCGCTCGCGGGCGTGGCGTTTAGCGGCTCGTTCGGGCTGACCGATAGCCCAGCGATGGTTTTCGCGCGCTCAGGCGGAGAGCTTCGCGGCGAGGAGGTCGACCTGTTCGATCTTGGGCGGCTGGGCCAGCAGCTCGCCCGCCTTGGCCATGAGCGCGGCGGCGATGGGGCCGTCGAGGTGGGCCTTGCGGCCCGTGTCGTTCGGGAACGCGTCGAAGATGCCGAACTCGGCCTTCGAGAAGCGCAGAGCGAACCAGACCGTCGTGTCCGGCTCTGCCTGCGCGAGCGGCAGCGCGCTCGCGAGGAACGCGGCGACCTCTTCTTCCTTCCCACCCTTGGCGACCAGACGTGCGAGCAACGCGACCTTGACCATGACGAGCTCCTTCTGCGCCGGCCTCCGTGGCCTTCGCGCCCACGAAGTTAGCCCCTCGGTCGCGGCGCGCCAGTGGCGAAACCGTCAACGAAAGTAGAAATTGCGACTGTGGCGGAAACGTGGCCAATGATACAATTTCGTATCATGCGCGTCGCGGTGCTGGCCCTGGACGACGTCTTCGACAGCGGCCTGTCCCTGATGCTGGACACGCTCGAGACCGCCAACGAGCTCGCGGGCGGCGGCAAGGGCGCCGCCCGCTTCGAGGTCACCGTGTGGGGCGTCCGCAGGCGGGTGATGACGCACCAGGGGTTCAGGGCCCCCATCGCGCGCGTGGGCGCGGGGGGGCCGCGGCCGGACGTCGTCGTCGTGCCCGCGCTGGGCGCGAAGACGCGCGACACGATCGTGGCGGCTCTCGCGCGCGCCGACGTTCGCGACGCGGGCGCACTGCTGCGCGCGTGGGCGCGCGGCGGGGCGCGCCTCGCGGGCGCGTGCACGGCGACCTTCGTCCTCGCGGCGTCGGGCGTGCTCGACGGGCGCACGGCGACGACCAGCTGGTGGCTCGCGCCCACGTTCCGCGAGCGCTTCCCGCGCGTCACGCTCGACGAGTCGCGGATGCTCGTCGACTCGTCGCGCGTCGTGACGGCGGGGGCCGCGCTCGCCCACGTCGACCTCGCGCTCTGGCTCGTGCGCCAGCGCAGCCCGTCGCTCGCTCAGGCGACGGCGCGCTACCTGCTGTTCGACGCGCGCCCGTCGCAGGTCGTCTACGCGATGCCGGACCATCTGGCGCACGCCGATCCGCTCGTCGAGCGCTTCGAGCAATGGGCGCGACGCCACCTCACCGATTTCACGCTCGCGGCCGCCGCGCGCTCCGTGGGCGCGAGCCAGCGCACGCTCGAGCGCCGCCTGCGCGCCGTGATGGGGAAGACGCCCATCTCGTACGTGCAGGATCTGCGCGTCGAGCTCGCCGTGCATCGGCTGCGCACGACGAAGGACTCGATCGAGCAGATCGCGTCGACGGTCGGCTACGGCGACGGCGTGACGCTGCGGACGCTGCTGCGCCGGAAGACGGGCCGCGGCGTGCGCCAGCTCCGCACGGCGTTCGCGTAGGACCCGAGGGTTCGGGATCGGCCGCAGCCGCGAGCCGACGACTCGAAGACCCTCTCTGCCATGGTGACACCGCCCTTGACGAACCTCACCCGCCGACCTAAAGTGAACCATATGGTTCAGTTTCAGTCGCGGCTCGACGATTCATTCGCGGCGCTCGGCGACGCCACCCGGCGCGGGATCCTCGAGCGCCTGGGGCGGAGCGACGCCTCGATCAGCGAGCTGGCCGCCGACTTCGACATGACCCTCACGGGCATGAAGAAGCACGTGCAGCTGCTCGAGGACGCCGGCCTCGTCGCCACCGAGAAGGTCGGCCGCGTGCGCACGTGCCGCCTGGGCGCGCACCGGCTCGAGCGCGAGACGAAATGGATCGAAGACCACCGGCGGGCGCTCGAAGCCCGCCTCGATCGGCTCGGGGAGTTCCTCGAGCGCACGAAAGGAAAAAAGCCATGAGCGCAGCCGCGAAGCCGTCCAGGAACACCAACCGCGCCGTCGTGACGACGCCGTCCGAGCGCGAGATCCGCATCGAGCGAACCTTCGACGCCCCACGCGAGCGCGTGTGGCGCGCGATGACGGAAGAAGCCTTGCTCAAACAGTGGTGGGGGCGCGGCCATGCCCTCGACGTCGAGCGCTTCGAGCTGCGCGTCGGCGGCCACTGGCGCTTCGTCGAGCACGAGGGTGGGCGATCCCACGGCTTCGAGGGCCGCTTCCGCGAGATCACGCCGCCCTCGCGCCTCTCGATGACCTTCGAGTGGGACGGCGCGCCCGGCCACACGATGGTGCAGACGCAGACGCTCGAGGCCCTCGACGGCGGGCGCACGAAGATCGTCACCCTGTCCCTGTTCTTCACGCAGGAAGATCGCGACGGCATGCTCTCGAGCGGCATGGAAGGCGGCATGAACGAGAGCCTCGCTGCGCTCGACACCGTGCTCGCGTCGCTCTAGAAGGGAGCGACATGTCGCGCCTTCGCATGCAGCTCTCGATTTCGCTCGACGGCTTCGTCGCCGGGCCCAACCAGACGGCCGAGGATCCGATCGGTAAGAACGGCCTGCGCCTGCACGATTGGGTGTTCGGGCTCAAGGCGTGGCGCCGGCAGCACGGCATGGAAGGCGGCGAAGACAACGCGAGCACGGTCTGCGTCGAAGAAGCGACGGCGAACGTCGGCGCCGTCCTCATGGGCCGCAACATGTTCGGGCCTGTGCGCGGATCATGGGAGGCGTCGGCGCCGTGGGACGGCTGGTGGGGCGAGACGCCGCCCTACCACTGTCCGGTGTTCGTGCTGACCCACCATGCGCGCGCGCCGCTCGTCATGAAGGGCGGCACGACGTTTCACTTCGTGACGGGCGGGCCCGAGGCCGCGCTCGCCGAAGCGCGGCGCGTGGCCGGCGAAAAGGACGTCTCGATCGCGGGCGGCGCGAGCCTGGCGCGGCAGGTCCTCGCGGCGGGCGTCGTCGACGAGGTCGAGCTGCACCTCGCGCCGCTCCTGCTCGGCAGCGGAGAGCGGCTGTTCGACGGCGGGATGACCGATCTGCACGGCCTCACGCTCGTGCGCACGATCGCCGCGCCCGGCGTGACGCACCTGAAGTTCTCGCGCTAGACTACGACGCGCGTCGCGCCGTCGCCGCGGCCGTCTTCAGCCACGCGCGTACCGACGCGCGCGGCAGCTCGTCGAGCGAGCGCAGCTTCAAGTGGCGTCCGAGCTTGCTCGTGCCCTCGAGCCGCCCCTCGGGATCGGCGTAGGTGCCCGGCGGCCCCGAGAGGATCAGGTTGACGTGCGACTTGTGCGCGCCGAGCGCGCACATCATGCCGCGGCCCAACGTGTAAAACGGCATGCCCCACTTGATCGACGACGTCGCGTCGGGCGCCGCCGCCTCGACGAGCGCGCGCAGCTCCTCGAGGACGGCTCGCAGCGCCGGCGGCTGCTTCGCGAAGAAGCCATCGATGGGCGCGCCCAGATCGGCGCGCGCCGCGTACATCTTGGGCGCGGGCTTCGCCGCCGCCTTCTTCTTCGGCGAGGCCTTCTTCTTGCCGGCTGGCGTCTTCTTCACGCCGCCATCTTGCCACGGGCGCGCGGCGGCTTGTCGGCCGCGGCGGCCGTGAGCGCGGCGACGTCGAGCTTCTGCATCGTCATCATCGCCGCCATCACGCGGTTCGACTTCGCGCGATCCTTGCCGCCATAAATCTTCAGCATCATCTTCGGCACGATCTGCCACGAAAGGCCGAACTTGTCGGTGAGCCAGCCGCACTGGCTGGGCGCGCCGCCGCCCGCGATGAGCTTCGACCAGTAGTGGTCGACCTCTTTTTGATCGTCGCAGTGGACGACGAACGAGATCGCGGGCGTGAACTTGAAGTGTGGGCCCGCGTTGAGCGCCGTGAACGACTCGCCGCCGAGCTCGAACTCGACCGTCATGACCGAGCCGGCCGGCATCGGGCCGCCGTCGGGGTAGCGCGTGACGCTCGTGATGCGCGCGGGCTTCTTGCCGCGCTTGAAGACGGACACGTAGAGCTTCGCGGCCTCGTGCGCCTGCGTGTCGAACCAGAGAAACGGCGTGACCTTGTTCATGCGGCGAATCCTCCTGCTGAAAACCTTCGGGGAAAACCTGGGTCTCGGGTGCGATGAATCAACGGCGCGCGGCCAGCGCGCGCTCCAGCTTGCCGAGCTCGTTCTCCCAGCCCATGACGGCGCGGCTCGTCCAAGTCTCGTCGTGCATGGCGTCCAGCGTGAGCGTCAGGTGGACGGCGGCGCCGCGCGCCTCGAGCTCGATCACCGTTCCGTTGTCGTAGGTCGCGACGCCCGGCACGAAGTCGACGCGGTTCGTGTAAGCGAGGCGGCGCGGCGGCACGATCTCGTCGTACACGAGGCGCGTCTGCGTCGCGACCGGCATGCCCGCGTTCTTCATGAAGGCGATCGTCTCGGGGACGGTCGCCGTCATCGTGTACACGAGCTCGCCGCCCGGCCGAAGGTCGAGGTGCTGAACGGTCACGGCGAAGCCCTCGGGTCCCCACCAAGACTCGATGCCGTCCTTCGTCGTCCACAGCTCCCACACGTCCTCGATCGTGGCGTCGTCGTACGTGCGCTCGATCGTGATGCGTTTCTTGCCTGGGCTCATTTCTGGTGCTCCTTGCGCGCCTTCTTCTTGCGTTCGAGCGCGGCGCCGAGGCGATCGAGCCGCTCTTCCCACAGGCGTCGGTACGACGCGATCCAATCGTCGAGCTCGCGGAACGGCTCGGGCCGCAGCGAGTAGAAGCGCTGCGCGCCCACGGGCCGCACGCGCACGAAGCCCGCCTCTTGCAGGATGCGCAGGTGCCGCGACACGCCCGACTGGTGGATCGAGGCGGCGGCGACGAGATCGTTGACGGGCAGCTCGCCGCGCGCGCGCAGCGACTCGACGAGGAGGAGGCGCGTCGGATCGGCCAGCGTCTGGAGCGTCGCGAGTTGCATCGACATACATATGCATATCAGTGCATATCTCAATCGTCAACCACGAGTCGCTTCCGAGGTGGTGCAAACAAGTGTTTACGTCCGCACCCCGACGTAAACGCCCCGCTCCTAGGCTCGGTCCATGCGAGCCCCCCTTCGCAGCCTGCGCAGCGTGACGGTTTTTGTCGTCCTCACGGCCGGCGCCTGCACCTCGGGCGAGAGCCCGCCAGCCGGGAAAGGCGGCTCAGGCGGCGGCGCCGGTCAGTCGACGCCCGCCGGAACCGGCGGCAATCCCATGGGTTCCGGCGGCGACACCTCGCTCGGCGGCAACCTCGGCGCCGGCGGCGACGTGGCTACGGGCGGCGAAGGCGGCGCGCCCGCGACCGGCGGAGCAGGCGGCGCGCCCCTCGGAGGCACGACGGGCTCCGGCGGCGCGAGCACCACGGGCGTTCAGCTCGATCCCGGCACCGACGGCGACGGCACGTTCATGGAGTCCCCGCCCTACGACGCCGCGCCCGAAGAGCTAGGCCCGATCAACGGCGCGCCCAAGGGCACGCTCATCGGCCCGATGATCCACACGCAGACCGGCACGTACACGGGCTGGAGCACGTGGAAGTTCACGTTCTGGATCTACGTGCCCTCGCAGTACAAGCCGGGCCACCCCGCAGCGCTCATGGTGTTCCAAGACGGCTCGCTCTACACGGGCCTTCCGGACGCGCGCACGACCTTCAACGTGCCCCAGGTGTTCGACAACCTGATCGCCGAGGGCGCGATGCCCGTGACCATCGCCGTGCTCATCCAGCCCGGCTCGAACGACGGTCACCTCGTGGGCGGCGGCGACGGCGGGCGCAGCAGGCAGTACGACACGCCCAACGATCAGTACGGCAAGTTCCTGCTGCAAGAGTTCCTGCCGGCCGAGGTCCTCGGCAAGTACGACATCGTGACCGACGCCGACGGCTGGGCGCTCGGCGGCCACAGCTCGGGCGGCATCGCTTCGATCATGGCGTCCTGGTACTACCCCGACAACTTCCACAAGGCGCTCACGGCGAGCCCCAGCTTCCCGAACACGGGCGGAAAATTCCCGGCGGAGTTCCTCAAGGTGATGCCGGCGAAGCCGCTGCGCATCTACCACCTCGCGGGCACGCACGACCTCGGCGGGTTCTACGACGCCAACAACCAGGCCGCGAAGGACTTCATGATGCTCGGCTACCACTACCGCTACCGCCCCGGCCAGGACAATCACTTCCCGCCGTTGGCCGCGTCCGCCGACTTCCCGGACGCCCTCCGCTGGTTGTGGCGCGGCTACAGCGCCGGCCAGTAAGAGGTAAGCGAAGTGAGCGCCGAAGAATCACGCGAAGCCAAAAATACTCCGAACTGAAACAACACCTTGATGCGTCTTCGCATACGGTGTTCTCGGATTCGAACTGCTTACTGGATTCGAGAGGGGCTCGCGTAGGGCGGAACCGAGAGGAGCACGGTGGGGCGGTAGTCGGGATCGGGTCAGGGACGTGGTGGGTGGCGGCGAGGAGGGAACGCGAGTAGACGCCAGCGAGGTCGGCCGGAAACAGAGGGTCAGGAGGGGCCATGGGGAGTGGCGAACGGCCGACCTTCGCTGGCGGTGTCCTTCTTCCAATCGACGTCGCGACATCTCGGGATGTTGATGACGCGTCGGCGCTCCGCTAGTCTCGCGCCATCTTTCCCCTGACGAAGAGCCGTTCGCCGATCTGGACGCCGCTGTGCTTGCACCACCGTGCGCTCGAGGCCTACGTCGCCGAGCGCGCGCCGCAGGTGGTCGGATCGTTCGCGAGCGACGTCCGCATCCTCGACGTCGGCTGCGGCGACATGCCGTACCGCAAGTTCTTCGAGGGCGGCCCGCGCGCCGTCACCTATTATGAAGGCGCGGACATCGCCGGTGCCGACGGCCTCGCGAACGTCAGCATCGATCCGGCGACGCAGGCCATCGGCGCGCCTTCCGACCGCTACGATCTCGTCGTCTCGTTCCAGGTGCTCGAGCACTCGTCGCACCCGCTGACGTTGCTGCGCGAGTGCCGTCGCGTGTTGAAGCCGGGCGGACGCCTGTTCGCGACCCTGCCCTTCTTCTTCGAGTACCACGCCGTGCCGCGCGACTTTCGCCGGTGGACCCACGAGGGCATCAAGGAAGACCTGCTCGACTGCGGCTTCGAGGACGTCACCGTCGATCCCGTCGAGACCGACCTGCACTCGCTCATGGTCGTCAACGAGCTTTATCTCGCGCGCATGTTCGGCTACGTCGTCACCAAGCCGCTGTTCCTCGCGTTGAACGTCGCGGCGCTCGCGGCGCGGCGCCTGCGGACGCCGCAGCACCGCATCGTGCCGCTGACCCTCGGGGTCACGGCCCGCCGCGCGGGCTGAACCGTCAGGCCGCGCGGTACGAGCGCCACACGGTCGCGAGCAGCTGCTTGCGGCTCGCGAGGCGGTCGGCGCGCTGAGAAGGATCGCGGCCGATCGCGGTCCAAAGCCCGCCGACGATCGCGAGCTCGGCGGCGTGGCGCGCGGCGAGCACGCCCTTGAGCAAGAGCGGGTGCGAGATGAGGCCGTGCTTCTCGAGCAGGCGCAGGCGGTTGACGTGGAAGCGCACGACGCGCTTGGCGGTCGTCTGCGGGCTGCCCGAGCCGGCGTGCAGCACCTTGGCGTCCAGCATCGCGAGATCCCAGCCGGCGCGGCGCAGGCGCATCGAGAAGTCGGTGTCGGCGTCGAGGAAGTCGAAGCCCTCGTCGAAACCGCCGATCTGCTCGAAGGCCGCGCGGCGGAAGGTGATGGCGCACGAGTGGATCGTGATGGGACCGCCGTCGCCGCCGAAGCGCGCGGGCGCGACGGCGATGAAGCGCGCCTCGAGCGCCTGGCCGAGCGCGAGGCCGAGCGCCGTCGGCTCGGGCTGCGCGTTGCCCGTCGGGCGATCGGCCTCGTCGACGAGGTGGTAGCCGACGGCGCCGAGCTTGGGCTGCGACTCGAACGCCGCGATCGCGGGCGTGAAGATGTCCGACAACGGCGCGGCGTCGCTGTCGAGCAGGAAGACGAGCTCGCCGCGCGCGCGCGCGACGCCGATGTTGACGCTGCGGACGTAGCCCTGGTTGGTCGGGTTCACGACGACCTCGACCTCGGGCGGCAGGTGCGGCCGCACGGGATCGGTCGACGCGTCGTCGACGACCACGATCTGCACGTCGTGCGCGCCCTTGTGCGCGAGCACGCCGTCGACGCAGCGGCGCGCGAGCGCCGACGTGTTGTAGCTCGTGACGACGACGCTGACCTTCACGGCGTCACGCGGTCCTCGGCTTGCGCGCCCAGGCCCACGCCGTGCGCAGGATCGTGTCGAGGTCCGACGACGTCGGCGTCCACTTCAGCGTCGCGCGCGACGCGCGGCCGTCGGCGACGAGCCTCGCCGGATCGCCGGCGCGGCGCGCCGACACGCGCACGGGGATCTCGGCGCCCGTCACGCGGCGCGCGGCCGCGACGACCTCGCTCACCGAGCTGCCCTGCCCCGTGCCGAGGTTGAGGCGCAGGCTCGGGCCGCCGCGGTGTAGGTGCTCGATCGCCAGCACGTGCGCCGACGCGAGATCGAGCACGTGGATGTAGTCGCGCACGCACGTGCCGTCGGGCGTCGGGTAGTCGTCGCCGAAGACGTCGATGTGCGAGCGCGCCCCCGCGGCGACGGCGAGCACGATGGGGATGAGGTGGGTCTCGGGATCGTGGACCTCGCCCGTCTCACCGTCGGGATCGGCGCCCGCGGCGTTGAAGTAGCGCAGGCACGCCGAACGCAGTCCGTACGCGTTGCCGTACCAGTGAATGGCGCGCTCGAACGAGCGCTTGGTCTCGCCGTACGGGTTCACGGGGTTCTGCGGGTGGTCCTCGTCGAGCAGCTCGGTCTTCTGGTCGCCGAAGATCGCGCACGTCGACGAGAACACGAGGCTCTTCACGCCGACGTCGACCATGGCGTCGAGCAGGTTCTTGCCGTTGACGAAGTTGTTCGCGTAGTAGGCGCGCGGGTCGACGACCGAGACGCCGACGTAGGCGCTGGCCGCGAAGTGCATGACGGCCTCGGCGCGCGAATCGGCGAGTGCTTTCTTCAAACCGGCGGCGTCGCCGAGATCGCCGACGACGAGCGGCCCCCACTTCACGGCCCAGCGGTGACCCGTGCTGAGGTTGTCGAAGGTGATCGGCTCGTGGCCCGCGCGCGCGAGGGCTTTGCACACGTGGCTGCCGATGTAGCCGGCGCCGCCGGTGACGAAGATTCTCATCGGGTGGCGACTATACGGCGTTTCTTTTTTCGGCTCTACGAATGATACGTTCCGGGCGTGGATGCCCCCTTCGTCACGCCGCTCGATCGCGCGCGACGAAAGGCGTACGCGCGCCTCATCCCGCTCGTGTTCGTCTGCTACGCGATCGCCTACATCGATCGCGCGAACGTCGCGTTCGCCAAGCTGACGATGCAGACGGACCTTCGCTTCGACGACGCGGTCTTCGGCACGGGGTTCGGCATCTTCTTCCTGGGCTACGTGCTGCTCGAGGTGCCGGGCGCGCTGCTCGTCGAGCGGTGGAGCGCGCGCAAGTGGATGAGCCGCATCATGATCTCGTGGGGCATCGTCGCGGCCTGCACGGCGCTCGTGAAGACGCCGCACCAGTTCTACGCGATGCGCTTCCTGCTCGGGCTGTCGGAGGCGGGCTTCTTTCCGGGCGCGATCGTGTACCTCACGCACTGGTTCCCGGCGCGCGATCGGGCGCGCGCGCTCGCGCTGCTCGTCATCGCGGCGCCCATCGCGCAGATGGTGAGCGTGCGCGTGTCGGTGCCGATCCTGCGCATCGACACGACCGAGGTCATCAACCACGTCGAGGTGACGACGCCGGCCGTGCTGGGCCTGCACGGCTGGCAGCTCATGTACATCGTGTGGGCGATCCCGGCCGTGATTCTCGGGCTCGTCGTGTTGCTGAAGCTCACCGATCGGCCGGCGCAGGCGCGTTGGCTCGCGCAGGACGAGCGCGACGCGCTCGAGGCCGAGCTCGCGCGCGAGCGATCCGCCGCCGGCGTCGCGCGGCACATGAGCCTCGGCCAGGCGCTGCGGAGCCCGGCCGTTCTGCTGCTCGCGCTCGCGAACTTCCTCATCACGAGCGCCCACTACGGCATCGAGGCGTTCCAGCCGACGATCTTCAAGACCTGGTTCGACCTGAACATCAGCAAGGTCGCGTGGGCCACCTTCCCCTCGTTCGCGGCGATCCTCGTCGGCATGCTCACCGTGAGCTGGAGCTCGGACCGCCGCGGCGAGCGCTGGTTCCACACCTTCGTGCCGATGTTCTGGGGCGCGGGTGTGCTGCTGCTGACGATGCTGGGCCGCGCGAACTACGCGCTCACGATCGTGCTGTTCGCCGTCGCCGTGCTCGGCCTGCGCAGCTACGTCGCGCCCTTCTACGCGCTGCCCAGGCTCTTCCTCGAGGGCAGCGCCGCCGCCGGCGCCATCGGCTTCATCAACGCCGTCGCGAACCTGGGCGGCTTCGTCGGCCCGTGGATGCTCGGCAAGCTCTCGACGTCGACGGGCTCGTACGTCAACGGCTTCATCTACCTCTCGATGACGACCGCCGCGGCCGGCGTGTGCATCGTTGCGCTGCGTATGTACTACGACCAGCGCCGCGCGACCTAGCGCGTGAACTTCGCGCTGCGGACGCCCTGAGCGCCGAACAGATCCGTGCCGTCGAGGCCGGACAGCTCGAGCGAGTTGCCCTGCTGGCAGAAGCTCGCCGACTGCGGCTCGGTCCGCGCCGTGCCGGCGAAGATGATCGTCGTCGCGTTGGCCGGGTCGATCTGCCATGTCCCCATCTCGCCGGCCTGCACCTGATAGTCGTAGGTGCACGTGCAGCCGACGCTGCTGTCGCCCGTGCAGATCTGCGCGTTCGGCGATGTCGGATCGTCGGGGAATTTGAAGCCCGGATTGGCCATGAAGTAGGCCTTGAGGTCGGCGCCGAACGTCGCGCAGCTCGGCGCGACGCGCTCGAACCGCGTGAGGCATGCGTTGGCGAAGTAGGTGGTCTCCGCCGTTCGGAACTGGATCTGCGCCGAGTACGTCCCGCGGCTCGCGTCCTTGGGATCGGCGACCTGGTTCAGGTAGCCGTCGGCGACGGTCGGCGGCCCGTGCCAGAGCGTGACGCCGCGGACCGGCATCGAGGGGCTCACGCTCGGCTCGTAGACGAGGTTCGAGCACCAGTCGCCGCTCGTCGTCGGCTGCGCCTGCGGCGGCGCCAGCGTCAGGACCTGCGGCTGTTGCAGCTGCTCGGGCAAGCTCGGCACTTGGTACGGCGTCACGACGAGGTTCTCGCAGCCGCCCACGAGGCTCCAGCTGCCGGCGACGCCCTTGGCGTCGGCGCCGCACCCCGCGAAGGTCTCGCACGTGCCGGCGGTGCCCTTCCCGCCGCACGCGCCGACGCCCCCAGCGAGCAGCGCAACGGCGACGACGATGATGTGTTTGGTCATGCGCACGAGCTCCTGCCCCTCAGAACTTTTTGAAGAAATTCCAGAACGCGAAGTCCGACCAGTTCTCGCAGGGCGTGTGACCCGCGCCCGTCGTGGTGCAGAAGACGACTGGATAGTTCTTGTCGCAGCCCGTGAAGTCGACGCAGTTGATGGCGCCGCCGTAGCCGGTGCACGCGGCCATGGTCCCCGGATCGTAGGTCTCGGTCTTGGGCGGCGGGGTCGACGGCGAGGCGGTCGGATCCGAGCACTTGTTGGCGGCGAGGACGTGCTGGCTCGCCATGACGTTCGCCTGGTACGGGTTGCCGCTCTCCAGCGTGTCGGCGAGCGTGAAGTTCGCGACCGGGTGGTCCGTGCACGTCGGCAACGGCGGCAGCGCGCCCTGCACGGTCGCGAACGCGCGCAGGACGTCGGGGAACTTGCATCCGAGCATGTTGCCGAGCCGAGCCCCCGTGCTGAAGCCCGCGTAGAACTGGCGCGCGGGGTCGACGCAGTAGGTGGACTCGATCTTCTTGTGGAGGGCGTCGAAGAACGGGTACTCGACGGACGCGGGCCGCTCGTCGAAGCACTGCCCGAACTCGGGCGGCGCGGTCGAGCCCGGCTGCGTCTGCACGGGGATGATCGCGACGAGGATCGCCTGTTCGGCGGCGGCCAGGTTGAGGTTGATGACGTCGCCGGACGTCGTGCCGCCGCACCCCGGGCCGAGGTAGACCACGCGCGTGGGCGTCGAGGAATCGTAGGTCTTGGGCAGGCGAACGTAGTAGATGCGGTCGCGGACCTTGAGCTTGTTGGTCGTGTCGGAGTCGGGCCCCGCGACGTTCATGTGGAACTCGACGTACTTGCCGTAGTCCTGGC
Source organism: Polyangia bacterium (assembly GCA_035549075.1). GTDB lineage: Bacteria > Myxococcota_A > Polyangia > Fen-1088 > Fen-1088 > DASZFV01. The sequence continues at coordinate 25,285 of DASZRT010000013.1, read as the reverse complement.
CCGGATCCTGGCCGCAGCCGGTCGTCGTTCCCATTCCGTCGGCGACCGAGCCGTCGGTGTTCGTCGACGTCGAGCCGCCCGTCCCCGCGTCGACGTTGGACGCGCCGGTGCCGCCCGTGCCCGCACCGCCGCCGCCATCGCCACCGACGCCGGTGACGGTGAACGAGGCGTGGGTCTTGGAGTCCTGCGAGCACGCGCTCGCCGCCGACAGCGCCAGGAGCGACGCGAGCGTTACGGAACGGAGAAGTCGTACCTGCATGAGATCCTCCGTCCTAGAAGAAGTAGTACACGGCGAGCTCGCCGCGCACGTTGGTGCCGTAGACGCCGTCTCCGAAAGTCTGGCGCTCGATCTGCACCGACGCACCCACCTGCGACTCGGGCGTCGGCGAGACGAACACGTTGCCGTCGACGTACTGCGCCTTCGAGAACACCTGCGACAGGCCCTGCTGCGGCGTGAGCGAATCGACGTTGGTGGACTCGATCTGCGACGCGACGGCCGAGAGGCCGAGCGTGCGGCCCTGGTTGAAAGGCGCGCGGTACTGCAGCCCGACGACGAGCGCGCGCCAGTTGATCGTGTGCAGCTTGCCGGCGGCGTCGTAGGTCGCGAGCCCTTCGTCGATGTCGGGGTTGTACGTCGGCACCGGCAGCGTCATCGACGGATTCGGCAGCGACGGGAACAGCACGCCGCCCGTGAGCCCCGTGTAGAGGTTCGAGATGCCGGTGCCCATCGTCGCCTCGGCCGTCGCCGACAGCGTGTTGCCGACGTCGGTGCGGCTGCGCGCCGGGATGATGGGCAGGAACAGGTTCGCCGCCCCACCCCATCCCGTCGCCTTGTTGGGGTTCGCGGCGGACGCCGTGAACGCCGGCACCGAGAAGCGGCGGTAGACGCCCGAGAAGCCGATCGAGGCCGGCTGCGCCGTCGGCTGACCCGCGCCCTGCACGCTGCCGCCCAGGAAGCGGTTGAGCGCGAAGCGAAGGCCGCCCTGCCCGTCGGGGATCTCGCCGTCGCGCTGCGCGGGGCGGACGGCCGCCGCGGCGATCTCGAACGTGGCCGCCGAGCCCGAGAGCACCTTCGACAGGCGCAGCTGCGGATCGCGGTGATAGATCTCGCCCGGCACGCCGAGGAACGCCACGGTGCTCGGGTAGAAGCCGGCGCCGCCCCAGCCGAAGAGGTCGTGCGTGTGGCCCGCGAGCACGTCGAGCACGGGCGTCTCGAACTTCACGTAGGCGTGCCGCAGGCGAACCGCCGCCGCCGAGAACGTCGCGTCCTCGGTCGCCGTCGCGGCCTGGTTGCCGAAGAAGTCGATCTCGATGAGCGCCGAGGTCTTGACGTGGCCGTACTCGGGCGACGCGAGCTTCACGCCGACGCGCGAGTCGCGCGCCGAGACCTGCGTGCGCGGGTTGTCGCCCGCCAGCGTCGCCGGGCGCGCCATCGTGTTGTTGGTGATGGCCTCGCCGAAGCTCTGGGTCGAGTCGTGCATCAGGTCGAGCTCGACGAACCCATAGATCGAAGCGGTCACGCCGCCGCTCTTCGGAGACGGCGCGGGCGCCGACTCGAGCGAAGGCGCGGGCGCGGGCGCGGTGGTGGATGGCGGCGGCGGCGCGCTCAGGGTTTGCGCGTGAGCGGCGCCGCCGGCGGCGACGATAGCGGCGCCGACGGCCCAGCGCCACGCGCGCGACGAACGAACGAGTTGATGGAGCTTCATGGGGTCGGCGATCCGTCGCGGCGCACTGTCGCCTCCGACGGGCGCGGCATGATGCAACGCGCGCGGAAGCGATGCAACGGCGTCGCAGCCGTCCGCGCGTAAGCGGCGCGGGCTCGAAAATTCGTTGGCGCCGGGACCAATGCAGTTATAAAGGCGCACCATGGCCACCGCAGCGCCGACCCAATCGCGGTTTCGTTGGACCATCGTCATCATGGCGTTCCTCGGAACGGCCATCAATTACATCGATCGCGCGAACCTCGGCGTCGCGATGCCCACGCTCAGCAAGGAGTTCGGCATCAGCCCCGAGGACAAGGGCCTCATCCTCGGCGCGTTCTTCTGGACGTATGCGCTGCTCCAGCTGCCGTCCGGCTGGTTCGTCGACAAAGTCGGCCCGCGCATCTCGTACGCCGTCGCCGTCGTCTGGTGGTCGATCTTCACGGCCGCGACCGCGATCGCGCGCGGCTTCGACTCGCTCTTCGGCTTCCGCTTGCTGCTCGGCATCGGCGAGGCGCCCGCCTACCCCACGAACGCGAAGTCCGTCGCCGAGTGGTTCCCCAAGCAGGAGCGCGCCTTCGCGACGAGCATCTACGACAGCGGCGCGCGCGCCGGCTCCGTCGCGGCGCTGCCCATCTGCACGTGGGTGATCTCGAGCTTCGGCTGGCGGACGTCCTTCGTCGTGACCGGCGCCATTGGCGTCCTCTGGGCCGTCGTCTGGGTCTGGCTGTACCGCCATCCGTCGGAGAGCAAGCACGTCTCGGCGGAGGAGCGCGAATACATCGCGGCGGGCCAGGCGCCCGCGAAGGCGCTCGGCCCGAAGGTCACGTGGGGCAGCTTGTTCCAGCACCGCGCGATCTGGGGAATGATGCTCGGCTTCTTCTGCCTCAACTTCGTCATCTACTTCTTCGTGACGTGGTTCCCGACGTACCTGAAGGAAGGCCGCGGCTTCACCGACGTCAAGACGGGCATCTTCGGCATGATCCCCGGCCTGTTCGCGATCGTCGCCGGGTGGATCGGCGGCCGCACGTCGGATGCCCTCGTCAAGAGGGGCTGGTCGATCACGAAGGCGCGGAAGATCCCGATCGTCGCCGGCATGGCGACGGCGTCGAGCATCGGCCTCGCCGTCATCGTGCCCGAGGCGTGGCAGGCCGTCGCGCTGCTCGCGCTCAGCTACGGCAGCCTGTGCTTCGCCGCCGCGAGCATCTGGTCGCTGCCCGCCGACATCGCGCCGACGCCCCGCCACGTCGCCTCGATCGGCGGCATCCAGAACTTCGCCTCGAACACCGCCGGCATCTGCATGACCTACCTCGTCGGTAAGCTGCTCGCGAAGACCGGCGGCTTCGTCGTGCCGCTCATGCTCGCGGGCGGCTTCGCGATCCTCGGCGCCCTGTCCTACCTGTTCATCGTCCCCGAAGTGAAGCCGCTCGCCTCGAACGAGTAACTCCGCGCCCTCTCCCGTCCGCGGGAGAGGGTTAGGAAGAGGTCTGCGGCTTTCAGATCCGAACCTGGATCTCGTAGCGCCGGTTCTTCTTCTTCTTCGCCTCGGTGTTGTCGGGCGAGACGAGCGGCTTCTCCGAGCCCATGCCCACCGAGACGATCTCGTCGGCGGCGACGCCGCGCGCGGTGAGCTCCTTGACGATCGCGGCGGCGCGCTTGCCGGAGAGCTCCTTGTTGTGCTCGGGCTTGCCGCTCGTGTCGGTGTGGCCCGAGACCTCGAACTTGAACTTCTTGATGCCGGCCGCCGTGAGCTGCTTCTTCACGTCGCCCAGCGTCTTGACGATGTTGAGGGCCTTCTTCTCGCAACCAGCCTCGAGCTCGTCGCTGTCGCTCTTGAAGCTGCACTGGTTCTTGCGGACGACGTCCATGAGCTTGGCGTTGGCCTTCTTGAGCACCTCTTCGGTCGCCTTGCCGGACGCCGCGCCCTCGGCCTTGTTGGCGAGGCCACCGAGGTCGATGCCCGCGAGCGCGGGACGCGACGACGCGAACGAGAGCGCGCCCACGAGGGCGCCCGTGACGAACAAGAAACGCACATTGGTTTTGGTCATGGGCGGACCATAAACGCCGAGGTGCGCGCGAGGCAAGCCGAGCTCAGCGGCGGAACCAGGTCGGCTTTTCGGTGACGATGATGTGCGCCCACATGCCGCGCTCGGCGTGGTCGCCGTCGGGGCAGAAGACGCGGTACGTGCCGGGCTCGAGGCGCAGCCACCGGCGGCGGTGCTCGTTCGGCCCCAGAAACTCCGCCGACTGTTCGTCGACGCCAGGACCGACGATGCGCAGCGCGTGCTCGAGCGTGCCGCGGTTCTCGATGTCGAGGCCGATCTTGCCGCGCGCGACCTGGCGCGGGTGCACGGTGATGCTGCCGTCTTCGAGCACGACCGCGAGCACTTCGGGCGTGTCGGGCGTGCCCGGGCGATGCACGCCGAGCGGCGCGCACGCGGCGAACACGAGGAGCCACGCCGCGAAGCTCTTCACGGGCACGTCACGTCGGCGCCGAGCGTCGACGTCGCGCCCGAGGTCTGCTCTTTCAGCGACACGCTCGAGAATGTCACGCGGCGCCCCGCGCCCGCAGCGGCGACCGTCACGGTGCCCGCGCGGCCCCAATACTGGAGGTGCCCCGCCGTCGCGTCGTCGCGCGTGACCGAGACGCCGACCATGCCCGCGGGCATCGCGACGACGTCGAGGATCCCCGTGGCCGCTTTCACGGCGTAGGCGCCCGCGGCGATCGGCGACGCGCCGCCCGGGAACCACAGCTGCAAGCTCGACGCGCCCGCGCAGCTGCCGCTCGCGACGATCTGGTAGCCGCCGACCGCGCCCAGGTCCATGCACCCCGCCCCCGCCGCCGTGCACATCGCCGCCGCGCCCACGCTCCAACTCGCCGTCGCGGGCGCCTTCTCGATCGGAACATCCGACACCACGTCAGCGGCCGAATCGATCGAAGCTTCCTTCGCTGCGTCCGTCACGACGTCTGCCGACCGATCCACGAACGCATCCGCCGCGACGTCGTCCGCAACCTCCATCGAAGCATCCACCGAGGCGTCCACCACATCTACGTCCGACGCGTCCGCGCCGTCGTCTCCGCCATCCGCCGCATCCGTCGACGCAACGTCGACCACCGAGTCCACGACGGCATCCGCGTCCCCGCCACCATCCCTCACCTGCACCGCCGTGGCGCCCCCACCGCACGCTCCCACGCCCACCAAAAGGATCGCCGCCCAAACTCTCATGCCCTTCTTCCACCGTAGCACTCCCCCCAACCTCAGAGCGAGCGGGTCGAGCACAGGGAAGGGCCAGCTTCGCTGGCCCGGCCTACTTCTCGAGTTTGTCAGCGGGGGGAGCCGGTGAGGGAGGCGCAGCCCCCCTCGCCCTCGAAGCGTCGAGCAATTGCTTGGTGTAAGCGTGCGTGGGCGCGTCGAACACCTGCGCCGTCGCGCCTTGCTCGACGACGCGCGCGCCCGCGAGCACGACGACCCGGTGCGCGAGGTGGCGCGCGATCGCGAGGTCGTGCGTGATGAGGAGGATCGCGATGCCGCGCTCGCGCGTGAGCCGTTGCAAGAGATCGAGGACGCCGATGCGCGTCGACGCGTCGAGCATCGACGTGGGCTCGTCGGCGACGATGACCTTCGGCCCCGCGGCGAGAGCGCGCGCGACGGCGACGCGCTGGCGCTGGCCGCCCGAGAGCGCGTGCGGGTAGCGATCGACGAAGTCCGCCGCCGGCCGCAGGCCGACGGCCTCGAGCAGTTCGAGCGTCCGCGCGCGCACGTCCGACTGGTGGGCGCGCCCGTGCAGCAGCAGCGGCCGCGCGATGTGGTGACGCACGCGGTGCGCGGGGTTGAGCGACGCGAACGGATCCTGAAACACCATCTGCACGCGCGCGCGGTAGGCGAGCGAGGCGTGGCGCGGCTCGGACACCAAGACGTCGGCGCCTTCTAAGTTGAGCGCGCCCGCGTCGGGATTTTCCAAACGCGCGACGATGCGCGCGATCGTGCTCTTGCCGCTGCCCGACTCGCCGACGAGCGCGACGATCTCGCCGGGCTCGAGCGCGAACGACACGTCCTCGAGCACGTTGCGCCGGCGCGCGGGGAAGCCCGAGATCGGGAACGTCTTCGAGATCCCGACGAGCTCGAGGACCGGCGCGCTCACGCCGCGCCTCCCGGCACAGGCTCGGGGACCACGGGCGCCGGCGGAGCCGACGGCGCGGGCGGCACGGCCGGTGCGGGCGGCACGACGGGAGCCGCACCCGCGTCACCGGGCGCGGGCTCCGGGCCCAGCGACGGAAACGCCGCGAGCAGCCGGCGCGTGTACGGGTGCCGAGCGACGCTCGGCAGGTGCGCCGCGGGCGCGACGTCGACGAGGCGCCCGCGGTAGAGGACGCCAACGCGATCGCAGCGGCCAATCAACAGCGGCAAGTCGTGCGTGATGAAGAGGACCGAGAGGCCGAGCGTCGCGCGCAGCTCGGCGATGCGATCGAGCAGCTCGCGCTGCGTGACGACGTCGAGCGCCGTCGTCGCCTCATCGAGGATGATGAGGCGCGGGTCGAGGGCGAGCGCGATGGCGAGCGCGACGCGCTGGCGCGCGCCGCCCGAGAGCATGTGCGGGAAGGCGTCGAGGCGCGACGTCTCGAGGCCCACCATGTGCAGCAGCGTCGCCGCGCGCTCGCGCGCCGCCGCCTTCGTCGACGGGTGGTGCGCGAGGATGACGTCGACGATCTGATCGGCGACGGTCGAGACGGGGTTGAGCGCGTCGAGCGCGCTCTGCATGACGACCGACACCTCGCGAAAGCGAAAGGCGCGCAGCCCCTCTTCGTCGAGCTTGAAGACGTCCTTGTCGGAGAAGCGCACCTCGCCCGTGACGGCCGCGCCCGGCGGCAGCAGCCGCAGCACGGCGTCGCCGAACGTCGACTTGCCGCTGCCCGACTCGCCCGCGAGCCCGAAGATCTCGCCGGGCATGAGATCGACCGACACGCCGTCGAGCGCAGGACGATCGGCCCCGAGGTGTCGCACGGTCAGCTTGCGCACCGACAGCAGCGCGCCCGCGGCAGGTCCCCACGATGACGCCGTCTCGGGCGGCGGCGTCGCGTTCCTCGAGCGCTCCTCGGGATCGAGATCTTCGCGCGGGAACTCCAACGTCGGCGGCGGCAGATCCCACTCGATGACGCCCGCGGGCGTCGTCGTGCGCTCGACGGGCGCGGCGTCGTCGCGGCCCGCGCCGAGGCGCGGGTTCGTGACCTCGTCGATCGCGTACGACAGCATCGTCAGCGCGAAGCCCACGAGCGCGACGCACACGCCCGTCGGCACGAACGTCCACCATGCGCCCGTGAGCAGCGCCGAGTCGTTGCTGGCCCAATAGAGGTTCGTGCCCCACGTGACGGCGCCCGGATCCCCGAGGCCGAGGAACTCGAGGCCGACCTCGGCGCCGATCGCGTAGACGGTCGTGCCGATGAACGCCGACGCCACGAGCGACGCCATGTTGGGCAAGAGCTCGACGAACACGACGCGCAGCGGGCCCTCGCCCGACACGATCGCCGCTTGGATGAACTCGCGGTTGCGCAGCGCGAGCGCCTGCGCGCGGAACACGCGCGCGCTCCAGGCCCAGCCCGCGAACGAGAGCACGAGCGCGATGCTGCCCGGCCCCGGCGGCAAATACGCCGCCAGAACGATGGCGAGCGGCAAGCCCGGGATCACGAGGAAGACGTTGGTCAGCACCGAGAGCGCGCCGTCGGTGCGCCCGCCGAGCGAGCCGGCCGTGATGCCGATGAACGCGCCCACGAGCGTCACGAACGCACCCACGCCGAAGCCCACGAGCAACGTCACGCGCGCGCCCGCGATCGTCTGCGCGAGCACGTCCTGCCCCTGCCCCGTCGTGCCGAGCCAGTGGCTCCACGACGGCGCCTCGTGCGGCACGGCGACGAAGGCGCGCGGATCGCTGACGATGGCGGGGCCGACGAGCGCGAGCAGCGCGAACGCGCCGACGACGGCGGCGCCGAACGCGGCCTTGCGGTTCGCGAGCAGCCGCCGCACCGACGCGCGCACGTCCGTCACGCGCGCGCCCTCGGGTCGAGCCACACGTAGAGGAGATCGACGAGGAAGTTCGCCGCGAGCACCGACAGCGTGATGATGAGGAACAGCCCCTGCATGAGCGGGTAGTCCTGGTTGCGCACCGCCTGCACGAGCAGGTACCCGAGGCCCGGGTACGAGAAGACGATCTCCGTGAGCAGCGAGCCGCCCACGACGAAGCCCAGCGCCATGCCGAAGCTGGTCACCGACGGCAGCAGCGCGTTGCGCGCGGCGTAGGCCCACATGATCCGCCGCGGCGACAGGCCCTTGGCCGTCGCGAGCTTGATGGCGTCCGTGCCCAGCGTCGTCAGCATCGCGCCGCGCATGCTGAGCATCCACCCGCCCAGCGTCGCGAGCACGACGGCCGTCGCCGGCAGCACGGCGTGGCGGACGACGTCGACCGTGAAGGCGAACGTCGCGCCCGGCGAGATGTCGGGATCGTGCGCGTGCTGCAGCGGGAACCAGTGGAGCGTGAACCCGAAGAGGTAGAGCACGAGCATCGCGAGCCAGAAGTACGGGAACGCTCCAAGGAACGACAGCGCGGGCGGCAACCACGAGTCGAGCTTGCCGTTGCGCCGCCAGGCCGCGACGACGCCGAGGAGCGTGCCCATCGTGAAGCTGATCGTGAGCGCGACCGTGCCGAGGCCGAGTGACCACCCGAGCCCCGTGCCGATGACCTCGTCGACGCGCGCGGGGAAGTAGGCGATCGAGAGGCCGAGGTCGCCGCGCAAGACGTGCGCGAGGTACGTGAAGTACTGCTTGAAGGTCGAGCCCGGCACGAGGCCGAAGGCGTGGCGGAGCGCGCGCAGCGACTCGGGCGCGAGCTGGCCCTTGAAGCGCGCGACGAGCGCCGCCGCCGGATCGCCGGGCATGAGGCGCGGGATCGCGAAGTTGAGCGTGATCGAGGCCCAGGCCGACACGAGGTAGAAAACCAGCCGCCGCGCGACGACGTTCACGGCGCGCTTCCCTTCACGGCTTCACGCGGCGTGAGGTTCGTCAGCACGAGCAGCCGATCCGGCTCGCGGTGCGGCGACAGCGGCGCGTAGGGGTTGTCGGCCGACGGGAAGCCGGTGAAGCGCCTCGTGCTGAACACGCCCCACGCCGGGTTCGGGAACAGCGGGATCGCGGGCGCCATCGCCACGAAGCGCTCTTCGATCCGCATCATCAAATCATGCTGCTTCCAGGGGTCGTCCGTCACCTCGAACGCCGCGAGGAGCGCGTCGGCCTCGCTGTCGCCGAAGCGGTGCCAGTTGCCGCCCGCCATCTCGCCGAGCGGCCGCACCGTGCGGCTCGACATGAGCCAGCGGTAGAAGCCGTACGGGTTCGGCCCCTCGACCGACCAGGCGATCGACATGTCGAACTCGCCGCGCCCGAGGCGCGTGTACCACGCGCCGAACTCGTAGGTACGCAGCTTGACGTCGAAGCCCAGCGCGCCGAGGTCCTGCGCGATGACGTGGCCCGCGCGCACCCAGTCGGACCAGCCGCTCACGACCTCGACGTCGAAGCGAAACGGGCGCCCGTCGTGCCCGTGGCGCAGGCCCTCGGCGTCGCGCGGGTAGCCGCCGTCGTCGAGCAGCTTGTTGGCCTCGGCGAGATCGTGCGTGACCCAGCCGCGCGCCGGCAGCGTGGGCGCGCGCCAGCTGGCGTAGGCGTCGGTGAGGCCCGTGCCGTCGGCGGGCCGCGTGTAGCCGTACATGGCGACGTCGACGATCTTCAGCCGATCGATGCCCATGCTGATGGCCTTGCGCACGCGCGCGTCGTCGAAGGGCGCGTGCGCCGTGTTCGTGTAGAGGAAGCACATGCTGCCCAGCAACGGGAACCAGTAGTGGTTGTACGTCGGATCGCGCTTGACGAACGTGCGCTCGACCGACGGCACGAAGTCGCCCGCCCAATCGACGTCGCCCTCGACGAGCGCGAGGTTCGCCTGCTCGTTGCCCGGGTAGGCGAGGAAGCGCAGCGCCTCGACCTTGGGCTTGCCGGGCTGCCAGTAGAACGGGTTCTTGCCGAGCTCGTAGACCTGCGTGCGGAAGAGCCGCACCTCGGTGAACGGCCCCGTGCCCACGGGCTCGGGGTTCGCGAACGTCACGGGATCGGCGACGTCCTGCCACTGGTGCGCGGGCACGATCGATTGTTGCGCGACGTCGGCGAGGCCCGGCACGTAGACGCGGCGGAAGCGCATCTCGACGGTCGTCGCGTCGAGCGCCTGCACCTCTTGGATGAAGTCCCACACGTTGCGCTGATCGAGCGCGCGGTGCTCGCGCAGCAGGCCGAACGTGAAGACGACGTCGGCCGCCGTGAAGCGTGCGCCGTCTGACCAGCGCGCGTTCCGCAAGAAGAAGCGGATGCTCAGGTGATCGGGCGACCACTCGTAGCGCGTCGCGAGCCACGGCACGTAGACGCCCTTGGCCGTGTTGAAGACGAGCAGCGGCTCGAACACGCCGGCGCGCGTGGGGAAGCGCGCGCCTTCGCCGGGCGCGAGCGGGTTGAAGTTGCGCACCCACGCGCTCTGCTTCTCGACGGAGATCGACAAGACGCCCGGCTCCGGCATCGCGTGCGGGCCGCGGCAGCCGAGCGCGCACGTCGCCGCGACGACCGCGACGACGAGGAGCGCGGGCGCAGAAAAAATCGGACGGCTTCGAGGGGACGGCAGCAGTCAGCGCCCCCTCGTCAAAGACTCAGGCCGCCCCAATTCGGGCGGCGTGCGCCGGAAACAGCGCGCGATCGGCGAGCGCCGCGCGCAGCACCATCGTCGCGGCGCCGACGGCGATCGCCTTGTCGCCGAGGTTGCTGGTGATGATCGCCGTGTCGTCGTAGGTCGTCGCGAGCGAGCGCTCGCGCACGGCCGCGCGCACGGGCCCGAGCAACAGCTCGCCCACGCCCGCGATCTCGCCGCCGAGGACGACGACCGCCGGGTTGAGCACGTTCATGAGGCTGGCCACGGCGACGCCGAGGTGCGCGCCCACGTCGGCGACGATGCGGCGCCCGCCGGCGTCGCCCTCGCGCACGGCGCGCACGAGATCGCCGACGTTGTTCACGGGCGTCGCGACCTCGCTCTGCGCGCGCGCCACCAGCGCCTCCGACCCGATGAAGGTCGTGAGACAGCCGGTGAGGCCGCAAGCGCAGCGTGGTCCCGTGGGATCGATGGGGAGGTGTCCAATCTCACCAGCAGTTCCTCCAGCCCCCCGATACAGCTCACCATTGATGACGTGCCCCGACCCGACGCTGGTGCCGATCTTGATGTAGGTCAGATCCTTACCATTGCGGCCAGCGCCCCACCACTGTTCGGCGAGAGCGCCCAGGTTGGCGTCGTTCTCGACGAACACGGGCAGGCCGTAGGCGTGCGACAAGAGATCGATCACGTCGTGGTCGCGCCAGGCGGGGACCATGACGGCGGGCAGCCGCCCGGGCGCGTCCGGCCGCACGGGCCCCGCGAGCCCGACGCCGATGCCGATGACCTGGGCGCGCGAGACGCCGAGCTCGGCGAGCCCCTCGTCGATGAACGCGCGCACGGTCGCCATCGCCGCGTCGGGATCGGTGCGCGCCGGCAACGGCGCGAAGCGCGAGACGCGAACGTCGGCGCGGAGGTCGGTGAGCACGACGGTGACGTGGGCGCTGCCGATCTCGACGCCGACGAGCGTGAAGACGTCGTCGCAGAACCCGATCATCGTCGGCCGGCGCCCGCCGCGCGAGAGCCCAGCGCCCGTCTCGCGCACGAGCCCCGCCTGCTGCAGCCCCGCGACGATCGCCGAGACCGTCGACGGCGACAGGCCCGTCGTGCGGGCGATGTCGGCGCGCGAGATGTGCCGCTCTCGCCAAATGACTTTCAGGAGCAGGCTGCTGTTCTGCGCGCGCATCCCGGCGGCGTCGACGGTCGCGTGGACGGTGGTCGTGTTCATGGGTGTTCTCTCTGGCGTTGAGAGTGGGCCTCCCAACGATCGTTCGTTTCTGACTCGAACGATTAGAGCCCCGACCCCCACCGCTTCTTCCCGCCCGCAACGAACCCCACGTCAAAAACGCGACACGCCTTCACTTCCAGAAACACCTACACCCGCGGGGCGAGCGCAGCGCGGCTTCGCCGCGCGGAGCGAGAGGGGTACGGGGACCCGCGAGCGGCAGCGAGCCGGGTTCCCGTTGACGACGACCGCGCGGAGCACGCAGGGCCATGACGCGCAGAACCGCGCGATCGCCGCCTCCGGAAACGGGAGCCTCACCCTCGATCGTCCGCGCCGAGCAATGCTCGCCGAGGCTTCACGCAGGCGAGTAACCGGTCGTGCTTGCGACGGTCACGACGAAGTCGGCAATAACATCGGCACCGCTCTTCCCAGTTGCAATGCGGCGCCGCGCGATGCAACAGTTGCGAACGTGTCTGCGCTGAGGCTGGATAGCGAGCGCATCAGAGGCCTCATCGGAGATCGCTTCGGCGGAAGCATCTCCCGGCTCGCCGCGGCGTTGCCGCTCGACGAGCCGCCCGATCGAAGCACGGTCACGCGTTGGCTCTCGTCCGACGGTCGCCACTTCCCGCGCGACGAAGAGCGCATCCTCGCGCTCGCGGGTGCGCTCGACGTCGACCCGACGGCGCTCTGGACGTTCGACAACGAGAACTTCCCCACGGTGTGGCCGAAGATCGTTCGCGCCGCGCGCACGGGACGGTGGAGCGGCCTGCTGAAGGCCCTGGCGTTCTTCCGCTACTTCTCTGACCAAGCCGAAGAGTGGCCGCCGCAGGCGATGGCGCGCCGGTTCTTCAGCCGCGAGTGGGTCGTCAACGAGTTCGCGCACGACCCGCGCGACGGCAAGAACTTCTACCAAGACCTGGTCGTGCGCCCGCGGCGCCCGCAGGGCACGTTCCCGACGGTGTGGCACTTCGCCTTCCGCCACGGCGGCGTGCGCGCGGCGAAGTGGCAGCCGTTCGGCTTCGTGCGCCGCGACGCCGAGCGCGTGATCCTCTTCAACGATTGGGCGATCACCGACGAGGCCGTGACGACGCCGGCCGATCAGGACATCTGCATCCGGACCTGGTTCGGTCAGGGCGCGGCCGCATTCCGCATCGTGTCTCTCCATCCATTTACGCTCTCGATCCCCAAGCTCGAGCAGCCGGGCTTGCCGACCGTGCACTTCGGCTTCCCCGGTGAGGTCGTCGAGCCTCGAGGCTGACGCCTCGATGAAGAAGGAAGACCGGCCAGGTAGCTGGCGAAGCGCGCCCTCGATCGCGCGCCTCGCTCTCGGGGCTGGCGTCGGCTTGCTGGCATCGGCGGCCGTGCCGCAGAAGTACGGCGTCGCGCTCCGCCTCGTCGCGGGCTGGGACACGTCGGCGATCGTCATGGGCGCCCTGCTGTGGGGCCTCATCTTTCGGGCGTCGCCCGACGGGACGCGCCGCCACGCCGCCAGCGACGATCCGGGCCGCGCCGTCGCGTCGCTGTTCTGGGTCGTGGCCAGCCTCGCGAGCTTGCTGGCGACGGCCGTGCTGCTGCGCCGGGCGAAGCAGTGTCCGCCCGACGTGCGCTCGATGCTGCTCGTGCTCGGAACCTTCGCGGTCGCGTCGTCGTGGTTCGTGACCCACACGATCCTCGCGCTCCGCTACGCCCACCTCTACTACCGCGACGGCCTCGAACGCGAAGGCGGCCTCGAGTTCCCAGGCAAGGGTCACCCCGCCCTCATCGACTTCGCCTACTACGCCTTCACGATCGGCATGTGCTTCCAGGTCTCCGACGTGACCGTCTCGAGCCCGTCGATCCGTCGCACGACGCTCGGCCACGCGATGCTGTCGTTCGGCTACAACACGGTCATCCTCGCCGTCGCGATCAACCTCGCGATCGGCATCTTCGGCTGAGCGTCTCCGTCGCGAGACCGCCGCAGAGCGTAAGCATTGCGTTCCCCTGGGAATTAGAACGCGTGTTAGCGTCCCCACATAAAACGACATGCAGACTCATCGCTTAGTTTGCGGAATCGTCTTGTTCGCCGTCGTTTCGATCGTCGCTGAGGGATGCGGCGGCGGGTCGCACGGCGGCGGCGGCGCGGGTGACGGCGGGACGGCGACGGGCGGCACGGGCGGCGGCGCCGGCCACACAGGCGTAGGCGGCAGCACCGGCGGCGCGGGCGGCACGACCTGCATGAACCCCACGGTGAAGAAGTCGACGGGCGCCGCGTGCATCTGCGACGGCGAGTGCACGAGCAGCCACTGCGTCGACGGCGTCTGTTGCACGACGGCGTGCACCGAGGCGTGCAAGACGTGCTCGGACAAGACGTCGCTCGGCGTCTGCATCTCGCGCGGCGCCGGCGATGCGCCGCGCACGACCGACGGCTGCACGAAGAGCGACGTCTCGACCTGCGGCTTCGACGGCACGTGCGACGGCACGGGCTCGTGCCACCGCTTCGCGGCCGGCACGCAGTGCAGCCCCGGTCAGTGTCAGGGCGCCGCCGTCATCGGCGCGCGCGCCTGCGACGGCAACGGCCTCTGCAAGCCGGGGCCCGCGCAGATCTGCGCGCCCTACTCGTGCGACACGACGAAGAACGCCTGCTTCGACTCGTGCACCCAGAACAGCCAGTGCGCCACGGGCCAGGCCTGCGCCAACAGCAGCTGCGGCCTCAAGATGAACGGCGCCAGCTGCATGAAGGGCACCGAGTGCCTCTCGAGCTTCTGCGCCGACGGCGTGTGCTGCAACGTCGCGTGCGGCGGCGGCTGCGTGTCGTGCGCGCAGCCGGATCGTCGCGGCACCTGCTGGCCCACTGACGTCGGCCAGCCCGACACGCGCAAGGTCTGCAAGGACACGGGCGCGAGCTCGTGCGGCACGAACGGCAAGTGCGACGGCTTCGGCAGCTGCTCGAAGTACCCGGCCGAGACCACCTGCGTGCCGTCGTCGTGCACGGGCACGAAGCGCAACACACCCGGCACGTGCGACGGCCTCGGCACCTGCAAGCCGCCCGGCGTGCAGCCTTGCACGCCCTACCTCTGCGTCGCGAACGCGGGCGCGGGCGAGTGCACGACGTCGTGCACGACGAACGCCCAGTGCGACACCGGCCACGCCTGCGTCAACGGCAAGTGCGGCCCCAAGCTGCCGGGCCTCGCCTGCATGACGGCGGCCGAGTGCGCGAGCAACCACTGCGTCGACGGCGTCTGCTGCGACTCGGAGTGCACGGGCGCGTGCAAGAGCTGCGCTCTCGCGTCGGCGCCCGGCAAGTGCACGCCCGTCGCCAAGGGCAACGGCGATCCGCGCGGCGTCTGCGTCGACGACAAGGTCGAGTCGTGCGGCACGAACGGCAAGTGCGACGGCGCCGGCAGCTGCCAAAAGTACCCGATGGGCTCCGTGTGCGCGCCCGAGTCGTGCACGTCGAACGTCTATCACCCGCCGTCGACGTGCAACTCGACGGGTCAGTGCATGTCGACGGACTCGATCCCCTGCAGCCCGTTCACGTGCAACGGCACGTCGTGCTTCCGCGCCTGCACCGTCAACGACAACTGCATTCAGCCCGACAACTTCTGCATCATGAATTCGTGCGGCAAGAAGGGCCAAGGCGCGCAGTGCTCGAGCAGCGACGAGTGCCAGTCGAACCTGTCGTGCGCGCAGGGCTACTGCTGCGACAAACCTTGCGCGGGCGCCTGCCAGTCGTGCGCGCTCACGGGCATGCTCGGCACGTGCACGAACGTCCCGACCAACACGATGGACCCGGCGGGCCTCTGCGCCGACATGGGCGCAGGCAGCTGCGGCACGAACGGCAAGTGCCAGGCGGGCGCGTGCCAGAAGTACCCGAAGGACACCGTGTGCAAGGGCTCGACCTGCCCGATGCCCGGCACGACGTCGACGGCCGACTCGACCTGTGACGGCAACGGCGCGTGCGTCACGCCCGCGGCGACGTCGTGCTTCCCGTTCGTCTGCGGCACGAACGTCTGCAAGAACGTGTGCGCCTCGAACGCCGACTGCTCGGCGCCCGCGACGTGCATCGACGGCTCGTGCGGCCTCAAGAGCAACGGCAAGCCGTGCGGCGACGGCTCGGAGTGCCTCTCGAAGTTCTGCGCGCAGGGCTTCTGCTGCAACACCGCGTGCAACGGCACCTGCCAGTCGTGCGCGCTGCCGACGTCGCTGGGCCTCTGCTCGAACGTGCCCGACGGCAAGCCCGATCCGCAGAACACCTGCAAGGACAACGGCCAGACCAGCTGCGACACCGACGGCGTCTGCAACGGCAAGGGCGGCTGCCAGCTCTACGCCGCGGGCACCGTGTGCGTCGCGCCGTCGTGCGCCTCGGGCGCCGCGACGCTCACGCAGGCGCGCACGTGCGACGGCGTCGGCAACTGCCAGGCCGCGCAGACGCAGGCCTGCGCGCCGTACAAGTGCAACGGCATGGCGGCCTGCAACGCCGCCTGCACCGTCGACGCCGACTGCGCGTCGGGCTTCACGTGCGATCCGAAGACCAACCTGTGCGGCACGAAGAAGCGCCTCGGCCAGCCGTGCGCGACGACGAACGACTGCCTCACGGGCGACTTCTGCGTCGACAGCGTCTGCTGCAGCACCTCGTCGTGCGCGCTCTGCCAGGCGTGCAACGTCGCACCCAACGCCGGCACGTGCACCAACATCATGCCCGGCAACCCCGACACGCAGGGCCGCTGCGCCGCGAACCCGCCGTGCGGCAACACGGGCAACTGCAATGGGGCCGGCGCGTGCGAGCAGGCGTCGAGCAGCGTGAGCTGCGGCGCCGCCTCGTGCACCGGCTCGACGTTCACGCCCGTCTCGCACTGCACGGGCGCGGGCGCGTGCGCGTCGGCGTCGACGTCCAGCTGCACGCCGTACATCTGCGGCGCGAACGCCTGCAAGACGACGTGCACGATCGACGCCGACTGCATGGCGCCCTACACCTGCCAAGGCAGCGCGGGCGCGAAGAGCTGCGCGCTCAAGCCCAACGGCCAGGCCTGCACGGCGGGCAGCATGTGCATCAGCGGCAACTGCGTCGACGGCGTGTGCTGCGGCTCGGCCAGCTGCCCCTCGTGCCAGGCTTGCAACCTGTCGGGCACGGGCGCGTGCTCGCCCGTCGCCGCCGGCACGCCCGCGCCCGCGAGCTTCTGCGCCGACGAGGGCGCCGCCAGCTGCGGCAACAACGGCAAGTGCGACGGCAACGGCGGTTGCCAGAACTACGGCGACGGCACGAGCTGCTCGCTCGCGACCTGCCCCTCGGGCGCGGGCTCGCTCGTCATGGCGGGCACGTGCCAGGCCGGCGTGTGCTCGAAGCCGACGCAGTCGTGTGCGCCCTACTTCTGCAACGGCGTCACCGCCTGCCAAACGACCTGCGGCAGCAGCACCGACTGCACGACCGGCTACTACTGCACGGGCGTCGGCGGCACGTGCGTGCTCAAGAAGGCCGGCGGCGCGGCCTGCACGGCCGACGGCCAGTGCTCGACGGGCCACTGCACCGACGGCGTGTGCTGCGGCTCGGCCAGCTGTCCCGGCTGCCAGGCCTGCAACATCTCGGGCAACGGCACCTGCGCGCCCGTCAGCGCCGGCACCGACGACGGCACGTGCACCGACCAGGGCGCCGCCACCTGCGGCACGAACGGCAAGTGCGACGGCGCCGGCAACTGCCAGAAGTACGCGAACGGCACGACGTGCTCGCAGGCGACGTGCGCGAGCACCGCGACGCTCAAGCTCGCGGGCGCGTGCAACGGCGGCACCTGCGTCGTCGGCACGATGGCCTGTTCGCCGTACACGTGCTCGGCGGGCGCGTGCAACAACGCCTGCAATTCCGATGGTGACTGCGCCTCGGGCACGTACTGCACGGGCGTGGGCGGCGTGTGCGCCGCCAAGAAGGCGAACGGCGCCGCCTGCAACCCCGCCGCGCCCAACCAGTGCGCGTTCGGCCACTGCGTCGACGGCGTCTGCTGCGACACCGCCTGCACGGGCTCGTGCGTCTCGTGCTCGACCGGCACGTGCACGAACGTGCCGGTGAACCAGCCCGACCCGCGCCTCGGCTGCGCCGATCAAGGCGCGACCTCATGCGGGACGAACGGCCTGTGCGACGGCAACGGCTCTTGCCAGTCCTACGCGCCCGCGACCCAGTGCTCGCCCGCCGTGTGCCCCACGGGCATGGCGACGAAGACGCTGCCCGGCACGTGCGCGACGGGCGCCTGCATGGCGACGACGGCCTCGTGCGCGCCGTACAAGTGCGGCACCGGCGGCAACTGCGCCGGCTCGTGCGCCGGCGACGGCGATTGCGTCCCGGGCTACTACTGCAACGGCACGACGTGCACGGCGACGAAGGACCTCGGCGCGACGTGCGCGAAGAACAGCGAGTGCACGGCCGGCCAGTGCGTCGAGAACGTGTGCTGCGGCTCGGCCGCGTGCCCCAAGTGCCAGAGCTGCGCCATCCCCGGATCGGCCGGCACGTGCACGAACGTAGGCGCCGGCTCGTCCGACCCTACCAACACGTGCAAGGACCTCGGCACGATGGGATGCCTCACCGACGGCCTGTGCGACGGCTTCGGCGCCTGCGAGTTCTACGGCGGCGGCACGATGTGCGCGGCCGCGACCTGCTCCGGCCAGAGCACGGCGACGTCCGATCGCTTCTGCGACGGCCACGGCGGCTGCGGCGCCGGCACCGCGATGGATTGCGGCGCCTACGCCTGCAACACGGCGAACGCGACCTGCTTCAAGGACACTTGCGCCGACTCGAGCCAGTGCGCCACCGGCAACGTGTGCGATCCGACGACCACGTCCTGCATCCCCATGTGAGCAGGTGAAGGTCTCCTCTCAGCGGTGAAACACCGAGCCGCCCGAGCTCGCCCGTCCGCCCGACCAGCTCCAGCTCGATCGGCCGCCGCCCTCGAGGAGCTCCGCGGCCCGCTCGCGCACCTTCGGGTTCGCGTCGTGGCGCGCCGCCTCTTTCAAGAACGGCGTCGCGGCCGCGCCCATCCCGTGCAGGAGCGCCTGCGCGCGCTCGTAGGCCGCGTCGCTCGCGAGCGACGCGATCGCGTCGCGGATCAAGTCGGCGTCGGACTTCAATGCCGGATCTTTCCGAACGGCGATCTGCGCCGCGGCGAGGCCATCGGACCAGCGCTTGTGCTCGAGATCGATCGTCGCCATGAGGTACGCGGCCTCGGCGTCGTCGGGTGATTCGGCGCGCAGGCGCGCGAGCTGATCCAGCGCCTGCTCCCAGTCGCCGCGCGCGAGCGAGCGGCGCGCCTCGGCGAGCCGCTCGTCGTCCTTCACGGGCGCGGTCGCTTTCGGCGCGCCGGCCGATGTCGACGTGGTCGTCGCGTGCGCCACGGTCGTCGTCGTCGTCGCGGGCGTGCCCTCGCCGCCGCGCAGGCCGCGTCCGATGAGCAGCGCGGCGACGGCGGCCGCGCCCAGCCCGACGCCGAGCCACACGCGGCGCCGATCCGCCTTCGCGACCGGCGCGGGATCACCTCGAACGATGCGCTCGATCGTCGACGGCGACTCGACGATCGTCGCGTCCGCCGCCGGCACGCTCGCCGGCGCCTTGACCGCCGGCGCGAGCACGGCCGGCTTGGGCACGGCGCCGCCGCGGCCCTCGGGCGTCGCGTCGAGCGCCTCGCCGAACGCGGCCGCCGACTGAAACCGCTGGTCCGCCATCTTCGCGAGCGCCTTGTCGACGACGCCCTCGAGCGCCGCTGAGAAACCAGCGTCGGGCGCCGCCGACCGCAGCAGCGGCGCGGGCCGCTCGCGGTGCATGAGCAGCAGCTCGCCCACGTTCTCCGACTGGAACGGCTTCCGCCCCGTGAGCAGCTCGAACAGCAGCACGCCCACGGCATACAGATCCGTTCGCGCGTCGATCGCGCCCTCGGCGCCCGTCTGCTCGGGCGACATGTAGCTCGGCGTGCCGACGGCGAGGCCCGCCGTCATCGCCGGCCCGTCGCGCAGCTTCGCGAGCCCGAAGTCGAGGATGCGCAGGTGGTCGACGAGCCCCGCCTCCTCCGACAACAACAAGTTCTCGGGCTTGAGGTCGCGGTGGATGATGCCCTGGGCGTGCGCGTGGGCGAGCCCGGCGAGCAGCTGCCGCACGACGTGCAGCGCGCGCGCGACCGGGAAGCGCGCGCCGCCCATCGCCTCGCGCAGCGTCCGCCCCGTGACGAAGTCCATCACGAGGTACGGCGCGCCCTCGACGCCGAAGTCGATGACCGACACGCAGTTGGGATGGCCGAGCCGACTCATGGCGCGCGCCTCGGTGTCGAAGCGCGTGATGAACGCCTGCTGCGACGCGATCCACGGGTGCAGGAACTTCACGGCCACGGGCCGCCCCAGCTGCACGCGTTCGCCGCGGTAGACGACGCCCATCGCGCCCGAGGCGATGCGCGACAAGATTCGGTAGCGGCCCTGCAGCACGCTGCCGATGCGTGGGTCTGGAGCTTCGGGGGGCGACGCGTCCATCACCCTCGACCCTACCACCAACGGGAAATCGCTACATGCCGCTCAGGAACTTCCACTTGTCGTCCTTCTCTTCGAGGACGAAGCGGTGGTAGTCGTTGACGCGGCGGTAACGATCGCCGGCGTCGGCGGCCAGCTCGAACGAGCCGTCGAGGAACACCTCGACCTCCGCGCGGTTCCCGGTGATGTTGATGTTCCGGTACTCGATCTCGTAACGCATCGACTTGACGCGCTTGAGCTGCTTCTCGAGCACGAGGCGCAGGCCGTCGTAGCCGTAGTCGTCGTCAGAGCGCGGCGTCCCCGAGTCCTCGAAGTAGCGCTCCGACGCGAGCACGAGCAGACCCTCGACGTTGTGCTCGAGGAGGCGCTTCCGGTACTCCTCGACGGTCTCGACGATCTTCCGGTTCGTGTCGCTGCGGACGATCGTCGTGCCCGGGAAGTAGTCCTTGTGGCCGCAGCCCGTCGTCGTCGCGGCCACGCCCGACACCAACGTCAGGGCGAGGACGAAGCGGGCGCTCGTGGTTCCAAACATCGCGGGGAGACCAAGCACGAACCGTTCCTTACCGCGATTCCAAGGATTGCCTCAAGGATTCCGAGAGGATCACGCGCGAGCCTCATCGACGCGCCCGAGCGCCGCGGGACGGATCGGCGCGGCGCGCGGGGGCCGAGTGCCAGATTGGCAAGCGCCTCCCCTGGCGTTTACGCTCGGTTTGACGGCCTTCGGGGACATGCGATAGTCGCAGGCCCAGGGCGCCAGGCGCCCCGCGGGAGGAGCCCATGGTGACACCGGAATCGTCGGAGCAACCCCGCGAGTTTCCTCGCTACGAGGTCAACGCCTACGTCGACTTCACGGGGAACGAGGTGCTCCTCTTCCACCGCATCCAGAACATCTCGCTCGGTGGCGTCTGCATCCAGACCTCGGGCGTCGAAGAGGTGGGCACCGTCGTCGACCTCGTCCTGAACTTCCCGGACCTCGACGCCTCGATCGCCGTGCGAGGCGAGGTCGTATGGGCGAACCGCGACCCGCCGATGGACATGGGCATCCGCTACGTCGAGATGGACGACGAGCGCAAGGACACGCTCCGCAAGTACATCAGCATGGTCCGCAAATGACGCGCGGAAGGGGCTGACGCGCCCCGCCTCATCATTCGTCACATCTCGCCGGAGGACTCGTCTCGGGTGAGGGCGGGGTGCATCCCGCGGAACGGGTCCTGTCAGCTCGGCGATCCCTTCCCACTGAACTTTTTTTCGGGCCTCGAGTGACTCGTGCTCGTCGGTGCAAGCGGACGGATCCCCATGGACTCGCGAAAAAAAGCTTCAGCGGGCCCCTTCCCTCACTGCCACCCGTTCCACGGGCTGCACCCCGCCGACAACACGACCCGATCGTCTCGATACGAATCCATCCGAACCGGATCGACTTTGGCGGGATCGGCCGCTCCCGCCGGCGGCGGGAAGCGAGCGGGAACGGGTGACGCGGAGGGGGGGGGACCCCGATGAGGCTTTTTCCCGAGGCAGTCCATGGGGATCAGCCGCCGGTTGATCACGGCACCAGAACAACGACGGTACCCGAGGGAAAAGACTCAGCGGGGAGGACCCCGCAGCGGCAGGACCCGTTCCCGCGAGCGCCCGCCGCCCGACAAGAGAACCGTCCTCCGGCGAGATGTGACGAATGATGAGCCTCCCGCGGGCCCTGCCCGTCGATCGTGGTTCACGCGGGCGCGGCGAAGCCGCGCCTCCCATCGTCAAATCAGCTCTCACGGCAGATCGAGCAGATGATCGCGCGTCGCGAGGTGGACCTCGACCGAGCCGAGGCGCGCGAGGTAGCGGTTGAAGTCCTTGCCGCCGGGCGCGCCCGTGCCGCGCTTCAGGTGGACGTCGGTGATGCGCGTGACGGCGAAGCGGCAGGCGGCGAAGCGCAGCTCGGCGCCGAAGGCCGCGCGCTCGGCGGGCGCGAACGGCCGCACGGCCGCGTAGGCCTCGAGGAAGGCGCGCGTGACGTCGGCGCGGAAGTCGTGACGGCCGTAGCCGAAGGCGAGCAAGGTCACCGCGACGTCGTAGGCGAAGCGGCCCCACGACGCCTGCTCGAAGTCGATGAGCGCCGTGAGCTCCGCGTTCGCGCTCTCGGCGAACAACACGTTGTCGATGAAGAGGTCGCCGTGGATGAGGCCCGTCGGCAGCTCGGGCGCGCGCTCGCGCGCCAGCTCGGCGAGCGCGAGTCCCACGACGGCGATCGGGCCGACGAGCTCGGGCTTCGCGAGCGTCTCGACGTGGCGCACGCGGCGATCGATCTCTTCGGGCTCGTAGCGGCCGGGGCGGCGATCGGCGAAGCCTTCGCTCGCGAGGTGCAGGCGCGCGAGCGCGCCGCCGACCAACGCCGCGTGCGCGGGCGTGACCTCGGCGCGCGTGAGCGTGCGCCCGGGGATCCAAGGGAACATCGACACGAAGAGCCCGCGCCACTCGACGAACGGCGCGCCCGCCGCCGTGCGCGCCGGCGGCGGCGTCGGCACGCCGCGCGCGGCGACGTGGGCGACGATCGCGCCCTCGCGCTCGACGTCCTCGCGCGTCTTGCCTTCGTTGATGCGCAGGAAGCGCAGGCCGTCGGCGGTCTCGACGCGAACGTTGGTGTTGATCGTTCCGGCGGCGACGGGCGCGTGCGAGACGTAAGCGGGACCGCCGAATGCCGCGAGGATCTCGCGAACGTCGTCGGCCGAGAGCGAGCGAAACTGGGCCATGCGCCTTCCTCGCTTACTTGACCCGCGAACGCAACCTCGCTGTATTGTCGGGCCACCGGGATGACGGCGGCGTCGGAGACCAACAAGCTCGTCGAGCAGCACCTGTCGCTCGTGCAGGCGATCGCGCGCAAGGTGAAGAAATCGTTGGGGGCGACGATCGAGTACGACGACCTGGTCGCGTACGGATCGAAGGGATTGGTCGAAGCGGCCGAGCGCTACGACGCGCGCCCCGGCGTCGCGTTCACGACGTTCGCGTACTACCGCATCCGCGGCGCGATGTACGACGGCCTGCGCACGATGGGCTGGTACTCGCGCGCCGACTACGCGCGCTACCGCGCCGAAGAGCGCGCCAACGAGTACTTGCAGAGCCACGCCGATCGCGCCGCCGACAACCCCGAGGGCGCGCCCGCGCCGAAGGGCGCGGCCGAAGAGGCGCTCGCAGCTGTCGCGCAGGCGTTGTCGGGCGTCGCGGCCGTTCACATCACGTCGCTCGAGGCGGCGTCGTCGGTGGCCGACGAGACGTTCGCGGCGCCCGACGCGGCGATCGACACGGGCCGCCTGGGAAAGCGCGTCCGCGAGGCGATTCAAAAGCTGCCCGAAAAAGAGCGGAAGCTCATGGAGATGTACTACTTCGGCGACAAGAACCTCGAAGAAGCGGGCGCCGAGATGGGGCTGTCGAAGTCGTGGGCTTGCCGGCTGCACGCGCGCGCCGTGGACTTGCTACGCGCCGAGATGCAGGACGTTTTGTAGCAACCGCGAGCGGCGCGGGCCGATACGTGCGCGATGAAAATCGCGTCCACGACTGGCGCGGCGGCGCCCGCGAAGCCAACGCCCCCGAAACCCGCGGGAAAAGGCGGCCCCTCATTCGTCGAGGTGTTGCGCGCGGGTGACAGAGAGATTCGAGCTGGCGCCGCGCCACCCGCCGCAAAGCCACCCGTGCCCGCCGCGGCGAAGCCCGAGGCGCCCTCCCCTGTCGCGAAGAACCTCGCGCGCGCGCTCGACGACGTCAACAAAGGCGAGGCGCGCATCGACGCGCTGCTGGAGGCGGCGGCAAAAGGGAAGACGTTTACGCCGGGCGAGCTGATCGCCATGCAGGCCACCGTGTTTCGTTACTCGCAAACGGTCGAGGTGCTCACGCGCGCGACCGACAAGCTCGTCGGAGCCGTGAAGCAGACGCTGGGCACGCAGGTTTGACGAATCGTGCTATCAACGCGCCGATGACGTTGCGGCGGGAGACATGGAGAACGTTTGGGGGCGTCGCAACGATCCTGATCGCGCTCGGCGCCGGTGCGTGCTCGACGAACGTGCTCCAGGGCATCGACGAGCGGGGCGCGAATGAAGCCTCGCGCGCGCTCGAACGGGCGGGCATCGGCGCCGAGAAAATCCCCGACGAAGGCGGCGGCTCGTCGGGCGCGACGTACACGCTGCGCGTGTCGCGCGGCGACGGCGCGAGGGCGCTCGACCTGCTGCGCGCGCTCGGCTTGCCGCGCGAGAAGCGGCGCGGGTTCGCCGAGACCTACGGCCAGCCCAGCCTCATCCCCACGCCGTCCGAAGAACGCGCGCGCTACGTCGACGCGCTCGCGGGCGAGCTGGAACGCACGCTCGAGAGTGTCGACGGCGTCGTGAGCGCGCGCGTCCACCTCGTGCTCGAAGAGACCGATCCGCTCGCGGTCGACACGAAGCCGCGCGCGGGCGCGCGCGGCGCCGTTTTGGTCGCCACGGGCGCGGGGCGCACGCCCATCACGCGCGAAGACGTCCAGAAGCTCGTCGCGGGCAGCGTCGCAGGGCTGGATCCCGCGGCCGTCGCCGTCGTCTTCACGATCGCGCCGGGCGCTCCCGAAGGCGAGCCGACGATGACGGCGGTGGGTCCGCTCCGCGTGACGCCCGGGAGCCGCGCGTTCCTGATCGGATCGATCGCGGCGGCGCTGGGGTTGCTGGCCTTGCTCGCGGCGCTTCTCGTCTTCACGGCGCGCAGGCTGTCGGCGCTCGAACGCGCGCAACCGCCCAGATAGCGGATCCCTCCCCTACTGCCCTACCGAAGCTGGTACGACTGGCTCAGCTTCAGCGGCGGGCCCCTGAACGTGGGCAGCTTCGCGCCGGAGATCACCGACTCGACGCACAGCCCCGTCGGCGTGTCCTCGAAGTCGCCCGTGACGTTGACGGACTCGGCGGTGCCGGCGGGCGTCGCGACGAGGCGGACGCGGGCCGTGCCCTTGATCTGGTACTTCACGAAGCAGCCCCGCACCTGTGACGCGAGCGCGTCGAGCGCGGCCTCGACGGCGTCTTGGCCGGGCGCCGACTGATCGTCGTCGCCGTTGTCGTCGGCGGCGGGCGCGGCAGCAGCCTTGGGCGCGGCGGCGCGCGCGGGCTTCTTGGCGGGCGGCGGCGCGGCCGCGGGCGTGTCGTCGGCGGGCGCGGGGGTCGGCGCTGGC
>DASZRT010000012.1:0-2367 GCA_035549075.1 Polyangia bacterium | reverse complement strand
CCTCGCGCGCGTCGGGCGACGCCGCCGCGCACTCGGGGAAGCGCGCCGCGATCGCGCCCGCGGCCGTGCCGCGCTCGCCGACGTGCAGCGGATGGGACGGCACGCCCGGCGGCTTGTCGATCGCGACGATCGCGTCGTCGACGTAGAGCCACGCGACGGTCGGCTCGCCTTCGCTCGGCGCGCGCGCGGCGTCGACCGCCGCGCCGACCGGTGCGTCGTCGATCTCGATCGTCTGACCCGCCGCCACGTGATGGCCTTTGCGCGCGGCGCGCCCGTCGACGCGAACGGCACCCGCGGCGAGCAACCGGCGCGCGCCCGACGTCCCGAGGCCCGGCACGAGCACCCCCAAGACGTGGTCGAGCCGGCTGCCGGCGTGCTCGTCGCCGACCTGCAGGCGCGTCATCGCCTACTTCTTCTTCGGCGCGGGCGTCGCAGGACCCTTCGCCGCGACCGGACGCGCCGGCGCCGGATGCGAGACGCCCCCCTTGAGCGCCGGCTTGGGCGTCGTGCGCGACGCGACGGCCGTGCCGTGCGCCCCGCCCTTGCCGACGACGGGCGCCGGACCCTTGGGCCGCTTCGGCTCGGGCGTCAGGCCCATCGTGACCTCGCGGGGCGCGTCGCCCGTCGGCGAATAGACGACGATGCGCTGCCCCTCGTGCAGCTCGGTGTTGTACGAGAAGCGGTTGATGCGCGCGAGATCGCCCGGCGTGAGGCCGTAGCGCCGCCCGACCTTGACGAGCGTGTCGCCCGCCTTCGTCGTGATCGTGAGCCGCTTGCGGCCCTTGCGCGCCGTCTCGAGCTCGAGGAACTCCTCCGACCCGAGCGTCACGACGCGAACCTTCGCCGGGTCGAGCAGCAGCACGCCCACGGGGTCGAAGTCCTTGCGCACGAAGATCTGCAGCACCATGTGCGGGTGCAGCTTCGCCGTCGCGTCGACGTTGTTCCACTCGGTGAGCTCGTCGGCGCGCACGCCGAACGCCTCGGCGATGTCCTCGAGCCCGTCGCCGTCCCGCGTCCGGTAGAACACGCGCTCGCGCCCCTCGTAGGCGAACGAGCGATCGGGCACGGCGACGATCGTGAGGTCGTCGTCGGGGCCGGGCGCGTCGTCCGTCTTCGTGTCTTCGGCGACGGTGTCTTTGTCGCGCGGCTTGACCTTCGTCGGTGGCGCGCCCTTGCGCGGCACGACGATGCTGACGCCGGCGCGCAGCTCGAGCGTGTCCTTGACGCCGTTCAGCCGCTTGAGCTCGCGCGCCGTCGTGCCGCGCGCGCGCGCGACGTCGTCGAGCGTCTCGCCGAACCTGAGCACGACGGTCTCGGTACGATCGTTGGCGGCACGCGCCGCCTCGAAGCTCTGCGCGAACGTCGCGCCCGTGCCCGGCGGCAGGCGCACGCGCGAAGGCCCACGATCGGGCGGCGTGCGATCGCGAACCAGCTGCGGGTTCAGCGTCTCGAGCGTCTCGACGCGCACGCCGGCCGCGCGCGCGACCGTCGCGAGCGCCGTGCCCGGCGGCGCCTCGACCTCTTCGTAGACGTAGGCCGGATCCGACACGACGTCGCCGAAGCCGAACGTCGCCGCGTTCGCGCCCACGATCGCCGCCGCCATGATCTTGGGGACGTAGATGCTCGACTCCCACGGCAGGCCGGACTCGTGCTTCACGAGCTCCCAGAAGTCGTTGGTGTTGTAGGCCGTGATCGACTTCAGCACGGCGCCGTAGCCGGCGTTGTAGGCCGCGAACACGAGCGGCCACGAGCCGAAGCGCACGTAGAGATCTTTGAGGTAGCGCGCCGCGGCCTCGGCCGAGCGCTCGGGATCGCAGCGCGCGTCGAGCCAGTAGCTGACCTCGAGCCCGTACGCGCGCGCCGCGCCCGGCATGAACTGCCACATGCCGCCCGCGCCGACGCGCGAGCGGGCACCCGTGTCGAAGCCGCTCTCGACCATGGCGACGTAGATGAGATCCTTCGGCAGCGCGTGGCGCTCGAGCGCCTTCTCGAAGATCGCGCGGAAGCGGCCCGCGCGCCGCAGCCACCCCGCCATGATCGCGTGCCCGCGCGCGTCGCTCTTGAAGTAGTCGAGGTAGCGCAGCACGAGCGGATCCCAGCGCACGGGCAGCTCGGGCAGCTTGAGCGCGCGCAGCCATTCGGAGTCGGGCGGCGCCGCCGCGGCGTCGGCCGCCGTCGGGCGCGCGGGCATCGCGGGCGTGCGCAGCTCGGCGGGCACATCGCCGCTGCCGCCCCAGCGCCCGGGCAGCGGCACGTCGCCCCCGGCGTCGTCGATGTCCGCGGGCTCGAGCGGTCGCGCGCGCGGGAACGCTTGCTCCTCGAAGCGCCGCACCTCGCGCAGCTCGGGGCTCTCGGGCGCGGCGTCGG
>DASZRT010000011.1:0-3308 GCA_035549075.1 Polyangia bacterium | reverse complement strand
GGTGGGGGCTGGCGCCCCCTCCGCGGGCCTCCCCCGATCTTGAATCGTTTGCCGGCGCGGCAGAGCCGCGCCTCCCGTCGATAAATCAACGTCCTCGGATACAATCGAAAGTCATGCTCATTCTGATGAAGGCCGACGCGTCCAATGAGGACGTCGCGGCCGTCGAGAAGAAGGTGCGGGAGCTCGGTTTCACGCCGAACAACATCCCGGGCGCGACGCGCCTCGCGATCGGCATCACCGGCAACCAGGGCCCGGTCGAGGCCGGCATCTTCACGGTGATGTCGGGCGTCGCCGACGCCGTCGCCGTCTCGAAGCCGTGGAAGCTCGTCTCGCGCGAGGTGAAGCCGGACGACACGGTCGTGAAGATCGGCCAAGGTGCGAACATGGCCCAGATTGGCGGCGGTCGGTTCGGCGTCATCGCCGGCCCGTGCGCCGTCGAGAGCAAAGAGCAGGTCGACACGGTCGCGACGGCCGTCAGGGCCGCGGGCGCGCACTTCCTGCGCGGCGGCGCCTTCAAGCCGCGCACGTCCCCTTATGGTTTTCAGGGCCTCAAAGAAGAAGGCCTCAAGATCCTCGCCGACGCGCGCGCCAAGACCGGCCTGCCGATCGTCACCGAGGTCATGGACACGCGCGACGTCGAGCTCGTCGGCAAGTACGCCGACGTCCTGCAGATCGGCGCGCGCAACATGCAGAACTTCTCGCTGCTCGAGGCCGTGGGCGCGCAGAAGAAAGCCGTCATGCTCAAGCGTGGGCTGTCGGCGACCATCAACGAGTTCTTGCTGGCGGCCGAGTACATCCTCAAGCAGGGCAACTACGACGTCATCCTGTGCGAGCGCGGCATCCGCACGTTCGAGACGATGACGCGCAACACGCTCGATTTGGGCTCGATCCCGCTCATCAAGCGGCTCACGCACCTGCCCATCATCATCGACCCGTCGCACGGCACGGGCGACCGCGCGTCGGTGCCCGCGCTCGCGCGCGCCGCGGTCGCCTTGGGCGCCGACGGCCTCATGGTCGAGGTTCACCCGCAGCCCGAGAAGGCGCTGTCCGACGGGCCGCAGTCGCTCACGCCCGCGGGCTTCGAGAAGCTCATGGAATCCGTGCGCGCGATCGCCGCCGTGGTAGGCCTGGGGGTTTGATGGCGAAGGACACGAGGAAGACCGTCGAGAAAGCGCCGCCCGCGTCGAGCCTTCGGGCTGCGCGCCGCACGTTCCTGCTGCCGGCCGCGATCACGGCGGCGGCGATGTGCTTCGTCGCCGTGAGGTTCTTCGCGGCCGCGAGCGAGACGCTGTCGCGCACGCGCGAGAACGCCTGCCGCTCGCTGCAGCCCGACCCGCTGCCCGAGAAGCTGCGGAACGCGCCGGCGCCCGACTTCGAGTTGACCGACGCCACGGGGCACAAGGTGTCGCTGAGCGCGCAGCGCGGCCACCCGGTGGCCGTGAACTTCTGGGCCACCTGGTGCCCGCCGTGCGTCGAGGAGGTCCCGTCGCTCGAGGCGTTCGCGAACACGATCGAGGGCACGGACATGCGCCTGCTCGCCGTGAGCGTCGACGACGGCTGGGAGCCGATCCGGAAGTTCTTCGTCAAAGGCACGAAGATCGGCGTGCTGCTCGACGAGAGCCACACGATCCCCAAGACCTTCGGCACGACTCAATACCCCGAGACGTACTTCGTCGATCCGTCGGGGCACGTCCGCTACTACTTCGCGAACAGCCGCAACTGGGCCACGCCGGAGGCCGTCGCCTGTCTCGAGAGTCTGCGTTGAGCGTCGCCGCCGCCGGCTCCACGTCGACGTCGCCCTCGCCCACGCGCCGGCGCGGCGTGCCGCCGCTGCCGCTGCTGACGCTCGTCAACGGCTTCAATTACCTCGACCGCCAAGTCGTCTACGGCATGGAGCCCGCGCTTCGTGAGGCGTTCCATCTCACGGGCGCCGAGACGGGCCTGCTCGCGACGGCGAACCTCATCGTGTTCGCGATCGCCTCCCTCGTGTCGGGCCCGGTCGCCGATCGCGTCGGGCCGCGCAAGGTGATCTTCGCGGGCATCCTCGTGTGGTCGATCGCGACGATCGGCTCGGCGCTTTCGACGTCGTTCCCGATGCTGCTCTTCTTCCGTGCGCTCGTCGGCATCGGCGAAGGCGCCTACGGCCCCAGCGCCAACGCCCTGCTGTGCGCCGACGCGCCGCCCGAGCGCCGCGGCCGCGCCATGGGCATCTACAACGTCGGCATGGCGCTCGGTGGGACGCTGGGCCTGTGCCTCGGCGCGCTGCTCGAGCCGCTCATCGGGTGGCGCCATGTCTTTTGGCTCGCGGGCGCGCCGTCGATGCTGCTCGCGCTGTCATCGGCCTTCATCGCCGCGCCCGAGCGCATCGAGCTGCCGACGCGCCTGCCCGCGTGGAAGTACTTGCTCAAGCCGACGTACATCCTCGCGCTCGCGGGCGGCATCACGGCGACGTTCGGCGCGAGCGCGCTCATCTTCTGGACGCGCCACCTCGTCATCGAGGTGCGCCACCTCTCGGTCACCGTCGGCAGCTTGTACATGCTGTTCGTCGGGCTCGTGTGCGGCGTCGGCGGCGTGCTCGTGGGCGGCTACGCGGGCGACAAGCTCAACAAGCGCGCCGCGGGCGGCCACTCGCTGACGATCGGCATCTCGATGCTGCTGGCCGTGCCCGTGGGGACGGCGGCGCTGTTCACCGAGCCGAAGCTGCCGTTCATGGTGCTCACGGCGGGCGCGGCGTTCTTGCTGTCGGTCTACAACGGCCCGTCGGCCGCCGTCGTCGACGAGCTGGGGCCGCCGCAGTTCGCGGCGACGCTGCAGTCGGTGTTCCTGTTCGGCATCCACGTGCTA
Source organism: Polyangia bacterium (assembly GCA_035549075.1). Classification (GTDB taxonomy): domain Bacteria; phylum Myxococcota_A; class Polyangia; order Fen-1088; family Fen-1088; genus DASZFV01. Next base: position 464 of record DASZRT010000011.1, on the reverse strand, counting down.
GGCAACGCCTCGGCGCCGCCCGTCGTCGGCAAGCTCTACGACGGCTCGACGCTGCCCAAAGCGCTCATGAGCGCGATCGTCGCCTTCGGGATCTCCGGCCTCCTGTTCGTGATCGTCGCGCGCCGCCAAAAACACGCCGCCGCCAGCGGCCACCCGTACTAGCGCTTCGCTTCGCGGAAGGGGCTTTCGCCCCTCCCGCGGGCCCTCCCCCGCGTCCCGATGGGGCCGGCGCAGCAGAGCCGCGCCTCTCGTCACTGAACTCGTTCGCTACGCTCACTCTGATGCAGCGGCAACATGAAGCGCTCCAACTCCATTGCTGAACTCAACCACTGCGACGTCTGAGGTGGTTCAGCGGCAGAACGTAGCGAGTGCAGTGCTGGAGGGGTTCGGGGACTCGGCCGCGCGGAGCTTCCAGGGCCCTTTCGACCTCACACCCGCTGGCGCCGTGCCGGGCCCGCCCGAGC
>DASZRT010000010.1:0-3250 GCA_035549075.1 Polyangia bacterium | reverse complement strand
TAGGCGGGCCCGCACGCGGGCCCCGAACGACGCATGGCGGACGAGAACACCAACGAACCGACGATGGACCGACGACACGGGCTCGCCGGCATGGCTGGCGACCTCGTCGAAGGCACCGAGATCGGCGAGTACCGGGTCCAGAAGAAGATCGGCGAGGGCGGCATGGGCGCCGTCTACTCGGCGATCCAGCCCGTCATCGGCAAGCGCGTCGCCATCAAGGTGATCGCGCCGCACATCGCCTCGAACCCCGAGGTCGTGCGGCGCTTCGTCGACGAGGCGCGCGCCGTCAACAAGATCGGCCACCCCAACATCGTCGACATCTTCTCGTTCGGGTGGCTGCCCGATCAGCGCCACTACTTCGCGATGGAGTTCCTCACGGGGAGCTCGCTGTCCGATCGCTTCAAAGACAAACCGCTCGGCGCGACGGAGAGCCGCCGCATCTTGAAGCAGATCTGCGAGGCGCTCGAGGCCGCGCACCGGCAGGGCATCGTCCACCGCGACCTCAAGCCCGACAACATCTGGGTCGCCGTGCCCCAGCACGGCGAGTCGTTCGCGAAGCTGCTCGACTTCGGCATCGCCAAGCTCATGGGCGAGGGCGACGCCAAGTCGAAGACGCAGACGGGCACGATGATGGGCACGCCCGCGTACATGGCGCCCGAGCAGTGCCGCGGCGAGGGCATCGACGCGCGCACCGACATCTACGCGCTGGGGGTGATCCTCTACGAGATGTTCGCGCACCGGCTGCCGTTCGACGGCGGCTTCGCCGAGCTCATCACGCACCACCTCATGACGGTGCCGCCGCCGCCGTCGAAGTGGGCGCCCGTGCCGCCCGCGCTCGATCGGCTCATCTTGCAGTGCCTCGAGAAGGAGCAGGCGAAGCGCCCGCAGACGGCGGCCGAGCTCGGGCGGCTGCTCGAGGCGGCCTTGCCGACGGAGACCATGGTGCCCGCGGGCTTCACGTCGGCGCGCACGGAGATCCGGTCGACGCCCATCACGGCGGCGTCGACGCCGGCCTCGCCCGACACGCTGTCGCCGACGTACTCGACGATCCAGAAGACGCAGCTGCCGGCGCGCGACAAGCGACCGCTCTACGCGCTCGGCGCCGTCGGCGTCGCCGCCGTCGTCGCGATCGTCGCCGTCGTCTTTGCCGGCGGCAGCGGCAAGAAGAAGGAAGACGCGCCCGCGCCCGTCGCCGCGCCCGCTCCCGTCGCGCCGACGCCCGTCGCCGCCGTGCCCGCGCCGCCCGCGAAGGGCCGCGCCCACGTCGTCATCACCGGCGCGGGCGGGGACGGCGCGCGCGTCCTGCTCGACGGCAAGGCGATCGCCGACGGCGTGCGCGAGGCCAGCATCCCCGACGTCGCGCCAGGCGCGCCGCACACGCTGCGCGTCGAGGCCGCGGGCCGCCCCGCCGTCGACCGCACGTTCGACGTCGCGCCCGGCGCCGAGGTCGAGCTCGCCGTCGCGCTCGCGGCGCCGAGCCACGGCGGGGGCAAGAAGCGCGAGCACGAAGCGCCGCCGCCTACGCCCACCGGCAACGAGAAGCGCCGCCGCGACAGCCTCGTGGGCGACGACATCTTCGGCGACGGCAAGAGATAGCGGCGCCGCTGCCGCCGGCCGCCGGTGCTAAGTTCGGCCGCGTGAGCCCCGACGATCTGCGCGCGCGCGACCGCGCGGTGTTTTGGCATCCGTGCGGGCAGATGCGGGACTACGACGAGTTCCCGCCGCTGCCCGTCGTCGGCGCGCGCGGCGCGCGGTTGAAGCTGGCCGACGGGCGCGAGGTGCTCGACGCGATCTCCAGCTGGTGGTGCAAGGCGCTCGGGCACGGGCACCCTGCATTGATGGGGGCGCTGCGCGCGCAGGCTGACGCGTTCGAGCACGTCATCGCCGCCAACACGACGAACGAGCCGCTCGTTCGGCTGTGCGAGCGGCTGCTCGCGGCCGCCAACGGCGCCGACGCGTCGGCGTGGGGACCGGACGCGCCCGCGGGTCGGCGCGCCGGGCACTTCGGCAAGGTGTTCTTCGGCGGCGACGGATCGACGGCCGTCGAGATCGCGTTGAAGATGGCCGTGCAGGCGCAAGCGCAGCGCGGGCAGCCCGCGCGCGCGCGCTTCGCGGCCTTCGCCAACGGCTACCACGGCGAGACGCTGGCGACGCTGTCGGTGGGCGACTGCGATCTCTACGCGTCGCCGTACCGCGCGCTCATGTTCCCCGTGACGAAGCTCGGCGGCCTTCCCTACCGCAGCGGGCCCGAGGATCCGCGCTGGATGGACGCGAGCGCCGAGTGGCCCGCGCTCGAGCGCGCGCTCGACGCCGAGGCCGAGACGCTGGCCGCCGTCGTCTATGAGCCCGTGCTGCAGGCCGCGGGCGAGATGCGCGTCTACAGCCCCGACCTGCTGCGCCGCCTGCGCGCGTGGGCCGACGCGCGCGGCATCTACCTGATCGCCGACGAGATCGCGGCGGGCATGGGACGTCTCGGCGCGATCCTCGCGAGCCATCTGTCCAGCGGGTCTCTGCCGGACTTCGCGACGTTGTCGAAGGGGCTCACGGGCGGCGTCCTGCCGTTCTCGGCCGTGCTGACGACTGACTCTGTCGCCGGGCTGTTCGAGTCGGACTGGGCCGCGGGCCGCGCGTTCTTGCACTCGAACACGTACACGGGCAACGCGCTCGGCGTCGCCGTCGCCAACGCCGTGCTCGACGTCTTCGCGCGCGAGCGGATCCTGGAGCGCGTCGCCGAGGTGGGGCCGTCGCTGCGCGGCGGGCTCGCGGCGCTCGCGGCGCGCCGGCCCGACCTCGGGTTTCGGAACGTGCGCGGCTGCGGCATGGTGGCGGCGCTCGACCTCGGGCGCGCCGACGGCACGCCGCACGATCCGGCGCGGCGCACGGGCTATCGCGTGTACCGCGAGGCGGTCGCGCGCGGCGTGTTGCTGCGGCCGATCGGCGACACGATGTACTTGTTCCCGCCGTTGACCGTCGCGCTCGCCGACGTCGACGAGATGGTCGGCGTCCTCGAAGCCAGCGTCGCCGCCGTCGGCTGAAATCGCGCAACCGATTCGCGCGCCGTCCGAGAAGGCGGCATGCGCCTTCCTTTGTGGGCCGCGGCGTTCGCGGCGGGCATCGCGCTCGCCGCCGCGGCCGAGCTCGCGACGCCCGGGCTCGTCATCGTCGCGGGCGGCGCGGGGGCGTTCGCCGTCGCGGCGCTTCGGAGGCCTTCGCTCGCGGGCGCGGCCGTCGCGTTCACCGCCGGCGTCGC
>DASZRT010000009.1:0-285472 GCA_035549075.1 Polyangia bacterium | reverse complement strand
CGGGCGGCTCGGGCGGTGGCGGCACGGCGGGCGCCGACGCCGGCGTCGACGCGACGGGCGGCAGCACGAGCGTGACCGACGGCGGCGCCGACGCCGACGCTTCGGACGCGGACGCGACCGACGGCGGCTGCGCGACGATCTGTACGCTGGGCGCCTCGCGCTGTGGCCCGACCGGCGGCATCCAGACGTGCGGCCTCGACGCGAACTCGTGCCCTATCTGGAGCGTCGAGGCGTCGTGCGGCCAGCACTCGACCTGCGCGAGCACGGGCTCGAGCGTCGCGTGCCAGTGCAACACCAGCACGTGCCAGTCGCTTCATCAGACGGGCCCCTTCTGCTCGGGCGGCAACGCGATCACGACGTGCGCCGTCGACGGCGACGGCTGCTACTACGCGACGGGCGCGGCGGTCGACTGTGGCACGCACCAGTCGTGCAAGGGCACGGCGGGCAATGCGTTCTGCGACTGCAACGTCGATCCCAACTGCGGCAGCGAGACGGCGACGTTCTGCCCGACGACGTCGACGAAGTCGACCTGCGCCAAGGACACGAACGGTTGCCTCTACGTCGCCTCGACGGTGACGTGCCCCTCGCACACGTCGTGCACGGGCTCGAACCCCACGGGCGACTGCACGTGTGATCCGACGCCGACGGGCTGCACGGCGACGGGCGGCACGTTCTGCTCGAATTCGAACGGCAGCGTGACGACCTGCTCGGTCGACGGCAACCACTGCGTCTTCATCGATCACGCGTCGGCCTGCGGCGAGCACCAGACGTGCTCGGGGCCGAACGGCACGGCGTCGTGCGGCTGCAACACGACGCCCGCGGCCTGCCCCGGCGGCGGCGCGGGCAACGCCTGCACGGGCGGCAACTCGATCCACTGCTCCGTCGACGCGCAGAGCTGCGTCTACATCGACGCGACCAACAACTGCGGCCAGAACCAGTTCTGCGACGGCTCGTCGGGCACCTGCAAGTGCAACGCGGATCCCGCGGGATGCTCGCAGACCGGCACCTTCTGCGACGGCAGCGGCAACCTCGCGACCTGCCAGACCGACGTCAACGGCTGCCACGTCCTCGCGGGCGCGCCGGCCGCTTGCCCCAGCGTCAACCAGACCTGCACGGGCAGCCTGCCGAACGCGGCTTGCTCGTGCAACGCGGCGCCCGCCGCCTGCGGCCCGAACGGCAAGGCCGGGTCGTACTGCAACGGCTCGACCGACGTCGTGACCTGCACGGCCGACGCGCAGTCGTGCGTCACCGTCGCGAGCACGAAGACGTGCGGCACGCACCAGAGCTGCGGCGGCACGACCGGCAGCAACTCGTGCGTCTGCAACGCGCCGTCGGATCCGACGTGCACGGCCGGCGGCACGTTCTGCTCGGGTACCGGCTCGCAGTCGACCTGCACGGTCGACACCGACAGCTGCCCGTTCGTCTCGGCGACGACGGCCTGCCCGACGCACGAGTCGTGCAAAGGCACGGGCATCGGCACGGCCTGCTCTTGCGACAACACGTGCACCGTCGGTCAGCTGGGCACGTACTGCACCGACGCGACGCACGTCAACACGTGCGCCGATGATCCCAACACCTGCCACATCGCCGGCACGCCGACGGCCTGCACGGGCACGCGCACCTGCCAGGGCGCGGACGGCAGCGGCGCCTGCCTCTGCCGCACCGTCGGCACGGTCGCCGGCACGGGCTGCACGACGGCGGGCGCGACGCTCTGCCAGGGCGACACGGTCCTCACGTGCACGGGCGACGGAACGGGCTGCAACACGTGGGTCGCGGGCGAGGTCTGCACGACCACGGGCTTCGTGTGCGGCACGAAGTCGGGCGTCGCGGCCTGCCAGTGCCCCGAGAACGCGACGGGCAACGCCTACGTCGATCCGGTCAACGGCAGCGACGCCGCGTCGGGCAAGTACCCGACGGGCCTCAACTCGCCGACGGTGTGCCGCTTCGCCTCGATCACGAAGGGCCTCACGGTCGCGACGTCGTCGGGCAACCAGGTCATCGCCACGGGCGGCGGCGGCACGTTCTCGAGCGAGACGTTCCCGCTCGTCGTCAACCCGGGCGTCATCGTCACGACGTCTGACCTCCCGCTCACGCCGGCGAACTACACCATCGCGTTCAACGGCGCCGGCAGCGCGGTCAGCCTCTCGACGGGCTCGATCTTCGAGGGCTTCACGATCGCCAACAACGGCGGCAACGGCTCGTCGTCGGCCATCTCGGTGACGGGCGCGGGCGCCCTCGTCTCGCACGTCGCCCTCGAGGGCACGGGCGGCACGACGCTCGCGAACGGCATCGCCGTCTTCGGCAGCGGCCAGGCCTCGGTCGACAACGCGACGGTCAGCGGCTTCTCGACGGGCATCGCCGTCTCTTCGACGGCGTCGTCGACGACGTCGCTCACGGGCCCGCTCACGGTGAGCGGCAACACCTCGACGAACATCGCGCTGTCGAGCGGCTCGCTCACGGCGACGACGGTCACCGTCGCGGGCGGCGGCGCCACGGGCATCGCCGTGTCGGCGGGCGCGGGCGTCACCTCGACGTTCACGGGCAACTCGCTCACGGTCTCGGGCAACACGGGTGCCGGCATGACGCAGTCGGTGACGTCGACCGGTTCGGCGACGATCAACTTCAACAGCGGCTCGCTCGACACGAACGGCGGCGGCGGCCTCGTCCAGTCGGGCGGCGCGGCGTCGTTCGGCAGCGTCGACGTCCACGACAACACGGGCGCGGGCCTCACGCTGTCGGGCGGCACGGTCACGCTCGGCGCGACGACCGTCGAGAAGAACACGACGCGCGGCCTCAGCATGTCGGGCGGCACGCTCAACGTGGGCGCCGCGACGATCACGAACAACACCACCGACGGCCTCAACGCGTCGGCCGGCGCGATCAACGTCGCCACGGGCGCCGTCTTCACGAAGAACGGCGGCACGGGCATCACGAGCGGCGGCACGCTGACGTTCGGCGGCGCCGCGGCCACGCCCATCTCGGTGACCAACAACACCGGCGACGGCGTGTCGATCACGGCGGGCAGCCTCACGGCGAACTACCTCACGCTCGACTCGAACGGCACGGGCGCGACGAAGGCGTCGGGCCTCAAGATCGGCGGCGCCGCGGCCATCAGCCTCGGCACGGCGAGCGACGCGGCGTTGCTCTTCCAGAACAACGGCCTCCACGGCGTCAACATCAACGGCACGACGAGCGCGTCGAACATCGACATGCGCAAGGTGCAGTCGAAGACCAACGGCGGCGACGGCGTGCTCGTCGACCTCAACGGCGGGACGACGTCGCCGGGCGCGATCGCGAGCATCACGAACGTCACGGCCAGCGGCAACACCGGCAACGGCGTCGAGGTCGTGCGCGCGCCGCTCGTCGCCTCGGTGGTCAAGCTCACGCTCGACACGCTGACCGTCAGCAGCAACGGCGGCGTCGGCGTGTGGCTGCGCGGCTCGACGGGCAACGTCGGCGCGCTGCTCAAGAACAGCAAGATCTCGGGCAACACGGGCGTGGGCCTGCGCGCCGAGGCGACGCTCGTGACGGCGACGACGCAGGAGACGATCCAGACCAACGACATCACGGGCAACGGTGGCGGCGGCATCGTCTTCGGCTCGCGCGACCTGCTGAACAGCTTCGTGGCCAACACGATCCACGGGAACACGGGTGATCAGATCCTCGTGTCGGCGGGACAGTCGGGTGGCGGCAACTGGAACTTCCGCTCGCCGGGCCTCACGTGCGACACCAACAGCAACAAAGTCTGGTGCTACGGCACGGGCGTGGGCATCCGCCTCACGGCCAACGCCACGACCGTCGACGCCGAGAACATGGGCTGGGCCAACTCGGGCCCCTCGTCCGGCATCGACTACGTCGCCGCCGCCACGAGCTCGATCCTCGCCGGCACGCCCTGCACGGCGACGACGACCTGCCCCTAGCGGTCGCGCCCGTAGGGCGCGAGGGGGACAGGGTGGGCTGTCCGTCCGCGTGCGTGCGCATTCGTTCATGAATGCGCACGGCCACCTTACTCGGCCGCGGCGCCCGAGGCGACGCGGCCGTTTCGCAGCACGAGCTTGAGCCGCCCGTAGACGAAGGTCGCGTCGCCCGCCTGGGCGCCCGGTTCGACCCGATCGGGCGGCCCCAGCTTGTGCAGCACGTCGTCGGCGCGCGAGCCGATGTGCACGATCGCGCGCGCCGAAGCCGGTCGCAGCCTCACGGGCGGCGGCAGGACGGGGGGCCGCGTCGGCGCGGCGGCGGCCACGGGTGACGTCGCCGGCGTCGGCGCGATCACCGGTTGCTTCGGCAGCGGATCGTCCCCGATGCGCGGCCTGACGGCGGTCGTCGCGGGGTGCGGCGCCGGCGCCGCGGCCGGCAGCGGATCGAGATCGTACTTGGTCGGGTGCGCCGCGAGCGCGACGACGACGGCCGTGACGCCTCCCCCGGCCGCGAGCCACACGAGCGGCCACGCCCTCGACCGAGGCCGGCGCGACGACGTCACGTCTTCGGCGGCCGGCGCCGTGGCGGGCGCCGCCGTTTCGGGCGGGGGCACCACCCCGGGGTCGCCAAGATCGGCTTCGGGCTCGGCGACACCGGCGGCCGCGCGATCGAGGCGCGCGTCGTAGGCGGCGCGCCGCGCCGGATCGGTGAGCGTGTCCCGGATCTCGTTGAGCTTTTGCATGCGCGCTTCGGCGCCACGCGCGTCGCCGCGGTTCAGGTCGGGGTGAACCTTGCGCGCCAGGCGGCGAAACGCGCGCTCGATGTCACGGCTCGAGGCGCGACGATCGAGGCCGAGGATCTCGTAGAACGTCATGCGGCCGGCCTGAGGATCGCCCCGAAGCCGGGGCGCTGCGAGAGGAAAAATAGGATTGCGGTCACAGCAGGCGTTTTTCTTCTCCCGGCGCCGGCCGCCCGGCACAATCGCGCCATGACTTCCCGCTCGTGGACCCGCGGCGCCACCCTCGCTGCCTTCGCTCTTTTGGCTTCGCTCGTCACCTTGGTCGACGGTTGTGGCCGGCAGCTCGTCGGCGGCGTCACGCGCGCGCCCGAGCTCGCCCTGACGTCGACGGCCTCGTCGCCCACGCCGGGGCAGATGTTCAAGCTCACGGCGACGGCGCTCGCGGGCTCGACGGTGAGCCTCGAGGCGCTGCGCTGGACCTCGAGCGATCCGTCGATCGTGGCGCTCGACACGAGCGCCGGCCCGACCGTCATGGCCCACGCCGTCGCCGCCGGGCACGCCGTCATCACGGCGGGCGCGGGCGCGACGAGCGGCTCGCTCACGATCACGGTGCTCGCGTCGGTCGGCAACGTCGAGATCGACGGGCCGACGTCGCTCGACCTCGGCGCCGCGGCCACGTATTCGGCGACGGTGACCGACGGGACGGGCGCGGCGATCGCGGGCGCGTCGGCGTCGTGGGTCGCGAACGGCTCCGTCCAGCTGTCGAACCCGCTGCAGACGCTGGGCGCGACGGTGAAGATCCGCGCCGTGTCGTTGGGCGCGGGCGCCGTCACGGCGTCGGCCGGTGGGCGCGTCGGGCAGATCGCCGTGCGCGTCTCGATCGGCGCGGGCGGCGCGCTCACGGTGACGCCGGCCGACGGATCGGCGGCGCCGTCGATGCTGGCCGTCGGGCAGATGCTCGACGTGCAGGCGACGTTCGCCGGCCAGAACGGCATCAAGGCCGTCGGCTCGACGGCGACGTGGACGGCGACGGGCGGCTGCACGGCGGTCGATCAGACGGGCGGCCGCGCGCGCGTCACGGGCTCGACCGCGGGCTCGTGCACGGTGACGGCGTCGGCGATGGGGGTCATGGGCACGGCGACGTTCACCGTCGTCGGCATCACCGGCGTAAAGATCAAAGGCGACGCCTCGGCGCTCCAGCTCGGGGCCTCGACGGACCTCACGGCCGTCGCGCTCGCGGGCACGACGGAAGTTCCGACGGTGCCCGTGACGTGGTCACAAGACGGGCCGCACGTCGCCAACGTGTCGGTCGACGGCAACGTCGCGACGGCGACGGGCGTCGTCGTCGGGACGGCCACGCTCACGGCGTCGGTGGGCCCGCTGTCGGCCAGCACGCCCTGCGTCGTCGTTCCGGGGTCGCTCGCGCTCACGGCCGACGCCGTGCGCCTGCTCTCGGGCGGCTCGGCGACGGTGACGGTGACGCCGAAGGGCACGGGCTCCGTCGCCGGCAAGTTCACGTCGGCGACCGGCGTGTCGCTCGCGGGCGCGATGGGCTTCACGACCGTCGGGCCCGCGACGCTCACGTCGGACGGGCTCGTGACCTTCGCGCTCACGGGCGCGACGGCGGGCTCGCCCACGGTGACGGCGACTTACGGGACGCTCACGAGCAACGCGCTCGCCTTCACGCTGACCACCGTCGGCTCGGTCACCGTCAACGGCCCCAACGGGCCCGTGCGCATCGGCTCGCCCATCGATCTGACGCTCGACGTGCGCGACGCGCAGGGCATGCCGATCGCGGGCGGCGTCGGCGCCTCGTGGTCCGACCCCACGGGCGTGCTCACGCTGCCGGCGACGACGACCGGCTTCTCGACGACGGCGACGGTGGCGAAGCTGGGCGACGCCATGCTCGTCGCGACGGTGCGCGGCGTCGCCTCGGCCGTGTACTCGATCCCCGGCGTGCCGAACGAGCTCGACATCACGTCGTTCTCGCCCGCGTCGGTGTCGGTCGGCGGCACGGCGACCATCACCGTCAAGATCCTCGACACCAACGGCGTCGCGGTCCCGGGCGTGCCCGCGACGGCGGTGACGGCGGTGGCCGACGATCCGACGAAGGTCTCGGTCAGCGCGGCCGTCGCGATGGGCGACGGCTTCCAATTCACGGCGACGGGGCTCGCGGCGACGTCGAGCACGGGCGCGCTCGTCACGGCGACGTGGACGGGCGGCACCGAGGTCGTCATGAGCGCGGCCGTGCCGCTCGTCGTGACGCCCTAGCGGTCGCGCCCGAAGGGCGCGAGGGTGGGCAGGCGGGTGGTCCGTCCGCGTACGTGCGCATCATCGTGATGCTCACGACTCCTCAGCGCGAGACGCAGGCGGCGAGCGAGCTCGTGCCGCGCGCGAGCGACGTGCACGTCTCGGTGGGCGCGCACGTGACGCGCGTACGCCACGCGCCGTCGTCGCCGCACGACTCGACGGCCACGCCCGCGTCGGACGAATCGGCGCCGCCGTCGGCGTCGCCGCCGACGCAGCGGCTGTCGGCGAGCCCGAAGGCGTTGCCGTTGCCGACGCACGCGGCGCAGCCGAGCGCGCGATCGCCCGCGACGCGGCAGCTCGTGCCGTCGCCGCACGGCTGCGGCGCGCCCCAGTTGCCCGCGTCGTCGCAGCGCCGCTCGACGACGTCGCCGTCGAAGGCGCAGGCGCGTTGGCCCGGCAAGCACGCCGTCTCGCACTCGGCCTGCGGGCCCGCGGGCCGACACTTGCCCAGCGTGCATGCGCGCTCGAGCGCCCACGTGCCGTCGGCGTTGCACGTCTCGATCGCGGCGCCGTCGGCGCGGCAGCGGCTCGTCCCAGGATCGCACGCGCCGCCGCAGCGGATGTCGGGCAGCGCGCCCGTCGCGACGGGGTTGCAGGCGCCGACGCACGTCGCGGGCGCGAGGATCCAGTTGCCGCCCGAGCACGTCCGGTAGAACGAGCCGCCGAGGCACTCGCGCGCGCTCTCGGCGCACGCCGGCGCGCAGTAGCCGATCGCGCGACCGTCGAGCGTCGTCACCGTGTTGCACGTGCCGGCGCACGTGTCGACCGACAGCGTGCCGCCGGGGCTGCACTTGTCGATCGTGCCGTCGGGCAGGCAGATGCCGACGCTCGCGCCCACCGTGGGCTTCGCGAGCTGGCCGCGCTTCCACCAGTACCAGCACGCGGGATCGACGCACGTCGCCCAGGCCGCGTTGTCGTCGGTCGGCAGCTCCGCGCAGTAGGACGTCGTGCCGTTCGCCGAGTAGCCCGCGCACGTGTGCGACTCGCTCCAGCCGCCGTCCTGCTCGCAGGTTTGGTAGCCGAAGTCGCCGTGGCAGCGCGGCACGCCGGGTAGGCACGGGCCGTCGGGCGAATAGCCGTCGAGGCGCGCGTCGCCGCCGTCGCGCGCGTCGCCACCGTCGTGCGCGCCCGCGTCCTTCGGCGCGCTCGCGTCCGTCGCATGGTCGCCGCTCGCGTCTTTCGGCGCGGGCGTCTCGGGCGCGCCGGTCGCGCACGCCGCGACGAAGGCGATCAGGACGACGGAGACCCGCGACGACCTCACGCGCTCATGCTGCCCCAACCGGAGCCCGCCGTCGATGCGGCGGCGCGCGCGTCACTGCGCCGGCTTCGTGAGGACGACCTCGTCGATCTGGCGGCCGTCGACGGTGCGGAAGCGCGCGCGCAACGTCGTGGCGTCGGCCTCGAAGAGCAGCGCCCCCGCCGTTTCGTTGAAGCGCACGATGCTGCCGGCGACGGCCGGTCCCAGCGCGTAGAACGTCGCGCCGCCGAGGCCGTCGACGAGGTAGTTCATCCCGTCCGCGACGACGTGCTCATAGGTGTGGTCGTGCCCCGACACGACGAGGTCGGCGCCCCACGCCTTGAAAGGCCAGCGCATGCCCTCGGTCGAGCCGTGCGGCCCCGACGAGTACGGCGGGTGGTGCATGTAGACGATGCGCCAGCGCGCCGTCGAGGCCGCGAGCCGCCGCTGGAGCCAGCGCGCTTGCTTCGAATCGGCCGTGACGCCGTCGGGCTCGTTGGAATCGCTGTCGAGCGCGAACAGCTGCACGTCGCCCCACACGACGTCGTAGTAGCGCTCGTTGCCGGGCAGCGTGAAGTAGTCGAGGTACGGGCGCGCGCCCGGCGTGAACCAATCGTGGTTGCCGAGCGACGGGAAGAAGCGGTTGCGCGTGGCGCCGCAGCCGAAGCGCCCCACGTAGGGCGCGATGTACGCGTGATAAAAAAGCCCGATGTTGAAGTCGATCGAGCTCTCGGCGCCGAGCGGGTAGTTGTTGTCGCCCAGCGTGAAGATGAACTCGGGCTTCCAGGCGTCGACGAGCGCCGCCACCGATTGCTCGACGGGGCCGGCGCTGCCGTAGTCACCGATCGCCGCGAAGCGCATGAGCGTGCCCGCGTCGTGCGTGACGACGCCCGCATCGGCTTCCGCCGTCGGACAACCGCCCTCGGGCACCGTCGGAATCGTCGGCGCCCACTCCACCTGGGGCACGGGCGGCGACGGCGGCTCGACGAAGCCGGCGCGGTGGCCGCAGCGCCCGCACGTCGCGAGCCCGAGCAACAGGCCGAGGCCCGCGACGCGCGCGCCGCGCATCAGCCGCGCGAGACCCACTCGAAGGTGCGGCGCAGCCCTTCCGCGAGCGGCGTCGTCGCGCGCCAGCCGAGCGCGTTTCCGATCTTCGCGACGTCGGCGACGCGCGACGTGTTCTCGGTCCAGTCCGATGGGCCGTGCACGTGCGTCAGCTTCGAGCCCGTGACGGCGAGCATTTCGCGCGTGAGCGCTTCGATCGTCGTCGCCGCGCCCGAGCCGACGTTGAGCACCTCGCCGTCGAGCGACGACTCCATGGCGCGGATCGTCGCGTCGACGACGTCGTCGACGTAGACGTAGTCGAGCGCCTGCATGCCGTCGCCGTTGATGATGGGCGCCTCGCCTCGGCGCAGCCGCTCGAAGTTCGCGACGATGACCGACTTGTAGCCCGTGCCCGGGAACTGGCGCGGCCCGTAGGTGAAGAAGTAGCGCAGCGCGACCGCGTGAAGACCCCACTCGTGGCGCGCGTGGCCGCCGAGGTGCTCGCCCGCGAGCTTCGAGATCCCGTACAGCGTCCACGGCGGCGTCGGCTCGCCCTCGACGAGCCGCGCGCCGGCGACGCGCCCGTAGGCGTACAGCGACGACGAGAACACGATCTTGCGGCAGCCGGCGCGCGCGAGCGCCTCGTACAGCGCGCGCGTGCCCTCGACGTTCGAGACCAAGAGCTCGGCGGGCGTCGCGAGCGACTGATTGTGCTTCTCGGCGGCGAGGTGGAACGCGAGCTCGACGCCCGCGAGCGCCGGCGCGAGCTTCTCGACGGGGTCGAAGCCGAGGCGGAAGCGGTGCACGTCGACGCGGTCTCGCGCGAGCGTCGCGTGGTGCTCGTTCGCGAAGCGCATGCTGTCGACGATCGTGACGCGGCCCGCGCCTCGGGCCAGCAGCGCGTCGACGAGGTGCGAGCCGATGAAGCCCGCGCCGCCCGTGACGAGCACGTGACGGCCGGCGATCGAAAACGGGGCGAGCACCATGCTCGCCCCGCTTCTAGCACGGCCTCAGTGCGTTTGAGGCTAGGGCAGCGCGCCGAGCACCTTCCAGGCGAGGCCCGGCGAGTAGTCGACGTTGTTGTACTTGCTGCTGTTGTGCCCGACGCCAGGCAGCGCGCACCAGATGACCGGGTACGCGGCGGGGCAGCCCGTGTAGCTCACGCATTGCGTGTACGTCGCATCGAACGCGCCGATGGCCGTCGCCGCGTTGCCGATGCAGCCGTTGCGGGTGAGGAGCTCGTCGCGGCCCGGCGCCGAGCCGTAGCTGCCGAGGCGGCCGATCGCGCCCTGGTCGTTCTTGTTGTTCGGATCCAACGGGCCGATCGGGTTCTCGGTGTCGGCCTCGCCCGCGACGAGGACGGCCGCGACGGGACCCGTGCACGGCGGCCGCACCATGCGCATGCCGCCTTCGTCGGTGCTGATGCCGCGGATGATGTCGCCGGCCGCGCAGCCGAGCGTGTAGGCCTCCCACGCGCCGCTGCTGGATCCCGAGACGAAGATCTTCGACTTGTCGACGCAGTAGTGAGCCTCGACGTCGGCCATCACGGCGCGGAAGTACGGCTGCTCCGGCGTGTCGGGTCGGTTTCCGATCGAAGGCCCGCCGTCGTTGAAGCAGCCCGAGAGGTACGAGAGGCCGATCTGGATCGTCGTCCCGTTCGGCGCGATCTGCTGTCCGCCGCTGGGGCTGTTCGCGAAGCCCGTGGCGCTTCCGCCGCAGCCGCCGCCACCGACGGTGACCGCGTAGGCCTTGGCCGGGTTGTAGCCCGTCGGGAGCCTCACGCTGTACGGGCGATAGGTGAAGTCGTACTTGCCGCTGCTGTCGTAGTACTTTCCGCCCGCCAGGTAGACCGCGTCGATGCCGGTCATGTGGACCTCGTGCAGCGAGAACTTCGTGGTCGAGTCGGTGTCGGCGGGAGGCATGCCGCAGCCGGGGGCCGTCCCGCCCGTTCCCGTCTTGCCGCCGAAGCCGGTCGTGCCGCCCGAGCCGGTTTTGCCACCTGCGCCCGTCGTGCCGCCCGAGGCGGTCGTGCCGCCGGCGCCCGTCGTGCCGCCGTTGCCGGTCGAGCCGCCGGCGCTCGTCGTGCCTCCCGTGCCCGGCGACGTGTCGCCGCCGGCGCCCGTCGTGCCTCCCGTGCCCGGCGACGTGGCGCCGCCGGCGCCCGTCGTGCCGCCCGTGTCGGGGTTCGACGTCGTGCCGCCCGTGCCGCCGCCGGTGGTGCCGCCGTTCGACGACGTGCCGCCGCTGCCGGTGGAGCCGCCGTTGTCGTGTTGAGGCGTCTCGGAAGCGCCGCACGCCATCAACAGCGACAGCGGTACGAGCAGGAGCAAACGATAGGGCTTCGCCATGGGGACCGACTCCTGGACTGGGGGAGAAACGACCTCGCGGAAAACCGCGCGAGGCTCGCAATCAAGGCGTCCAGTATCCCACGCGCCAGCCCATCGGCGAAAGGCCGGATCGCTGAAAATCAGCGGAAAAACACGCAAAAAGCGCGGTATTGGGACAGCCGTCGAGGTTTTCCCAATCCGCGCTCGTTGCGGGATTATTTGAGCGTCGCGCTAACGCAGACGGCCGACCAAATCTTCGTGCGGCGCCGCGATGATCTCCGTCGCGCACAAGACGACGGCGGCGATCGCGGCCGTCGCGGCCTCGACGGCGGCTTCGATCTCGGCCAGCGGGCCTGTGACGATGAAGTACGCCTTGCCGCCCAGGCCGCGCGCGAGCTGCATCTCGATGAGGCGCACGGCGGCGGCCTTGCAGGCGGCGTCGGCGGCGAGGATCGTCGCGGCGACCGTCGTCGTCTCGACGACGCCGAGGGCATCGACGGCGCTCGCATCGCCCGCGCGCGCCTCGCCGCGCAGCGCGGCCGGCAGCTGCGGGTGCGCCTGCGGCAGAAAAAGCGCGTCGAGCGTTTGCTCTCCCGCGACGTCACGCCCGGCGCGGAACGCTTCGTCGACCGACGCGACGTCGCCGTCGACGAGCACGAGGATCTTGCCCGGGCTCACGGGCTCGCAGCGCAAGAGCGCGACGGGCGCGCGCTTGACCATGGCGTCGGCCACGCGGTGCCCGCGCGCGATCGACGCAATTTCAATGAGCGCGAGCGAATCGCCCATCAAACGATCCGAAAGTATTCCTTCAAGGTGCAGCGGCGCTCGCGCGTGAAGTTCGCCACGGTCGTGAGGCCCTCGCCCGTGGGCGACGCGATCGTGAACGACGTGTAGCCCTCGCCGCCGTAGCCGAGGCCCGCGAGGTTCGAGGCGTTCTTCACGAAGATCGACGTGTTGATCGAGCGCGCCATGGCGTGCAGGTGCGCGATGTCGCGCGAGTACATGACGGCCGTGTGGCCGAAGCCGTGCTCGACGCGCTTGGCGCAGGCGATGGCCTCGGCGGCGTCGCGCACGCGCACGAGCGGCAGCACGGGC
This sequence comes from Polyangia bacterium, assembly GCA_035549075.1. GTDB lineage: Bacteria > Myxococcota_A > Polyangia > Fen-1088 > Fen-1088 > DASZFV01. Next base: position 272,802 of record DASZRT010000009.1, on the reverse strand, counting down.
ATCAACATCTCGAGCTGAACGAAGGGGTGCTTCTCGTTCGTGCCGACGTCGGCGACGAGCAGCCGCAGCTCGTCGCCCGCGCGCAGGCCGATCTGCTTGCCGATGACGGCGGCGTTCTTGCCGATGAAGTCCTTGTTGGGGTGCGGGCCGCGCTCGCCCGCGTGCAGCACGATCTTCTCGAGCTCACGCACGTGCCGCTCGTCGAGCACGGCGCACCCGTGCTGGCCCAGGCGCTCGAGGAGCGCGTCGGCGATCGACGCGACCGCGACGATCTCTTTCTCCGCCGTGCAGATGATGTTGTTGTCGATCGACGCGCCCAGCACGATGCCGGCGGCGGCTGTGTCGAGGTCGGCGGTCTCGTCGACGACGGCGGGCGGGTTGCCGGGGCCGGCGCCGATCGTCTTCTTGCCGCTGTTCATCGCCGTCTTCACGACGGCGGGGCCGCCCGTGACGACGAGCAGGCGCACACCCGCGTGCTTCATGAGCGCTTGCGCGCTTTCAATCGTGGGCCGCTCGACGGTGCACAGCAGGTTCTCGGGGCCGCCCGCGCCGACGATCGCGTCGTTGAGCAGGTGGACGAGCCAGGCGCTCGTGCGCGCGGCGTACGGGTGCACGTTGTAGACGACGGCGTTGCCGCCCGCGATCATGCCGATGCCGTTATTGATGATCGTCTCGGTCGGGTTCGTCGTGGGCGTGATCGAGCCGATGACGCCGTAGGGCGCGCGCTCGATCAGCGTGAGGCCGTCGTCGCCCGAGAACGCGATGGGCCGCAGGTGCTCCGGTCCCGGCGTCTTCTCGATGCAGAGCGTGTTCTTTTTGATCTTGTCTTCGACGCGGCCGTAGCCGGTCTCCTCGACGGCGAAGCGCGCGAGGTCACCCACGTGCTTGCGCGCGACGTCGCGCATCGCCTGGATCCAGCGGCGGCGCGCGTCGAGCGGCGCGGCCTCGTTCTTCTCGAAGGCCGCGCGCGCGGCTCTGACGGCGGCGTCGACGTCGGCGAACACGCCGCGCCGGCCGCGCGGCACGTCGACGTCGCGGCGCTTCGCGAACGAAGGACGCTCGGGCACGGCGGCATACCCGGGCGGCGGCTTCTGAACGGCCTCCATGGGCGTCGGCGGCACCTGCGCCGTCTCGGCGGCGACGCGCCCGACGATCTCGTCGACGAGCTTCTGGAGGTGCGCCTCGTCCATCGCCATCGGAGGCTGGACGTTAACCCGGATTTCCCTCAGGGTCAGGGCCCACGATGGAAGGCGACGAAACGCTCGAGGCGCTGCTCGCGCACGCACGCGCGCTCGTCGGCGTCGAGCTGGGCGAGCTCGCCGACGGGCTGGGCCTGCCCGTGCCGTCGGGCCTCGTGCGCACCAAGGGCTGGTCGGGGCAGATCCTCGAACAAGAGCTGGGCGTGTCCTCGGCGGGCACGCGCGGGCCCGACTTCGCCGCGCTGGGTGTCGAGCTCAAGACCGTGCCCGTCACCGTCGACGCTGCGGGTGCGCTCGCGCCCATCGAGTCGACGGCCGTTTGTCAGATCGATCCCGTCGCGATCGCCGCCGAGTCGTGGGCCGACAGCTACGTGCGCCGCAAGCTCGCGCGCGTGTTGTTCGTCGCGCTCGAGGTGCCGCCGGGCGCGCGCTCGGTCGGTGAGCGCCGCGTGGCCGGCGTGTGCCTGTGGTCGCCCGACGTCGAGCAAGAGCGCCAGCTGCGCGCCGACTTCGAGCTGTTCGCCCGCGAGTACTTTCGCCGCGGCCGCGCCAGCGCCATCACCGGCCACCTCGGCGTCGTCATGCAGGTGCGCCCCAAGGGCAAGAACGCCGCCGACACGCGCGACGCCTACGACGAGCGCGGCGAGGCCACGCGCGTCGGCAAGCACGGCTTCTACCTGCGCCCGACCTTCGTCGCCGCGATCCTCGCCGGCGCGCGCTGAGGGCGCGCGTCAGCGCGGCGCGAGCGGGTGCCGCCAGCGCAACTCGGGGATGCGCGCGAAGTCGCCGTCGCAGGTGACCCACTCGCAGCCGTGCTCGATCGCGACGGCGGCGTGCTGGACGTCGGCGACGAACGCGCCGCGCGCGCCCGTCGCCCGGTAGAGGCGGCGGAAGATCTCGAAGTGCCGCTCGCCCGGCCGCACGACGCGGCACCCGGGGCGGGCGAGCAGCCGATCGACGAAGTCGAGCGCGACCTCGGGCGGCGTCGGCTCGCGGAAGACGCGCGCGTTGGTGACGAGCCGCAGGAACCCAGCGAGCACGAGCTCGGAGAGCGCGAACGGCGCGGGCCCCTCGGCGAGGCGTCTCACCCACGCGGCGTAGTTCGCGTGGTCGTCGGCGTCTTTCCGGTGGGCGAAGACGAGGACGTTAACGTCGGGGAGGAGCATCGTCGGCGCCGTCCTCTTCGGCGGCACGATCGGAAGTTCCGCGAAGGACGCGGGCGGCGTCTTCGTCGTCGGCGAAGTCCTTCAAACGGTCGAACGAGACTCCGGGCCGCAGGCCGCCCTTCCCGAAAGTCGTGAGCCGAAAGGGCTCGTCGGACGAGCGGGGCCCGCGCCGCAGCAGGTGGTCGCGCAGCGCGCGCTCGACGACGTCGCTCAACGTGCCCCCTTCGCGGTCAGCGGCCCGCTTGGCCTGCTCGAGCAGGCCGTCGGGGATGTTGACCGTCGTGCGCACGCATCAAGATGTAGCATGGCTGCATCAGTGCATCAACGTGTCTTCAGAACGGCATGCCGAAGCGCATGACGAAGGGCTGGTGGTCGGGGTCGGCGATGAAGTCGGCGGTCGAGAGCAGGAAGTCGTACCAGAAGTGGATGGCGACGCCCGTCGCGAGCGACTCGTGCTTGCGAATGTAGACGTAGCCGAGGTAGCTGCCCGTGAGCGTGATGTAGGGGACGGCGAGCGCGGCGGTGCGCAGGCCGTTCTCCTCGCCGACGAAGTTGAACGTGTGCAGCGCGCCGAAGATGAGCGAGCCGACGACCCAGCCGCCCCACTCGTCGAGCGACGTCTCCATGAGGCCGGCTTGGATGACGCCGCGGAAGGTGGACTCTTCGCCGACGCCGACGGGCAGGAAGAGGCCCAGGTTGTAGGTCTCGCCGAGCGCGAAGCCGGTGCCCGTCGAGTAGCGCTTCCCGAAGAACTGCACGCCGCCGGGCGGATCGCCGAGGTGGCGCGTCATCGACGTCGCCCCGTCGCCGGTGACGCGCGACGCGAGGTATCCGAGGCCGAACGCGCCGCCGAGCAGCGCCGGCAGACCAGCCCACACGAACGGGCTCTTGAGCACCTTCGGGTTGAAGGGCGCGATCAGCAGCTCGCCGAGCTGGTCGCGCGCGACGGGGTAGCGCGCGTCGAGATCGCCGCGCGCGAGGCGTGCGTCGCGGTAGCTCGCGAAGATGCCGTAGAGCCACAGGTTCTGGATCGCCATCAAGAACGGCGTCGCGCGATCGTCGTACTCCTGCGTATTGCCGAAGGCGTCGGTGTGGCGATCGATCGCGACCCACGCGGCGAGGCCGAGCGCGACGCCTCCGCCGAGGTACGCGAGCGCTCGTTGCGGTTGTCCGAGGTAGAAGTAGCCGCAGCCCGGGCACAGCGCCGAGAAGCCGGCGGCCGCCTTCGGTCGTCGCGAAAACGGCAAGAGCGCGGCGTGCGCGGCGGCCGCGGCCTCGCGCACGCCGCCGTCGAGATCGGCGGCGGCCGCGTAGGCGAGCGGGTCGAGGAAGCTCGGGTCGTGCGAGGCGCCGAGCGTCGTCGCGGCGGCGGCGCGTACGCGCGGCTCGTAGTCGTGCTGAAGCATGACGAGCGTCAGCTGCTCGGCGGCGGGCGTCGCGAGCGCTTGCAGCGAGACGAGCGCCTCGAGGCGCGCGCCCACGTCGAACGAAGCGGCGCGCGCGAGCAGCTCGGGCGGCACGGGCGCCGTCATCGGGTTGGACGCGACTTGCGCGCGCGCGGGCGCCGCGGCGAGCGCCATGACGACGATCAGCGCAGCTCCGAGTCCTCGCGCTTTCCGTCGGCGCGCATCGTGCCTACACTGGGCGACGGGCATGGGCCGAGCGCCATCAGACAACAGACGCCCGGCGAACGCCACCGGCACGCGCGCCGCGTTCGTGTGGCTGATGGTCGCGGCGGCGCCCGGGTGCTCGTTTCTCTTCAGCGAGGGCGCGCCCGACGATCACGCCCGCCGCGCGACGTTCTCGTGCGGCTCGAGCCTGGCGCCGCCCGTGCTCGACACGATCGGCACGGGCATCTACTCACTGTCGCTCTTGGGGCAGGTTTCCGCGAAGGACCCCGACGTCGTCAACGACACGCCGTCGCAGCAAGCCGACCGTCGGCGTGAGCGCAACGTCGCGATCGGCGTGACGGCGCTCATCGCCGCGCTCGACGCGGCGTCGGCGATCTACGGCTACCACGCCGTCGCGAGCTGTCGTGAAGCGCAAGGCGAGCGCGCCCTCGAGATCGCGCACGCTCAAGTGTTGCCTCCGCCTTACGGCCTACCGCCCTACGGCGCGCCGCCGCCCGTTTGGCCGCCGCCGGCTGCGCCTCCGCCCGCTACTCCTTCTCCATGACGAGGTCCACCTCTTCGGTGTCCGCGTGGTCGCCGTCGAGCGCGAACGGGTGGTCGGCGAAGATCGCCGTGACGACGACCTTGCCCGCGCCGGCGCCGACGATCGGCGTCGCGGGCAGCGTCTCGCCCGGCTGAACCGGCGCCGACGCGCCCGCGTCGTCGGTCGGAAAAATCGTCGTCGCCGCGCCGGCGCCGTCGCGCAGCCGCACGAGCAAGTGCCGCGAGCGTTCGGCGCGCACCGTGAAGCGCAAGCGATCGCCCGCGGCGAGCGGCGTTCCCGGCGCGAGAGGCTTCGTCTGCCCCGCGCGCGTGAACGCGACGCCTAGCCCCGACGCCGTCGCGCGTGACGCGCCTCGCTCTCCCACGTACGGCGTCGCCGCCGCCTGCTCGCGCGAAGGCCGCGCCACGAGGAACGCGAGCCCCGTGATGAACGCGAGCACGCCGACGAGGATCAGCGTGCGTTTGGTCCAGTCGGAAATTGCCTGCTAGCCGGTGGTATTCGTGCGGCCGAGCGGCAGCACTTGGTCGACGTTGACGTGGGGGCGCGGGATGATGTGGACGGCGACGAGCTCGCCCACGCGCTCGGCCGCGCGCTGGCCCGCCTCGGTCGCCGCCTTGACGGCCGCGACGTCGCCGCGCACGACGGCCGTGACGAAGCCGCCGCCGATCTTCTCGAAGCCGATGAGCTCGACCTTGGCCGCCTTCACCATGGCGTCGGCCGCCTCGACCATCGCCACGAATCCTTTGGTTTCGATCATTCCGAGCGCGTCTGCCATGGGATCTCCCTTTGCTGACCTTGCTTACTTGTCGACGAACTTTTCACCGGCGCGCCCGGCGAGACCCTCGATGGCCGCGATCGCCGCTTTCGCCGCGGCGTCGATCTCGGCCTCGGAGCCCGAGAGCCACAGGCGTCCGAACGCGCCGTACGGCTGCACCTGCACGAGCGAGACGTGCGCGGCCTTCTCGGCCTCGTTGGTCGCGAACGCGACGTACCCCGCCGGCTCGGTCTCGAGGATGAACAGGGACTCGCCCGGCAGCAGCATCATGCCCTGCGAGTTGCGGTTGATGATCTGCGCCTGATGCGGCTCGACGGCGCGGATGATCTGGTTCGTGACGACCGTCGGCTTGATGCGGTCTTCTTCCTTGACCTCGAGGTGCGCGAGGATCGCGGCGCCCGCGTTGCGCACGTCGCCTTGATCGTCGGCGTGCACTTCCAGCAGACCGTAGGCGCGTTCGACGATTTGAATCGCGGGAACGACGCGCGTCGCCTTCAACGCCACGTCGGTCACGCGGTTGATGGCGATGCCGGGCGCGATCTCGACGAACAGCGACGCCTGGCCGGGCACGGGCAAGAACCCGCGCGCCGTCTTGCCCATGAAGCTCGCGAGCTGCGGCTGCAGCGCATCGAGGAACGTGTAGCAGCGGAGCGTGATGCCGGCCAAGGTGCCTGACGGTATCACGGAGTCGCGTCGTCGATCCGCAGACCGGCGAGCACGCGCTCGACGAGCTCCGGCTCGGGCGCGGGCGTGGAGATCGCCAGCGCGAACACCAGGGTGCCCCTTCGTTGGAAGACGGTCTCTTCGTGACCCTTGGCGCCGCGCTCGACGACGAGGCGCGCGACGGGCCGCCCTACGTGTTGCTCAGATGTCACTTTGATGGAGGTGGCGCCCACGCCGAGCCGAGCCCCCGTGCGGCGCGCGAGGTCGTCGAGGGTGATCGCGACCTTGCCGAGGAAGTCGATGATCGAGAGGTCGATGCGGCGCCCTCGCTTCGTCCACGTCCACGTCTGCGAACGCCCGCCGCTCGAGCGTGGGCCGACGGCGAGCCACTCGTCGTCGGGCGCGTCGAAGGCGAGGCCGAAGCGCGGCTCTTGTAGGTGGAGCACGCGCGGCTGACCGGCGGGCGCTTGCTCGCGAACCGTGAGGGCCGCGAACGCCGAGCCGCAGGGCGGGCCCGCGGGCGCCTCGCTCGTGAGGCATCGCACCTCGAAGCGGCGGCCGCCGTGCGCGAAGAGCAGGAGCGAAAGGAACTGCTCGGGGTTGTGGCCGTAGCGCGCGTCGATGCGGATCGCGTCGCGCTCGAGGAAACGTCACGTGCGACGTGGCGGCCGAAGCGATCGAGCGTGCGGCGAGCCACGCCTTGCCATACGTCTCGAGCGCCGCCGGCGACGACATGAACGCGTCGACCTCCGACACGGCGAGCAAGACGCGGTCGTACGAGCCGAACCGCGGCCGCGCCGCGGCGACCTCGCGATCGAGGGACGCGTCCGACAGCTCGAGCGCCTCGGCCGACATGAGCTCCCAGTCCGCGCCCAGCCGCCACTCGTAGTCGAACTGCTCGCTCGCGAACAGCGCGCCGGGGGTCGCCGCGGCGGCCGCCGCTTCGGCGGGCGAACGCGCGGGCGGTGGCTCCTGCGCCGCGCAGGCGTCGAGCGCGAGGGCGATCGCCAAAATGGCACCGAGATCCGTCCGCCGCATCACACCCATCATCATACCGGCGAGCACCCTCCCGAACGGAGAGGTAGTATCACCACGCTCATGCGCGCGACGTCCTGGGGATCGATCGTCCTCGTCGCCGTTGTCGTCGTCGCGGGCGCGTCCGTCGCGCGCGCCGACGCGCCCGCGGCGCCGCCACCCACGCCGATTTCACTGCACGACGCGATCGTCCGCGCCGTCGCCGGCAACGTGACGTTGTTGAAGCAGAACGTCGCGCTGCGCTCGGCCGAGGGCGGCGTCGTCGGCGCGCTGGGCGCGTTCGACGTCGTGCTCGCGGCCGACGGCACGTTCTCGCACAACGTGAGCCCGCCGCTGCACGCGGGCGACGTCGGCGGCGGGAGCACCAACTCGGGCGTCTTCGATCTGTCGTTGTCGCGCGCGCTCGAGTCGGGCGGCAACCTCACGCTCGCGCTGCAAGGCCGGGGCGTGAAGTCGTCGACGGCGCTCACGTGCGGTCAGGTCGGCACGGCGATGCTGAGCTCGTGCCCGATCTACTCGCCCTCGGCGAACCTCACGTTCACGCAGCCGCTGTTGCGCGGGTTCGGGCGCGAGATCACGGAAGCGAACCTCTACAAAGCGCGCGTGAGCCGCGATCTCGCGCTGCTCAACCGGCAGGCGCAGGCGGCCAACACGATCCGCGACACGATCATCGCCTACTGGGAGCTGGCCTACGAGACGCAGGACCTCGAGATCCAGCGCTTCTCGGAGTCGCTCGCGCGCGAGCAGCTGCGCACGACCGAAGAGCAGATCAAGGTCGGCAAGCTCGGCGATCTCGCGGCGGCGTCGCTCAAGCGCGCCATCGCGACGGCGCAGCAGGGCGAGGCCAGCGCCGTGCAGGCGCTCACGGGGCGCGCGCTCGACCTGCAGCGCCTCATGGGCGCCGGCGTGCCGCGCGCCTTCGCGGGCTACGCCGCCGCCGACGGCTTCACGGACACGCGGCTCGACGTCGACGTCGACGCCGAGACCGACCGCGCGATCGCGGCGAGCCCCGCGCTCAAGTCGATCCGCATGGGCCTCGAGCTGTCGCAGACCGACCTGCGCGTCGCGCTCGATTCGATGCGTCCGCAGCTCAACTTCGTCGGCACGATCGGCGACGGCGGCCGCAGCCCCGAAATCCGGACGGGCTTGTCCCAGGCGAAGGACCCCGCGAACATCGACTACTCGGCCGGCTTCACGTTCTCGTTCCCCATCCAGAATCGCGCGGCGCGCGGCGCCGCCGACGTCGCGCACGCCACGGCCGACAGCGCGCAGCTCGACGCGCGCGACCTCGAGCTCCAGATCCGCGACACCGTCGCGCGCATGGCCGCGCAGATCCGCGCCGCCGCCGCGCGCGTCGACTTCGGCCGCGTCGCCGTCAACGCCGCCACGGACAACCTCACCGCCGAGCAGGCGCGCTTCCAGGTCGGCACGTCGACCAACAACGACGTGCTCCTCCGCCAGCAAGAGCTCAAGCAAGCGCAGGAGAGCGTCGCGCGCGCGACCGCCGATCTCCTCGAAGGCGAGGTCGCCCTCGCCGCCGTGACCGGCGACGTCCTCGACCAGTACGGCGTCGTTCTGCGCTAACGACCGGGCGATCAGCGGCAGGCGCTCGCTGCAGACTCTTACCAAGCACGACGTTCAACTAACCTTAGAAGATCCGCTTCCATCGCTTGAATGCACGTACGTCGGCGGTCGTGAGCGAGAACCATTCGCCCTTCAATCGTTTGTCGGCGAATCGACGATGCCAGTATGCCTCGACTCCTGAGGGGTCGTCGGTTTCGATTACGTTTGTCCATGCTGGGTTTGCCTGGCTCGTATCGTCAACAAGAGCTGGTTGACGATTGGACGTTGACGATTACGCCGATCGGGCGATGACGCCGAGGTGTTGCCCCGTGCGGCCCCTGTCGCGGCGGTAGGAAAAGAAGCGAGTGGGATCGCTGGCGGTGCACTCGGGGCCGGCGTCGACGTTGGCGGGGTCGACGCCGGCGCGCTCGAGGAGGATCGCGTTGGCGCGTTTGAGATCGACGCGGGGCTTGCCGCCGGGCGGGCCTTCGACGATGACGCCGGCGGGCCGCGCGCCGGGGAGGGCGTCTTCGAAGGCGGCGACGACCTCGGGGCCCACCTCGAAGCAGCACGGCCCGATCGCGGGGCCGAGCGCGACGCGCAGGTCGGCGGGGCTCGCGCCGAAGTGGGCGGCGAGGGCGCGCACGGCGGCGGGCAGCACGCCGGCGACGGTGCCGCGCCAGCCGGCGTGCGCCGCGGCGATCGCGCCCGTGCGCGGATCGGCGATGAGCGCGGGGATGCAGTCGGCGACGAAGATCGCGAGCGCGACGTCCGCGCGATCGGTGACGAGCGCGTCGACGCGCGCGCCGGCGACGTCGGCCGGTGTGTCGTTCGCGTGCACGCGCGCGACGTCGGCGCCGTGGACCTGCGTCGCGACGAAGAGCGGCGCTCCGGCGGCGCGCGCGATGCGGCGGCGGTTCTCGGCGACGTTCTCGGGCGCGTCGCCCCACTTGCCGCCGACGTTCAACGAGTCCTGCGGCGGCGGGCTCACGCCGCCCGCGCGCGTCGTGAAGCCGTGGCGAAAGGGCGGACCGATGAGCGCCGACTGCAGCAGCGGCACGCCGTCGAACGACCTGTTGATCACGCGGCGTCCTTCCCGAGCGCACGCAACGCCGCGAGCGCACGCTTCATGTCGGCGGGCGGCTCCGACGAGAACGACATCGTCTCGCCTGTCGCCGGGTGCACGAAGCCGAGCACGCGCGCGTGCAGCGCCTGTCGCGCCAATTCCTCGGCGATCGGCCGCAGCGCCGGATCGCGCGGCGGCTTGCCGTAGGTCTTGTCGCCGAGCAGCGGCAGCCCGAGCGCCGCCATGTGCACGCGCACCTGGTGCGTGCGGCCCGTCTCGAGCCGCGCCTCGACGCGCGCCGCGCCCGCGAAGGTCTCGATGACCTTCCAGTTGGTGACGGCGCGCTTGCCCGTGCGCACGCGGCTCGAGAACTTCTTCCGGTCCTTGGGATCGCGCCCGTACATCGTGTCGACGCGGCCCCCGGGTCCGGGCGGCTTGCCCACGACGAGCGCCTCGTAGACGCGCTCGATGTCGTGGGCCTTGAAGGCGGCGCCGAGCGCGTTCATCGTCGCGTCGTCCTTCGCGACGACCAGCAACCCCGACGTGTCCTTGTCGATGCGGTGGACGATGCCCGGCCTCAGCTCGCCGCCGATGCCGCGCAGGTCGCGGCAGTGCGCGAGCAGCGCGTTCACCAGCGTGCCCGCCTCGTGCCCCGCGGCCGGGTGCACGACGAGCCCCGCCGGCTTGTCGACGACGACCAGCCAACGATCTTCGTGGACGATCGCGAGCGGGATCTCCTCGGCGACGATCTCCGTGGGCGCGGCCGGCGGCGGCGTCCACTCGACGACGTCGCCCGCGCGCAGCTTGCGCGACGGCGCGGTCGCGCCGCCGTTGACGGTGACGGCGCCTTCGGCCACGTGTCGCGACAGCTGCGAGCGCGAGACCTCGGGGATAGCGCCCGCGAGGAAGAGATCGACCCGCTGGCCCGCGACGTCGGGTGCGACCACGATCCGCCGGGCCGCCAAGGCCGCCGCCTCCGCTACCAGATGCGCGACTTGACGCTGCCCTTCGCCTTGAGCATGACGTCGCACAGCGCGCGATCGTAGTGCCCCTGGGCGAAGATCTCTGGCGTGACGCGGCTCTTGAAGAGCGCGCGTCCCTCTTCGATTTCGCCGCTCATCGAGTCGAACAGCGTGTCGTTCTCGATGCCCTCGACGATCTTCTTGTCGTGGTAGAGCGTGAGGTCCGAGGCGATGGCGCGGGCGAGCTGTCGGGCGCGCTCGGGCTTGTCGATGAGAGCCATGGCGCGACGAGTGTACTACAGCGTTTCGCGACCCCCCAAAGCCTCGACGGGCAACGGCGACGTCGAGTCGAGGCGGCGCACGCCGACTTGGCCCTGCGCCGTCACGTAGACGACCTCGGTCTTCACGTGCACGGGCTCGCTTTCGGAACTGCGCGGCAGCTCGAGCTCGACGATCTGGCCGATCTGCTCGTCGCCGAAAGGGCTCTGGAGCAGGAGGCCGTCGCGCGAGACGTTCTCGACGCGGCGGAGGTAACGCCCGCTCCCGGCGAGCTCGACGGCGTAGAAGCTGGCCGGCATACGGCGGCGTGCGCGACGGTCATGAACGGAGGGGGACCAAAATCGCTTCGTGTTCATGGTGGGCCCTATAACTACATGTAACTACGTTTCCGGTCAAATGGTCACATTGACACACTTGGACGAAGGCGTTTCTAGAGGCTAAAAAGAGCCCATGAACCGCATCGTCACCGCCCTCATCGTCACGGCCGCCCTCTCGGTTGCGTCCGGCGCGCGCGCCGAAGACAAGCTTTACGAGATCAAAAAGACCGAGCCGAAGGCCGCCGTCGGCGCCAAGGGCACGGCCAGCGTGACCCTCGAAGCCCTCCACGGCTGGCACGTCAACGGCGAGGCGCCCATCACCCTCGCGCTGACGCCGCCGCCGGGCGTGACCCTCCCGAAGACGAAGCTCGCGCGCGCCGACCTCGCCGCCAGCACCGAAGAGAGCGCGCGCTTCGACGTCGCCTTCGAGGCCAGCGAGGTCGGCACGAAGGTCATCCCGGTCGAAGCGCGCTTCGTGATCTGCCAGGGCACCGTCGCCTGCAAGCCGGTCAAGGAGACGCTGTCGCTGAACATCGACGTCGCCGCGGCCGCCGCTCCCGAAAAGGCGAAGCCCGGCAAGAAGGCGAAGCCGAAGAAGAAGGCCTAGCGCCGCTCTTCGACCTTGCCGAGCCCCGGGCCGAACGCGAGGTACCCGCCGAGGAGCGTCGCGACGAGGCCGGTCACGTTCATCACGCGGCCGGCGGTCGAGACGTGGTTGGTGCCGTCCGCGTAGCTGCCTTCGGTGACGGCGAAGCCCATGATCCCGACGAGCAGGCCCGCCGACGCGAGCCCGATGCCGCCGAGGAGGCACCCGTAGCGCGTGGGACGGACGTCGTACGCGTGGCGGCCGCCGTTGACGCTGAGGTCGACGCCGGGATCGAAGGCGCTGCCGCCGCCGAAGCGCAGGCGGTAGAAGCCGGGGTCGACGTCGAGCTTGCACGGCGTCGTGCAGAGCGTGGTGAAGCCCATCGCGCTGTTCCCGGTCGTCGACGTCGCCGACGCGATGACGCGGTTGACGGGCACGTTCTCGTCGGTGATCGACGCGAACTCGAGCGACGTCTTGGCGCCGCCGGCGCTGCGCTGGCCGCCGGTCTCGGTCACGGTGATCTCTTGTGCCGCCGCCGGGCGTGGCGCCGTTGCGCAGGTCGTCGCCGCGACCACGATCGTCAGCGCGCGCGTGAGGGCTCGAAGGTTCGTTCGCATGGGTCGTCGCCTTTCGTTTGAGGCCGCGGTTCGCTCGCGGTCCCTCGCGCCAAGGCAACGAACGGGCCAGCGCGAAGCTGCGCGAACGGTCGCGCGCGTGGGCCTGAGATCGGCCGAATCGTCCTACGCCGCTCGGGCGATTTGACCGAGTGGTCGGGCGGATTGTCCGCCGGCGTCGCCGCCTGGTCGTCAATCGCGCCCGGGTCGATCGACTCTCGCCATGAGAGCTTGGTGGCTCGGGCTGGCGTTCGGTCTGTTGGCGGCCTGCGGTTCGCGCGCGCTCACGGACGACGGAGCCGGTGCCGGTGGAGCTGGTGGGCGCGCCGGGGCGGGCGCTTCGGGGACGGGAGGCGCCGTCTCGACGGGGGGAGCCTCGGGCGCCGCGGGCACGACCGTTCCGGCGGCCTTCGTCATCCCGGCGGGAGCGATCACGCACGTGGCCGCCGTGCTCTGGCGGCAGGAGCCGGACGCCGGGCTCGTCGCCCAAGCGGCCCGCCTCTCGTCGGCGTCCGGGTTCGCCGATCTCGTGCGCGCGATGCTCGCCGATCCGCGCGCGACCATCGGCGTCGGCGCCTTCTATCGCTGGTGGCTCGACCTCGACGACGTCGCCACCACGACGAAAGACCCGACGCTGTTCCCCGAATTCAGCCCCGCGCTCGCGGCCGACATGGCGAACGAGACGACCCGGTTCGGCGTCGAGGTGACGCTCACGATGAACGACTCGTTCCGGACGCTCATGACGGCGCCGTTCAGCTTCCTCAACGAGCGGCTCGCGACGATCTACGGCGTGCCGGGGGTCGTCGGAGACGACCTCAGGCGCGTCGACCTGCCGCCGCAGCAGCGCGCGGGCCTCCTGACGCAGCCGGCGCTCCAGGTGCTCGGGTCCTTCGCGACCCGAAACAGCCCCTCGCACCGGGGCGCGCAGATCGATCGTGCGCTCTTTTGCCTGGAGGTCCCGCTCCCGCCACCCGGGTTGCCGCCGGTCAACCTCACGCCCCCCGCCGAGACTTTGCGACAGGCCCTCGCGGTGGACACGGACGAGGCGTCGTGTTCAGCGTGTCACAAAGTGTTCGATCCGCCCGGCTTCGCGTTCGAAGGGTTCGACGCCATCGGTCGTGCGCGCGCCGAGGATGACGGGGTCCCCGTCGACACGTCCGCGCTGCAAATCGAGGTTCCGACGATGGCCGGCAACGCCGGCGACTTGGCCGTTCAAGCCGTCGACGGTCCGGTCGCGCTGGCCACTCTCCTCGCGGGCGCTCCCGCGGCTCAGGACTGCTTCGCGAGGCAGTGGCTGCGCTTTGCGCTCGGGCGTGAGCTCACCGCGAACGACGAGCCCTCGGTCGCGAAGATCGATGCGGCGTTCGCGCCCAGCGGGAACCTTCGCGAGCTCGTCGTCGCCGTCCTGACGAGCGACGTGTTTCTCTCGCCGTGATCGTTACGAGAACTCTTTCACGATGCCCGAGACCTTCTTCGTGAGCGAGGCGCTCATCGAGCCGACGACGGCGACGTTGAGGCGCTCGCGCGTGATCACGCGGCGGGCGACGCGCTGGACGTGCTCGGGCTTCACGCGGTCGAACTCCTTGGCGCGCTCTTCCTGCGAGCGCGGCCGGTAGAAGAGCTCGGTGCCGCCGAACCAGCCGGCGAGGCTGTCGAGATCGTCGTAGCAGCTCTCGAGATCGTTCAGGAAGCGATGCTTGGCCTTGCCGAGCTCTTCCTCGCTCACGGGCTCGTCGCGGAAGCGCGTGAGGATCGCGAGCGCCTCGCGGACGAGGTCGGGCAGCTTGGCGTGCGCGCAGGCGGCGTCGATCTCCAGCAGCGCGGCGTCGTGGTACGAGTGCAGGCTGCCCGCGACGGAGTAGGCGAGGCCCTTCTGGTCGCAGATCTGGTAGTGCAGCCGCGTCGACATGCCGTCGTCGAGGATGCGGATGAGCGCGCGCAGCGCCTGGTAATCGGGATCGGTCTCGGGCAGCGCGTGGAAGACGATCTGCACCTGCGCCTGCGCCGACTCGTTGTAGACGGAGCGGAAGCGCGGGCCCCGGCCGGCCGGCTTCGGCGCGGCGGGCTCGCGGCGCGCGCCGGCGGGCACGTCGGCGAACGCGGCGCGTGACCACTTCGACACGCGCTCGTGCGACAGCGGCCCGGCCACGCACAGCACCATGTTGGCGGCGCCGTAGAAGCGACGGAAGTGACGGCGCACGTCGGCCGGCGAGAAGCGGCGCACGTTCTTGAGCGGGCCCGTGATGGGGAAGCCCAGCGGGTGATCGCCCCACGCGACGGCGCGCGAGAGATCGTCGACGTTGACGTTGCGGCCGCGATCGTCGAGGTCCTCGAGGATCTCCTCGAGGATGATCTGCCGCTCGAGATCGATGTCGCGGAACGCCGGCGTGCTGAAGAGATCGCCGAGGATCCCGAGGCCGCTCTCGATGTCGCCCGCGCGCAGCGGGATCTGATACAGCGAATAGTCGCGCCCCGTCTCGGCGTAGAGCGTGCCGCCGAGATCTTCGATGGCGGTGTTGAGCGCGAGCGAATTGGGGAAGCGCGACGAGCCGCGGAACAGCATGTGCTCGACGAAGTGCGAGAGGCCGTTGTCGGCGGGCGTCTCGTAGCGCGAGCCGGCGCGCACGTAGAGGCAAAGGGTCGCGGTGTGGAGGTGAGGTGTTTCGACGGTCACGAGCCGCAAGCCGTTCGGCAGGCGCGAACGGAACACGCGGTAAGGCGCTTTCTGCATGGGCTGTCGAATTTACAGGAGATCGTCGACGACGAAAGGATCCAGAAACATGCGGCACGTATTCTCAATCACGTCGCTGGGAGGTTTCAGGTTAGGGGGCACGGCGGTGTGAGAGATCGGGGGGGCCGGTCTCTCACACCGCTGGTGCTCGGGTGGGTCGCCCGAGAATCGAGTACCCTGGGCGGGTGACCTCCACGGAGCCGGGCGAAAGCGGGGCTGTGCCAGACGGGCGCGTCGGGCTCGTCGGCAAGACGCTGGGCCGCTACCGGATCGCGGCCGAGGTGGGCCGTGGCGGCATGGCCACCGTTTACCGCGCGTTCGATCCGCAGCTGCAGCGCGACGTCGCGCTCAAGGTGATGCACGGGGCGTTTACGGGGCGCGGCGACATCGAGAAGCGCTTCCGGCGCGAGGCGCAGGCGGTCGCGGCGCTCAAGCACGACTCGATCGTCGACGTCTTCGACTACGCGCCGGGCGGCGACGGCGAGCCCGCGTACATCGTGAGCGAGCTCGTGCAGGGGCCGACGCTGCGCGGGTTGCTCGAGCGCGCGGGCGGGCGGCTCGTGCCCGAGGTCGCCGCCATCATCGCGGCGCGCGTCGCCGCGGCGCTGGGCGCGGCGCACGCGCGCGGCATCGTCCACCGCGACGTCAAACCCGACAACGTCATGATCGATCTCGCGGGCGCCGGCGCGCGCGTGCTGCTGACGGACTTCGGCATCGCGCGCATGACCGAGGACGACACGATGACGGCGACCGGCTCGATCTTGGGCTCGCCGGCGTACATGTCGCCCGAGCAGGCGAAGAGCGGCACGATCGG
The DNA here is from genome assembly GCA_035549075.1 of Polyangia bacterium. GTDB lineage: Bacteria > Myxococcota_A > Polyangia > Fen-1088 > Fen-1088 > DASZFV01. The sequence continues at coordinate 256,857 of DASZRT010000009.1, read as the reverse complement.
CCCGCCTAGCGACGTGTTCTCGCTGGGCGTGACGCTGTACCAAATGATCACGGGGCGGCCGCCGTTCCCGGGGAAAGATCCGATAGCGGTCATCGCGGCGATCTTGGGCGGCGAGTTTCCGCGGCCGTCGCAGCTCGACGCGCGCGTCGGGCCCGAGCTCGAGCAGGTGATCCTGCGGTGCCTCAAGCGTGCGCCCGAAGAGCGCTTCGCCGACGGGGCTGCCGTGGCGGCGGCGTTGCGCGCCGTCGTCGAGGCGAGCGCCGCCGCCGTTCCGAAGCTCGGCGACGAGGGTGGGGCGGTGCGCGCCGCGCACGACGACGCCGCGGCGTTGGCGCGCGCGATCGGTGCGCCGGTCGCGGAGGCGGCGGTCGTGAAAGCGCGCGGGCACGTACGTCGCGGCGAGCTGTCGCGCGCCCTCGCGCAGATCAACCGCGCGCTCGCTTACGAGCCGGGGCATCGCGGCGCCGAGGCGCTGCTGTCGACGATCTCGTCGCGGCGGCGCTGGGTGCGCGTCGCAGGGATCGCGGGTGCGGTCGTCGTGGCGGGCGGCGCCGTCGCAGGCGTGCGTGCGTGGCGCGCGCGATCGGCCGTCGTGTCGGCGGCGCCGATCGCGGCGGTTCCGGCGTCGGCGCCGCGACCGGCGAAACCGCCGGTTGCGGTCGCGCCTGCGCCGCTCGTCGCCCCTGCGCCCGTCGCGGTCGCGCCGCCGCCCGCGCCCGTCAAACGCGCGCGCGGCAAGCATGCGGCGCCGAGCGCTGCGATCGTGCCGACGGTCGCACCGACGCCGGAGCCCGCTGCCATCGTGGCGGCGCCCGAGCCGACGCCACCGCCCGCGCCCGAGCCGCGCGCCCCGGCGGCGACGCCGATCGCGGGCATCACGCTGCGCGCGCGCGAAGGGTTTTGCTCGCCGTCGCTCGACGATCGGCCCGCGGCGCTGCGCCCGATCTACGAAGGCGTGCCCGTCGGCTCGCACCAAATCTTCTGCACGCTGCCCGGCGCCCCGCGCGTGCTCGCGGGCACGTACGAGCTGCGCGCCGGCACGCACCCCAACGTGATCGTCGTGCCGGGGGCCGACGGTCGGCCCACGCTCGCGCGCCCGGAGTGATACGTTCCAGGTGGTGACCTCGCGCCGAACCGCCGCCGCCGTTTTCGCGCTCGCGATCGCGCCGCGCCTCGCGCACGCCGACGCGCCGCCGGCCGCGAAGGTGCCGACCGCACCGGCGCCCACATGGCAAGCCGCGCCCGCGCCGTTGCCGGGGCCGCCGAGCGCCGACGCGGATTCGGCGCTCGAGCACGCGCGCGCCGCCTACGAGTACGGCGAGATGGAGGACGTCGTCGAATCGGCGCGCCTCGTCGCCGAGGGCCGGCTCTCGGCGACGCCTGCGCAGCGCGCGCAGGCGTTGCGCTACCTCGGCATCGGCCTGTTCCTCACGGGCCGCCGCGAGGGCGCCGAGACGGCGTTCTTCGATCTGCTGCGGGTGCGCCCGCAGAGCCGCCTCGATCCGACGACGACCCGCCCCGACGTCGTCGCGTTCTTCGAGGACGTGCGCCGCCGCCACGCCGCCGCGATCGACGAGGCCGCGCGCAGCCGCCCCGGCAAGAGCCTCACGCTCGCGTTCTTGCCGCCCGCCGGTCAGTTCCAGGCGGGCCACAAGGCCCGCGGCATCACGCTCGCGACGATCGAGGGCCTGTCGCTCGCGACGGCGATCGGCACCTACGCGCAGCTGCGCGCGTGGGACAACCCCACGCACGACTTCGGCACGCACGCCGACTCGGCGCGCACGCTCAAGGCCGTCAACAACGTCTCCGTCGTCGTCTTCGCGGCGGCGATCGTCGTCGGCATCGTCGACGGCGTGTCGAGCTACTACGCCGTCGAGCCCGACGAGCAGCAGCCGTCGCAATCGCTCGCGTCGATGTTCGGGCGCGGCTACAGGTTCTAGCCATCTTCGGAGCCGACGTCGGAGCTATCTTGGGCGTCGAGCCCGAAGCTGTGATCGCCGCGATCCGCGCGCGTGGCGCGGGCGGTGCGCGGGATCGCAAGCTCGCGCTCGTCGTCGAGGGCGGCGGCCTGCGCGGCATCTGCTCGGGCGCGGGCGCCGTCGCGCTCGAGCACATGGGCCTGACGTCGGTGTTCGACGAGGTCTACGGCACGTCGGCGGGCGCGATGAACGCCGCCTATTTCCTCGCGGGCCAGGCCGCGCTCGGCATGCGCATCTACCTCGAGGACATGGTGCGCCGCGAGGTCGTCAGCCTGCTGCGCTTCTGGCGCATCTTCGACATCGATTGGTTGTTCACGCACGTCATCACGGGCAGCAAGCCGCTGCGCCTCGACCGCGTGCTCGCGTCGCCGTCGCGCTTGCACATCTCGCTGCTCGACGCGGCGGCCGGCACCGCGGCGCGCACGGACACGCGCGCGCTCACGTCGATCGAGGCGTTGCTGACGGCGCTCAAGGCGTCGACGGCGTTGCCCGTCCTCTTCAACCGCCGCTTCGACGTCGACGGCCGCCCATGCATGGACGCGGGCATCGTCAACCCGATCCCGATCGAGAGCGCGATCGCCGACGGCGCGACCGACATCCTCGTGTTGCTGTCGCGGCCCGAGGCCTACCGTCGCGCGGCGCCGGGACGAGCGACGCGCTGGATCTTCGACTGGCGCGCGGCGCGCGGGAACGCGACGCTTTCGGAGGCGTTCGCGAACCAGTTCACGATCGACGCGCGTCAGCGCGCGCTCGCGCTCGGGAAAGCGCCGGCGCCGGCGGGCGTCCGCATCGCGACGATCGCCGTCGACGAAGGCGACACCGTCGAGCGCCTCACGACCGACCCGCGACGGTTGCACGCGGCGGCGGTCGCCTACGGCCGCAAGACGCTGCGGATCTTCGGCGCCGAGGCCGACGCGTGGACGATCCCGCCGCCGACGTGATCAGGTCTGCGGCGGCGTCACGCGGGTGCGAAGGGCGGCGGCCAGGTCGACGCCCGTCGCGGCTTTGATTTGCTCGCTGGCGGCGATGAGGCGGCCCGTGAGATCGGGCGCGCCGGTGCCGTTTGGTCCGACACCGCCGCCGATGCCGCCGAGCACGGTGAGCTTCTCGACCTTGAGCGTGTGCACCGTGCCCATGACGATGCGCGCGAGATCGGCGACTTTTTGCATGAGGAAGACGTTGCGCGCCGACGCGCCCACCTCGCGCCACGTGTTGGCGATCTCGCCCATGGAGACGGCGGTCGCGCGGCCCTGCTCGACGATCTGCGCGGCGTCGCCCTTGGCCTGCGCCTCGGCGGCGGCCTTGCGCGCGCGCGCCGGCTCGAGCACGTCGGCGGCCAGCTGGCGCCGCACCTGCTCGACGCGCGCCTTCTGCACCTCGAGCGCGCCCTCGGCGCTCGCGAGCTGCGACGCGACCTGGCCCTGCGCCTCGGCGACGAGCGCGGCGCTGCGCGTTTGCGCGTCGGCGACGCGGCTCGCGTTGCGCGCCCGCAGCGTCGAGATCGCGGCGTCGATCTTCGACAGCTCGGTCTGCTGGCGGTTCGCCGCCGCCTGGATCTGGCTCTCGGCCTTGGCGCGCGCCTCGGCGATCATCGCCTTCTTCTGCACCTCGGCCGATTGCCGCCGGCCGATGCTGTCGAGGTAGTTCACGTCGTCGGACACGTCCTGGATCTTCAGCGTGTCGAGCTCGAGCCCGAGCCGCCGCAGATCGTCCTCGGCCTCGGCGAGCAGCGACTGCGCGAACTTGATCTTGTCTTGGTTGAGCTCCTCGGGCGTGAGCGTCGCCAGCACGCCGCGCAGGTTGCCCTCGAGCGTGTCCTTGGCCATCTGCATGATCTGCGGCCGCGGCACGCCCAGCAGGCGCTCGATGGCGTTGTCGAGCACGGGCGGCTCGCCCGCGATCTTCACGTTGGCGATGCCGTGCACGTTCACGGGGATGCCGCCCTTCGAATAGGCGCCCTGCACGCCGACCTCGATGGGCATGTTGGTCAGATCCATCGAGTCGACGGTCTCGAGCAGCGGGATGCGCACGGCGCGTCCACCCTTGATGATGCGGTAGCCGACCTTGCGGCCCGCGCCGGCGACGGCCGACGACGACGACGCCCGCTGGCCGCCCGAGAAGATCAGGACCTCGTTGGGCTGGCAGATGTAGAGGAAGCGCGTGAGGACGAGCGCGACGACGGCGCCGAAGATCGCGACGACGACGGCGAGCGTGACGATGAGGGCGGTCATGGGCGGGCTCCGTTCGTGCTCAGCAGCGCCGTGACGTCGACGCCCGTGGTCTCGGCGAGCGAGCGCAGCACCGTCGCGACGGCGAGCGGATACGCGGCCGCGAAGCGCGGGATCGCCTGTCCGTCGCCGCTGTCGATGAGCTGCACGGGCCCGAGCTGAATCTGCCCGACGCCGTCGACGACGATCTTCGTGATCTCCTCGAGCTTGTTGATGAGGAACATGTCGGGCGCCGACGGGCCGGCCGCCTTCCACGCGTCGGCGACGAGGCGCAGCGACTCGGCGCTCGCGCGGCCGTCCTCGGCGATCTTCGCCGCCGCGCCCGCGGCGTCGAGCGCCGCGGCCTCGCGCTTGACGTCCGATGGCACGACGACCTCGGCTTGGAGCCGCAGCGCCTCGAGGTCTCGACGCACCGTCTGCAGCGCTTGCTCGGCGGTCGCGCGCGCCGCGAGCCCCGCCTGCTCGGCGCGCGCCTCCACCGACTTCGCCTCGCCCTCGAGCTCGGCCGTCACCTTCCGGAGGTCGTTCTTCTTCTGCACGATGGCGCGATCGGCGTCGGCCTCGGCGACGCGCGCGCGCATGTCGGCGGCCGCCGCCTCTTTTTGCGCCTCGTTGAGCGCGTTCGACTCGGCGATCTCCGCGTCGCGGATGACCTGCGCGATGCGCTCGCGCCCGATCGACGCCAGGTAGTTCGCGTCGTCGGTGACGTGCTGGATCTTCAGCACGTCGAGGTGCAGCCCCAGCTTGGCCAGATCCTGCTCGACCTCGGCCGCGAGCGAGTCGGCGAACTTGAGGCGGTCTTCGTTGACCTCTTCGGGCGTGAGCGTCGCGAGCACGCCGCGCAGGTTGCCTTCGAGCGTCTCCTTCGCGACCTGTTGGATGTCGGCGAGCCCGCGGCCGAGGAAGCGCTCGACGGCGTTCATGACGACGTTCGGATCGCTCGACAGCTTGATGACGGCGATGGCCCGCACCTTCAGCGGGATGCCGACCTTCGTGTACGCGCCCTGCACGGCGACGTCGATCGGCATGCTGAGCATCTTCATGCGCTGCACCGTCTCGATGAGCGGGATGCGCCAGGCGCGCCCGCCGAAGATCACGCGCGAGCCGACCTCGGTGCCGTCGGCGAGGTGGTGCTTGCGGCCCGAGAAGATGAGGATCTCGCTGGGCCGGCACACGTACAGAAAGCGCGTCAGCATCATCACGAGCGCCAGCACGCCGCCCGCCGCGACGGCGCCCATGAAGCCGAAGCCGAGCACGTTGTGCAGCGAGGCGGAAACTTCCGAAACCGTCGACGAATCCATGGCCCCTCCTCAAGTTGGCGCGCGCGACACGACGGCGACGTGGCCGCGCACCTCGACGACGATGACGTCGGCGCCCGCGGCCAGCGCCTCGGCGTCGTCGCTCGCCGCGACGAGATCGAGGCTGGCGCCGCCAGGCTGCGCGAGCCGCACCTTGCCCGGCTGGCCCCCCGAGACAGGCAGCAGCAGCTTGCCCGCGCGGCCCACGAGCGAGCCCGCATCGCCAACGCGCCCGACCACCTCGCGCGTCATCTTGCGGAAGAACGAGCTCGCCCCCAGCCCCGCGGCGACGCCGACGACCGCGCCGACTCCACCCGCGAGCCCGCCGCCCGCGCCCGCGAGCCGCAGCAAGAGCCCCGTGACGCCGAAGAACGCCGTCGCGAAGCTCCAGAAGCGAATCCCGAACAGCGCGATGAAATGACCCACGGCGCCCTCGGCGTGCGGATCCGCCGCGTGCGCGCCGAACCCGTCGACCGGGTGATCGCCCGCGCCCAAGACCGACGCCGCGATGAGCACGCCGCCGAACAGCAACGCCCCGATGAACACCGCCAGCATGCGCGCGCGATGATATCAGGCCGCGCGGGGCGCGCGCAGCCACGCCAGCGCCGTCGCGTCGTCGCGGAACACGCGGACCTCGATGTCGTCGCGCAGCAGCTCGAACATGCGCGCCATCCCGAACATCGCGGGCGCGTCCGCGACGATCGCCACGCGCGGCGAAGACCGCTGCCTCTTTTGGATCAACGTCGCGATCGTCCGCAGCCCGTCGCCCGTGAGCTCCAACGTCGTCACGTCGCGCGTGTCGAAGAGATCGGCGTAGGCACCGTCGTACGCCGGGTCGTCGATCAGCCTCTGGATGTAGGCCAGCAACGTCGCGTCGTCGAGCACGCCCCACGCCCGCCCCGACAACAGCCCATCCCGTATCGTGTACTCGATCGGCACGACGCGATGTTACCGCGAGTGCCCACCGCGGCCCAACCAAGGGCGTGGGCTACGGTCGGTCGCGCCCGAACGGATCACCAGCGAGCGACTCGGTGTGCACGGCGCAGAGCCATCGCCCTTCGCGGCGCACCCACGTCGACGCGTCCGCCGCGTCGAGCGTGAGGCGCTGTCCGTCGACGACCAGCACCTCGCGCACGTTGTAGGCGATGACCGCGACGTCGTCGGTGAGGCGTCGCGTGATCGGGTTCGTGAGCGTGAACTCCTCGAGCCGCCACGGCGCCTTGCCCAACATCCCCGCGAGCGTCGCGCGCGCGAGCTGCCCCACGCCCTGCGCGCCCGTCACGATGCACGGCTCGTCGCTGAGCCGAGCCGCCGTGCTCGCGTCGCCGCTCTTGAGCGCCTCCCAATACGCACGCTCGAGGTCGAACAGCTCCTGGTCGATCCCCTCGCTCGGTCGCTGGCTCATGCGCCACCTCGACGAAAACGTGGGGCGCCCGCGCCGCCATGACAAGCGCGCGCCCGTCCGTTAACATCGCGACGCTTCAAGCAACTCAGGCGGGTAGCTCAGTGGCAGAGCGGGGCTTTTACACGGCCCGGGTCGCAGGTTCAATCCCTGTCCCGCCTACTTGTAACACTGATATTACGATGATTTGTCTCGGCACGCCTGCCCGTGTTGCCACGGACGAGCCGGGGCAGCTTGTCAGCCCGCTACGTCGCCGTCTCGTGTTCACCGGAGAAGGCGTTGGGGGTCCGTGCATACGGCAGTATGCTTAGCGTATGCGTAGGCTCACGATCAGCCTCGACGAGGATCTGGCTCGGTTGGCCGAGGCGGAGGTGCGTGCGGGGCGCTCCCCTTCGGTCAGTGCTTGGGTCGCGGATGCGATTCGCGCCAAGGCGCGTGCGCGCGCAGAGCTCGTAGCCGACCTCGAGAACTTGGAGCAGCACGCGCCGACCTCGCCTGAGGTCGCCGCGGCGATGGCGCGCGTGCTGGGCTTGCCGCGGTCGACGGTCGCCAAGGCATTGAAGGGCCGCGCCAAGCCGCCGAAGGGCCGGCGGGCCGCGTGAAAACCCTGGTGTTCGACGCGGGAGCCCTCATCGCGATCGAGCGCGGCTCGGTGCCGGTCAGGGGATACGTCCTGCTCGCAGATCGTGGGCACGTCACGCTCGCAACCAGCGCAGCTGTGGTGGCGCAGGTCTGGCGAGGGGGAACCCGACAGGCGAGGCTGGCGCGGCTACTCGCGAGCGACCTGGTCGCCGAGCTGGCGCTCGACTCGGAAGCGAGCCGCCGCATCGGCATGCTCGCCGCCACGGCGCCAGGCGCGCGCGACGTCGTGGACGGTCACATCGCTGTCATCGCCCTCGACCGAGATGCAATCGTGCTGACCAGCGATCCCGAGGACATCGCTCGCTGGGGTGTGCCGGCGACGCATATCGTCGCCTGCTGAGATCAGAGCAGCTCGAGGCTGTGGCGCGCGAAGACGGCGCGAGCGTCGGCCTCCGAGCCTCCGGCGTTCGCCGCGCTGATGTCGTCCACGAACGCCTCGAAGACTCCGGCGGGGGTGCTGATCGTCAGCAAGCGGCCCGGTTGCGGCGACGTGCATGTGAAGCCGTGTGGAGCGCCGCGCGGAATGATCAGTATCTCGCCCTGCCCGAGAGAGCGGCGTTCACCTGCGACCTCAAACTCGAACCTGCCTTCGAGGACGATGAACGTCTCCTGCCACGTCGGGTGTCGATGGAGGGCGACGCTTCCGCCCGGCTGCTCCAAAGACTCGACCAAGGTGTAAGAGCCTTCGCCTTCGCCCTCCGTTCGCTTGAAGGCGAGCTTGAGCGGGCCCAGCTGGTAGGCCTTGCCTTCCATCGACCGAAAGTGTTCGAGGCGGTTGGTGTCGCGCATGGGCCCAATCTCGGGGAGCGGAAGCAATAGGTCCAATGCATAGTTGACACTATGATGATGCACATGGCGCATGACGTGAAGCTGGCCGCCGTGGACCTCAACCTGCTGGTGGCGCTGAAGGCGCTCCTGAATGAACGCCACGTGACACGCGCCGCTCGCCAGCTGGGGCTCAGCCAGTCCGCGACCAGCCACGCGCTTTCGCGCCTGCGCGACCTGTACGGCGATCCGCTGCTGGTGCGCAGCGGGCGCGTGCTCGAGCTGACGCCGCGCGCGGTCGCGCTCCTGCCCCAGCTGGAGCGGGGCCTGGGCGAGCTCCAGGCGAGCCTCAGCGGGCAAGAGGGCTTCGAGCCCCGCCGGGCGCGCCTGCCCTTTCGCGTCGGCGCGGCTGACTTCCCTCAGGCCCTGCTGAGCGGTCCGCTGCTGTCGCTGCTCCACGCGGAGGCGCCGGGCGTCGCGTTGCAGCTCACCAGCTACCCCGACCTGCGTGAGCAACTGGAGGCGGGAGCGATCGACGTCGCGATCACCGTGAAGACGAGGGCGCTGAAGATGTTCGTGGAGCAACCGCTCTTCAGCGACGGCTTCGTCTGCCTGTTGCGCAAGGGCCACCCGGCCCTTCGTCAGGGACGCTTCAATCTGCAGCGATACCTCGCGCTCGAACATCTCCTGGTAGCCCCCGGCGGCACCGCCGGCAACTTCGTCGACACGGAGCTGTCGCGCCGCGGCCTCACCCGCCGTGTCGCGCTGCAGATCTCGAGCTTCCTCGTCGCGCCCCAGCTGGTTGCCGAGAGCGACCTCATCACCACCGGTCCCGAGCTGCTGCTGCGCCGGGTCAGCGCCACCCACCCCGTCGTGTTGCTGAAAGCGCCGCTACGGCTGCCGCGCTTCGAGCTGGTCCTCGTGTGGCACGCGCGGCGCGATCACGATCCGGCGCACGTCTGGATGCGCGACGTCGTCGTGCGCGCCGCCCGCGCGCTGAAGGCGGGTGTTGCCACCTGGTTGCCACGGAACTCTTCTCTGGACGGATCTCAACGGAAGTAGGCGGGCGAGGACGGCCTTCGGACGTCAGCTTCGTACCAACCGGAACCAAGGGTTATGACGATCTGATCGTGAGCGTGTCGCGATTCGACCTCGACGGAACGGTCGCGCCAACAGCAGCGTTGCTCGACATCATTCGGTCCAAGACGGCGGCCAACAGGCAGAAAGATCGTGAGAGCCTTCCCGTGCTCCAGGAACTAGCGCGGAAGCTCGGACTCCTCACGACGTGAGGAGCTTCAGCGCAGCCCTCGGGGCCCTCGGCACGATCGTGGTGAAGGATCTCGGACCGGCAGGCGGCCCCAAGATTGAAAACTCTGACGCGCACGAAACACGTCCGCGAGTAAGCTGCGCTCGATGAGCAAGATCCATTTCGTCGGGGGCGAAAAGGGCGGCGTCGGCAAGTCCGTCGTCGCGCGCCTCCTGGTTCAGTGGGCGATCGACAAGCAGCTGCCCTTCGCGGCCGTCGACGCCGACGCGTCACACGGCTCGCTGCTCCGCCACTACGCGGAGTTCACGCGCGGCATCGACCTGCAGCGGCCGGAGAACGCTGACGAGATCATCTCGCTCGCGCTCGACCAAGACCGACGCGTCATCGTCGATCTGCCCGCGCAGGGCGATCGCGCGATCGCGGCGTGGATCGCCGAGGCCGGCATCCTCGACCTCGCGCGCGAGTCGAACGTCGACGTCACGTTTTGGCACGTCATGGACGACGGGCGCGACGCCGTCACCACGCTCGGCAAGCTGCTCGGCCGCTACGGCGACAAGGGCCGCTACGTCATCGTCGAGAACCTCGGCCGCGGCAAGGAGTTCTCCCTGCTCGACCAGTCGCCCGAGCGCTCGATGGCCAACACGCTGGGCGCGGCGACGATGCGCGTGCCCGAGCTGTCGGCGCCGGCCATGCGCAAGATCGACCGCACCGATGGCAGCTTCTGGGCCGCCGTGAACAACCAGGACTTCGCCGCCGACACGTTCACTCGGCTGGACCGCCAGCGCATCAAGGTGTGGATGCAGGCCGTCTACGATCAGCTCGCGCGCCTCGGCGACATCGTCTGAGCTGGAGCAACGGACGCCACCGCTGCGAGAGCGGGCGCCTTCACGCGGCGCCCGCGCAAGAGCTCGCACAGCGCCAGACCCACGCGGGCGCCGAGGCTGAACCAGCCGGCCCAGTCGGCCCAGCGCGCGGCGAGGGGCAAGGCGCCGGTGCGCAGCGGGACGTCCGCGACGAGCACGGCCGCGCTGCCTTCTGGAGAGATCTCGCTCGCGAGGATCCGGCCCGAGGCGTCCACGATGATCGAGTCGAAGCTGAACTCGGACTTCACGATCGCCGCTCCGCTCTCCAGCGCGCGGAAGACGGCGAGGGTGTAGTGCTTCGCGGCGATCGCCGGCCAGTCCGCCGACGGCACCGCGATGAGCCGCGCGCCCCGCCGAGCGAGCTTGCGAACGGTGTCGGTGAAATCGAGGTCCGCGCAGATGGCGGTGGCGATCGTGCCGAAGCTGGTCTCGACGGTCGGATACCTGCCCCGCGTGAGGCTCGTTCCCCCGAGGAACGTGACGGGGTGGTCCTTGCCGAAGAGGCCGACGAACTGTCCCGACGGCTCGATCGTGATCGCTTCGTTTCGCGTACCGTGCGGCTCGAAGACGACGTACCCGAGCACCAGCGTCGCGCCGGTCTCTCTCGCCAGCGTCGACAGCTCTGATCGGTGAGCGACGGTCGGATCGACGGTCAGCGTGGCCTCCGGCCAGACGACGAGCTTCGCCCCGCGCGCCGCGGCCTCGCGCGTCTGTTCCGTCAGCTTCTCGAGGAGCCGGCGGTTGCGCTCTTCGGGGCTCAGACCTCGGCGCTTGATGCCCGGTTGCAATGCGGCGACGCGCACCGTGGACCCGGGAGCGTCGAGGCTCGAGAGGCTCGCCGCGATCCACGCGCCGAGAAAGCCGGCGGCGAGCGCGCACCACGCGAGCCCCGCGCGCCGAGACACGACGGTGGGCGCCTCGAACGTCGCGCGCCGATCGAGCTCGGCGATCACGAGGAGCGCGATCGCGGCGTTCACGACCATGATCAAGAGGTCGAGCCCGAAGATGCCGACGCTGCGCACCGGCTGAATCAGCCAGGCCTGGCGGTGAAGGGCGTACCCGAGAAAGCCCCAGCTGCCGAGCACGGGCACGAACAAACGAACGAGCTCGACCGCGACCCAGCTGGTCGCCACGAGCGCCGGCATCGAGCGGTAGCCCGAGCGATCGCGCCGCGAGCGCTCGCGAAGGCTGGTGACGACGACGCCCACCGCCACGAGCAGCGGCAGCGCCTTCATGTACCAGGCCGCCGCCGGCGGAAACACGCCGCCGAACATGCCGGCGAAGAACCCTCCGTAGCCGAGGGCGGGCGCGAGCGCCGACCACCGCGCGGGCAGCACGCGGTACTGCGCCACCAGCAGCGGCACGAAGGCCACGAAGATCAGCGGCCACGCCCCGAACGGCGCGAAGCTCGACGTCGCGAGCACCGCGCTCGCGAGCGCGAGACCACAACCCAGCAGCATTCGTCGCGCCATCTGCGCGAAGCCTACGACACGATGCCTCGCAGCGAGCGGCGCAACCGCGCATGGGCGACGGGCCGCCTGTTCGCGGGCGCACCGGACGTCTAGACGCGCATGGCACGCTTTCTCTTGCGGTCCGCGCTGGTTCTCGCGTTGACGGCTCTCTCCTGCGCGAAGGGAGGGTCGGGCGAAGAGCCGGGGGCGGCGGGTCGCGCGGGCGCCAACACTGGCTCGGGCGGCGACGCGGGCGCGGGCGGAGTCGAGGGCAGCGGCGGTGCCGCGGGCGGCGGGCCCGGCGGGGACGTTCCGGACGCCGCGGGCGCGGACTCTTCGATCGGGGGCGGGGGAGCCACGGGTGGCTCGATCGCGGGTGGGGGCGGGGCGGGGGGCCGCGGCGCGGCCGGTTCGGCCGGCCCGGGTGGCGCGGCGGGTTCGGGCGGCATGGCGACAGCAGGCGCGGGCGGTCTCGGCGGCTCGAGCGGCCTGCCCGCCAAAGGCCTCACGGGGATGAGGAGCGCGGGCTGCACGAAGTCGCCCGTCGGGGCCGTCTCGACGTCGTTCACGAACCACCGCATCGCGATCCCCGCGTGCGCGCCGTGCACAGTGCCGAACTGTCCCTCGAACTGCGTCGCGCCGCCGTTCGTCCCCGGGGGCATCAACGCGCAGATGGCCGCCAACGGCGAGACCTTCGTCGATCGCGAGTTCACGATCGAGCTTCCCGGGAGCTACGATCCGGACGTGCCGACGGCCGTGTTCTACGGCGCCGACGGGTGCGGCCCCACGCCGCCCCTGCACGGTGCCGCTTTCAGCGTGCCGGGCGAGAACGCCGCCATCAAGATTGGCCTGCAGCAGGTGGGCTCGTGCTTCGCCGACGGAGGCGTCCGCTGCGCGCCCCAGATCGCGAACGTGGGCGCTTGCCTCAACGGCCCCGAGATCCCGTACTTCCTGGCGGTGCAGGCCTGGGTCGAGGCGAACTTCTGCGTCGACCGCGGCGCGCAGTTCATCGGCGGCGGCAGCAGCGGCGCGTGGGAGTCGCTGCTCGTCGGCTGCGCGGCCGCGACGACGATGCGCGGCTTCTACACCCTCGCGGGCGGCCTGCGCGAGCATCGCTGGGCCTGCAACGGACCGGCGGCGGCATTCCTGATTGCGTCCGACGCCGACACCGCCAACCCCGTGGGGCCTCTCGCGACGCTCAACGTCACCGAGGACACCTTCGGCATGGCGCCCGCGCGCGACGAGATCCTCGCGCGCAACGGCTGCGTCGGAAAGGCGACGGCGCCGTTCGACCCGAAGTTTCCGTCGTGCGTGAAGTACACGGGCTGCCCGGCGACGTATCCCGTCGTGTGGTGCGAGTTCCCGGGGGGCTCGCACGACAACCCGACGTTCAACAACGTCAACTATCTGAACGCCGTCGTGCCGTTCTTCATGAGCCTCCCTCCGGCGCCCTGAGGGCGAGAGGGCGCTCGCCGGACTCACGGATTGAGCTTCGACGGCCCGTCGGGTCGATCCGGCTCGTCGTCTCGGACGTGGTCCTTCGCCGCCTTCACGTGTCGCGGTCCCCGTGAAGAGCCGTCGTTCTCCCCGATCCAAGGGCCGCCGCTGAAGAACGTCGCGAGGATCGCGGGCGCCCAGTCGCGCAGGAGGGCGACGCGGCGGGCGAGCTCGCGGCGCTCGGTCAGCGAGACGACGACGGTGGCTTCGCCGTTGTCGTTCGCGGCGCGAACCTTCGGCGCGATCCGCGTCGTCAGCCGACAGGGCGCTCGATTGAGAGGATCTTCGGTGTCGCTCACGGCCAGGCTCTTTCTGGCGCGCGGGCGGTCCGAGAACCCACCCGCTTTCGCCGGGTGGGTTTCGCTTCTCTCGGGGCTACCCGATTCGCAAACCCAAGCCCGGCACGCCAATGCGCGAACGCTTCGACGCCGACCACATGGCGGCGACGAGGAACGAGCAGACGACCTGGTGGGGTTGCTTCATCGGACGACGGACCGTAACACGAGCCGCGCCACCGACACCAGCGGCGCCTCAGATGGGCAATTTTCGACGGTGCGCCGAATTCTCGACCATCTTCGACGCCGCTCCGCCGCGCGCCTGCCCGTCGTCGGGGTGGCACCGGAATTGAAAAGGAGAGCCGGCGGAGGATCGCATGAGTCACTTGAACGCATGGCTGTCAGCCGCCGTCGCGGCCACGCTCGTCTTCGCCGCCTCGACCGCCGTCGCCTCGGATGAGGTGTCCACGCTCGCCAGCGCTCCGGCCGCAGCGCCGACCGGCTGGTTGGTCAGAGCGGAGGGCGGCTTGGTCTCCATGCAGGACAACTGGCTGTCCCTCCCGGAGCCGGAGGTCGGGCTGACGCTCGGCCGCGACCTGAGCCGTCGCGTCTCGCTCGAGCTGACCGGCAGCGCCCGGGAGGTGGGCAACGACCAACGTCGTTCGTGGTCCGCGCTGGCGGTGGTGCGTTGGGCGGCGCTCGCGTCTTCCGACGGCCGTCACGCGGTGACCGTCGCGGGCGGGCCGTTCCTCGAAATCGACAACGTCGTTCACGGCACGCTGCCCTTCGCGCACACGGAGCTGGCGTACGTGTACCGAGCGCCGAAGGGCTTCACGGTGCTCGTGGGCGGCGGCCCCAACATCGCCCTCGCGAGCTCCTCGTACGTCGCGCCATCCAACCGATGCGACACGTCGGCGCCGAGCGACAGCCCGGTCTTCTGCATCGACCTCGGCCCCGACGCGCACGAGATCCACGCCGGGGACGTGAGCGCGCACTTCCGGTTCGCCGTCGGCTGGCTCTTCTGAGCGGCGCCACCGCGAAGGTCCTCACGCCGGCGGCAGCCACGGTTCGCCGGTCTCGCAGTCGACGTGTGCCAGGCGAATGCCGGTGGTCGCGATGTCCATCGTTCCGAAGACGATGGGCAGGTGGAACCGGCGCGGCCCCATGGAGCCGGGGTTGAAGACGGTGAGGTCGCGGTCGCGACCGATGAAGGGGACGTGCGAGTGCCCGCACACCACGAGGGACGCGCCCTCGGCGCGGGCCAGCCGGGCGACGTCGGCGCGCAGCCGCGGCCCACTGACGCCAATGTGCAGGAGGAGCAGCCTGGTCCCCCTCTGATGACCGACGAGGTCCAACACCAGGATGTCCGGCAACGCGCTCGCGCGTGTGTCGATGTTTCCGCGGACGGCGAGGACGGGGGCCACGCCGGCCAACGCATCGAGCACCTCGAGATCGCCGATGTCCCCAGCGTGGAGGATGGCGTCTGGGCGTCGCGCGGCCAGCTGCCCGAGAGCGTCGGGATGCGGCTGCGAGTGCGTGTCGGCGACGATCGCCAGGCGTAACGCTCCGTCGTCTCGCAGATGGAGCGTGGCCGTGGTCTTGAGCAAAGCGCGCTACGAGCCTGATACTTTCGACTTCGGCACGCCGTAGCGAGCCTCGAACAGCTCCCTTTCGAGCATGCGGTCGACGCCCTCCGGGGTCTCGCCCGCTTTCATCGCAGCCAGGGTGGGCTTGCGCCAGCGCTTCCGCGCGATTCGTGCAAGCCGCTTCTTCGCCTCTGAGTTCCTCTTCGGACGGTTGGCCTTGGACATGGCGGGCAGTGTGCCACACCGAGCGGCACAAGACGGCCTCACGCGCGACCAGCGCGCGTGAGGCGCGCGTCGCCGGCTACTGCTTCTGCAGGATGATGACGGACGTCTTGCCGTCGGAGTCCGTCGAGGCGACCTTCAGGGTGCTGCCGCTCACGCAGTAGGCGTTGAAGTCGCCCGGCGTGGTGTCGCCGGTCTTCATCGACGTGTAGGTGCCGTCGGGCATCGAGCTCCACGTGCCGGACTCGGGCGGGTCGGGGTTGTTGTTCACCTCGGTGATCGTGCACGTGCAGCCGCCTCCCGACGCGGCGGTGCAGCTGGCGGTGGTGCCAGGGTCATTGTTCTGGCCGAACGACGACGAGAGATCGTCGCAGGTCGCACCCGCGGGGAGGCACGAGGCCGGGTACGTGACGTTGATCTTCGCCATCGTCGCGTTGAAGTCGGACATGTACGTGCCGTCCGTGTTCAGCGTGATGCCGCCGGTGACCGAGACGTCGGCGCTCGCCGTGATCGCCGCGCAGGCCTGCGTGAAGCTGTCGGTGATGCCGCCGATGCAGGCGCCCGTGACCTTGTAGGTGCCGTCCAGCGTGCCGCCGCACTTCGTGAAGCTGCAATCGGGGGCGGCGCCGCCGTTGACCGTGATGATGATGGTCCACGTGCTGAAGTGCATGATGCCGCCCGAGACCTTGCCGCCCGCGACCGTCGAAGGGGTCGTGACCCAGGCGTTGGAGGTCTTGTCGAGGTAGGCGAGGCTCGCCGACTGATTGGCCGCGGGCGTCTTCGTCAGCGGGAGCGTCAGCGTCACCGGCATGGTGAACGTCGTCCCGTCGGGGCCGAGCTCGAGGACCTTGCCGGCGACTTTGTCGGAGCTCGGCGTGGACGAGGACGGATCCGACACCGTCGCGGTGATGGTCGTGTCGCTCGCGAGCGCGCCCGCCGGGATGGCGATCGAGCCGCCGGCCACGGGAACGGTGCCGCCCTCGGAGGCCATCACGAGCTGGCTCACCGGAGCGCTGGGCGTGGAGCTGGAACTGCCTCCGCAGGCGGACAGGACCAACAGACAGGCGAGCGCTCGTTTCATGCGGGATCTCCTCTGGAGGGTGAACAAAATGCCAGCGCCTTTGTGCTCCGGCACACGCAGCAACGGCATTTCGTGGCCAAAGTTGAGGCCTACGTCAGCGAGAACGGATAGCTGACGGTCTGGCTGCCGCCCGAGGCCGGGAACTTCAGGCCGCCGACGACGCCCCGCACGCAACCGAGGAGCCCGCCTTTGTGCAGGATGACGGGCGCCTCGACCTGCACGCCCTTCACGGCGCCCGTCTTCAGGATGCGGAACCTGACAGTGACGCGGCCGGGGACGTAGGTGCTCTCGTCGGGCCGTGCGCGCGCGATGCAGCCGAGCACGGCGTCTTCCTTCGCGCGGAAGCGCGCGTCGATCTCGTCCTCGGTCAGCTCGTGGGCGGCCGAATCGCTCGAGAAATCGAGGCGCTGGACGGTGCTCTCGGGGCGCGACAGATCTTCGCCTTGCCACACGATCTTGAGGTCGGCGGCGCGCAGTTTGATGGGCTCGGGCTCGGGGGCTTGGCGCGCGGCTCGTGAGGGTGGCGGCGTAGGCTCGTTCGCGCCGAAGAGGTCGTCGGGTGGCACCTCCGTCGTCGACGCGCCCCCGGGCGCGAGCGGGACGCGCTCTTCGTCCTTCGGCGTGGCGGCCGCCTGGGCCACTTCGTCGAAGGTCGGCGACACCCCGCGGGCCGGTGGCGCGTCGTCCAACGACGTCGGCGCGGACGCCACCTCGTTGCGTGCGAGGCGCCGCGCGCCGCGCCGGTGACGCCGCCGCCGCTCGCCGCCGATCTTGGCGGGCACGGACGCCGCGTCGACGGCGGGCGCGCGCGAGGCTTCGAGCGAGTGCCGCCACCAAAGGACGCCGGCGAGACCCAGCGCCGCGAAGGCGAGCAGCGCGAGGAACCCCTTCATCGTCTGGCGAAGACTACAAAGACGCGACGCGCGCTGTGAACCTCTCCGCGTCGGAAGTGATCTCGATGAGATCGCCCGTGCGCGAAAGGTGCTGAGCGATGGCGACCGTCAGGTGCACCACCTTCGAGCCGACGAGCACGTTCACGCGGCGCAGTTGGTCGCGGTTCAGCGTGAAGAACCGGGTCCATTCGTCGCTGACGCTGACAGCGGGGCCCAGCGCCTCGCGCGCGTCGACGAACAGCTCGAGCGGGCGGTGGCGAAGCAGCTCCATGCGGATCTCGTCGAGCGTGCTGGTCCCGAACTGGCCCGCGTCGTGCCCCGCGATCGTCACGAGAAGCGCGCCGGGTCGAGGTCGGCGGTAGGCGAACGTGCACCCGCGCGCGCTCAGGCTCACCTGGCCGTCGGGCGTCGTCGCGCGCGTCACCGCGTCCGTCACGCCACGAGAGTACCGCAGCCGCGGCCGTCAGTCGTGCAGCTGCTCGGCCAGGTAGCGCTCTTTGCCGATGTCCGAGATGATCTTGAGCTGGGCCTCGAGCCACTCGATCGAGTCCTCTTCGCTCTTGAGCATCGATTCCAGCAGCTCGCGCGTGCCGGCCTCGTTCTTGGCGAGGGTGAGGGCGATGGCCTTGTTGAGGCGGACGACGGCCTCGCGTTCGACGGCGAGGTCGAGCTCGTGCATCTCGACGGGGGTCTCGCCGACGCGCACGGGGAACAGGCGCTGCATGTTGGGCACGCCGTCGAGGTAGAGGATGCGCTCGATGACGTCGTCGGCGTGCTTCATCTCCTCGATCGACTCTTCGCGCTTCTTCTTGGCGATGCGCAGGTAGCCCCAGTTCTCGAGCATCTTGTAGTGCACGAAGTACTGATTGATGGCCGTGAGCTCGGCCGTGAGGATCTCGTTCAGCGCTTCGATGATGTCGGCGTCGCCCTTCATGCGGCCCACGGTAGTGCGGCGCGCCGCAAAAGAACAGGGTTGATATTGAGAGTCGTTCTCACTATCATCTGCAGCTGAAGGAAGGCCCCCCATGCTGGTGTGTCACTGCCTGCGTGTCTTCGACCGCACGATCAAGGAATGCGTCCGCGACGGCGCCTGCTCGCAGGCCGAGGTCACGGCCGCCTGCGGCGCCGGCTCGCGCTGCGGCGGCTGTCGCTCGTCGATCGCCGCGATCGTCGATCGCGAGGTGGTCGCGTCCGTCGTCGGCGCCGCCGCGACCGAGACGGACGAGCGCGTCGCCGCCTGACGGTCGCGCTAAGCTGACGGCCTCGTGTCCGCCTCGATGACGACGCTCTCCGGTTGGGGCGCGAACCTGCGCGCCGACTGCGTCCTGCGCGAGCCGGAGCTGCCGCGCGAGGTCGCCAAGCTCGTCGATCGTGAGGGCACGATCGCGCGCGGCCTCGGGCGCAGCTACGGCGACGCCGCGCTCAACGCCGGTCGCCGCGTGCTGGGCCTCGCGCGCCTCGATCGCGTGCTGGCCTTCGACGACGCCACGGGCACGCTCACGTGCGAGGCGGGCCTGTCGCTGGAACAAATCATCGCCGACTTCGCGCCACGCGGCTGGTTCCCGATGATCACGCCGGGCACGAAGTTCGTGACGGTGGGCGGCTGCATCGCCAACGACGTGCACGGCAAGGCGCACCACGCGCAGGGCTGCTTCAGCGCGTGCGTCGACGAGATCGGCGTCTTGCTCGCGAGCGGCGAGATCGTGCGCGCGAGCCGCGACGAGAACGCCGATTTGTTCTGGGGCACGTTCGGCGGCATGGGCTTGCTGGGCGTCGTGCTCACGGCGCGGCTGCGCCTGCGCAAGATCGAGACGACGTACTTCCGGCAGAAGGCCGTCGCCGTGAACGATCTGGAAGGCATGCTCGCGGCGCTCGAGGAGAGCGACCGCGCGTTCTCGTACTCGGTGGCGACGCTCGACGTCATGGCCACGGGCGCGCGCCTCGGCCGCGGCGTGCTCGCGGCGGGCGAGCACGCGACGCGCGCCGAATTGCCGGCCGCGCTGGCCACGGAGCCGCTGCGCGTGTCGGGCCCGCCCAAGCTCGACGTTCCCTTCGAGCTGCCCGAGGCGACGCTCAACCCGCTCACGATCCGCGCCGTCAACGCCGTCATCCAGAAGATCCAGCGCGGCACGCCCGCGTTCGGGCACTACGAAGGCTTCTTTTACCCGCTCGACAAGATCGCGCACTGGAACCGCGGCTACGGGCACCGCGGCTTCGCGCAGTACCAGTTCGTGATCCCGTTCGCCGACGGGCTGCGCCGCATGCGCGAGATCCTGGCGACGATCCTGCAGTCGGGCGAGCTGCCGTTCCTCAACGTGCTCAAGCGCTTCGGCAAGGAGAGCGGCGGCGTGCTGTCGTTCCCGCGCGAGGGCACCACGTTCGCGATCGATTTCCCGATTCGCGCCAACACGGTCGCGCTGCTCAAGCGGCTCGACGCCATGGTGCTCGAAGCGGGCGGGCGCGTGTATTTGGGCAAAGACTCGTACCTCGACGCGGCGACGTTCCGCGCGATGTACCCGGGCTCTGTCGATCGTTGGCTCGCGCTCAAAGCGAAGTTCGACCCGACCAACGTGTTCACGTCGGATCTCGGGCGCCGCGTGGGCTTGGTTCCCGCTTAGCCGCCGGTGCCGTCGGTCGCGATGGCGTCGAGGTCGGCGTGCAGGAGCGCCGCGTCCTCGCGCTCGATGTCCGACAGCAGATCCGTCGCGAGGACGCGCAGGTTGCCGGCCAGCTCCTCGGCCGAGAGCACCTCGGGAGGTCGCAGTCGCGCGCGCGCCAGCGTCTCGCGCTGTCGCGCGTGCGTCTCCTCTATTTGCGCCTGCAGCACGGAGCCCCACCCGATGACGTCACGGAGCGCCGGTGGGAATGCCCGCGCCTCGAACGTCAAATGCTCCTCGAGCGCGACGTAGAACGAGCGCGCCCAGGCCCGCAGCTCGTCGAGATCGAAGGCCGATCCCGTCATGGCGGCCGCGCGCCCCGCCGTCTCGCTGAGCAGCGTCCGCAGCCGCTCGTGCTCCGACAGAATCGCCGTCCGCAGGGCGTCCGACGATGTGATGTCCTCGTCCGCGTACCCTCCGAGCTCGATCATGAATCGCCCTCCTCACCTTCGATTTTCACGCAGGCGACGGAAGGAAGCTGTTTCACTTCGGTCGTTTCTTCATTTCGCGTTTGTCAGCGGAGCGAGAACGTCGGGGTTTTGACGGTGGCGTTTCGGCAACGTCGAGCGCGATCACGGCGTCGAGGTCGCGCGCGAGCCGCGTCCAGCGCGCCTCGCCGAGCGACCCTTCGAGCTCCGACTGGAAGCGCTCCCATGCACGGGCGGCCTTCGTGGCCTCGCGGCGGCCCGAGTCGGTGAGCTCGAGCGGCGTCGTGCGCGCGTCGGCGGGGCCGGCCGCCTCGCGGATCCAGCCGCGCGCGACGAGCGGCGCGATCGTGCGGCTCAGCGTCGAGTGGTCGAGCCCCAGCAGGTCGGCGAGATCGCGCAGCCGCGCGCCCTCCGTCAGCTGAAGGCCCAACAAGATGAAGAGCTGGTGCGGCGACAGCTCCTCGTTCTCGAAGGCGGCCTCGATGCGCTTGGCGACGACGCGCGACGCGCGCCGCAGCCGGAAGAAACCGCAGCGCTGCGCGATCCGCAGCGACGCCGCGGCCGTGACGAGCCCGTCACTTGACATTGCGTGTACGTACACCTATTAAGAGGACGGCGACCATGCAGACCCGATTATGGGGAACGCGGGCGTCGTCGAGAAGGGGGCCGTCATGGGCGAGGACAAGAGGCGCGTCGCGCTCGTGACGGGCGCGTCGTCGGGCATCGGCGCCGCGATCGCGGCCGAGCTCGTGCGGCGCGGGCTGCGCGTGTTCGGGACGAGCCGCAAGGCCGTGGAGATGGGTGAGGGCGTCGAGCCGGTGGCGCTCGACGTCGGCGATCAGGCTTCGGTCGACGCGTGCGTCGCCGACGTCGGCGCGCGCGCGGGCCACATCGACGTGCTCGTCAACAACGCGGGCTACTTGCTCGCCGGCGCCGTCGAAGAGGCGACGCCCGACGAGGCGCGCGCGCTGTTCGACACCAACTACTTCGGCGTCGTGCGCATGACGCGCGCCGTGCTGCCCCAGATGCGCGCGCGGCGTGCCGGCACGATCGTCACGATCAGCTCGCTCGCGGGGCGCGTGCCGGCGCCGTTCTGGGGCCACTACAACGCCAGCAAATTCGCCGTCGAGGGCCTGATGGAGACGTTGCGCCACGAGGTCGCGCCGTTCGGCGTGCGCGTGTGCCTGGTCGAGCCGGGCGCCATCAAGACGCCGTTCTACGCGCAGCCCCATGCGCGTGAGATGGCCGAGTACGACGTGCGCCGCGGCGCCGCCCTCGGCGTCATGAGGGGCTTCGAGCGCCGCGCGCCGGGCCCCGCCGTCGTGGGCGCGGCCGTGGGCCGTCTCGTCGCGAAGCGCAACCCGCCGCTGCGCACGCTGCTGACGCCCGAGGCGCGCATCTTCACGTTCCTGCGCTGGTTGCTGCCGTCGCGCCTCAACGAGCGCGTCACGCGGTTCGGCTTTCAAATCTGAGGGAGGCGACGACGATGACGAAGCGGTTCCTCATCAAGTACACGCGCGATCCCGCGACGGGGTCCGTCGAAGATTGGCACCGCGCCGTCGAGGCGTTCATCGCGGGGATCGACGCCGACCCCGTGCTGGGCGGGCGCATCGCCTACCGCTGCATGAAGGCGCGCGACGGCGAGGCGTACTACCACCTGGCCGAGCCGGCCGACGACGAGGCGGCGAAGGTGCTCAACGAGCAGGCCTGGTTCAAGCGCTACACGGAGGAGACCCGGCGCGTGGGCGGTGGCCGCGTCGAGGTCGTGCCGCTCGAGACGATCGCCGAGACCCGCAAGCGCTGATACGTTCGTGGGGTGACGAACCCCGACGACGATGGTCTCGTGCGCCTCGTCGCGTGGAGCGGGTGGGGCGCGCTCGTCGAGCGGCTGCGCGCGATCGGCGTCTCGCCCGGACATGCGGCCGAATCGCTGCGCGTGGGGCGTGAGGCCTCGGCGCTGCCGCGGCATCCGCTCGTCGCGTGGCACCTCCGCCAGCGCGCCGACGACGCCGCGATCGCGCTGCGCTCGTTCTTCGTCGGTGAGCCCGTCGATGAAGCTTCGGCGACGCGCGCGCTCGGTTCGTCGTTCGCGGGCGCGCTCGAGGTCGGCTTGCTCGTACGCACGGGCGGCGACGTCGTCTGTCCGTTTCGGTTCGCCTACGCCGACGACGTGCTCGTGCTCTCCGATCGCCTCGAAGGCGGCGGGCCCGACGCCGTGATGGGACCGGGCGCGACGACGGCGGAGCTCGCGCGCATCGCGCGGCCGCTCGCGCCCGTCGCGTCGGCGCTCGACCTCGGCTGCGGCGCGGGCACGCTCGCGTTGTTGCGCGCGCCGCACGCCGCGCGCGTCGTCGGCACCGACGTCAACGCGCGCGCTCTCGCCTTCGCGCGCGTCAGCGCCGCGCTCGCCGGGCGCGCCGTCGATTGGCGCGCAGGTGATCTGTTCGCGCCCGTCGCGGGCGAGACGTTCGAGCTCGTCGTCGCGCAGCCGCCGTTCGTGCCGCGTCCGTCGAGCGCCACGGAGACGACGTACCTGCACGGCGGCGCGCGCGGTGACGAGCTCGCGCGTCGTGTGCTCGCAGGCGTGCCGGCCGCGCTCGCGCCGGGCGGGCGTGCCTTCGTGCTGTCGACGTGGCCCACCTTCGACCGTCCGGAGGGCGACGCGCTCGAAGCGCGCGCCGCGAAGGCGATTGGTGACGCGAACCTCGGCGTCACGATCTTCGCGGGGCCGCCGTTTGACGTCGACGACTGGTGCACGCTGTGCTCAGCGCAGGAGCACCCGACGCTCGACGCCGCGTTCGACGCCGACGCGATCGCGCTGCGCGAGCACGTCGGCGCGCTCGGCGTGACGGGGTTTTCGCTCGCGGCGATCGTCGTCGAGCGGCCTTCGAGCGGACCGGGTTGGTCGGCGTCGTTTCCCGGCGTCGCGATCTCCCGTTTGGACGCCGCGCACGTCGAGGCGACGCTTCGCGCGCAGCGCCTCGCCGCGGGGCCCGACGACGCGCTCCTCGCGGCGCGCCTTCGTTGGCCCGCGGGCTCGACCTTTCGTCGACAGCCAAACGAAGGTGGGTCGCCGCGCTTTCAGCTGCGGTTCGATGCGGCCTCGCCGTGGCCCACGCTGACTCTCGACGAGCTCACGGCCGCCGTCGCGACGACGCTGGCCGACGCGCCCGACGTCCGCACGGCCGTCGAGACGATGCGCGCGCCCTCGGGCGCCGCGCGCGAGCCGATCTTGCGCGTCGTGCGCCAAGCGCTCGCCCGCGGCGTCGTCCAAGCTGGTTGAGTTGTTGCTTTCGTGTGGGCGCGCGCGCAACGCCGCCCCCGGCCGCGCGACTAGAGTGCGGCGCAACAGGGAGGCGTCATGCGCGCACGCGGTCTGCGATCGGTCTCGGTGGTGTCGTCGTCTGTCTTCATCGTGCTGCTCGCGATCGGTTGCGGCGGCGGCTCGGGCTCGCCGTCGGGTGGCGGCGGCCATGGTGGGGATGGCGGCTCGTCGTCGACGGGCGGGACCACGGGCTCGACGGGCGGCACGACGGGAACCGGCGGTTCGACGTCGACGGGCGGCACGACCGGAACCGGCGGTTCGACGGCCACGGGCGGCGTCACCGGCTCGACGGGCGGGACCACGGGCTCGACGGGCGGCACGACGGGAACGGGTGGTTCATCGTCGACGGGCGGGACGACCGGCGCCGGTGGTTCGACGGCGACCGGCGGCGCGACGGGCGCCGGCAAGACGACTGCCGTCGCGCAGATCTCACAGTCGAACGGCGACGGCGTCATGGGCACGGCCACGTTCATGGCCGACGCGACGGGCGTCATCACGCTCACGCTCATGGCGAAGAACTGCCAGACGGGTGCGCATGCGTTCCACTTGACGGTGAACGCCAACTGCCAGGAAGACGGCACCATGGCCGGCGCATCGTGGTCGCCCAAGGGCGACGGCCTCGGCACGATCACCTGCAACGGCGGCAACGGCGGCATGGCGACGTTCAAAGAGCCGTCGGTCGGCTATTGGACAATCGGCACGGGCGACGCCGCGACCGACGTCGATTTGCACGCGGTCGTGATCTACTCGGGCACCGACGCGAAGCTCGGCAACCCGATCGCCTGCGGCATCCCGCGCTCTGATTAACGTTTGCCCAGGGCGCGCGCGATCGCGCGCGACAGCTCGGCGACGCGGTACGGCTTCTGAACGAAGCCGACGGCGCCGCGCGCGAGCATGCCGCCGACGTCTTGCTCGGCGGCGTAGCCCGACCACACGAGCACCTTGAGCGCCGGCACGATCGCGCGCATGCGCGTGAAGGTCTCTTCGCCGCTCCACCCAGGCATGCGCAGATCGAGCAGCACGAGATCGAACCCGCGCGGCTGCGCGCGCACGAGCTCGGTCGCCGCCTCGCCGTCGGCGGCGCGCGTGACGCGGTAACCGAGCGATTCGAGCGTCGCGACCGCCGTGAGGCTCACCATGGCGTCGTCCTCGACGAGCAGGATGTGCCCGTCGCCGCGCACGGCCTCTTCGATCGGCGCGGGCGTCGCGGCGGCGCGCGGCTCGCCCGCCGGCAGGAACACGCGGAACGTCGCGCCCGCGCCCACGGCGCTCTCGACCTCGACCTTCCCGCCGTGCGCCTTGATCGTGCCGGCGACGGCGGCGAGCCCGAGCCCCGTGCCGCCGCCGACCGGCTTCGTCGTGAAGAACGGATCGAAGATGTGCGGCAGGACGTCGGGGGCGATGCCGGCGCCCGTGTCGCGCACCTCGAGCCGCAAGGCGGGCCCGGGCGCCATGCCCTTCGCCTCGCCCGCGTCGACCGACAAGATCACCGCCGTCGTCGCGATCGTGAGCGTGCCGCCGTCGGGCATGGCGTCGATGGCGTTGACGAACAAGTTGAGGATCGCGCTCTCGATCAGCGTGACGTCGGCCGACACCGTCGCGCTCGGCGCGTCGAGGCGCGTGACGATCTCGAGGTTCGGGTGCGCCGAGCGCCGCACGAGCGAGAGCGTGCCGCGCACGACGGCGTGCAGATCGATCGGCGTCTTCACCATGCGCGCCTTGCGCGAGTAGGCGAGCAGCTGCTTCGTGAGCTCGGCGAGCCGCCGCGAAGAGTGCAAGATGCCTTCGGCGAGGTCGAGCTCCTCGCCGCGCGCGCCGAGGTCATGCCGGATGAGCTCGGCGTTGCCGATGATGACCGTGAGGCTGTTGTTGAAGTCGTGCGCGACGCCCGCGGCGAGGCGGCCCACGAGCTCGAGTTGCTTCGACTCGAGCGCGGCGCGCTCGGCCTCGGCGCGCGCCTGCTCGGCCCGCTCGCGCAGCCGCGTCTCCTGGCGCGCGAGGCGCAGCGATCGCTCCATGCGCGCGACGACGGCGATCATCGAGCCGCCGAACACCGAGATCGCCAGGAACGTCACGGTGAGCGAGCGCGCCCACGGCAACGCGAGCGTCATGTCGTGGTCGTGCGGGTTGGGGGGCGGCAGGTGCTTCGTCACGATGGCCCACGCCACCAGCGAGATCGCGGCGAGCGCGAAGAGCGTCAGGCCGATCATGGCGCGCGGACCGAGCAGCAGGCCCGCGAGCAGCAACGTCACGGTGAGCGAGACGCCCGGTCCCGACAGAAAACCCGCGAACATGAAGCCGAAGATCGGCACGACCATCGCCGGCGCGATCACGAGCCACGCGCGCGCCGCGCCGCTCGGCCGGCCCGTGACGGCCGGGACGCCCACGATCGCGAGCGCCGCGATCGCGGCGATCATGAGCCCGATGCGCTCGCGGTGACCGTGCATCGTCGCGACGATCAGCACGAGCGAGAGCGCGAAGATCGCGGCGAACGCGCGCAAGAGCCGCAGCGCCACGCGGTTCCGCCATGCCAACGCCTCATCCACCTCGTCCGCGGCGGCGGGAGGCGCCCCCTCGCGAGTCATGCGCCGACTATGCATGAAATGGGCGCTCGGCGCGCTATGTTGGGCCGCATGGTCCCGGGGGCGCTCGATCGGCTGTTCCACTTCGTCGGTGGCGTCGCGGGCCCGTGGCGCGTGCTGTCGACGCGGACCGTGCGCGGCGAAGGTCTCGCGCCGGCGGCGCGGCTCGACGTCGTCGCCGGCGCGCTGCCCACGGAATCTGCGGCGCGCACGTGGGTTTTGCGCGGCGTCGTCAGCAACGAGCGCTACGTCACGCGCGTCGAGAAGACGGCCCTCGTCGCCGTGCAAGAGGCGCCGGGCCGGCCCGACGCGCATCGCGCCGCGCTCATCCCCATCAAGAAGTCGGCGGCGTGGTGGGCGCTGACGCAGGACGAGCGGCGCGCGATCTTCGAGGAACGCTCGGCCCACACGGCGATCGGCATGGGCTACTTGCCCGCCGTCGCGCGGCGCCTGCACCACGCGCGCGACCTCGGCGAGCCGTTCGACTTCCTGACCTGGTTCGACTACCGCGCCGAAGACGAAGCGCGCTTCGACGAGTTGGTGGGCCGCCTGCGTGAGACCGAAGAGTGGCGTTACGTCGAGCGCGAGGTCGACGTGCGCCTCGCGCGGCAGCCGGTGGACGTCTGATGGCGCGCTCGATCGCTCTCATCTACGCGCACCCATACCCCGATCGCTCGCGGGCGGGCCGCGTGCTGCTCGACTGCGTGCGCGACATGCCGGGCGTCGAGGTGCGCAGCCTCTACGACTTGTACCCGGACTTCGCGATCGACGTCGAGGCCGAGCGCGCCGCGCTCGCGCGCGCCGACGTCGTCGTGTGGCAGAGCCCCTTCTATTGGTACGGCATGCCGTCGCTGCTGCACCTGTGGATCGAGAAGGTGCTCGCGCACGGCTGGGCCTACGGCGTCGGCGGCACGAACGTGCACGGCAAGACGGCGCTGTGGGCGACGACGACGGGCGCGCTCGAGTCGGCCTATGCGCCCGGCGAGATGCACGGCCACCCGTTCGACGCGTTCGTGCCGGCGATCTCGCAGACGGCGATCTTCTGCGGCATGAAATGGGTCGAGCCGTTCGTGCTTCACGGCGCGCACCGCGTGGACGCCGACGCGCTCGACGCCGCCGCCGAAGGCTACCGCCGCCGCCTCGAGGCGCTGCTCGCCGACGAACCCCTCCCTCCGTCGCACGGCGGGCCGCCTGATGCCTGAGCACAACTTGTTGTTCGAGGTCATGGTGTACCTCGGCGCGGCCGTCGTGTTCGTGCCGCTGGCGACGCGCTTCAAGCTCGGCTCGGTGCTCGGCTATTTGATCGCCGGGTGCGCGATCGGGCCGTGGGGCCTGCGCCTCGTGCGCGACGTCGACGCGATCCTCCACTTCGCCGAGTTCGGCGTCGTGCTCATGCTCTTCATCATCGGGCTCGAGCTCGATCCGAAGCGCTTGCTCGAGATGCGCCGGCCGATCTTCTTGGGTGGCTCGCTGCAAATGTTCGTCTGCGGCGTGTTGCTCGCCGTGGGCGGCTTCGCCTTGGGCCTGCCGTGGAAGGGCGCGCTCGTGGGTGGCTTCGCGCTCGCGCTGTCGTCGACGGCGATCGCCGTGCAAACGATGCGCGAGCGCGGCGTCGCGGGCGCGCCCACGGGCACGACGGCCTTCGCCGTGCTGCTGTTCCAAGACATCGCCGCGATCCCCTTGATCGCCGTCGTGCCGCTGTTGGCGGCGGGCGCGGGCGGCCACGGTGGTGGCGGTTGGTTGGGCGCCGCGCGCGTCGCGGGCGCGATCGCGGCCGTCGTCGTCGTGGGGCGCTACCTCACGCGGCCCATCTTGCGCATGGTCGCGCGCACGGGCCTGCGCGAGGCGTTCACCGCCTTCGCGCTGCTGCTGGTCGTCGGCATCGCGCAGATCATGGCGGCCGCGGGCGTGTCGATGGCGCTGGGCGCGTTCCTCGCCGGCGTCTTGCTCGCGAGCTCCGAATACCGCCACGCGCTCGAGACCGACATCGAGCCGTTCAAGGGCCTGCTCATGGGCCTGTTCTTCATCGCCGTCGGCATGTCGATCGACTTCGGCCTCGTCGCGAGCCGCCCGCTCGTGATCGTCGCGCTCGTCGTGGGCCTGCTCGCGATCAAGCTGCTCGCGTTGCGCGCCATCGGGAAACCACTCGGCGTCGCGCCCGGCGATCGCTGGCTGTTCGCGGCCCTGCTCGCCCAAGGCGGCGAATTCGCGTTCGTCGTCTTCGGCGTCGCGGGCGAGGCGCACCTCCTGCCCGGCGCGTGGGACGCGCTGCTCACGCTCGTCGTCGCGCTCTCGATGGCGCTCACGCCGTTCCTGTTGTTGGCCTACGATCAACTGTTGCGCCTCGCGCGCCGCCGCGGCAGCTCGCGCCCCGACGACGTCGTCGAAGACGAAGGCGCGCCCGTCGTCATCGCCGGCTTCGGCCGCTTCGGTCAGATCGTGGGCCGCTACCTCTTCGCGTCGGGCATCCGCGCCACCGTGCTCGACCACGACGCCGACCAGATCGATCTGCTGCGCAAGTTCGGCTTCCGCGTCTTCTACGGCGACGCCACGCGCCTCGATCTCCTACGGGCCGCCGGCGCCGAGCACGCCAAGCTGCTCGTCCTCGCGATCGACGATCCCGACGCGAGCGTCCGCCTCGCCGAGGTCGCGCGCCAACACTTCCCGAAGCTGCGCGTCATCGCGCGCGCGCGCAACGTCAGCCACTGGGTTGCGCTGCGCAAGCGCGGCGTCGATGCGGTCGAGCGCGAGACCTTCGAGTCGGCCTTGCGCAGCGGACGCGCCGCGCTCGTGAGCCTGGGCGTGGGCGCCTACGAAGCCCGCGAGCGCGCCGACCGCTTTCGCCGCCACAACCTCGCCAACCTCGAAGAGCTCATGCCGCACTTCGAGGACGAGGCCGACCGCTTCTCGCGGGCGCGCGCCGGCCGCGAACAGCTCGAGGCGCAGATCGCCGCCGACAGGGCCGAGCTCGACCGGTCCATCGGCGGCTCGTGGTCCGCCGAGCGCGACCACGAGCCCAAAGGCGAGCGCGCCCCCGCCGAAAGTGACCCCGCCCACGAAGATCGGGCCTGACTCCCGGTTTTTAGAGCGCTTTTCGTCGATTTTCGCTCCGTCAAAAGCCCGCGGCCCGTTCGACGAACCCAACGGGCCGGACTTTTTCGGCCCCGACCAGGAGCGACTTCGATGAAGAACTGGACTCGCCGTCAGGTGTTGAAGGGAGCCGGCATCGCGCTGAGCCTCCCGTGGCTCGAGACGCTGGCGCCCCGCAAGGCCAAAGCCGCCTCGTCGATCAAGCGCTACCTGTCGCTGTACTTCCCGAACGGCGCGGCGACGCAGTACTGGACGCCCACGGGCTCGGGGACGTCGCTCACGCTCTCGCCGATCCTGCAGCCCCTGCAGCCGAACATCTCGAAGGTGCTGGTGCTCGGTGGCATCGGCAATTACTCGCCCTGGGGCAAGCACATCGAGCCGTCGCACGGCAACAACAGCGCGACCGCCTGGACGGGCGTGGCGGCGCACAACGTGCCGCAGAGCAGCGAGGCCAACTTCGGCAGCAGCATCTCGGTCGACCAGACCATCGCCAACCTCCTCGCGACGCAGAACAACGGCAAGTCGCCGACGCCGCTGGCCTCGCTGCAGGTCGGCCTCTCGACGCTCGACTCGTACACCGACGGTCTGCCGGGCCCGCACTCGCGCAGCATCTCGTGGAAGTCGGAGAGCGAGCCGCTCTACAAGACCGTGAGCCCCGCCTCGGTGTTCAGCTTCCTCATGAGCGGCGGCTTCCCGTCCGGCAGCTCGAACATGTCGTCAGGGAACGACGCCGCCACGACGAAGCTCCTCGCCCTCAAGAAGAGCTCGCTCGACTACATCATCGAGAGCTCGAACAGCCTGAAGCTGCGCTTGTCGCGCACCGACAACGTGCGCGTCGACCAGTTCCTGTCCAGCGTCCAGACGCTCGAGAGCAAGGTCATGGCGATGAAGATGCCCTCGGGCACCACCGTCGTCGGCTGCAGCCCGCCGTCATCGCCGCCGACGCAGAACTACAACGTCGGCAGCGTCCCGCCGGACTACGACCGTGGCGTCCACGCGGGCCTGATGATCGACCTCGTCGTGCTCGCGTTCCAGTGCGACATGACCCGCGTCATCAGCTTCATGCTCGACGACGCGCGCAGCGACTACGCGTACACGTTCCTCAAGCAGCGCACGTGGACCGCGACGTCGTCGGCTCCGTCGACGACGAACATCGCCAGCGGCTACCACGCCCTGCAGCACACGTCGAACCCCGACACCGATCCGGGCTTCGCGACCATGCAATGGTGGATGGCCGATCGCGCGAACGAGCTGGTCACGAAGATCTCCGCCATCACCGACGGCAACGGCGGCAGCGCCATGGACAACACCGTCATCCACTTCATGAGCGGCATGCACGGCGGCAACCACGACGGCCTCAACCTGCCGGTCGTCTTGCTCGGCAGCGGCGGCGGCGTCCTCAAGCAGGGCCAGTTCCTGAACTTCCCCGGCACCGGCCCCATGGGCACCGGCAAGAACCTCCAGGACGTGCACCTCACGATCATCAACAGCGTCTTCAACGGCACCCAAGCGCAGTTCGGCAAGGCCGTCGCGCCCTTCGCCGGCACGACCGGCGTCATCAACGAGCTGCACGCGTAGCGAGATCGCCGCTCGTATCGAAAGCCCGTCGCGCCTGTGGCGCGGCGGGCGTTTTCTTTTGCTACGAATAGGCGGCGTGCGCGCAGGCGACTCCAGCGAATCGTCTCAGCCAGTACGTTCCGAAAGGAAAAAGCGCGTCGCGCACGCCGCTGATGAACGCGTTGCGTGCCGCCACGTAGGTTTCGCGGAAGAGTCGGTTTCTCATCAAGGCCTCGATTCGGCTCCACCTGCTCCGAGCTGCCACTGCGGATTGATGTTGCGGCGCGGTTCGTGGGTCTCAGGGCGCGCGCGCCAATCTTGCTGAAGGACTGCTCTTCGACCGAAGACCCTCGCGCCGGTAGCACGACGACGGTCCCTGAAGGCGGCCTCGGCGTCCGCCAAGCGCTCGAGGACGACCGCACGAAATTCAGCGTCACTGAGGTCGTCGAAGCCCGGAGGTCTCGCGAACGAGAGCTGGACAATCTCCGGCATGGGGCCGGCGTCTCTGAAAAAATGCCGAGGGCGACGCGCGGTGAGGGGCTCCTGGCGATAGAGGGCGCCCGCCGAGGTCATGCCGGGCCAATGATGAACGGCTTCGACCAGGGCCGTCCTTGACCGGGTTGGTCAGCGCGTAGACCATCTTTTGCAAGATGTCGTCCGGGTCGACCAAGAGTACGACGCTGGTCTGCTCCGACGACCAGAAGTTCTCCCACCGACCCGCAAGGCGTTCTGGCATTTCGCGAAGAGCTTATGAAAGTGCTCGACGAAGGCGGGATAGTTCCCGAGAGGATCGTGGATGCCCGTGTGGTGATGGTTGCTCATCGCGATCGTGAACAACACCCGAATGCCGTGCCGAGCCGCTGCTTCCGCCAAACAGTAAACGAATGCGTTGTTGGTGAGGGTGTCCGAAAAACTGTGTAACTGGCAAATTCGTGGTGGGCTCCTGATGCGAAGGAGACCCGATGACCACGATGGCACCGAAGACCCCGTCCCCGTTCTCCGACGAGCTGCTTGACCAGCTGCTGGCGAATTACTCGAAGCCCGAAGACCTGACGGGCAAGGACGGCATCCTCAAGCAGCTCACCGCGCGTCTCGTCGAACGGGCGATGCAGGCGGAGATGACCGAGCACCTCGGCTACGAGCGGCACGATCCGCGAGGGCGCGGCACGCCGAACTCGCGAAACGGAACGAGCACGAAGACGCTCAAGACCGACCACGGCCCGATGGAGATCGAGGTGCCGCGGGACCGAGACGGCAGCTTCGACCCGCAACTGGTGAAGAAGCGCCAGACGCGCTTCACGGGCTTCGACGAGAAGATCCTGAGCATGTACGCCCGGGGCATGACGGTGCGGGACATCCAAGGCCACCTCGAGGACCTGTACGGCGTCGACGTCTCGCCCGACCTGATCTCGCGAGCCACATCGGCCGTCGTCGAGGACGTCGTCGCTTGGCAGAGCCGCGCTCTCGACGCCGTCTACCCGATCGTCTACCTCGACGCGCTCGTCGTGAAGATCCGGGACCAGGGCGTGGTCCGCAACAAGTCGGTGTACCTCGCACTCGGCGTGACTGTGGCCGGCAGCAAAGAGGTCCTCGGGCTTTGGATCGAGCAGAACGAGGGTGCGAAGTTCTGGCTCAAGGTCGTCAACGAGCTCAAGACGCGTGGCGTGCGCGACATCCTCATCGCGTGCTGCGACGGCCTGAAGGGATTCCCCGAGGCCATCGAGACGGCGTTCCCGACGACGGTCGTCCAGACGTGCATCGTGCACATGATCCGGAACTCGCTGCGCTTCGTGAGCTACAAGGACCGCAAGGCCGTCGCCAAGGACCTCCGGCCCATCTACACCGCGGCCTCGCGAGAAGAGGCCGCGTCGGCGCTCGACGTGTTCGAGGCCAAGTGGGCGCGCCGCTACCCGATGATCGGCTCGTCGTGGCGGGCGAACTGGGAGCGCGTCGTGCCCTTCCTCGACTTCCCGCCCGACGTGCGCAAGGTGATCTACACGACCAACGCGATCGAGTCGCTGAACAGCTCGCTGCGGAAGCTGCTCCACTACCGAGGGCATTTCCCGCACGACGAGGCCGTCTTCAAGCTGCTCTACCTTGCCCTCACCAACATCGAGAAGAAGTGGGACAGGTCGCTCCGCGACTGGAGCAACGTCCTCGGCCAATTCTCTATATTTTTCAAAGACAGGATTCCGGCGTAACGTTGATCAACTCAGCCCACTGCGATTGGGCCAGTTACACGGTTCGTCGGACACTCCCTTGTTGGTGGCGTCATCCGGTCGCATCAAGAATTGCCGCTGCGTACAACGCCGCGTGATCATGTAAGAGCGACCTGGAATGACCTCGCGGGCAAGCGACATGCACATTCATCGACAACCAATTCGATTGGTTGCCGAGAAATCAACCTGGGAGAGGATCTTCCCTGATATATATCCGCTACGGTAGCGAATATGACTTCTCCGGCACGAGCCCGACAATGTCTCATGGCGAGCTCGTTGGAGTCGACATCACGATTTCTACGGCGAGCGCGTTCGGTAAATCGTTCGACGGTGCGCCGCGAACGCTGGACACTGTTCTCGCGCATGAGTTAGTGCACGCATGGAGACTAACTGCGGGGTTGGCTCCAATCCTGCCTAGTGCTGGCGCATCCGCCCGTGAAGAGACTTTGACGACGTATCTGGAAAACGAATATCGTTTTGCCCGCAATCTCGGTCAAAGGTCGTATTATGGAATTATCGGAGGGCAGCCGTATTTGCCTATTCCCCATTATCCATAAGGATATCGCATGCGTTTAATAGTCTCGACGCTCGCCTTCTTGTCGTGCCTAACAGAATGGCGCAGTGTAGCTGAGTTAAAGCCGACGAAATCCATTGATTTCATATACTTTTCTGAAAATCCGACGAACATTTCGGTTCCATTTTCGTTGCGTGGCGCCTGTTTAGAGTCGGGAATATCAGCTTTTGCACAGTCGGCTATTCTAATTGACCGCGTAATAATCGGAGGTTTAGCGATTGAGCCGGTGACGATGCTGGAAGGATATCGTCACGACGAGAAGTCCTTGATAGTAAAAGACATTTCGCCGCAATTTCGGCATCAAATGCGACTCTCCGATCTGGTATCGGCTCCGGATCCCGGCAAGTCAGAGCGTCGGATGTTCAAGTTCAGTGCAGATATTGCACCTCGCACAATAGAGGTTACCTATAGGGTTCTTTGCGCCGACCGGACAGCCTTCGGACCATTTGTAACCTTCGGCGAGAAAATGTCCGGCGGTGTTAGCAAGGTCCCTGGCAAATTGGCGCCGTGACGCGATAAACGGCGTCACCGAGATAGATTGCGGAGATCTACTCCGCGTCCTTCCTAAATTTCTGCGGTCCTATTCCGAATTTCTTGATCCAGCGCCACACGGCGGCGCGGTGCTTGCCGAGCTCGCGCGAGACGTCGGCGACGTTGCCCTCGTAGCGGCGCAGCAGCTCTTCGAGCTGGGCTGGCGTGGGCGACGGGCCGGACGGACGGCGCGCGCCGGCCGCGGCCGGCGTGCTTTCGATGGCTCTGGCGATGGGCTCTGGCAGATCACGCAATCCGATCGGTTTGGCGCCGGCTGACAAAACGGCTGCGGTCGTCACGATCTTCTCGAGCTCCCTCACGTTGAGGGGCCAGGCGTGCAAACATAGCGCGCGGAAGGCGGGTTGGTCGAAGGTCACGCCGGGCGTCGCGCGCAGGAAGTGGGCGGCGAGGGCACCCAAGTCTTCGACCCGGCTGCGCAGCGGGGGCAAATGAATTGGGGCGGCGCCCAATCTTGCGACGATGTCGTCTCTCAGGCCGCCGGGGCCGCGGGGCGCGCCGCTCAATCCCGAGGTTCTGTTTGTTGCGGCGACGATGCGGACGTCCATGCGCCTCGGGCGGGTGGCGCCTAGCGGGGTTAGCTCGCGGTCCTGCAGGAAGCGCAGGAGCTTGATTTGGGCTTCGCCGGTCATCTCGCCGATCTCGTCTAGGAACAACGTGCCGCCCTCCGCTTCCTCGATGAGGCCGGGTTTGGCGGTGTGGGCGGTGGAGTGGGCGCCGGCGCGGTAGCCGAAGAGCTCGCTTTCGACGAGCTCGCGGGGGATGGCGGCGCAGTTGATGGCCATGAAGCGGCCTTTGCGGCCGCTCGCTTGGTGGACGGCGCGGGCGTAGACCTCTTTGCCGACGCCGGTTTCGCCGACGATGAGGAGCTCACCCTCGGATGCAGCCAAGCGGCGCAGGCGATCGCAGGCGACGGCCAGGCCCGGTGACACGGTCGCGACGGGGCCGAGCGGGGTCACGAGCTCGCTCTTCATCGCTTCGATTTCGATCGACGAGACGAGGCGAAAAACGGCGGCGTGGTTGCCGAAGAAGAGCAGGGCGCCGTCGCGCAGCTTGGTCTTCTCGGACAGCTTGGCGTTGTCGAGCCACGTGCCGTTCTTGCTGCCGAGGTCTTCGAGCTCGTAGCCACCACCCGCGGCGCGGGTGAGGCGCGCGTGCTGGCCTGAGACGACGCCGTCGGTGAGGACGAGGGCATGCGCGCCGGGGCGCAGCTCGTCGGGCGCGCGGCGGCCCACGACGAGCTCGTCGCCGAGGATCGACAGGCGCGTGCGCGCGGGCAGGCCGGGGGTTTCGGCGCTGCCCACCATCAAGAGAACGGCGCGGTCCTTTTGCTCGCCTTGCGCGAGGGGCGACTGAACGGCCGTGAGCGTCTGGTCGCGGCTGGTCATGCCAGCCAGAGTAACACTATGGAATTCCGTAGCGGGTCTTGAGGGCGGCTTCGAGGGTCGTCTTCTCGGTCGACGACAGGGCGTGATCGTAGATGAGGACTTCGGCCAGCTCGGCGTCGCCGCCCGCGCCGCCCACGGCCGTGAAGTTGGCGTTGGAGAAGTCCTCGAGGTTGCCGTTGCCGAGGCCGCCCGGCGTGCGCGTCAGCGTTTGCGGGGCACCGTTGACGCGGTAATCGATCGCCGAGAGGACGGGCGTGCCGGGCGTCATCGTCGTGATCGAATAGACGTGAACGCGCGGCACCGTGCTGGTCGCGAGGGCGGAGTCGTAGGCGTTGTTCGTCGCGTAGACGCCCTCGCGGCTGCCGACGGTCTGGAAGGTGTTGGTGTCGACGCTCAAGTAGGTGCCGGGCGTGCCCGACTGGCCTTGCTCGAGGGCGTTGAAGCGGCTGGTCGTCGAGACGAGCGCCTGCACGACGACGTAGGTGCGCGGTGACGTCGCCGCGAGACCGACGACGCCGCTCGTGGAGAGGGCCGCGCCCGTCGCCGAGAAGTGCACGGCGGGCTTCCCGCCGACGGACACGGCGTCGAGCGTCGGGCGCGCGCCCGTGGTGTTGAAGATCGTCTGGTGGACTTGGTCGATCCACTGGCACACGGCCTTCGTGTCGGGCGTCGCGACGAGGCCGCTGTCGGCGCGCAGCCACATCACGAGGCCGGTCGCTGGGATGCCCTCGGTCGTGGGATCGAGGGCGGGCGAGAGGGCGCGCGTGGGGGCGCAGCCCACAGGGGCGTCGTAGGCGGGCGCGTCGGACGAAGCATCGGACGAAGCGTCAGACGAAGCATCGGACGAAACGTCAGAAGAGGCGTCACCGGCGTCGGTTGACGTGTCGGTGGTTGCGTCGCTCGCATCGGGGATCGAATCGACGGCGGCGTCGGTGGTTCCGCCCGTGCCGGTGTCGCCGCCGCTGCCGCCGGTCGCGCCGGCAGCACCACCCGTCGCACCGTCGGCGCTGCCGTCTTTTCCGCCTGCGCCGGCGTCGGGGCTGCTGTGGTGGCCGCAACCGAGGGCGCCCGAGAGGAGCGACGCGAGGATGAACCCGAGGCGAACTGTGCGGGCGCGGCTGGTCATGGGGGTGAGAGTAACAATTCAGTGGCAGGCGAGGCGGGCCAGTTGGGGGGTGCTTCGGACCAGAACGGCGTCGTCGCCGAGTTGGCCGTCGAAGTCGGCGCCCCAGCACCAGACGGTGCCGTCGGTGAGGCGGGCGCAGGTGTGCTCGTCGCCGGCGGCGAGTTGCTCGGCGTTGGCGAGATCGACCGTGACGGGTGCGGTGCGATCGGTCGTCGTGCCGTCGCCGAGCTCGCCGACGGCGTTTTCGCCCCAGCAGACGACGCCGCCGTCGGTCGTGATCGCGCACGTGTGCGCGCGCCCGGCGGCGAGGGCGCGCGCGTGCAGGCCGCCGAGGACGACGGGAGCAGCTTGGTCTTTGGTGTCGCCGAGGCCGAGCTGACCGTTGGCGCCGAGGCCCCAGCACCAGGCGCCGCCGCTCGCGTCGAGCGCGCACGTGTGCGCGGCGCCTGCGACGACCGACGTCGCGCTTTCGATCTTTGCCGTGACGGGCAGCGCAGACATCTTCGCGGCGTCGTCACCGAGCTCACCGTCAGCGCCCGCGCCCCAGCAACGAAGAACGCCGCCGGCGATCGCGCACGCGTGCGCGGCTCCGGCGGCGATCCCCGACACCATCGCCAGCGGCGTCTTGCCGTCAGTGTCGAGCACGGGCGCGGGCGTCGCACGGTCGGTCATCGTGCCGTCGCCGAGCTCGCCGTCGGCGTTGGCGC
Organism: Polyangia bacterium; assembly: GCA_035549075.1. GTDB lineage: Bacteria > Myxococcota_A > Polyangia > Fen-1088 > Fen-1088 > DASZFV01. The sequence continues at coordinate 219,206 of DASZRT010000009.1, read as the reverse complement.
CGAAGCAGCGCGCGTCGTGCGCCGTCGTCGCGACGCACGTGTGGGCGTCGCCCCCGACGACGGCGCTCGCGAGCACGCCGTCGCCCAGCGACACGAGCGTCGGTTGCGGCGTGTCCACGTTGCGCGTGGGACCGAGCTGGCCCTGGCCGCCGCGGCCCCAGCACCAGAGCGCGCCGTCGCTCGTGACGGCGCACGTGTGCGCGCGGCCCGCGCCGAGCCGAGCGGCGTCGAGGCCGCCCTTGATCGGCGTCGCGCGCGCGTGGTCGTCGGTCGACGCGTCACCCAGCTGGCCGGCCTGGTTCGCGCCCCAGCACGACACGCGCTTTGCGGTCGCGTCTTCGGCGCCGAGATCGCGCGCGACGGCGCACACATGGGCCGCGCCCGCGACGAGATCGGTCGCGCCCTCGAGCGCGACGACGCGCGTGGGCCGCGCGCGGATCGTCGCCGTGCCCAGCGCGAGCTCGCCGTAGCGATCGTCACCCCAGCAAAACGTCGCACCGTCGCCGCCACGCGCGCACGAGAACGCGCCGCCCGCGACGATCGCCGTCATGGGCGGCAGGTCCATCACCGTCACGGGGATGGGCACGGTGCTGAGCGAACCGTCGCCCAGCTGGCCCGACGTGTTGCCGCCCCAGCACAGCGTCTCGCCCGTTTGCCGAATCGCGCACGTGTGCTGCGCGCCCGCGGCGACGGCGACGGGGTTGGTGACGAGCGGCACCGGCGTCGGCGTGGGGATGGGGACGGACGAATCGCGGCCCAGCTGCCCGACGTTGTCGTAGCCCCAGCAAAACAAGCCCTCGGCGCGCGTCGCGGCGCAGGTGTGGCCGCGGCCGGTCGCGACGTCGGTGACCGCGTCGATGCCGACGGCGCGCACGGGGCGCGTGCGCACGTTGGCGAGCGTGCCGTCGCCGAGCTGACCAAACGTGTTGTCGCCCCAGCACCAGAGGGTCTCGTCGTCGCGCAGCGCGCACGCGTGCTGCCAGTGCGCCGACAGCGCGTGCACGCCGTCGAGCGCGAACACGGGCGTCGCCGCGCGCTTCGACGTCGCGGCGCCGCCGTCGCCGAGCTGGCCCATCGAGTTATCGCCCCAGCAGCTCACGGTGCCGTCGCCGAGGGCGGCGCACGTGAAGGCCGCGCCCGCGGCGAGGGAGACGGCGTTCGCGACGCCGGGAACGACGACGGGCTTGCCGGTCATCGTCGACGTCACGCCGCCGAGCTGACCCGCATCACCAGCGCCCCAGCACTCGACGACGCCGTTCTCGAGCGCGGCGCACGAGTGGCTCTCGCCCGTCGCGATCGCGATGGCCTTTTTGCCCTCGAGATCGACGGTCACGGGCGACGAGCTCGGCATCGTCGTGCCGTCGCCGAGCTCACCGTCTTCGTTGCGGCCCCAGCACGCGACCGAGCCGTCCTCACGCAAGAGGCACGCGTGGCTCGCGCCCGCGGCCATCGTGCGCAGCGGATTTTCGGCGCACGTCATGCCCACGCACGTTCCCGAGGCGGCGCCTTCGCGCGCGCGGTAGCGGCGGCCCGAGGTGCACGCGCGATCGTTGACGCTGCAACGGCCGTCGATCTCGCAGAACGAGCCGTCGCCGCAATCGGCGTGGGTCGTGCAGTGAAAGTCGCCCGCGCCGAGGCACGACGGCGTCGCGAGCGCGGCCGCGAGCCCCAAGAGTGCCAGCGCGCGCAGCTTCAAAACGCCCCCACGATCGACAGTCCCGCGAGGCCGCCTGGAACGATCGTGAGCGTCGCGCGCGCCTTCACCTCGCGGTGGCGCACGAACAAATAACGAGCGACGCCACCCACCGCGAGCGCGCCGCCGACGGCGAGCGCCGAGACGCCGATCGAAAGACGCCGATCCGCCGTCGCCCAGCGCGCGTCGAAATCGGCGCGCGACAAACCGGCGTCGGGCGGCCGCGCGGAAAAGGCCGCCGCGACGAACGCGCCACCGACGGCGAGGCCGACGACGCCCGCGCCCAGCAGCGCCGCGCCCGCGCGATCGTGCGTCCACGGCGGCGGCGGTGCGGGTGGCGGCGGCGGCACGACGGGCGGCGGCGGCGCGACGATGCGCTCGGTGGCCATCTGTTGCGCGCAGCGCGCGAGCGCGATGTGCGTCGCGCTCGTCTGCACGGGCGAGGGCGATTTTTCTAGGAAACGTTGGTAGAGCGGCACGGCGCCCCGGCAGTCGCCCGCGAGGCGTCGCGCTTGCGCGTTCGCGAACAAGAACTCGGGTCGCGGATCGCGCGCGAAGCCGTCCTCGAACGCGCGTGTCGCGCCCGCATAGTCCTTCTGTTGATAGAGGGCGAGGCCGCGCTCGTACAGCGCGCGGGCCTCGGGGCTCATCGGGCCTTCGGCCTCGGCGCCCTTGATCGGCGTGTCGTTGGGCGCTTCGGCGTTGGTCGCCGGTTGTGCGCGCGCGGGCGACACGCACGCGAACCAAACCGCGACGAGAGCGACGGCGGCGCTAAGGCGGGACGGGCGAATCGGGATCCCACGCGTGCAGGCGCGACTCGTTGCTGGGCGGCGGCGCGGCCGGTTTTTCGGGCGTCGCGCGCGCGTGGCTCGCGCGGCGGGGCGCGCCTTTGTCCGAGCTTCTGGCCGATCGAGAGGCGACATGCGGCGGAGCGGCGACCGCCTCCACGTTATGCCTCGCGAGCAAAGCTGTCGAGCCGACGTCGGTTTCGGGCGCCGGCACGATCGTCGTCGGCGTCACGGGCGCCGTGATCTTTTCCGGCGCGGGCGCCGCCATGTGCGTCTCCTCGTGCGCAGGCTTCCTCAACGACGCCGCGAGCAACCCGCCCGTGATCGTCACGCCGACGAGCGCGGCCGCCGCGATCGCGCGCCGCCGCCCGCGGGCCGGCGCCGCCGCCGTCGACCTTCGAGTCGCCGCGAACGCGTCCGTCGCCGTGCGCGGCTCATCGCGCGGCCGCTTCGCCTCGCGCGCCGCGAGGTGATCGCTCAGCGATTGCCCCGCCGCCTGCGCCGCGTGCCACGCCGCCAGCTCGTCCGCGAACAGCCGCTGCATGAACGTACCCAACGCGACGGTCGACACTTCCAACCGCTCGGCGCGAGCAAACGTCTCGAGCTCGACCTGCAGCGCCTGCGCCGTCGCCGTGCGCGCCTCGGGCTCACGCGCGAGCGCGCGCATCACGATCTCCGCCAGCGCGGGCGGGTACTCTTGGTCTCTCCAACGCGGCGGCTCCGCCGAGCCCGAGACGATCTTGTTCAAGATCTCGAAGTCGGTGTCGGCGGCGAATGGCGGCGTGCCCGTCGTCAGCTCGTACAACAAAACGCCGAGCGCGAACACGTCGCTGCGCGCGTCAAGCGGCTTGCCGCGGCACTGCTCGGGCGACATGTACGCGAATTTGCCCTTGAGCGCGCCTTCCTGCGTCTGCGTGCGCTGGTACGCCCACTTCGCGATGCCGAAGTCGGACACCTTCACGGCGCCGTCGTACGAGACCAGCACGTTCGAAGGCGAGACGTCGCGATGAACGATGTGCAGCGGCTCGCCCGCGGGCCCGCGCTTGACGTGCGCGTGGTGCAGCCCCGCCGCCGCCGCCGCGACGATCCCTATCGCAAGCGCGAGCGGAAGAGGTGCGTTGTCGTCGCCCGCCGCACGTGCGTTGGCCTGCATGAGCTGCCGCAGGTTCGAGCCGTGCACGTATTCCATCGCGAAGAACGGCGTGTCGCCTTCAGTACCGACGTCGTAGACCTCGGTGATGTGCGGGTGCGTGAGCGTCGCCGACAGGCGCGCCTCGTCGAGGAACATGCGCAAGAGCTCGGGGTCGAGCGCGTGCTGCGGCAGGATTCGCTTGATGACGACCAGCTTGCCCGCGCCCTCGAGCCCGACGCCGGGCAGCCGCGCGAGGTAGATCTCGGCCATGCCTCCGACGGCGACGCGCCGGACGAGCTGGTACCGGCCGACCTTCTCCCCGGCCGCCGAGAGCTCCGCGCCAGCGGTCGTCACCGCACCAGGGTAGCGCGCAATTGCATAGCGAACACAAGGGTTTCCGCGCCATTTTCCCGGCGCGAGCGGTTACCCGTTGCGCAACGGAGATACGCATGAGCGAAGGCCCGTTGTTTCAATGAGATAGCGAGCGCCACGCGCGCGAACCCCAGGTTTTCCGCGGTTTTCGGCGTTGCGCAACATCGGTGCTGTGACGCCGCTTCACCGATGTAAGGCGCCCGACAATCCGCGGGGTTGGCCCGCGCGCGGCGCGGCTTTGCCGTGGCCCGCTCCTTGCTCAACCGTCGCCCATGCGAAACCAACTCGCGAAGACCTTGGGCCTGGTCGCGCTCGCGACGGCGGCGGCGGCGTTCGGAGGGGCGTGCTCGAAGTCGACGAGCTCGAGCTCGGCGGCGCTCCCGGCCGACGTCTCCGCCATCGTGTTCCTGCAGCGCAAGCCGCGCACCGACACGGGCAACGTGTTCGAGTACACGTCGTTCGTCGCGGGCGGCCGCCTCATGAAGCTCGAGCCGCCGTCGGCCGACGGCAAGCTGACCGACCTCACGAAGCTCGGCGCCGACACGGCCGCGATGACCGGCACGTTCGACAACGCCGACATCATGGCCTACGACCTGTCGTTCGACGCGAAGTCGGTGGTGTTCTCCGCGCGGCTTTCCGACAGCGGGCACTACCAGCTCTTCTCGATGAACCTCGACGGCTCGGACCTCAAGCAGCTGACGGCCGGCGACAACGACTACGTCTACCCGCTGTACCTGCCGGGCGGAAAGATCTTCTTCACGACGAACCTCAACGTCGAGAACCAGATGAGCTCGCTCACGTTCAACCCCGACTCGAAGCAGTTCAAGGACGAGTACGAGCGCGCGACGACGGCGCAGGTCGGCACGATGAACCTCGACGGCTCGAACAAGCAGCTCGGGCCACGCAACGTCTCGCACCGCGTGTCGCCGACGCTGCTGCCCGACGGCCACGTCCTCTACACCGAGTGGCGCCACATGGGCACCGTCAACGACGGCCACCTGCGCCAGATGAACACCGACCTCACGGGCATGCGCGAGGCGTTCGGCGGCGAGGACGGCGGCAACGGCGGCACGAACAGCTACCTCAAGGCGCGCTACGTCCAGACCATCCAGAAGACGAACGCCGACGGCACGCCGCTCACCGACGTGCAGCTGGTCACCGTCGCGACGTCGCGTGACCGTACGCTCCAGTCGGGCAAGCTCTACCTCGTCGACCTCAACGGCACCGAGGAGAAGTCCCACTTCACCGACCTCACGCCGCTGGTCCCCGGCGACCGCACGCCGAGCGACGTCGGCCGCTATTACGACGCCGAGGTGGTCGGCGACCCCAACGCCAAGCAGTTCATCGTCTCGTACGCGCCGGGCCCCGTCGAGTCGGAGTTCCTCGACATGGCGAAGTCGCAGGCCAACTTCGGCCTCTACCTCTACGACGCCAACACGCAGACGCGCTTCCCGATCTACGACGACCTCGCCTTCTGGGACGTCGCCGCGCGCCCCGTGAAGTCGCGCCCCGAGCCCATCGCCACCGAGTCGCCGCTGTCGGCGGGCACGAGCACGGTCATCGGCGCGCTCAACGTCTACGACTCGTCGGTGCTGACGATCCCCGCGGGCTCGGTCAAGAAGGTCCGCCTCATCGAGGGCTTCTCGGGTGAAGAGGGCTTCGACATGTTCGGCACGACCGAGTTCGACGGCCAGTCGCTCTACGGCGAGCAGGACATCAACCCCGACAACTCGTTCACGGCGTCGGTGCCCGGCAACGTGCCGTTCCACATCCAGCTCATCGACAAGTACGCCATGAGCGTCGCCAACGAGTCGATCTGGATCAGCGGCCGCGCCGGCGAGCGCCGCGTCTGCGGCGGCTGCCACGAGGATCGCTCGAAGACGCCGGCGATTCAGCCCGGCCAGATCGACGCCTTCCTGACGGGCGGCCCGAACTACGACAAGCCGCGCTCGACGCGCATCACGCCGTTCGCCGCGGGTTCGACGACGGCCTACGACTTCAGCTACGGCAACATGCGCGGCGTGCCGTGGGACAAGGCCATCCAGCCCATCCTCGACGCCAAGTGTGTGAGCTGCCACGACGGCGACACGACGAAGATGTACAACGGCAAGCTCGCCAACCCGACCTACACGGTGACCGACAACACGATCGGCGTCTCGCAGACGTTCACCTTCAACCTCAAGGGTGACCGCCTCAACGTCATGATCGGCGAGAAGATGACCGGCGCGTACACGCAGTCGTACATCTCGGTCATGGGCCTCGGCGAGATCATCGGCGACCACGACGTCACGATCACGGGCGCCGCCGACGCGCAGTACGGCTACGTCACGGCCGGCTCGGCCAAGGACTCGTCGATCATCAAGATGATGAACCCGCCGCAGCGCTTCCCGTCGATCGACACGACGGTGCGCGCGTTCGGCGCGGGCGGCATCCACCCCAACGACATCACGGGCGACAACACCCTCGAGCTTTCGCCCGAGGAGTACTACCGCTTCATCCTCAACATCGACATGGGCGGACAGTTCTACTTCCGCGAGAACCGCGATTCGGCGTCGGCCTACTACGCGACGGGAGGCATGTGAAAATGCGCACCACGAACAAAATCGGCGCGGCGATTCTCGCGTCGGCCCTCGCCCTCGGCACGGCCTTCTCGGGCACGGCGTTCGCGGGCCACGGCGGCAGCCGCGACCTCATCCTCCAGGCCGTCAACGCCAACTCGACCGACGCGATCCAGGCCGAGCTCGAGCGGTCGGAGCACCTCGTGTGCGCCGGCTGCACCGACCTCGTGCTGCCGCTCGTCGACCACCTCAACTACCGCGTGCGCCAGGCGGCCGCGTGGTGGCTCGCGCGTCGAGGGACGGCGCGCGAGGTGTTCGTCGAGATGCTGACGCGTCTGTCGCAGCCGGACTCGATCAAGGCGCGCAACGCCGCCGACGTGCTCGGCGAGTTCAAGACGACGGCGGCGATCCCGGCGCTGGGCGCCGCGCTGTCGAACCCGATCTACACGGGTGAGGCTCGCGCGGCCATGGCACGCGCGCTGGGCGCGATCGGCCGCAACGAGGGCGCGGCGCCGCTCGTCGCCGCGCTCTCGGACTCGGATCCGATGGTGAAGGCGGCGGCCCTCGAGGGCATCCGCACGATCGAGGGCTATCACGACGGTTCGGTCGCCGTGCCGCTCGTGACGGACGCCGATTCGCAGGTGCGCATCGCCGCCGTGACGACGCTGGGCACGATGCACACGTCGCAGGGCGCGAGCGCGCTGCTGGCGGCGCTGGCCAGCGACAAGGCCGAGAGCGTGCGCAAGACGGCGGCGTGGGCGCTCGGCGAGATCGGCGCGCCCGCGAGCGTCGTCGGCCCCGGCCTCCAGGCCGCGGCGGCGCACGACGCGAGCCCGTTCGTGCGCTCGCTCGCGCAGGCCTCGCTCGGCAACCTCTCGCGCTGAGCGGCTCGATCAAATAGCGACGGTCACGAACCGGGGGGCCCGAGGCGGAAACGACTCGGGCTCTTCGCGTCTCTGAGATAAAATCAGGCTCCCCATCATGCGCCCTCAGATGCGGACTGCGATGATCGTGGTGCTCGGCGCGCTCGCCGCCAGCGGGTGCCGGCTCAAGAAGCCGACCGAGCAGCACTTCTACGAGGAGCACATCCAGCCCATCTTCAACGGCTTCTGCACCAACAACACCTCGCCCTGCCACAAGGTCGATCCCGCGACGGGCGTCGCGCTCGGCAACCTGGACCTCACGTCGTTCGAGGGCGTGCAAAAGCGCCGCGACGTGCTCCGCAAGTACGGCGTCTACCCGCTGCCGCTCTTGCTGCTCAAGGCCGTGCCCGAGAAGGAAGTCACGATCACCTACGGCGATCGCAACTTCCAAAGCGAGATCCGCCACGCGGGCGGCAAGCCGATCTCGTCGAACTCCGACGCGTTCTACGAGCTCAAGCGCTGGCTCGAGCAGGGCGCGAACCGCGACGGCATCTTGCCGGCCGAGGTGGCCGATCAGGGCGTCGGCCGCGGCTGCACGTCGGCGCCGCCCGCGAACGTGAAGCTCGGCACCGTCGACACCAGCTCGACGGCCTACACGACGTTCCAGAACGACATCTGGCCGTACCTGCAGCAGAACTGCACGTACAGCACCTGCCACTACTCGCCGCAGGCCGACTTCTCGCTCTCGTGCGGCGACACGGCGGCGGGCCAGCTCTACAACTTCGCCGTCGCCGCCAGCTTCGTCGCGCCCATGGGCGACGCCGTCGAGGGCAGCGAGATCCTCATGCGGCCGCTCACGTCGCTCAAGGGCGGCATCAACCACACGGGCGGCGTGTTCTTCACGTCGCGCGACGACGCGACCTGGACGAAGTGGCGGCAGTGGGCGCTCGACGTGCAGGGCTACGCGCAGACGCACCCGCTGTTCGCCGAGACCAAGTCGAACGGGCGCGTGTTCTTCGAGCAGAACGTCATGCCGAAGCTCATCGTGCGCGGCTGCGCGCTCGAGGGCTGCCACAGCCCCGACGGCTTCAATGACTACCGCCTGCGCCCCGGCGCGCTCGGCTTCCTGTCGCAGGGCGCGCTGCGCCGCAACTACGAGGCGACGGTGGGCGAGTTCATGGCGCTCGACACCGTCGACGTCAAACAGTCGAGGGCCGTCAAGAAGACGATCCTGGCTTTAGGGCCTTCGAGCGTCGGCATCACCCACCGCGGCAGCGCCGTCCTCGAAGACGAGGGCACGACGTCGGACGTCGCGTGCCCCGACACCTTCCCGTCGACGACGATGGGCGCGAAGTACGACCCGACGCTGCCCTACGACCCGCAAGACGGCAACACGGCGCGCGCCTTCTGCGTGCTGAAAGAGTGGCACCGCATCGAGCGCGCCGATCGCGCGGCGTCGGTGTCAGCCATGGCGACGGGTGACACGCTGCCGCTCGCGTTCGTTTCGCGCCCGCCCAACGGCGACAACCTCTTGCAGTTCGACACGTACGAAGGCGGCGCCGATCTCAAGCTGGCCGACGCGACGCTCGGCGCCGACGGCGTCGTCACGTCGGTCGCCAACGTGAAGAGCGCGCTCACGCCGTGCGTGGGGCTCGCAGGGAAAGACGTCGACGTGCGCGGCCCCGAGTGGAGCTACGACGGCACGAAGCTGGTCTTCGCGGCGCGCGCCGGCGCGACGAGCGGCCTCGACCTGTGGCTGCTCGATGTGGCGGGCGGCACGTGCAAGCAGCTGACGACCGACAACGGCCGCCTCGTGGGCGGCGCGCGCGTGCACAACTTCGACCCCGTGTTCTCGCCCGACGGGCGCGTCGTGTTCTCGTCGACGCGCGCGGGCACGCTGACGCCCAAGCTGTTCCTGCCCAACGCCGACCTCTTCCGGTCGGGCGCGAACCTCGACTTCTCGAACCCGCAGCAGATGACGTTCTTGCTGGCGTCGGAGATCGGCGCCGCCTTCATGCAGGACGGGCGCGTCAGCTTCACGGCCGAGAAGGCGACGCCGGACTTCTATCAACTGTCGGGCCGCCGCATCAATTGGGACCTCACCGACTACCACCCGCTGCTCGCGCAGCGCGCGCAGTCGACGACGACCTTCGACACGAAGCTGTACCCGTCGATCGGCTACCAGCAGGCCACGGAGATCCGCGAGGGCCTCGACCGCAACTTCCTCGTCGTCCTCTCTGACGCGACGGCCAAGGGCGCGGGCGGCGCGCTCGCGACCTTCAACAGGTCGATCGGCCCGTTCCAAGAGGACCGCGCGCTGACCGACGTCACCTTCGTGAAATCGGCGGTCTACGTCGACAAGGGCGCGACGGTCGCCAAGGGCACGGGCGTCTACCGCTCGCCGTTCTCGCTGCCGAACGGCGAGATCCTCGCGTCGTACGCCGCCAACGTGACGGACCCGACGACGCAGATCCCCAAGTACGACCTGGTCGCCGTCAACGAGAAGACGGGCGCGCGGCGGCCGCTGGTCAGCGACCCGACGCTGTCGTACGTCGAGGGCGCGCTCGGCTACAAGCGCGCCGAGACGCTGCTGTTCCAGAACCTGCCGCAGCTCGTCTTCGGCGGCAGCGCCGGCGCGCCCAGCGGCAACGGGCAGATGCACTTCCCGGACGTCCCGTTGCTCGCGACGCTGCTGGGCGCCAACCTGCGCCACGGCCGCAACGTCGAGGGCTTCAAAGACGCGGCGGCGCTCAAGGTCTACATCGACCAGCCGCCGCCCGGTCCCGGCGCACCCCTCACGGGCACCGAGAAGGTCTTCTCGTCGCGCCAGGCCGTCGGCAAGGCGCCGCTGCAGTCCGACGGCTCGCTCAAGGTCTTCGTGCCCGCGAACAAGCCGCTCATCCTCGAGGTCGTCGACGCCAACGACACGCCGCTCTTCACGATGAGCGAGGAGCACCAGGTCACGAGCGGCGAAGCCATCACGCCGGGCGCGTCGCGCGTCATGTTCGACGCCATCTGCGCGGGCTGTCACGGCAGCGTCAGCGGTCAGGAGACCGACGTCGCGGTCAAATCCGACACGCTCACCAGCGCCTCGGCCAGCGCCTCGCACGACCTGTCGCCTGCGTCGCTCCAGTAACGCCTGTCGAGAAAAACAGGTACGGCGGTACGGCGATCAGCCTACGCGCGCGAGAGAGAATTAACGGTGACCTTGCCGGTGCGAAAACTGTCCGAAACACCGCGTGGTGCAGACTCGTCAGGTCGTGCTCGAGCGGTTGACCATGGCGACGCCCCGGATCGCAAACAACACCCCCCAGCCTTCCCCCGCGGCGCTCCTCGCCGTCACGGATGACGTCGAGCTGCGCGACATGCTGCTCGAGATGGCGATCGAAGAAGGCTACGGCGTGCGCTGCGTGCTCACCGACGCCGAGGCCGGCACGGTGTTGCTGGCCGAGCGCCCTGGCATCGTCGTCGTCGACCTCGACATGCAGTCGGGCGCGGGCGGGAAGTTCTTCCGCCTCCTGCGCCGCAGCCCGCATCGCAACATCCCCTGCATGGCCGTGACGTCGACGAACGACACGATGTTGTCGGTCTCGCTCGACGCGCCCGTCTTCTTCAAGCCGTCGCTTTCGGGCTTCACCGAGGCGGTGCGGGCACTTTTTGCCGCACCCTCGCTCGCGCCCTGATCTGCACGGTCGCGACATCTGGTCGCATTCCGGTGTGGCGTGACTACGACTAGCGTCGTCGCCCATGACGTCGACGACCAAGAACCGCTCTTTCGCGGCCCTCGCGCTCGGGCTCGCCGTGTTGCTCGCGCGCTCTGACGCCCGCGCGTACTCGAGCTCGCAAAACTTCTCGTGGTTCAGCTACCACGATCCGATCTCGGGCAACTACGGCCTCGGGCAGCTCCCCATCCCGCCGTACACCACGACGATGTGGAACTACGACGACGGCTACTGCTTCGTGACGTCGACGTCGGACTTCACGGGCGGCATTCGCGTCGCGGGCGGAGGCTCGGACACGGCCTACATGACGCTCGACGCGCAGAACAACTACGTGCTCACGGGCAAGCTCAACGGCCCCATCGACTGGATGCAGTTCGGCGGCGACTCGACCCACGCGGGCAACAACCCGTACGAGGCGCTCGTGACGCTCTCGACGGTCGGCCAGCTCGCGCCCCTGTCGGGCTGGGCGGGGCCGGGCAGCTACGAGACGTCGCCCGTCTTCCTGTCGAACGTCTCGACCCCGAGCGGCAATCGCAACCTGGGCTTCATCTCGAACGCGGGCGGCAACCTGATCGCCTTCGACGCGAAGACGGGCGCGACGATCTGGCAGAACCAGGGCGCGGCGACGGGCACGCGGCAGAGCCACTCGACGCCGGCGATCGATCCGAGCCGCAGCGTCATCTACGGCATCGGACGCGACGGCAACGTCCACATGTACGACGTCGGCACCGGCAACGAGCACTGCTCGATTTGCTCTTCGACGCTCTCGTCGTGGCCGCAGACCGTCAGCGCGAAGCCCGATCAGGAGATGGTGACGACGGCGCTCACGCTCGGTGAGACGAACCTCGGCACGTTCCTCTACGTCGGCACGAGCGGCACGCAGACGGATTCGTCCGACTACCAGGGCGCGCTCACGTCGATCAACGTCCACTCGAACGCGCAAAAGGTGTTCAACGGCATGTGCAGCCACCTCTCGGGCCACCTCGCGGCGGGCGCGTGCACGGGCAACAATGCAGGCGTCACGACCAAGCTCGAGGGCGCCGGGCTGTGGGCGCGCGGCGGCTTCGTCTTCGATCCGGGGACGCAGCACGTGATCGCGCCCAGCGGCAACGGGTTCTGGGCCGGCGGCGCCAACCTGCACCTCGACGTGGCGAACCACCGTTGGCCCGACACGCTCTACGCGCTCAACGCCGACGGCTCGGGCGCCAACAACGGGCCCGTCGACAGCTACACGCCGAGCGCGGCGTCGGGTTGGGACGATCTGGATCTCGGCAGCACGAACGTCCTCGTGCTCGCGAACAACGGCACGAAATACCCGCACCTCGCGTTCCTGAGCGGCAAGGACGGGTACGTGCGCCTCGTGAACCTCGACAACATGAGCGGACAGAGCGCGCCGGGGAAGACGGGCGGCGAGATCAAATCGGCTCAGTTGCCGCTCGGGTCGGCGGCGACGAACAACAACTACGTGACGTCGTCGCTCGCGACGTGGATCAACCCCGCCGACGGCTCGACGTGGGTGTTCGTCCCGGGCCGAAACTCGCAGCTCATGACCGCCTACCAAATCACCGCCGACGGCAGCGGCAGCCCCGTGCTCACCCAGAAGTGGACGCAGGCGGGCGGCGCGAAGATGAGCGGCGCCTTCATCGTGAACGGCGTGGCCTTCTATCACGACGGCAATGACCTCATCGCGCGCAACGCGACGACGGGCGCCCAGGTGTGGCCGGCGTCGGGCGCGCACAACGGCGTCGCGCTCGCGGGCAAGCAGTCGCCCGTCGTCGTCAACGGGATCCTCTATTACGGCGGCAAGGCGTTCTCCGTCGGCGGCACGGCGCCGACGTTCACCCAGTCGGGCTTCATCGGCGCGACGTGCCTGCCGTGGTCGGATCTCAACAGCAACGGCGTCAACGGCGCCTACGGCCAGGTCACGCCCGGCAGCGTCTACACGTCGGGCGCCGCACCCGGCACGAGCTGGAACACGACGTCGCTGCCGGACCCGGCGCCGGCGCCCAAGCTCGGCCGCGCGGCGCAGAAGTCGGGCAGCTTCGCGGGCGAGCACCAGCACTACTTCTACGGCGGCTCGCCGCTGCCCGCGTCGGGCACGTTCAACGCCGACGACAAGATCCTCGTGTGGGTCTACCTCCCGAAGACCGACGTGCCCGCCGAGGTCATGCTGCAGTTCTTCGACACGACCGGCAGCTGGGAGCACCGCGGTTACTGGGGCGCGAACGACATCAACTGGGGCACGAACGGCACCGTCTCGCGCACGCAGGTGTCGACGAAGGTGCCGTCGGCGGGCTCGTGGCAGCAGATCGGCGTGACGGCCTCGCAGGTCGGCCTCACGGGCAAGCAGGTGAGCGGCATGGCCTTCACGCTCTTCGGCGGCTCGGCGTATTGGGACGACGTGTACTACCTGGTCCACGGCGGCGGCACGCAGATCGTGTGGGTCGACGACGCGCCGCCCGCGGGCGCACTGCTGGGCAGCGACGTGAACTTCCTCGGCAAGCAGGTGCCGGGCGACGGCTGGGTGTGGACGACGTCGTGGACCAACAACGCGACGACGACGACGCTCGCGGGCAACAACTGGGACATGTGCCAGATCTCCGGCTTCACGGGCCCGTTCCCGGCGAGCGGCAGCGGCCGCAACGTCGTGCTGTCGTGGCCGGGCGAGACCCACGTGTTCACGGGCGACTTCGCCAACACGACGAGCAACTGGGTGCTGCACGAGTCGAGCTCGGTCGCGGGCGACGGCGTCAGCACGTCGTGCGTGGACTTCGGGCTCACGGCCTACACGAGAAACCTCGCGGCGTTCGGCTGGACCTACTACACGCAGTCGCTGATGGAGAACTCGCTCTCGCTCAACAGCAACACGCAAATGACCCCGTTCCAAGAGGGCGGCGAAGGCGACGACAGCATCTGCTACCCGACGGGCTACCTCGGCTACAAGTTCGACTCGACGGCGAGCGCGCCGGGCAGCGTGATCATCTCCGACTTCGGGGACTTCGCCTGGCACGGCAGCACGTGGGGCCCGATCAGCGGCGCCTTCGCCACCTGCTATGCCGTGCTCCCCCAGTTCGGCGGCGGCTTCACATACTGACGTTCAGAACCGCAGTGAGAACGCCGCTTGGATGATGTGGGCGTTCTTGCGGTCGGCGTTGGGGGCGTCGGCGGACTCGAGGTGGTAGATGAGGAGCTCGTACTTGAGGTCGAGCTCCATGTCGACGTACCACGACGAGCGCTCTTGCTCGGGGCGCTTGAAGAGCGCGAGCTTCGCGCCCGTGAGGTAGTTGCTCATCGGTGAGAGCTCGCGGTCGCCGGTCCAGTACTGGCCGTTGGGGCCGAGGTTTCGGTAGCCGACGGCGTCGCGGTAGAAGCTGGCGCCGCTCTGCAGGTGGTAGCGGCCGCGCAACGTCAGCAGGAGCGCGTTGCCGAAGTACTTGTTGAGCAGCACCTCGCCCGTGACCGACTGGACGGCCCAGCTGTCGGAGTAGCCGCGCACCATGCCGTGCATCGAGCCGCGCGCGGCGGGTACGGCGTAGAGCGCGCGCAGGTAGACGGCGTAGCGCTCGCGGAACTGCGGCAGGCGCTCTTGCGGGATGTTGTTCTCCTGCCCGAGCGCGACGCTGCGGTATGGGTTCGACTGGAAGCCATCGAGGATCTGCACCGTGCTGCCGAGCTGCAGCAGCAGCTTGGGCGTCGTCGTCCAGCTGATCGACGGCTGGAAGGTGTCGATGTGCACCCGGTGGGTCGCGACGTCGGTCTGCGACGTGAAGCAGTGGCTCGAGCTCGTGAGCGCCTTGAGCTTGAGCGGCTGATCGCCGAGGCCGGCGTTGTTGGCGTCGCACACCTCGTCGAAGTTGTGCGTGTACGAGAGGGCGACGGTGAAGTTGTGGTCGAGCAGGTCGCTGCGCGTGCCGCCCGTGACGGCGAGGGACTTGTAGTCGCTCTCGAAGCCGTACGAGCCGCCGAGCGAGACCGACGACGTGGGGCGATCGTAGGAGAGGGCGCCGTGGAACTGGTGGCGCACGTCGGAGAACTTCGTCGCGCTCGAGACGGCGTCGACGTTGAGCGGGCCGGGGCGCGGCTGGAAGACCTTGGGCGTCGCGCCCGAGACGATGTCGACCTCGTAACCGACGCCGAGGTGGAACTCGGGGCCCAGCGTCGTGCCGACGTCGAGCTGCGGGTGCGTCACGGTCACGCCCTCGTTGTCGCGCGACGGCTCCTTGAACACGGTCACGCGCGCCGACGCGTCCTGCGTCGCGCGCGCGGGCGCCGCGGGCAAGACCGTCGCCGCCGCGACGACGGCGGCGCCGAGCAGGGACCTCAGTTGCAACCGCACCCCCCGCCCGAGGTGCCGCTACCGCCGATCGCGCCCTCGCGGTTCGACAGCACGTGGTCGTCGGCGGCCGTCTCCTGCGCGTCGCCGTCGGGCTGCATGATGCGGTCGGCGAGCAGCTCGCGCTGGTGCGGCTTCACGGTCCACTTCGCCGTCGCGCACCCGCCCGACGCGATGGCGATCGCGATCGCCAAAACCCGCAGAGAATTAGAAATAGACACAGAGAGCCCCCGAGTATTCTTCGATTCGTTGGATGTGGTTGGCGTCGAAGATGACGTAGTGGCGCACGTCGCCGCGGATCGTGAGGCGCTTCTTCAGCGTGATGAGCAGGCCGCCGCCCACGTTCATCGTCCAGTAGTCCGCCGTCTTCACCGAGAACTGGTCGGCCTTCTTGCGGCCGAGCGCGCCGCCCGCGGCGAAGCCCGCGAAGGGCGTCACGGGCGACGACGGGAAGAAGTTCGAGTTGAGGCCGGCGCCGACGTAGCGCACGTCGACCTGATCGCCGACGGTCTCGCCCACGAAGCCCTCGGCCGCGAGGTGCGGCGCCAGCAGCACGCTGGGGCGGAACATGAACATGCCATCGCCGCCGAGGATCCCCGCCGAGAAGGCGAAGCCCACGGTGCGCTCGACGAGCGGCGAGGGCGAGAAGACGGCGTCGCCCATGCGCTTCCAGATCGACGGCCCGCGGTGGGCCTCGCTCGTGTCGACGTCGAGCGGGAAGACCTCGTCGCCGAGGATCCAGCCGTAGGTGCCGTCGGGCAGGCGCACGCGGTACCAGTGGTCGTTGGTCGCGCGGCCGATCGCGGGAAGGACCTCGTCGCGGTTCGCGAGGTAGACCACGCGGTAGCCGAACCCGGGGCCCGTGTGCACCTGCGCCTGCTCGGCGATGACGCGCACGAGCGCCTCGTCGTCGGCGCGCGCGACAGACGGCGCCGCGCACACGACGGCCGCGAGCGCCGCGCACGCCGTGAGACGCGCGCCTCTCACGGCGTCACCGTCACCCACATGCGCAGCTTCGTCTCCTGCGGGTCGGTGTTCTTGAAGAGCGCGCCGCCCGGGTGGCTCATCTGGCCCTCGGCGAAGTCGATGAGCGGGCTCGCGCCGACGTCGGCGCAGTTCATCTCCTCGGCGGCGTTGCGGTAGTTCTGCGCCCAGTCGTCGGGCAGCGGCTGCGGGATGGCCTGGCCCGGCGTCAGCGGCGGCTGCGGGTTGCCGATGAACGTCGGGCGGCGGCCGCTGCCGGGGTCGTGGCACTTCGAGTCGTAGCAGTGCTTGCCGCCGTAGTCGGCCGCCAAGACATTGGGCCAGATCTCGTCGACGAAAAATTGTTCGCTGGGCCGGCAGGCGTTGACGTCGGCCGGCGGCGGACCGAGATCGATCGTCTCGCACGACGTGAGACCGCCGAGCGCGCCCGCCACGCCCGTGAGCGCCACCAACAAGACGAGCCGCGCGCGGTTCAAAACGTGTACCTCAGGTACGTCGTCACGACGACGTCCTTGCTGTTGCTGAGATCGTGCAGCACATACGTCTCGCCGCGCAGGCCGATCGAGAAGTGGCGCGACAGCGAGTGGTAGTCGACGCCGGCGCCGCCGCCGAACTGCAGGCCCGTGCGGTAGTGCGGCTCGATGCCGTCGAGCTCGTGGAGGATGTTCGTCGACAGGCGCAGGAAGCCGACGCCGCCCTCGCCGAAGATCGACACCTGGCCGAAGCGGAGCGTGAGCTTGCCCTCGACGGTGCCCTGGTACGTCTGCAGCAGCTGATCGCCCTGCGGGTGGCCGTCGGCCTTCGTGAGGTGCGTCGATCCGAGCAGGTGCGCCTGCACGGCGAAGAAGCGGAAGAGGTCGTACCCGAAGCGCCCGCCGATCGCGAAGCCGGGCGCGACGGCGTCGCCCGCGGGCCCGAGGAAGAACACGCCGCCGACCTCGCCCTCGGTGAAGAAGCCGCGCGCGAACTTGTTGGGGTCGGGGAAGATCGCGGCGTCGGGCTCTTTGGTGACCTGCGCGCGCGCGCGTCCCCCCAGCGCCGACGAGAGGAGGAGGGCGGCCACGACCAGCGGTTTGTGTGGGAGTCGGCGCGTTTTCAACGGGGAGGGTGCTACGGCGTCTTCGGTGGGATCACGGGGACGAACAACGTCGGGTTGGCGTGGAACAGGTGGTCGCCGTCGACGTGCAAGAGGCGGTCGTCGTCGTCGCGCACGCGCAGCGCCCACTCGCACGTCATGTGCTTGTTGGCGGTGAGCGTGACGTCGACCTCCATGAGCGCGGGCACGACGACGTCAGCGGGCACCATCTCGAGGCCGATGGGGTTCACCTCGCTGCGGTTGATGAGCACGGCGGCGTAGGGCGCCTGCCAGCGGCCGATGGCGTCGAGGTCGAGCTCGCCCTCGTTGAAGTCGTCCTCGCGGATGACGCCCTGGTAGACGCCGCCGGGATCGAGCGTCATCGGCAGGGGCGAGGGGTGCAGGTTCATGAGCGAGACGTAGACGGGCGGATCGTTGGCGTTGCCCGCCATGCCCGTCGTCATCGCGACGACGTTCTCGTCGTACTTCGTGTACTGGTTCGCGCCGTCGACGAGGACGTCGAACGTGCCCGGCGTCGTGTCGAGGTTCTTCACGGTGAAGAGCAGCTCGAGGTGGACCTTGTCGCGCGAGACCCACGGGATGTCGTACTTGCCGCCGCGCGCCTGCTTCTCGTCGTCGAGCGTCTTCTGCTCGTCTTGCGTCGGCTGGCGGAAGCGCAGCGAGAAGCCGTTCGTGATGCGCGGGATCATCTCGTTGCCCTGCAGCTCCAGCACGGGCGTGGGGTTGTCGAAGTAGATGGGCCCGTTGAACGACAGCGCGCCGCCCGTGCATCCGGCGGCCAGCGGCGCCGCCGCAACCAAGACTCGGAGTGGAGAGCTCATCAAGTCCCTCCTTTGAAGATGAAGGGGTAGCGCCCGACGATCGTCTGGCCGGGCGCCTTCGGGAACTGCCACTGCTTGACCTGGCGGAGGATGCAGCCCTCGGTCGCGGTGTCGCCGAGCGTGGTGCTCTTCACGCTCGCCTTGCTGACCGTGCCGTCGGGCTGAATCACCCAGAAGATGTCGACGCCGCCCGAGAGGCCGCTCTTGTGCTGCAGCTCTTTCTCGTAGCAGTACTTCACGCCCGCGAGGTGCGCGCGCACGACCTTGTTGATCTGCTCCTTCGAGAGCGAGCCGTCGGCGTCGCCCGCGCCGCCGCCCATGCCGACCGAGACCTCCTTTTCGCCGCGATCGGCGAGCTTGGGGCCGCGGCCCTTGCCGTGCGTGCCGCGGCCGCCCGTGTCGAGGTTGCCGGCGCCGTAGATGTGGCCGTAGCCCGTGCCGCCGCCGCCGGGGCCGGCGCCGCTCGTCGACAGGCCGCCGTTGCCGCGGCCCGCGACCATCTTCGCCCCCGCCATGCCGGCGACGGCCTGCTCGACGGCGCTGTCCTCGGCGAACAGCTTCGACAGGCCCGAGCCCGCCTGCTTCTGGTTCCCGATGATCGAGAGGATGCCGACCTTCTGCACCTTCTCGCGCAGCACGTCCTTGTCGCCCTTGGGGATGACCGTGTCCTTCTGGGTCGCGTCCTGCTTGCCCAGCTTGCCGGCCTTCTCCTTGGCCTTCTTCATCTGGCCTTCCTCTTGTTTCTTCTTCTCGGCCTTCTCGGCGGCGTGGCGCGCGCTCACCTTCTTCTCGATCTCGAGCACGGGCTCTTCGATCTTGGCGATGCGCTCGGCCGTGATCGCGAGCGGCTTCTCCGGCGGCCTGTAGAGGAACAGCAGCAGCGCCGCGGCGAGGCCGATCACGAGCGACGTCCCGACGAGCGTCTGGAACATCATCGGGTCTTCGACCTTGGGGCGCGCGAGCACCTCGGGCGGGTCGACCCAGCGGATCTCGATGCGCAGGTCGGGGCTCTCGGCGAAGTAGAGCTTCGCGCGATCGCCGGGCGCGAGCGTCACCTCGCGCACGTCGCCGCGGTTGCGGCGGCGGTTCAGATCCACGGGCTGGTTGAGGTAGTCCTCGACCTCGCTCGTGTTGCCGGCGCTCTGGACCTCGCCGCGCAGCGCGGGCGCGAGGCGCAGCGTGTAGCCGCCGCGCGCCGGCTTGAGCAGCACGTACTTGCGGCGTCCGTCGGTGAGCGGCGCCAGGAACGTCGCGCCGTGGTGCGGGCCGATCGTGACGCGCGCGCGGCGCACGAGCAGCCGGTAGCCGATGATTCGGCCGCGCCAGACGACGACGACCTGGGGGATCGCCGCAGCCATCGCTTGCACGGGCTGCGTGAGGCGCAGCGGGCGCCCCGCGGGCGGCGGCGGGAGAGACGAACGTTTGTCGGCGGGCATGCTCATGGGCGGTCCGTCAGAGCGCCTTGTCGTCGGCGCTGCGCGCGAGCTCTTTCATGAACGAGCGCTTGTCGGGCGCCGACATGTCGAGCTCGAGCTTGACGCGGTTGAGGAAGTACAGGAGCTGTGGCGTCTTGAGCTTGCCCTCGACGTCCATGGCGCCGAAGGTGTACGTCTTGGTCTTGATCGTCTTGCCGTCGGCGGTCTTCGTGGGCGTCGCCGCATCGGTCGAATCGGACTTGTCGCTCTTGTCGCTCTTGTCCAAGGAAGCGCTGTCGCCGCTCTTGCTGTCCGACTTCGGCGAAGACTTCTTCGCGTGCGCGAGCCCGGGCGCGAGCAACAACATGAGAATCGAGATTCCGCGCGCCAGCTTCATTGCAGCTCCTTGAGGCGCGCCGTGGCCTCTTGCTTCTTGGCGTCGGTCGCATCACCCGACTGCGTGTACTGCGTCAGGTAGTTCTTGGCCTTGGCCTTGTCCTTGTCGAAGTCCATGTACAGCACCCCGAGATCGAAGAGCGCCGGCGCGTAGTCGTCCTCGATGTCGAGCGCCCGCTCGTAGGCGCGGCGCGCCTCGTCGAGCTTGCCGTCGCCCCGGGCGGCCACGCCCAGCGCCACCTGTGCCTCGGCGTCATTCGGGTCGATCTTGACCGCCTCTTCCAGCTCGGCGCGCGCCTTCTTGTAGTCGCCGCAGTCCATGTAGACCACGGCCTTGTTCAGGCGCGCCTGAACGTATTTCGGGTCGAGCTCCGAAGCCTTTTGGAAGTTCAAGAAGGCCTCCTGGTCGTGGCCCCGATCGAACGCGACGAGGCCCAGGTTGTTCCAGACGAAGGCGCTTTTCGCGTCGAGATCCGAGGCCTTGCGGAAGGCGGTCTCCGCGAGGTCGAGCTTGCCCATCTTATAGTAGGTGAGGCCCAGCGCGTTGTAGGCGACCACGGCCTGGGCGAGGTTCTCGCCGCTGGAGCCGCCGATGGCCAAGACCTGGCGCGCCTGGTCCAGCGCCGCTTCCAGGTCGCCGGCCTCACGTAGGACTTGCCCATACCTGGTGCGCATCTCGACGTCGTTGGGATCCGAATCGAGCCACTTGGCGTACACCTTGGCCGCCTTCTGCGGGCGGTGCGCGCGGCGCAGCGACTCGCCGTAGGCGAGGACCGTCTTGCGCGAGCCGGGCTGGATCGAGAGCGCGCGCTCGAAGTCGTCGGCGGCCTTGTCGTAGTTGCCGAGCGCCGTCTCGACGACGCCCAGGTCGTGCCACGCCTCGAACAGCTTGCCGTCGAGCTCGGTCGCCTTCGTGAAGAGCTTGCGCGCCTCCTTGAAGTGCTTGCGCCCGAGCTTCATCGTCGTGACGCCTTCTTCGAACGACGACTGCGCCTCGGGATTCGCCTTGGGCAGCGCGACCGCCGCGATCGGGTTCGACGCTTGGTTCTTGCCGGCGGCGCGCGGGCCGCCGCACGCCGCGACCGCGAGCAACGGCAGCAACAGGAGAGGGCGCCGGCTAATTGTCACGGCGGACCTCCTCGATCCTTTCCAAAGACAAACGCGGCTCGCCGCCGCGGATCGAGGCGCGCAGCTCGGCCTCCTTCGGGTACTCGTTCTCGGCGAGGCGGGACAGCGCCTCGCGGATCTGCTGCGTGTGCTTGTTGTAGACGCCGATCTGGATCGCGCGCGCGTAGCCGGACTTGTAGGCGTCGAGCGCCTTGTCCTCGATGACGACGACGACCTTCTCGAGCTCGTCGCGGTACACCTGCTGCTCCTCTTCGTTGAGATCCTTGGGCACGGGCGCGTTGCGCATCGCCTTGGCGTAGGCCTCGTAGCCCTGGCCCACGCGCAGCAGCGACGCCGTCGCCCACTCGGGCGATTGGTACGTGACGACGTCGAGGTAGACCTTCTTCGCCTCCTCGAGCTTCTTGGCCTTCTCCTCGAGGACCTTGGCGAGCTGCTTGGGCTTGCCAGCGATCTTGATCTTCTCGTAGTCGCGGAAGACGAGCTCGCCCTGGATGTAGCGCGCCTCGGCCGCGTAGTAGGCGGCGTCCTCGCCGCGCTCGTCGTCCTTCTTCTTCTTGGCGCCGGCCTTGAACGCCGCGAGCGCCTTCGCCGACGCCTCCTTCGCGCCGTTCTCGTTGCCGGCCTTGAGGCTCGCGTCGGCCTCGCGCGCGTGCGCCTCGACGACGCGCGCGTCGCTGGGGTAGGTGCGCGCGTAGGCGCCGAAGCTCTGCGCCGCCTGCTTCCAGTCCTTTTGGTCCTCGCGCACGACGGCCACCTGGAAGGCGACGTCCTTCGCGTCGGACTTGTCCTTGAAGCGCTTGCTGTACTCGCCGAAGTGCTTGATGGCGCGGTCGTGCTGGCCGAGGCCCTCGCGCAGGACGCCCGCGCTGCGGAGCGCGTCGGCGGCGTGCGGGTTGTTGGGGTAGCGCTGCGCGAGCTGCTCGTAAAGCGCGGCGGCCTTGTCGTAGTAGGCGATGTTCTCCTCGATGCGCGCCGCGGTGAACAGCGCCTCGGGCGACTCGCTCGCGCTCGGGTACTTGTCGGCCAGCGTCTTGTAGGCGCTCACGGCTTCGTCTTGCTTGCGCGCCTTCTCGAAGACGGCGCCGGCGTTGTTGAGCGCCTTGGGCGCGAGCGGCGACTGCGGGTAGTCGGCGGCGACGCGCTGGTAGAACGACGCCGCCTTCTCGTACTGGCCGTCGTTCGCGTACTTCTCGCCCGACTTCATGACGGCGTTGACGACGACCTTGTCGAGGCGGTCTTGCTCGTCTTTTGAAGCGAAGGCCTTCGTCTTCTTCAACCTTCGAGCCCAGGACTCGATGTTCTCGTAGTCCTTCGCCTTGTTGAGCGCCTCGAGGATGCGGTCGCCCGCGACGCCCGCGTTGGGATCGTCGGGGTACTTCTCGACGATGAGGCCGAAGCGCTTGATGGCCTCGTCGTAGTCCCCGTAGTCGAAGAAGAACTGCCCGTTCTTGAAGACGACGGTCACGATCTCTTTGTCGTTGGGGAACAGAGTCGCGTAGGTGTCGGCCGCCTCGCCGAACAGCTTGTCGCTCTCGGTGATCTCGCGCTTGCCAGGCGCGCTGGAGATTTTACGGACCTTCTCGAACGCGCCCATGGCTTGGAGGAGCGCGTCCTTGTGGTACTTGCCCACGGGCTGCGACTTGCCCACGGCCAGATAGTCGCGCCCGGCCTCTTCGTAGCGGCCCAGCTTGAAGTAGAGGATGTCGGCGCGCAGGTAGCGCAACTCGACGGCGTCGGCGGCGTCGGGGAAGTTCTGCAGGTAGAAGGCGTAGGCCTCGGCAGCGCGCGCGTAGCGGTCTTTGTCGACGACCTTCGTCGACTTCTCGTTCTGCTGCGCCTCGGCATGCATCGTCTTCGCGAGCGTGCGGATGAGCTGCTCGGCCGTCTCACGCGCGTGCTGCACGGTCTTGGGGCGGTCCTTGTTGGCGGCGGCCCACGCGCTCTTGCCACCGTAGTCGCTCGCGAGCTTGCGCATCGACGCGACGGCCGTCTTCGTGTCGCCCAGCAGCTGGTACGCCTCGACGATCTTGCTGGCGTAGTCAGGCGCGTCGGGGCTCATCGGGTCGAGGTCGATGAGCAGCTGGTAGGCCTCGACGGCGCGCTCGTAGCGCGTCTGATCGAAGACGGTGTCGGCGAGCTGCTTGAGGACCTTCTTCGAGTAGGGCTTGCCGCCGATCTGCGCGAGGAACTCGAAGGCGTCGTGCGCGCTCTTCGTGTCGTCTTCGGTGAAGAGCTCGACGAGGTAGTCGAGCGCCTGCCCCTGCAGCTCGGCGGCGCGCTTCTGATCGGCCTCGCTGCCGCCGGCTTTCCCCGCTTTTCTCTTGGACAGGTCGAGCACGTCCTTGAAGCGCATGGCCGACTTCGTCGTGTCGCCCAGCTTCCAGTAGCACCACGCCGTCTTGAACAGCGCCAGGTCGTAGAGCTGCGACTTCGGGTGCTTGAGCACGTGCTCGTAGGCCTCGAGCGAGGCCTTGTAGTCCTGCTGCTCGTAGAAGCGGAACTCGGCGATCGCCATCCACGCGTCGGCGACGTAGCGGCTCTTGGGGTAGCGATCGAGGATGGTCTGGAAGAACTTCACCGACTCGGCGACCTTGCCCTGGTCGCGCAGCGAGAACGCGTACAGGTAGATGACGGTGTCGATCTTGTGGAAGCGCGGGTGCTCGGCGATGAGGCGCTGGTAGACCGACTGCGCGCGCGAGAGATCGACCGTAGGCGGCTTGCGCGGCACGCGCGGGCAGGCGGAGCGGTCGTCGTGGCACGCGCTCACGGCGGCCTGGTAGGCGCCCATCTTGTCGAGGTAGACGGCCTTCGACTCTTCCCAGTACAGCTCGGCCAGCTTGTAGAGCGCCTCGGCCTCTTCGCGCGAGCGCGGCACGTCGCGCAGGTAATCCTCGAGCAGGCGGATCGCCTCGCGCCGCGCGGCCGTGACCTGCGCCTCGCGATCGTCGATCGCCTTCTGCAGCGCGGGTGAGAACGTCTTCTCGCCGTTCTCGTCGACGGTGACGTCCGGCTTCTTCGCACCCGGATTGGCGGCGGACGACGTCGTGGCCGTCGGCTTGTCGGACGACACGGACGTCTCGGAGGGCGCCGTGAGCGCCAGCCAGATCGCGAGGCTATTTGTAATTATCGTACTCATCCGACCAGTACTCGCCCTCGAAGGGCCAATACTCCTCGTCGTCGCCCATCAGTCCTTCGAGCTGCAGCTCGGCGAACATGTCGGGCGGGTAGCGTCCTTCGCGCAGGT
This sequence comes from Polyangia bacterium, assembly GCA_035549075.1. Lineage (GTDB taxonomy): Bacteria > Myxococcota_A > Polyangia > Fen-1088 > Fen-1088 > DASZFV01. The sequence continues at coordinate 194,661 of DASZRT010000009.1, read as the reverse complement.
TCGAGATCTCGATCTCGAGCTTCTTCTTCTTGCCGATGACGGCGTCGATCTGCGTGAGCCGCGCCTGCCGCAGCATCTCGCGCAGCCGCGTGTCGAGCTCGACGAGCGCCTGCTCGGCGATGGCGCTCGTCGCGGCGACGAGGCGTGACCGCAGCTCGCGCGCCTCGCTCGACAGAGCCTGAAGCGACTGCGCCTCCTTGGCGTAAGGGCCGTTCGTGCTCACGGGCCGCGCCGCGCGGTGCGCCTGCGTGAGCAGATCGCCGACGCGATCCTCGAGATCGACGTCGCCCGTGCCCTTGGCGACGGGCTGCAGCGCCTCGACGTCCTTCACGAGCTGCGCGGCCTCGGTGGCCTCGCTGCCCTTGTTCTGGCCCGTCTGCTTCGCCGTCAGCTCGTCCCACACGGCGATCTCCGACGGCACGACGCCCGCCTCGCGATCGAGCGCGACGATGTCGGCGAAGTAGCGGTAGAAGCGCCCATCGATCTTGAGCAGCTCGACGACGGGATCGCTCGCGGCGCCGATCTGTTGCTTGCTGAGCAGGCGCTTGTACAGCGCGCGGCGGTGGTCGGGATCCTTGATGAGCGTCGCGACCTCGGCCTCGATGGGCTTGTAGACGCGCACGAGCTTCTCGAGCTCGTCGCGCGTTTTGTCGAAGCCGCACGACTTGAGGTCGATCATCGCGTGCAGCAGCAGCACGTCGGGCGCGAGCGGCGACTTGGGGAACGAGCGATCGAACTGGTCGAGGAACGCGCCCGACGCCTCGTACTCGCCCTTTTGGAACATCGACCACGACGCCTCGAAGAGCGCGTCGGGCAGGCGGTCCGAGTCCTCGGGCACGCGGAAGTAGAAGTAGTAGGCGTCGTCGTACTTGCCCTGCTCGTGGGCGATGCGGCCGAGCGCGAGGTAGGCGAGGTCCTTGATGGCGTAGTAACGGCCGTCGATGAAGAAGGTGAAGCGATCTTGATCGGCCTGCTCGACGATCTCGCACAGCGAGCGGCGCGCCGACGCGAAGTGACCCTTGCGCACGTGCGCGAGGCCGCGGAAGTAGAGCGCCGCCGCGAAGAAGCGCGATTGGCGGTCGACGTTGCCGAAGTGCGCCTCGGCCGACGGCAGGTCGTTGGCCTCGTAGGCGACCTTGCCGGCGAGGTACTCGTGCTCGGCCATCGCGTCGCGCGGCAGCTCGTCGCCGCCCGCGCCGTCTTTGGCGTTCGCCTGCACGGTCTTCGCCGCGAAGTCGAGCATCGCGAGCGTCGCCGCCTGCTCGCGCGTCTCGAGCGCGATGTCGACCATGGCGCGGTAGGCGGGCGAGAAGAACGGCGACTTCGGGCCGTGCGCGAGCGCGCGCAGCAGGTAGCGCTCGGCCGAGGCGTAGGCGCCGGCGCGCACGAGCGCGCGCCCCAGCGTGAGCTCGGCGTTGGCGTACTCGGGCGCGTACGCCAGCTTCGCGAAGCGCGGCGACTCGACGACCTTGAAGAGGCGCGTCGTCGCGACGTCGGCGTTGCCGGTCACGAGCGCGTCCTCGGCGGCGACGACGGCGGCGCGGATGCCCTCGACGGTCGCGGGCGTGTCGTCGGCCGTCAAGACGCCCGCCTTCTCGAGGTCGGTGAGGTACGCGCCCATCGGATCCTGTTCGGTGGCGAACAGGGCGGCGAGCGCTGTCGAGAAGACGAGGGAGGTGATCACGGTTTCATCACTTCTTGAGGTCGTCCGTTTCGAGCTCGAGCTCCATGCGGGGCTCGTACTCGGGCAGGCTGCCGTCTTCGTCGCCCGTGAGGATCACGGTCGTGAGCTTCTTGTCGGGCACGACGAGCGAGAACGTCTGCTCGGTCACGTAGCCGAGCTGCTCGATGTCCTTGCCCTTCTTCTTCGTGCCCGGCCGGACCTCGAGGCGCAGGGTCAACGAATGCTGCCCCGGTTTGCACGGGCGATCGGCGACCGTGATCTTGTCGTCGGTGACGGGCTTGTCGCCCGAGTCCCAGATCGTGCCGCCGTCGAGGCGGACCTCGGCGTGGCGAATCACGTAGTCGGGCGCGGCCTTCCAGTCGAGGCGCGCGCCGAGCCGCGCTTCGTACAAACCCTCCTGCACGAGCGCGGCGCGCGCGCGCGCGCGAAACAGCTCGTCGCGCAGGCGATCGTAGTCGGCGCGCAGCTTCACGAGATCGACCGACGGCGCGGGCGGCGGCGCGGGCTCTTCCGACTTCGCGGGCGCGGGCTTCTCCGCGGGCGGGGACGGCGGCGCTTCGGCGGCGTGCGCGTCGGGCGCAGGCGCGGCGGCCGCGCTGTCGTCGGGCGCGCCGCTGACATCGAGGGGCGCGTCGTCGGACGGCGAGGGCGAAGCGGGCGCCGAGGTCGATGTCGATGCGGGCGCGCGCCGCGCGGGCTTGCGCTTGGCGGGCTTCGCGAACGCGGGCGACGCCGCCAACGTCGACGTCGAGACGGCGAACGAAAGAACGAGCAGCTTCGTGAGCGCGCGCATCATTCCTCATTCCTCCAAGGGCAAGTAGAGGCTCACGCCGAGCGTCGTCGTCACGTCGTTGACGTAGACCTTCTCGGCCAGCAGCTGCTCGCGGAACACGTGGTCGCGCACGTCGAAGCGAATCGCCCAGGCGTGCCCGAGAAAGAACTTCATGCCGATGCCGCCGTTGCCGGCGAGGTCGCTCGACAGCACCGAGTCGACGACGCCACCGCCCAGCGCGAGGTAGAGATCGAGGTGCGTGATGGCGCCGCCGAGGCGCATCTTCGCGTGCGCGGGCACCCAGACGAGATCGGTGTCGAAGCCCAGCTGGCGTCGCGGCTTGCCCTGCAGCACCTGGAACGTGCGCTCGAGCTCGGGACCGCCCGACGAGGTGATGCGCGTCCAGCTGCCCGACGCCTCGACCGCGAGGTCTTCGGTCATGTGGTACGTGTACGCGCCGCCGGCCATGACCGTCCCGTCGAAGAGATCGGAGATGTAGTAGCCGCCGAGCACGGTGAGCTCGTGACGGTTGCTCTGTTGGAACAAGCGATCGCGCGTCGTGCGGATGCGCCGCTTCGCGAACAGGTCCGCCTTGATGTTCTCGTCGATACAAGCGTCGCCGTGACCCTCAGAGGGTCCCGCGACGTCGCTCGCTTCGTTGTCGTCGGGACCCTGAGAGGGTCCCGAACCCCCGGCGCTCGCTTCGTCCGGCGGAGCCGGACTGCGCTCGGGCTCGTTGTGTTCGGCGGCGCGCGCGGCTCGGCTGCCGATCAGCAGCATGACGATTGCGAGCGCGATCCTGGTTTTCACGGCGACCAAAACGACAGCCCTCCCAGCGCCGTGACGTTGTTGGTGATGCGGCCACGGCCCAGCACCTCTTGCGGCAACAGGAAGTCGCGCACGTCGAAGCGGAACGTGACGTACTTCGACAGGTAGAGCTTGAGGCCGACGCCCGCCTCCCACGTGAGGCCCTGGACCGATTCGTGAAACGTGCGGCCCGCGCCCGCGACGGCGAACACGTCGCCGTGAACGATCGTGTCCTCGGTGAACTTGAACTTCGCGTGAATGGGCGACCACAGCATCGACGCGATGCCTTGCCACGCGACGCTGGGCACGAAGTGTTGCTCGGCCGTGAAGCCGTTGAACGGCTCTTCCAGGCGGAACTGCACGGGCGAGCGCGTGACGAGCAGCTCGACGCCGAAGTCCTCCGACGGGTAGAACGCGAGCGCGCCGCCGTAGGCGTACGTCGACGACAGCGCGTCCGACGCGTACCAGCCGCCGACGCCCGACAGCTCGACGCGGTGGCGCTTGAGGAAGTCGCGCTTCTGCACGCCCTTGCGGCGCCCGCCCGTCGCGTCGCCCTCGAGGCACGTCAGCGCGTGCAGCGACGACTCGGGGCCCGGGCCTTCATCTTCATCGTCGCTCGCGCCGCTGTCGTCATCGCTGGCTTCGCGGGCGTTGGCGTCGGTCGCGGGCGGCGGCTCGGTCGAGTCGTCGTCGTCCGCGTTGTCGTCGAACGGGTTGGATGGACCCTTCGCCGTCGCGGGGGCCGCCGTGGCCAAGCTCCCGTTGCCGAGCCCGAAGGCCAAGGCCCCGAAGGCCAAAGCCCCGAAGGCCAAAGCGCGGACGAGGGACGCGCGTCGCAACACACGGCAGCGTAGCCCCTTCGAATCGAGGTTGGCAAGACGCGTCCGTGTTTCTTTTGGCTGATTTTCGCGCGCTTTTTTTCGATTTTCCCCGTCGAGAAAATGCGATCGTCGACGACGGAAGACGATTCTGAATGCGCGTATGTGACGCAACGGCCAGGGCGCGTGTGGCGCAACGCCGATCGTGCTCCGTGGCGCAACGAACGCCGCGCGCACGCTTACATGTGGCGCAACGTGCGTCTCGCGCCGACGCCACGTGTGTGTCGCGGGCCACGTCCGTGGCGCTCGCGCTCGCGCTCGTGTTGCCCGCGTGTCACTCGGGGCCCGACGCCGCGATCGCCGACGGCGGCCCGCTGCCCGACACGTCTCCGCGGCTGTGCGCGACGCCGACCGCGTGTGACGACACGAGCGTGCACGCGTGCCGCGACGGCAAGCTCGCCGAGGTCATCGAGCGGTGCGCGCCCGAGCTCGCGTGCAGCCGCGGGCGCTGCACGTCGGCCGCGTGCGCGGCGGCCGAGCTCGATCAGGCGGGCGTGCTCGGCTGCACCTTCTATACGCTGCACCTCGAGAACGTCACGAGCGACGAGATGCTGCCGTCGAGCGTGATCGTGACGAACCCGGGCCAGACGTCGGCGAACGCGACGCTGCAGGGCCGCTCGGGCGGCCAGTGGGTCGAGGTCGCGAAGGCCGTCGTGCCGCCGATGCACGCGGCCCGCCTGCAAATGCCAGCGGCGATCTTCGAGACGATGGGCACGGCGGCTCAGCTGGCGCTGCGCCTCGTGAGCGATCAGCCCGTGACGGCGATGCACGTGCAGAGCGACGACACGGGAGCCGTCACGTCGCGCAGCTCGGGCGCGACGATGTTGTTGCCCGAGCACGTGCTCGGCCGTCGTTACCGCGCGATCGCCTACCCCCAGATCGCGACGCCGGCCGTGGGCGCGACCGACGGCTCGCGCGCGGGTGCCGCGCAGCTGGCGATCGTCGCGACGCAAGACCACACGACGGTGACGCTGACGCCGCCCGCGACGGTGACGTTCTCCGGCGGGCTGCCCGCGGCGGGTCCGAACGGCGCGTTCAAATTCACGCTCGACGACGGCGACTTCGAGGAGATCTACACGGCGATGGACGGCGACGATCTCACGGGCGCCGAGATCGTCGCCGACAAGGGCATCGCCGTGTTCTCGGGCAACATCTCGACGACGTACGGACAGTCGAGCCTCGGCATCAACTCGGCCGACCTCGCCCACGAGCAGCTGCTGCCGGTCTCGGCGTGGGCGCGCACGTTCGTCGCCGCCGCGCTGCCGCCGCGCGAGGGGCTGTGCGACTCGTTCTACGACGCGGGGCCGTCGTCGATCTGGCGCGTCGTCGCCGACCAGCCCGGCACGCAGGTGACGTTCACGCCGGCCTCGGGCGTCACGGGGCCGTTCTCGGCGCGCACGCTCGACGCGGGCGAGCCGCTGCGCCTCTTCGTGCCCGCCAACGTCAGCTTCTCGGTGTCGGCCTCGGCGCCCATCGAGATGATGCAGGGCATGGACTGCGAAGCGACGCTGTCGTCGGCCGTGCCGACCGATCTGCTGCTCGACGACCTGTGGTTCTCGGTGTTGCCGACGTACGACTCGGCGCTGGCCGTCGTGCGCAAGACGGGGCAGCCCGTGTTCCTCGACGACGCTCGCGTCGACGACACGCTGTTCTCGCCCGCGGGCGGCGGCTACGAGGTCGGCGAGGTCGAGCTGCCGCCGTGCGCGCCGACGGACGTCGTCTGCGCCCACCACCTCGCGGGACAGTTCGGCGTCACGATGCGCGGCGAGGACGTCGTCACGAGCTGGGCCACGACGGTGCCCGCGTGGAACGTCTGCACCGATCCCGATCGCTGCGGGCAGTGACGATCACGCGCGCCGTCGCGGCGCGAACGCGCGATAGAGAGCGCGCGCGAGCGCCGGCGCGTGGCGGTGCAAGAGCACGAGCGCGCGGCCGTGGCCCGTGATGATCGCCTCGCGCGGGCGCCGTTCGAGCGCGTCGACGATGTCCCGCGCGGCCTTCGCCGTGTCGACGCGCAGCCAGCGCGGCGCGCGCGAGCGATCCTCCTCGTGCCACCGGCCTTGGTTGTCGACGCGGCCGAGATCGCTCATGACGAAGCCCGGCGACAACAAAGTCACGGCGACGCCCGTGTCGTCGAGCTCGTCGTGCAGCGTCTCGGCGAAGGCGCGCACGGCGAACTTGCTCATGGTGTAGGGCCCGATGCCGGCCATGGGCACGTGGCCCGAGACGCTGCCCATGACGGCGAAGAGGCCGCGCGTGCGCCCGAGCGCGGGCACCGCCGCGCGCGCCGTGCGCAGCACGCCGAAGACGTTGGTCTCGAACTGGCGCCGAAAATCGTCGAGCTCGAGCTTCTCGAAGCGGCCCGTGACGGCGAAGCCCGCGTTGGCGACGACGACGTCGAGCGTCCCGAACGCGGCCTCGGCCTCGGCGACGGCGCGCTCGAGGTCGCCGTCGCGCGTGACGTCGCCCGTGACGGCGAGGACGCGAACGCGCGCGCCCAGCTCGGCCGCGAGCGCGTCGAGCCGCTCGCGCCGGCGCGCGACGAGCACGAGGTTCGCGCCGCGCAACGCGCACTCGCGCGCGACGGCGGCGCCGATGCCCGCCGACGCGCCCGTGACGAGGACGGTCTTGCCGTCGAGCACGGCCTCAGGCGGCCTTGAGCGCGTCGAGCTCGGCGCGCAGGCGCGCGACCCACGCCGCGTCGTCGGTGACGCCGTCCTTCTTGCGCCGCACGTCGAGGTACAGCAACACCATCGCGGTGACGGGCAGCGGCAGGAAGAAGAGCGTCAGCAGATCGCTCAGCACGCCGCCCAGGAACAGCGCGCGGTGGGGCACGAAGATGCCGACGACGATCTGCGCGAGCCAGTTGAGGACGCCCAGCGCGACGACCATGAGCGCGACGCGCAGCCAGTCGCCGCCCACGAGCTCGAGGCTGCGTTGCATGGCGAGGCGCCCGCGCTTGTTCTCGAGCAGCACGGCCGGCGCGAGGAACGCGAACAAGAGCCCGAGCACGAAGCCCGGAAGCACGAAGAACAGGAACCCGAACGCGATGAGGCACGCCGCGGGCACCACCGTCGCGATCAACGGAATGAGGCGGCGCAACAGCAGCCCCCACGCTTCGCGCCAACCGACGGTGCCGCCCGCTTGCCGATCGGCCACGAAGATCGTGAGCGCGCCGTTCGTGAGCGGCACGACGATGCCGTAGACGAAGAACGTCGTGATGAGCGTGCCGAGCAACCCGAGGATCAAAGACGTGAACCCGCTCATCGCCGCCGACGCGGCCGCCATGCTCTTGCGCCCCATCTCGACGAGGAGCCGCTGCTGGTTGGCCTGCAGGCGCTCGATCGTCGCCTTGTCGGCGTTGCGCGCGTAGGCGTCCTGCAGATCGGCCTGCACCTTTTGCAGCTCGTCGGTGTTGGGCGGCGCGATCGCCTCGCCCGCCGCCGACGCGGCCGCGAGCGTGGGCGCCGTGACGACGGCGTAGGCGCACGACTTCAAGATCGAGGCCGGCAAGAAGACGACGGCGCACGTGAGGATGAGCGCGCGGGTGTGCTTGCGGTAGAGGTCGGCGGCGTCCTTCAGCAGATCGAACACGCCGCGCTCGACGGCCGACGTCGCCGGGGCGGCGCCCGCCGTCGAATCCGTGGGAACGTCGGGGTCAGCCACGGGGTGGGAGCATACTCGAACCGGCGGCGCCGTTGCGTGCTACAAGGACGTCGTGTCGTCGCCTCGCGTCGCCGCGCTCGCGGTCGGCATGTGCGTCGCGCTCGCGTCGTTCGCGGCGCGCGCCGAGCGGCCGCCGTTCGTCGTCGCCGTCGGCATGGGCACGACGTTCGAGTCCGCCGGCCTGTCGCCCGCGCGCACCGAGGTGCTCCCCGCGTTCTTCGCGACGGGCGGCGTGGGCGACACGTGGCCCGTCGGCGTCGAGGCCGCCGTGTTCGCGTCGTCGGCGCAAGGCCGCTTCGCGGCGCCCGACACGCCCGTCGATCGCCTCGCGCTCGATCTGATGGGCGTGATGCGACCCTTCAAGTGGACCTTCCCCGACGACGACCAGCGCTACCGCGTGCGCGTGCTGCGCACGGCCGCCTTCGAGCTGGGCCTCGGCCTCGAGCGCGACGGCACGACCGTCATGGCCGGCTCGCGCACGGGCCTGCACGCCGGCGCGCGCGTCGAGCTGCCCTTGTCGCTCGAGCCCGCGAGAAAAGAGCTGCGCCTGCGCCTCGCCGCGCGCCGGTTCCAAGGCTTCTACGAACCCAGAGTCGGCAACGTCGACGTCGGCAACGGCTTCGAGCTCTACGCGGCGCTCGTCAGCGTGTTCTAGGCGCGCTCAGTTCCCGACGCGGATCGCTTCCCAGCTCGCGCTCAACGCCCGCTGCCCCGACCGCGGCCGCAGCTCCACCGTCCAAGCTCCCGCCTGCCCCGCGAGCTGCAAATCCCCGAGCCGATCCGCCAACCCGTTGCCGTGCGTGTCGAGCAGCGGCGCCGCGCCCGCGAGATACAAATCGTAACCGTCGCCGTCGGCCGTCGTGAACGAGGCGTCGAGGCGCTTCGCGAGCGCGTCCAAGCCCTGGTCGCACGCCGCCGCCAAACACCCCGCCGCTTTCCCGAGGCGCGGGCACAGCGCGCCGTCGAGCGCGTCGCAGCCATGGGTCGCGCCCGTCTCGTCCTGCGCGAGGCCCGCGAGCGCCGCGACGACGTTGGGCGCGTCGCCCGGTAAGCCGCGCGGCACGAGGGCCAGCGCGCCGAAGCCGTTGCGCGCCGCCGTCCCGAGGCGCAGCGTGAAGCCGCGCTCGGGCAGCACGAGCGTGCCCGGCTCGCGCACCGTCGCGTTCATCGTCGTCACGAGCTCGGGCAACCCCAGCGGCTCGAGCGCGACCTCCGACGTGCGATCGCCGCGCTGGAACACGACCGTGTCCAGCGTGTGCGTGACGTCGAGCGCGCCTTCCGTCGCGCCCGCACGCACGACCAGCGTCGAGCGCACCTGCAGCGCATCGAACAAGTGAGCCGCGTCGTCCGCCGCCGCCTCGAGCGACAAGATCGGCTGCGGTGTCGGCGTTCCGAACAACCCCAGCGCCACCGCGTCGGCGCTGACCTCGTCGCTCGCCGTGCGCGGTCCCCGGCAAGCCGTCGCCGATCCGTCGGGCCCCGTGATGAATGCGCCCCGCAAAGCCGCGAGCGCCGCGCCGACGTCGCTCGTCGACCCGAGCGCGTCGCTCGTGACGTCGAGCCAGCGCTGCGCCGGATCGAGCGGGCAGTCGGTGAGGTCGCGCCACGCGGCGGCGATGGCGTCGGCGGCCGGGATCGCCGGCGTCACGGCCAGCGACGTCGTCGCCGAGAACGTGCCCGTGGGATCGGGGCCCGCGTCGTCGAGCGGCAGCGCGACCTCGACGTTGACGCCCGCGACCAGCGTCGGCCCAGGCAGGTCGACGCACCCGAGCGCGACGACGGCGCCGCGCGCGTCGATCGCGCGCCCGACGATGGCGTTGCCGACGGCCGTGCTCACGTACTGAAAGCGAGACACGGCGCTGGCCGCCGGCAGCGACCGCATCGTGCGCGCGGGCTGCGGCGGGTGGCGCGCCGAGATCGCCCCGCAGCTGCCGTTGTCGAAGAACAAGATCTGGATCGTCGTCGCGACGGCCGCCGCGCGCGCGGGCGCCGCGAAGAACGGCGCGACGTCGACGCTGCTGACCAACCCCGCCGCGACGATGACGACGACCTCGGCCACCGCGTCCGCCGTCGTCGCGCGCACGCGAAACACCGTGGGCAAGCCGGCCGTCAGGTGCGCCGTCGCGACGCCCGAGGCGTCGGCGCTCGTCGTCGTCGCCGCCAGCGTCGCGCCCTGCGCCTCGGTGCCCGCCGTCGCCGGATCGTCCTCGATCGAAAACGAGACCGGCGCGCCCGGCAGCGGCGCGTTCGTGGGGCCGAGCACGAGGAACGCCACGCTGCCCGCTTGCCCCGGCTGCACCCACACCGTCTCGGGCATCGCCTGCAGCGTGCGCGGCGTCGTCGGCGCCGGCACCGTCTCGGGCCCGCCGCCGCACCCGGCGAGCAGCGCGCCCAGCGCCACCAAGCTAACGAAAGACCGCATAGGGGCCCGAGTCTACCTCGACCACGCACACAGGACCGCGCTCGCCTGTGGAAAGCCTGTGGACAGTCCGGGGGCGCCGCGGCCGCTCGCCTGCGAACGCGCGAGGTTGGCCGATCCCCCGTGTTTCCACAGGCCCGGGAGGTATAACCACGCCCGCGCACGATGGCCGAGTTCTCGCACCTTCATCTGCACACGCAGTACAGCCTGCTCGACGGCGCCATCCGCCTCGACCAGCTCTTCCCCAAGGTGCTCGAGCGCGGCATGAAGTCGGTCGCGATCACCGACCACGGCAACCTGTTCGGCGCCCTCGACTTCTACCAGCGCGCCAAGGCCCACGGCGTCAAGCCCATCTTCGGCTGCGAGACGTACATCGCGCCCGACAGGCTCGACAAGACCGAGCGCAAATCGAACCACATGATCCTCCTCGCGAAGGACAACGTCGGTTGGAAGAACCTCTCGTTCCTCAACTCGATGGGTTATCTGGAGGGCTTCTATTACAACCCGCGCATCGACAAGAAGCTGCTGCGCGAGCACAGCGAAGGCTTGATTGGCCTGTCGGCGTGCCTGGGCGGCGAGGTCGCGCAGACGATCATGCGCCGCGGGCCCGAGGCGGCCGAGGGCATCGCGCTCGAGTTCCAAGACATCTTCGGCAAGGGCAACTTCTTCCTGGAAGTGCAGCCCAACGGCCTCGAGGAGCAAGAGACCGTCAACGGCCACCTGCAAGAGCTGTCGAAGAAGACCGGCATCGGCCTCATCGCCACCAACGACTGCCACTACCTGAACCAGACCGACGCGCGCGCGCACGAGATCCTCATGTGCGTGCAGCAAAAGAAGACGATCCACGACGACAAGCGGCTGCACCACCGCAACGAGGCGTTCTTCGTGAAGACGCCCGGCGAGATGGACGCCTACTTCAAGCACATCCCCGAGGCGATGGAGAACGCCGCGCGCCTCGGCGAGCTGTGCAAGGTCGACTTCAAGCTGGGCGACACGTTCCTGCCGAAGTTCCAGGTGCCCGACGGCATGACCGCCGAGAGCTACCTGCTGGCGGTCGCCGAAGAGGGCCTCAAGAAGCGCTTCGAGGAAGCCAACCGCCGCAGCCAGCGCATCAACGAAGACGTCTACCGCGCGCGCCTCGAGCTCGAGCTCGGCGTCATCACGAAGATGAACTTCTCGGGCTACTTCCTCATCGTTTGGGATTTCATTCGTTACGCGAAGGACCACAACATCCCCGTCGGTCCAGGCCGCGGCTCGGGCGCCGGCTCGCTCGTCGCCTACAGCCTGCGCATCACCGACATCGATCCCATCGACAACAAGCTGCTGTTCGAGCGCTTCTTGAACCCCGAGCGCGTGTCGATGCCGGACTTCGACGTCGACTTCTGCATGAACCGGCGCGACGAGGTCATCAAGTACGTCACGCAGAAGTACGGCAAGGACAACGTCGGGCAGATCGTCACGATGCACCAGATCAAGGCGCGCTCGGGCGTGCGCGACATCGCGCGCGCCATGGCGCTGCCCTTCGCCGAGGCCGACAAGGTCGCGAAGTTCGTGCCGGAACCCGTGCAGGGCAAGAGCCCGCCCATTGCCGAGGCGATCGAAAAAGAGCCGCGATTGAAGGCGCTCTACGACGAGAGCCCGGTCTATCGAGAGCTGCTCGACGTCGCGAAGGGCCTGGAAGGTTTGAACCGCCACGCCGGCAAGCACGCCGCCGGCGTCGTCATCGGCGACAAGCCGCTGTGGGAGTACGTGCCGTGCTTCCGCCCGGCCGGCGACGAGGACGGCATCGTCACCCAGTACGACAAGGACATGGTCGAGAAGGCCGGCCTGGTCAAATTCGACTTCCTTGGTTTGAAGACGTTGACCGTCATTCAAACCTGCCTGGATTTGGTCAACAAAGAGAAGGCCGCCGCCGGCGAGCCCGCGTTGGATTTGTCGGTGATCCCGCTCGACGACGCGAGCGTCTACAAGATGATCTCCGCCGCCGACGTCACGGGCGTCTTCCAGCTGGAGTCGAGCGGCTTCCGCGAGCTTCTGAAGAAGCTCAAGCCCGACTGCTTCGAGGACATCGTCGCCGCGGGCGCGCTTTATCGACCCGGCCCGCTCGAGGGCGGCATGGTCGACGACTTCATCGAGCGCAAACACGGCCGCAAGCGCGTCGAGTACGACCACCCCACGCTCGAGCCCATCCTCAAGGACACCTACGGCGTCATCGTCTATCAAGAGCAGGTCATGCAGATCTCCTCGGCGCTCGCCGGCTACTCGCTGGGCAAGGCCGACCTCCTCCGCCGCGCCATGGGCAAGAAGAAGGCCGAGGCGATGGCGAAGGAGAAGGTCGCCTTCCTCGACGGCGCCAAAGAGAAAAAGGTCGACGGCAAGATCGCCGAGCGCGTCTTCGACCTCATGGAGAAGTTCGCGGGCTACGGCTTCAACCGCTCGCACTCCGCCGCGTACGGCATGCTCACGTACCAGACCGCGTACTTGAAGCGGTACTTCCCCGTCGAGTTCTACGCGGCGCTGCTCACGTGCGACAAGGACGACACCGACGCCGTCGTGAAGTTCATCGCCGAGGCGCGCGGCAGCGCCATCGCCGTGTTGCGCCCCGACGTCAACGAGTCCGACAAGGACTTCAGCGTCGTCATCGCGCCCGACGACAAAGGCAATCAGAAGAAGGTCATTCGTTTTGGCATGGGCGCCGTCAAGGGCGTGGGCGAGGGCGCCGTCGACGTCATCAAGGCCGCGCGCGACGACGGCGGCCCGTTCCTGTCGATCTTCGACTTCTGCAAGCGCGTCGACGGCCGCAAGGTGAACCGAAAGGTGCTCGAGGCGCTGACGAAGGCCGGCGCCTTCGACGGCATCGCCGCGAAGAACGGCGTCACGCGCGCGCGCGTCTTCCTGGCGATCGACCGCGCGAGCGAGCGCGCCGCCGAGGCGCAGCGCGAGCGCGAGAGCGGCCAGACGAGCCTGCTCGCGCTGTTCGGCGGCGGCCCCGCGAAGCCGAACGGAAATGGCGCGGCCAATGGCGGCGGCGTCGGCCTCTTCGAGGACAAGTACCCCGAGGGCGACGAGTGGATGCCCAAGGAGATGCTCGCCTATGAGAAGGAGTCGTTGGGCTTCTACATCAGCGGCCACCCCCTGGATCGCTTCACGAGCGAGATCAAACGCTTCACCAACGCGACCGCGCGCAACTGCTTCGAAAAGGGCGAGCGCGCCGAGGTGATCCTGGCCGGCGTCGTGACGTCGTACCAAGAGCGCCCCATGAAGAACGGCAACGGCAAGTACGCCTTCATGACGCTCGAGGATCAAACCGGCCAAGTCGAGTACATCGTCAACTCGAAGAAGGTCGACGACTACCGCGACCTCCTCGGCAGCGACGACCCGCTGCTCGTGACCGGCCTCGTCGACGCGCCCTTCGGCGAGGGCGAAGCCGTGAGAGAGCGCCTCCGCTTCATGGACGCCAAGCTGCTGTCGAGGATCCGCTCCGAAAAGAGCAGCCTCCTCGACATCCGTTTGAACGCCGACGCCGTGAAAGCCGAGCAGCTCACGTCGCTGGAAAAGCTCCTGCGCGCCCACGCCGGCCCCTGCCGGACAACGTTGCGCATGGAAATCCCCAAGCGCAGCGAATCCGTGCTGGACCTAGGCGAAGACTACAAAGTCGCCGCCAGCGACGACCTGCTCGCGAGGATCGAACAGATCTTCGGCGAGAGGGTCGCGGTCTTACGGTAGCATCACGCGATAGTATCGTCGTGATGCTAGGCGCGCTCGACTGAGGAGGGCGGAAGCCGTCGACGTAAACATCAAACGCGGACTTTCGTCACCCTGTCGCTTGTGTTTACGGCGTGAGTCGGGCGTGATCTTGGGCCCATGTGGGCGTCACGGAGGCGGTTGCGGCGATCGTTGGTGTCCTCGCGGTCGCTGGCAAGATCGGGTGCTCGTGGTTGTTCAGGACGGGACCGCGGACGTCGGACGGACGACCTAACCACGACTGCACGACATCGCCGGCCGCGCCGATCGTCGACGGCTTGTTCGGCACGCTCGATCTCGTGGGCGGCGCCGTGAACTCCGCATCATCCAACCCTCAGAAGCAAGCTATCGGAGGGGCGAGCTTGGCCTGGGCGGGCATCTTCATCGGGTCGGCGATTTATGGGGCGCGCGCGGCTTCGGAATGCACCGACCTGAATGACGGTCCGGGGCATACACGGCACCAGTACCGGACGGCGCCATCGCGAACGATCCAGGGACAACAATCGCTTCCTCCGGTGGTACCGCTGCCCCCGTCGCCGATCATGCCACCGGCCCCGCTCATCGTTCCAGCGCCCTCCGTCGATGGAGGCGCTTCGGACGCGCTCACCACGCAGCCGTCTGAGCCGGCGGTGCCACAGCAAATCGATCCGGAGTGATTCATGCTTAAAAGATCCACCTCGGTCACGGCGTTGATTGCGTGCCTCGCGACGTTCAGCAATGGGTGCTCGCTGCTGTTCGTGACGCCTCTCCATTCGACGAAGGGCAACCTGACGCCGAACGAGGGGTGCACCGATTCGCAGTTCGCGCCCGTCGTCGACGGGATCGTCACGGCGCTCGAGGTCTTGCGGACGATCTACGCCTTCGCGGCGCCGGACTCCGCATACCGGAACAGCGCACTCAGCCGTCCCGCCGACATCACGCTCGGCCTCGCGTTCGTTGGTCTCTATGGTGGGTCGATGATCTACGGGATCAGCGCGACGGGCGAGTGCCGCAGGTATCACGAACGAGGCTTTGATGACGACGACGACGAGCCGGCGAGGACGCCGCGGCCGCGCGGGCCGGTGGCGCCGCCGCCCGTGGTGCCGCCTTCGGCCCCGCGTTCGTTGCCGCCGCCGTTCGGGATCGAGCCCGCGCCGCCGCCGACGACCCCCGCCGCGCCCGCGCCTGCCCCGGCCAAGCCGGCGCTACCCGCCGCGCCCTCGGTCCCGCAGCGGGCCGATCCGGACGAATGACCTTCGGGCTGTAATTTCGGCGCGGGTCGACACCTTTCTCCATGAGGCCGGCGCGGCCGCGGTAACGCGGGGCGCGGGCTGGGCATCAGAGGAACACCGTGAACACCGACGCGCCGACCATCGCACCGGAGACGACCGCACGAACGGCCAGCGAACCGTGCCCGTGCGAAGAGGCGCGGACGCCGGCCGAGGCGGACTTCTCGGGGTGGGTGACGCAGCTCGTGCACGAGCACCGCAGTGACCTGGTCGCGGTCGCGCGGCGCGAGGGGCTCGCGCCCGAGGACGCGTTCGATGCGGCGCAAGAGGCGTTCGCGGCGTTCGTGATCTTGCCGCGCGCGCGGGCGCTCGCGCCCACGGATTGGGCGGGACCGACGCTGGTCGCGCTCGTGCGGAACGTGGCGCGGAACGCGCGGCGGCTGCATGCGGTGGCGCGGCCGCACGTGTCGGACGACGCGACGGTGGGCGCGATCGCCGACGGCGCTCCCGCCGCGGACGCGCGCATCGAAGACGCCGAGGATCGCGGGCGGCTCGCGCGTTGCGTGGGGCGGCTGGCCGAGGTTCAGCGCGCGGTCGTCACGCTGCGCATGCTCGACGAGCGGCCGGGCGACGACGTCGCGCGCGCGTTGAACCTCGCGCCCGGACACGTCGCCGTCTTGCTTCACCGCGCGAAGGCCAGCCTGCGCGCCTGCATGACCGAACACTGAAGGAGATCGTCATGAGCATCGCCGCCGTCCCCGCGAACGAAAAGGACAAGAACGAGAAAGACAAGAAGGACTCGAAGGTCGTCGAGGTCACCGACGACAACTTCGAACGCGAGGTCGCGAGCTCGCCCGTGCCCGTGCTGCTCGACTTCTGGGCGGCGTGGTGCGCGCCGTGCCGCGCGACGGCGCCGCACGTCGAGGCGCTCGCGAAGGCCTACGACGGGCGCGTGCGCGTCGCGAAGATTGACGCCGACGCCAGCCAGGAGATCACGGCGAAGCTCGACGTGCGCAGCTTGCCGACGTTTTTGATGTTCAAGGACGGGAAGGTCGTCGGGCAGATCGTGGGCGCGGTGCCGAAGAGCCGGTTGGAAGACTTGATCGCGAAGAGCCTCGGGTAGCGCGGACCCTCACCCGCCGAGGCTTCGCCTCGGCGGCCTCTCCCGACAGGCGGGAGAGGCGCGGACCGGGAGCACGTGTGAGAGGGGCGTGATACCGTGCGGCCTCCACGAACTCTGGAGGTCTCGATGCGGTCGTCCCTCGTTCTGGTCTGTGCGTCTGCGCTCCTCGGGTTGGGCTGCATCGTCGCGCCCGTCCCCGTGTACCCGACGGGTGGCGGCGCGGGGCTCGAGGTGAACTACGATCGTCCCGGCGACGACTACCGCAGCTTCGATCTCGCGTCGGCGCGCCCCGAAGAGTGTCGCGACACGTGCATGACCGAGCCTCAGTGCGTCGCCTTCACGTACGTGAACCCGGGCGTGCAGGGGCCGAGCGCGCGCTGCTGGTTGAAGAGCGGCGTGCCCGCCCCGACGCCGAACACGTGCTGCATCTCGGGCGCGAAGAACGCGGCGCCCGTCGCGATTCAGCAGGACGCGCCGCCGCCGGCCGCGCCGCCGCCCGTCGTCGAGACGCAGCCCGCGCCGCCGCCGCCCGTGGCTTGGGGCGGCCCCGAGCACGGACACCACCTGGAGCCTGGGATCGATCGCCCGGGTTACGACTTCCAGAACTTCGATCTGCCGCAGCCGAACCCGCACCTCTGCAAGCAGGCGTGCGAGCGCGAGGCGGGCTGCGCGGCGTTCACGTACGTGAACCCGGGCGTGCAGGGGCCGAGCGCGCGCTGCTGGCTCAAGAACTCGGTGCCGCAGGCGGTGCCGAACGCGTGCTGCACGTCGGGCGTCAAAGGCGAGCACGGCCACCACGCCGAGCCGGCGCCGCCGCCGCCGATGCGCCGCGGGACTTTCGAGATGAACGTCGACCGCCCCGGCTACGACTACAAGAACTTCGACCTGCCGGCGCCGCGGCCAGAGATGTGTCGCGACGCGTGCGCGCGCGAGCGCGAGTGCGCGTCGTACACGTACGTGAACCCTGGCGTGCAGGGGCCGGGCGCGCGCTGCTGGCTCAAAAACAGCATTCCGCAGGCCGTTCCCAACACCTGCTGCATCTCGGGCGTCAGGTAGCTGACGCGGCGGCCGTCGGAAACCTGTCGAAAAGATCCGACGGTCGCTCAATCTCGCGCACGTTCCTCCGATGTACTCCCCGCAGTCATGAGCGCCTCCGCTGAATCACAGGAACGCTGGAGTCAGTTCTACGACGAGGCGTCGAAGCGCACGGGCGAGCGCGAGCGCCTCGCGATCGTGACGGCGATGAAGCGCCGCATCTGGAGCGCGGTGTTCATGGCGTCGTCGATGGCCTTCGTGATCGGCCTGACGACGTACTTCTACCGCGTGCTGATGCGGCAGCAGTAGCTGCGACGTCATCGGCAGGTCCCGTGGCGCCAGCACGGCGGCGGCGCGGCGTAGCGACGGTCGCTCACGGGGAACGGGCTCGCCGTCTCGCGCAGCTCGAGGTCGCGATCGGCGCCGCACGTCTCGGGATCGACGTCGACGCCCAGCGCGACCAGGCCGTCGCGATCGTTGTAGCGCACGCCGAGCACGACTGAAGGCGTGCTCGCGCTCGCGCGCACGAACGCGACCTCGCGCACCGACGAGCCGTGCGCCTCGCCGAACTCGGTGCCGAGGCCCGAACGACGAGCGGGCGCGCCCTCGGACGACACGCTCGGCGCGGCGGCAGCGGGCGGCTCCGTGCGCCGCTCCTCTCGCTTCATGTCGGAGCCGCGGCCCGCCTCGGCGTGCGGAGCCTCGGCGCGGTCGCGCTCGTACTCGCCGTCCCACGGCGGCGCGGACGCGTACGGCAGCTCCAACGGCTGTGGCCGCGGCACGACGCGCTCGGGGAAGATCGCGGCGCCGATGACGCCGACCTCGCGCGCCGAGCCGGTCTGCGCCGCGTACGAGTCGGCCACCGACGAGAAGCGAAAGGCCGCGACCTCGGCCCGCGACAGCCTCCAGCCGTCGATCTCGACCTGGCCCCACGCCGGCACGAGGTAGCCGCGCTTGCCGCGAAAGTCGGCGGGCTTGCCGTCGACGACGTCGCGCCCGTCGACCGAGACGACGGCCTCGACGCGCCGGCCCGTGTGGTTCGTGATGCGGAGCGTGTAGCGCTCGCCTCTTTGCCCGAGGACGTAGGTGCCGCCGCGCTGGAAGAACGTCGGCGCCGGGACGCCGTCGGCCAGCACTTCCAGCTCGTAGCCCGCGGCGCGGTTCGTCAGCGGCCCACCTGAGCGTCCGTCCAGCACGGGCCGCGCCTCGGCGCACGCGCCGAGGGAAAAAAGCGACATGAAGGAGCAAAAACCGAACGCGAGCGCCGTCATTTTTGGGGTCATCGAATCCTCCTGCGGCCGAGACGCGCCAAAAACGCGGGGGATCTACCGCGCGGCCGCGTCTTGGGCTAATCACAAGGGATGGCTATCAAGGACGTCGTCTTCTCCCAGTCGGCGCGCCAGAGGGTCGGGCGCGGCATCGACACGCTGGCCAACGCCGTCAAGGTCACCCTGGGCCCGCGCGGCCGCAACGTCGTGCTCGGTCGCGAGTGGGGCCCGCCGCTCGTCACGAAGGACGGCGTCACCGTCGCCAACGAGATCGACCTCGGCGATCAGTTCCAGAACCTCGGCGCGCAGATGGTCAAGGAGGTCGCCTCCAAGACCGGCGCCGACGCGGGCGACGGCACGACGACGGCGACCGTGCTCGCGCAGATCATTTATCGCGAGGGTCTCAAGCTCGTGGCCGCGCGCCACAACCCGCTCGACCTCAAGCGCGGCATCGACGCCGCCGTCGAGAACGTCGTCGCCTCGCTCAAGAAGCTGGCGAAGCCCGTCTCGACGCGCGAGGAGATCGCGCAGGTCGGCACGATCAGCGCCAACGGCGACGCCGAGGTCGGCAAGCTGTTCGCCGAGGCGATGGACAAGATCGGACGCGACGGCGTCATCATGGTCGAGATGCACAACGGCATCTCGACGGAGCTCGAGATCGTCGAGGGCGTGTGGTTCGACCGCGGCTACATCTCGCCGTACTTCGTGACGGACGCGACGCGCCTCGAGTGCGACCTCGAAGACCCGTTGATCCTCGTGTATGAGGGCAAGATCTCGTCGCTGCCGGACTTCGTGCCGTTGCTCGAGCAGGTCATCGGCACGGGGCGTCCGCTGCTCGTGATCGCCGAGGACGTGACCGACGAGGCGCTGCAGGCGCTCGTCGTCAACCAGATGCGCGGCACGATGAAGTGCTGCGCCGTGAAGCTGCCGGCGTTCGGCGACGTGCGCAAAGAGATGTTGCAGGACATCGCCGCCATGGTGGGCGCGAAGCCGATCCTCGAGCACTCGGTGCGCTTGTCCGAGGTGAAGCTCGCCGACCTCGGGCGCGCGGGCCGCGTGTCGGTCGAGGAGCACGACACGACGATCCTCGAGGGCGCGGGCAACAAGGAAGCGATCGAGGGCCGCGTCAAGCTCGTCAAGGCGGCGATCGAGCGGTCGAACTCCGAGTACGACAAGATGAAGCTGCAAGAGCGGCTCGCGAAGCTCGCGGGCGGCGTCGCCGTCATCAGCGTGGGCGCGCCCACGGAGCTCGCGCTCAAAGAGAAGAAGATGCGCATCGAGGACGCGCTGGCGGCGACGCGCGCCGCGGTGGCCGAGGGCATCGTCGCGGGCGGCGGCTCGGCGCTCGTGCGCTGCCTCGACGCGCTCGACGGCCTCAAGTTCGAGGACGGGCGCCAATACGGCGTCGGCATCGTGCGGCGCGCGCTCGAGGAGCCGCTGCGCACGATCGCGCGCAACGCGGGCGCCGACGCGTCGGTCGTCGTGTCGCACGTGCGCGAGGGCGGACGGAAGAAGGGCGGCGCCGGCTTCGGCTTCAACGCCGAGACCGAGACGTTCGAGGACTTGATCGCCGCGGGCGTCGTCGACCCGACGAAGGTCGTGCGCTCGGCGCTGCAGAACGCGGCGTCGGTGTCGGGCCTGCTGCTCACGACGGAGGCGATCATGGCCGAACGCCCCAAGCCCGAGCGCGGCCTGTCGTCGTCGATGAACACGCCCACGAAAGAAGAGCGCGGCCCCGAGACGTCTGACTTCCGCCCCGACGACGAATTCGGTGAACACTGAAGTCTGCTGAGCGCGCATGAGTTCCATGGCGGAGACGCAGGGGGCGACGCCGCCGCCGTGGTTGGGGCGGTCGCGGCTGCGGCTCTTCTTCGACGCGGTCGGCGGGCTTCGCGCCAACGTCGCGAAGGTCGTGCAGCTCTTCGGGCTCGTGCTCGGCTATTTGCGGCCGGCGCAGGTGCGCGCGCGCTTCGAGCGGCTGCGCGCGCTCGGGTACGTCGACGTCGTGCCGACGTGGGCGCAGGCGCTCGTCGCGGGCCGCGATCAGATGATGCTGGGCGCGAGCGAAGAGACGAAGCTCTTCTACAAGAGCCAGGGCATCCCGTGGATCTTCCACAACGCGCGGCGCTTCCTCGCGGGGCCCGCGACCATGCTCGATCCGATCGGGTTGTTCTCGCCGAAGGAGGCGATCGCCGAGCACGTGCTGCAGACGTTTCATCGGCACCCGGTCTACGACCTCGTGCTGCTGAGCGCGCAAGAAGGCGGGCTCGACGAGATGAAGCGGCAGGCGGCGGCGTTCGCGGCGGGCAAGCACCCGAACCAGCGCGCGCTCGCGTCGCTCGTCGAAGACGGCGCGTACCACGCGCGCCTGCCGCGCGAGCTCGCGGCGTTCGAGGCCGACCCGCACGCGCCGGCGCGGCCCATCCCGCCCGATCTCGTCGCCGATCCTTACCTCATGCTGGCGATGGATCAGTTCAAGGACATCGGCGGCTACGCGCGCTACGCCGCGCGCCTCGACGTCGGCGTGCCGCGCGCGATCCTCGCATGGCTCGGCGCAGGCTTCGACGAGGCCGTCGGCTCGTTGCTGGGGTTACGGCTCGGGCCGACGCGCATCCGTGTCGAGGCGTGCGACCCGGACATCGTCGAACGCCACGTCGCGCGCCACGTTCCGCCGGCGGCTACGGCGGCGTCCGGTAGGTGAGCGCCAGCAGCGGCAGGGTCGCGCGGCTGCCGCCGATGACGCGCATGAGCGCGAAGTCGAAGCCCCAGCTCTCGCCGCGCAGGCGGATGCCGCCGCCGGCCATCGCGCCGCCGATCTCGTCGGGGATGTCGTTGCTGAAGGGCAGGAGCGTGTCGACCTCGGCGAGCAGCGACGTCACGCGGCCCAGGCGAAAGACGCCGCTGACGCCGTTGACCATGACGAGCGCGCCCGCGAGCGCGACGTTGCTCGACATCGTGAGGCTGCTGTCGCAGCGGGATTCGAGGCACATCTGCGCGACGCCGCCGAATCGGCCGATGCCGAACACGCCGGCGCTCTTCGAGCCGAAGCCGCTGGCCGAGCCGAGCGCGGCGACGCGGAGGCGGGGGCCGCGGTAGAGGGACGTCTTGAGGGTGACGTCGGCCACCGCGACGTCGTCGGCGCCGACGGGCGGCAGGCCCGTGAGCGAGATCTGCGTGTCGTCGGTGAACGCGTAGCCGATCTGCTCGATGAGGAGGTCGTAGCTCGAGAAGAAGAACGTGCCGCGCGGGTGCGTGTAGGCCGTCGGTAGAAGCACGCCACGATCGGCTTGCGGATCGTCGGCGGGCGCGCGCATGGACGTCGGCGCTGCGGGGGACGCGACGATCGCTTCGGGCGCGGAGGTTGGCGGCGCGGAGGTCGCGGGTGGGCGAGGCGGGTAGGCGTAGGGATACGGGTACGGGTAGTACGGATAGGCGCCGTAAGGGTAAGGGTAGGGGTACGGCGCGGGGCGCGCCGGCGCGGGTGGCGCGGTCGCGCGCGGCGGAGCGACCGGCGGTGGCGGCGTGGGCGGTGGCGTTGCCGCGGTCGGAGGCGTCGGAGCCGGCGCTGTTTCGGCGGGCGGTGGCGTCGTCGGGGCCGCGGCGTCTTGCGCGTGCGCGACCGTCGCCCAACCCACCGCGCCCACCGTCCCGATCAAACGCAGGGCGCGGCGCGTCCGGAGCATCGCGCCCCATCCTCGCACGGTCTCGGCCGGGCTGGTGTTACCCTTCATTCGTCGCGTCGCCCACGCTCTGACACCGCGACGCGCCCCAAATGAAAGTCGACGCGCACTTTTCTTTTGCGAAGCGCCGGCGCTCCCGTGTCTTTGGGGGCGTGCCTGTGCGTGTGCTGGGGCCGAGCGCGCTTCTTTGCTGGGTGACGCTCGCGGCGTGCGGCCGCTCGCCCATCAACCTCGCGCCGCCGCAGACGACGCCGCTCGCCGTCGACGCGGCCGTTGCGCCGGACGCACCCGCGGATCTCGCGATCGATCTGCCGGTGGACGTGCCGGTCGATTTGCCGATCGAGATGCCCGTCGAAGCGCCGGACGAGCCGATGCCACCACCACCGCCGCCGCCCGACGCGTCGCCGCCCGTCGAAGCCGGGCCCGTTTGTCATCCGGTGCCCGAGACGTGCAACGGCGTCGACGACAACTGCGACGGCCGCGTCGACGAGGATTTGCCCGCGATCCCGTGCCCGGGCGGCGGCGCGCGCTACTGCGCGGGCGGCCACTACTCGGAGTGCCCGCGGCGTTGCGAGACGTGCGTGCCCGGCAGCGAGCGCGAGTGCTTCACGACGTTGTGCACGTTCTGGGGCCGGGAAACGTGCGCGTCCGACGGGCGATCGTTCGGCCCGTGCCGCGAGACGCCGCCGCCCGACGACTGCAAGGGCGCCTCGAACGGCGGCACGCGCACGAAGGACCTCGAGCAGTGCTGCCTCGATCAGGGCCTTTGCTGCATCGACGAGTTCGACCTCGACGGGGACGGCGACCGCACGGAGATGCTGGGCCGCTGCGACACCGTCACGTGCGACCCGTGAGGCGCGCGGCCGCCGTCGCGCTCGCGGTCGTCGCGTTTTGGTCGGCGCGCGTCGTGTCGGCCGCGTGCGCGCCGCCTGATTTGCTCGAAGCGATTCCGCCTTCGGGCTCGACGGTGCCCGCGAACGCGGCGCTCTTCGCTCACTACGCGTCCACGGCCGAGTACGCGAACGAGGACGTGCTGCTCGATTCGCCCGACCACGTCGGCGACGCCGTCACGGTGACGTTCGATTCGACGCAGGGTTTGCTCGAGTTCGCGCCTGCGGGCGGGCTGCCGCCGGGGACGTACACGATTCACTGGCCGTCTTTGCGCGGCCTCAACGTCGCCGCGCCCGGCAAAGGCGCCGACGTGCGCTTCACCGTCACGGCGGCGACCGACGACGCGCCGCCGACGTTCGACGGCCTCACGGCGGTTCGCTGGGACCTCGAGCGCGCGCACAACGACTGCACGGACGCGCTCGAGAACCGCTTCGTCTTCGACCTCGATCTCGCGCCGGCCGACGACGACGGCGGGCGCGGCGGGCTCTCGCTCGTCGTGTTCCAAACGGCGGGCGCGCTCTCCGACGGCGGCTCGGTGCCCGTGCTGACCGAGGCGATGCCGGCGGCGGGGAAGGGCGCGACCGTGAAGCTGCCGGTCGCCGACGCGACGGGGCACGTGTGCTTCTCGGCGCTCGCGCGCGATCTCACCGACAAGACGTCGAACGGCGCGAGCCACGTCGTGTGCGCCGACACGACGGCGCCGCCGTTCTTTCGCGGGTGCGCGATCGCGGGCCGCGATGCGGGCTCGGGCGCAGGAGCGTCGCTGCTGGTTCTTGGGGCGGTGCTGATCGCGCGTGCGCGCCGCGCGCGGCCGCGGTGAGCGGCAGGCTCGCGCTCGCGTGCGCGCTGTTCGCGTGTTGCGCGCGAACGGAAGCGCCGACACCGATCGCCCGCGCGAGACCTGCGACCGCGACGTTCACCTGCGCCGCCGATCGCTGCGTGCAACGCCCGGCGCGCCTGCCCGACGACGGCGAGTGGACCTGCGTCGACTCGGCGGGCGTCGTCGTCTGCGTCGGCGGCGAGCCCGCCGCGGGTGTCGTCGCCGGCCCGCCCGATCCCGCGTGGCGCTGCAACGCCCGCGTCGCGGCCGCGCACGACGACCTCGGCGCGCGCATCTGCGTCGACGGCGCGCCCGACTTCCCCGACGCCGACCGCGCGCGCTGGCGCTGCCGCATCGAAAACGGCCCGTCGCCAAAGCGCGTCTGCGAGCACGCCACCGCCGCATCGATCTGGAACCCCTGCGACCGCGCCCACCCGTGCGTCGACGGCGCCACCTGCACCGACGCTCACTGCGTCGTACCGTCGACCACCCCGAGCTGCTGGCTCGACACCGACTGCCCGAGTCACGCCTGCCGCTTCGGCACCTGCCGCCCCGAGGGCGCACCGTGAGCCTCTTGTCCCATCCCTCTCCCCCCGCGAAGCGGGGAGGGGGGCGGGGTGAGGGGGCTGCGATCTTTCTCGTCCTCACGCTCGCGCTCCTCTCCGCCTGTCATCACGCACCGCCCACTTGCCCGGGCGGCCCTCTCTTCACGCTCGACGCGCCCGCCGCCCCCGTCGGCTTCGACGCCTCCTTC
Source organism: Polyangia bacterium (assembly GCA_035549075.1). Lineage (GTDB taxonomy): Bacteria > Myxococcota_A > Polyangia > Fen-1088 > Fen-1088 > DASZFV01. The sequence goes on along the minus strand of DASZRT010000009.1, from coordinate 169,912 downwards.
ACCATCGCTGCAACGCCTGTCTGCTCCGCCGCCAACGCCGGCACGATCACGTGGACGCAACTCAGCGGCCCACGCGCGCGCGACGTCTCCCCCACCGCCGACGGCCTCTCGCTTCACGCGCGAACACCGTCACTCCCCGACGCGCTCGGCGCACCCGCGCCCTGGGGCGTCGTTCCTTTCTCACCGCGCACGCGCGCCGAGCTCGTCTTCGAAGCGACGTGGCGCGACGGCCGTGGCCACGAAGAACGTCACGAGGCGCGCGTCGCCGCCGCGCCGCGATCGCGAGGTCTGGCGAGCACGGCCGTCGGCACGCGTATCTTCCTCGGACCCTTCGGCGCCGCGTGGCGCCTCGAATCACGCCCGCCCAACGCGACCGCCACCCTCGTCGAGCAAAGTGGGCTCGCGAGCCTAGCGCCGGACGTCACGGGCGACTGGCGCGTCGTCGACGGCGCCGGCCGCGCGCTCACGCTGCGCACCGCACGTTACGACGAGACGCCGCTCGACTGCGCGCGCAGCGGCTGCCACCCCGCCGAATCGCGCGCGGTCGCCGCGAGCCCGATGACCACGGTGCTCGCGCGCGGGATCGTGCCTGCGGCGCAGACGGCAGGTGCGCCCGCGACGTTCGGCGCCGCGTACCCCGACTGCGCGCTCGCGTGTCACGCGACGGGCGAGCCGGGCTGCGCCGACGGCGGCTTCACCGACGTCATGACGTCGCTCGGGCTCGCGTCGCTCGGCGCGCGCGCGTGGGCCGACGTGCCGCGGCCGTTGCGGCGGCTCGGCGGCGTGGGTTGCCTCGCGTGTCACGGGCCGGGCGCGTTGCCCGAGACGTCCGCGCGCTGGGCGATCCTGCGCACCGACGTGTGCGCGACCTGCCACGACGCGCCCCCGCGGTATGGCCACGTCGCCGCGTGGCGTTCGACGTCGATGGCGCGCGCCGATCGCGATCCGCGCACGCGCGCCGGCACGTGCGCGCGCTGTCACACGACGGCGGGCGTGCTCGCGTCGAACGCCCATCGCCTCTCGCCGCCGCAGATCGAGCCGATGGGGCTGACGTGCGTCGCTTGCCACATGCCCCACGATCCCGGTTCGGGCATGGCGGTGGCGGCGCGCAGCGCCGTTTGCTTCGGCTGCCACTCACCGGGCGCAGGCGAGCCGGTGACGGCGTCCGCGGCGCCTCTGTGGCTCGGGCGCGGCGGCGTCGAGCCCGCGACGGGCGCGCCGCTGACGGGCGCGGCGCCGCATTCGCGTGTCGAAGGCGGCTGCGTCGGGTGTCACCGCGCGGGTCCGTCCGATCTGCAGCGCGGCGCCGAGCACGCGTTCGTCGCGCGTCGCGACGACTGCGGTCGTTGCCACGCGCCGAAGCCCGACGACGACGTGCGCGCGCGGGCGTTGGCTCTGTGGGCGCGAACGCAACCCCGCGACGTCGGCGCCGGCCCGCCGCACGCGTCCTCCTCGCGCTTCGATCTCGCGACGCCGCGAGGGCGCGCGGCGTGGGACCTCGCGCTCGTCGTCGAAGATCCCGCCGCCGACGCGCACAACGCGCCCTACGCGCGCCAGTTGCTCGCCGCGGCCGAAAAGGTTTTCAATCCAGGAGGAGCGCCATGACCTCGATTCGTTTCTGCGCGCCGCTCGCGCTCGTCGTCCTGGTGTCGACGAGCGCGCACGCCGACGCGCCGCCTTCCGACGTCCCGCTGCGCCTCGCCGTGCAAACCGAAGGCGCGATCGGCGTCGGCACGGGCGCGTTCTACAACCAGCTCGCGGGCGCGCGCCTCGACGGCCGCTTCTCGCCGCACGTGAGCCTCGGCGGCTACCTCGGCTACGCGAACCTCAAAGGCAAAGAAGGCCGCGCGAGCGCCGCGCTCGCCTACGCGCAGCTCGAATACCTCTTCGGCGCGCCCGGCTCGTCCGTGCGCGTGCCGCTCCGCTTCGCCTCGGGCTATTTGTCGTCGAACGGTCCCATCGTGCGTGCGTCGACGGGGCTCGACTTCGCGCTCACGCCCAAGGTCGATCTCGTGACCGAGCTCTTCGCGCCCACGGTCTGGCTCACGAACCACCAGACGCTGCTCTCGCTCGACCTCGCGCTCGAGGTCGCCTTCACTTTTTAGCCGTTCACGCCGCTCGCGAGGAAGCCGCCGTCGACGGTGAGGATCTCGCCGTTGACGAAGCTCGCCGACTCCGACGCTAGGAAGACCGCCGCGCCCACGAGCTCCTCGACGCGCCCGAACCGGCCGAGCGGTGTGCGCGTCAGGTACTCGCGCCCGCGCTCGGTGCCGTCGAGCAGCTTCGCCGTCAGGTCGGTGCGGAACACGCCGGGCGCGATCGCGTTGACGGCGACGCCGCGCGGGCCCCACTCGATCGCGAGCGACTTCGTGAGCGACGCCACCGCCGCCTTGCTGGCCGCGTAGGCCGCGACCTCGTACAGCGCGACGAACGACGACAGCGATCCGATGTTGACGATGCGTCCGTAGCCGGCCGCGAGCATGGGCGGCGCGAACGCCTGGCACGCGCGCAGCGTGCCCGTGAGGTTCGTGTCGAGGATGTCGCTCCACTCGGCCTCGCTCACGTCGAGCGTCGGTGTGCGCTTGGTCTTGCCCGCGCAGTTCACGAGGACGTCGACCTTGCCGAACGCCGCGAGCGTCTGGTCGCGCAACGCCTCGAGCGACGCGCGCGAACCGACGTCGCACGTCGCGCGCAACGTGCGCCGCCCGCGCGCCTCGATCTCTCGCGCGACCTCGTCGACGAGCGCCGCGCGCCTGCCCGACGCGACGACGTCGGCGCCCGCCTCGGCGAGCCCGATCGCGAGCGCGCGCCCGATGCCCGACGTGCCGCCCACGACGACGGCGACGCGTCCCGCGAGATCGCGCGCCGCCGCCACCGCTACGCCTTCGCGCCCAGCGCGCGCGACACAATCTCGCGCGCCTCGCCGAGGATCGCCTGCAGGTGCGCCTCGCTCTTCAAGCTCTCGGCGTAGATCTTGTAGACGTTCTCCGTGCCCGACGGCCGCGCCGCGAACCAGCCGTTGGCCGTCGCGACCTTGAGCCCGCCGATGGGCGCGTCGTTGCCGGGCGCGCGCGTGAGCTTCGCGGTGATGACCTCGCCCGCGAGCTCCGTCGCCTTCACGGCCGCCGGGTCGAGCTTCTTGAGCGTCGCCTTCTCGGCGGGCGTCGCGGGCGCGTCGACGCGCGTGTAGAACGGCGTGCCGAAGGCCTTCGCGATCTCGGCGAAGTGTACGCCGGGATCCTTCCCCGTGCGCGACGCGATCTCGGCGGCGAGCAGGTCGAGGATGATGCCGTCCTTGTCGGTCGTCCACACGCCGCCGTCCATCTGCAGGAAGCTCGCGCCCGCGCTCTCTTCGCCGCCGAAGCCGCACGTCCCGTCGAGCAAGCCCGGCACGAACCACTTGAAGCCGACGGGCACCTCGCGCATCGCGCGCCCCAGGCTCGAGACGACGCGATCGACGAGGTTGCTGCTCACGAGCGTCTTGCCGACCCACGCGCTCGGCGACCATTGAGGCCGGTGCGAGAACAAGTAGCGGATCGCCACGGCCAGGTAGTGGTTGGGGTTCATGAGACCCGACGGCGTCACGATGCCGTGGCGATCGGCGTCGGCGTCGTTGCCGAACGCGACCGCGAAGCGGTCTTTCAAGCCGAGCAAGTTCGCCATCGCCCACGGGCTCGAGCAGTCCATGCGGATCTTGCCGTCGCGGTCGCACGGCATGAACGCGAAGCGCGGGTCGACCTTCGTGTTGACGACGGTGAGGTCGAGGTTGAAGCGCTCGGCGATCCGCGACCAGTAGCGCACGCTGGCGCCGCCCATCGGATCGACGCCCAGCTTCACCTTCGCGCCCGCGATCGCGCCGACGTCGACGACGCGCGGCAAGTCCTCGACGTACTTCCCGAGGAAGTCGTACTCGTGCGTCGTCGCCGCGGCGCGCGCCTTTTCGTACGACACACGCTTCACGCCGGCGTTGCCCGCGCGCAGGAGGTCGTTGGCGCGCGCCTGCACGACGTCGGTCACGTCGGTGTCGGCGGGGCCGCCGTGCGGCGGGTTGTACTTGAAGCCGCCGTCGCGCGGCGGGTTGTGCGACGGCGTGATGACGATGCCGTCGGCGAGGCGGTCGCCGGCGCGCTTTCCCCCGTTATGCACGAGGATCGCGCGCGACAGCGCCGGCGTCGGCGTGAAGCCAGCCACGCCCGTCTCGCGATCGTCGGGCGCGATCAGCGTCTCGACGCCGTTGGCCGCCAGCACCTCGAGCGCCGTCCGTTGCGCCGGCTCCGACGCCGCGTGCGTGTCGATGCCCAGGAACAGCGGCCCCGTGACGCCCGCCTTGGCGCGGTGCTCGCAGATCGCCTGCGTGATGGCCAGGATGTGGGCTTCGTTGAACGCGCCGTCCTCGGCGGCGCCGCGATGCCCGCTGGTGCCGAAGGCGACCAGCTGCGTGGGGTCGGCCACGTCGGGCGCGCGCTCCGCGTAGGCGGCGCGCAACTTCGCGACGTCGATGAGGATCTCGGGTGGGGCGAGCTTGCCGGCGAGCAGGGACTCGGACATCTCGCCAGCATATCGCGCCCGCCGCGCGTGTCTCGGAACGTTTTCGGGAATGTCCGGCTCGCCCCTGATAGTTTTCCGGGGCGATGTTCTCGACGCTCGTCGGCCGCGCGCTCGCGCTGCTCCTCGTGGGCAGCTCGCTGGGGCTCGCCGTCAACGCCGCGCGGCCCGACGGCGTGCGCTTCACGAAGTTCCAGGCGCCCACGACCTGCGGCGCAGGGAACGAGCACGGCGCCGTGAGCGCCACGGCCGCCCCCGTCGAGATCCTCGCGCCCACGGCCGCCGTCGGCGCCTGCGGCGATCCGCAGACGCTGGTCGCCGACGTGCGCTCGGCGTCGGCGTTCGCCGAGGGGCACGTCACGGGCGCGTTGCACCTGCCGTGCGCGTCGTCGGTCGAGGCCGCGCTGGCCGCCGTCGATCTGCTCGCGGGCCGTCGCGCCCTCGTCGTCTATGGCGAAGGCACGGAAGACGCGCGCGTCGTCGCCGAAGAGCTGCGCCACCGCGCCGGGCGTCCCGACCTTCGCGTCAGCGTCATCGAGGGTGGCTTCGCGGCGTGGAACCAGGCGGGCCTCGCCTGCTCGTCGGGCGCGGGGGCGCGCTGATGGACGCGCGCCGGATCGTCGCGGGCGCGGCCCGCTTCGTCGCGGGCGCGCTGCTCGTCGTCGCGGGCGCGCTCAAGCTGCGCGCGCCCGGCGACTTCGCGACCGAGATCGCGAACTACCAGCTGTTCCCCGCGCTCGCGCCGTACCTCGCGGCGGTGCTGCCCGTCGTCGAGGTGTTCGTGGGCGGCGCGCTCGTCGTCGCGCCGCGCGGGTGGCGCCGCCCCGCCGCGCTGGCGTCGCTCGCGCTCTTCACGATGTTCACGGTCGCCGTCGCCGCGGCTTATTTTCGCCGCATCAACGTCGACTGCGGCTGCTTCGGCACCGGCGGCGGCCCCATCACGGCGCTGACGTTGCTCCGCGATCTCGGCCTCGTGGCGGCCTCGATCGTGGCGCTCGTGACGGAGCGCGCCCCTTCGCGTCCGTCCGCCTAGTTGCTGCTGACGAGGCGGGGCAGGTCGCCCTCCCAGCCTGTCGCCGTCGTGACCGTGCCGGGCTCCTCGTGCGTCTGCAGCACGTAGTTGTAGTACCACTCGAAGTTCTGCTTCTCGGTGATGTTGCCGGCGGCGTCGGTCTTCGTGACGACGTCGTAGAGGAAGAGGCCGATGTTGCCCTGGGGCGGCATCGCCTCGGTCGGCGGGCCGTAGATCTCGATCTGCTGCTCTCCGCGCGGCGGCACGATGACGTTGGTGAACTCGGCGTAGTCGTCGACCTTGCTCGCCCACGTCTTGCCGGCGACGGTGAACTGGACGACCGTGCCCGCGCCGCGGAACACGCGCGCCAGCTGGTTCGAGAGCTTGAGCGTCACCTTGAGGCGCTCGGGTTTGACCGAGAAGTACGACGACGTCGTGCGCTCGACGTAGCGCTGCCCAGGGTGCGTCTTGCTGCCGAGGAGCTGCTCGCCGAACGACGGCGCGACCTCGCGGACCTCGCTGCGCTGGCGCTTCTCACAGAGGAAGGGCTCCATCGCAACGATGACCTGCACGCCGCCCTTGGTCTGCATCTCCTTCGTCTCTTGCAGCGGCGTCATCGTCGGCTGCATGCACGTCATCACGTTCTGCGCCGTCTGCGGCGCCGCCGGCGCTTGCGACGTCGCGCAGGCCGCCGTCGCGCACAACGAACCCAAGACCACCCACTTCGACATGCTCACCGTCTTCATCACGCTTCCCGTCCTCGCAAAGGGTTTGGCGGGATGCCGTGGGGGCGCGCTCATCCCGTTTTCGAACGGGGCGCAGTGGAGCATTGGCGCATGATCACGGTCAACGCTGGCGCTGTGATTTAGCGTTTACGTTTACGTTTACGTTCGTTTACGGCCCCGTCGGCGCGCCGGGCTCGTTCGGGTTGTTGAAGGAGAGGTCTTTGTCGTCGGCGGGCAGGCACGCGGGCACGGGCTCGCACGGGTAGTTCTTGTCGTCGTTCCAGCGGTAGAAGCGGAACCAGTCGTACTCGCCCGTCATCGGCAGCTTGGTCTTCGCCGGGTCGCCGCCGAAGCTCGCGTCGGTGTTGACCCAGTGGTTCATCATCGCTTTCATCGAGCGCTCGGGCACGAGCAGGTTGTTCTTGCCGACGCCGGTCATCTTCGTGCGGATGGGGACGTCGTCGACGTAGAAGGTGACGTGATCGGGCAGCGCCTCGAAGGCGTAGGTGTGGAACGCAGCCTGCGAGTCGAAGCCCGTCGGCAACGCCATCGCGGGCTGGGCCTCGAACGGGTAGGTCACGCTCGGGTCCTCGGCCGTCGCGGCCCAACCTTGCATATTTTGGCCGATGATGAGATTCGTGCTGACGCTCTTCGGGTAGCTGCCGATGAGCTCCCAGTCGATCTCGCGCCACTCTTGGTAGTGCGGCGTGCGAAACGAGAACAGCGACAGGATGTAGTTGCCGGGCGCCGTGGGCGCTTTGATCGACGCCTCGTAGCGGCCCCAGCGAAACAGGTTGTAGCGGCTCCGGAGCTCGCCGCCCTTGATGTGGGTCGCCATCACGTCGCCGGTCTTGGAGACGGAGTAGCCGGCGGGCGTGTCTCCCTGCGAGACGGTGATCGTCATCTTGCCGTCGGCGAAGGCGATCGCGTCCTTGCCGAAGCGGGTCGCGCCCACGAGCGCGTCGCTCCACGTCCAGATCGGATCGCTGTCGAGATCGAGCGGCTGATCGAACTCCTCGACGACGTAGAGCGTGAACCCGTCGTGCGTCGGGTACACCTTGCCCGGCGTCGGGTGGCCCTTGATCGCGAGGGTGGTGGCATCGGAAGCTGCGTCCGAGGCGTCGCTCGCGTTGGAAGCGTCGGGCGCCGCGGCGTCAGGCGCGCCGGTCGCGCCGCCGATCGCCGTGCTGCCACCAGTCGCGGTCGAGCCGCCGGTCGCGGTCGAGCCGCCGGTCGCGGTCGAGCCGCCCGTCGCGGTCGAGCCGCCCGTCGCGATCGAGCCGCCGGTGCCACCGGCTCCCGCCGAGGGCGACTTCGACCCGCTCGCGCAAGCGATGAAAAGGAAAACGAAGGGAACGCGAAAGGCTTTCGTCATGTCCATAGCGGTGGTTGGAGATGCGCGTCGCAGGGCTTCGGCTCGCCGGCGCCACGCGACGCGGAGCGTGCCCGCCGAGCGAGGTGCCGTCGATGAGGTTACAATGAAGCGTGGCCGACCAGCCCGACGACGAAGCGATCCTCCGCCGGTTTGGCCTCGACCCGGATCCGGTCGTCGAGGCCTACAAGAAGGACGTCGATCGAACCCTGCTGAGGCAGAACCTTCGTCGCACGCCAGAAGAGCGATGGCGGATCCTCCTAGAGGCCTATCGGTTGGCTGAGGAAGTCAGGCAAGCGGGGGCCAGGGCCCGTGGCGGCTGACTTCGCGGGCATCGTCGGCGCGCTTTCGAACGGTGGCGTCGATGTGATCTTGATCGGAGGCCTGGCCGCGCAAGCTCACGGGTCGGCAAGAGTCACTCAGGACACCGACTTTCTCTATCGCCGTACCAATGACAACATCGAGCGACTCGTCGCCACGCTCGCGGAGCACGCCCCTTACCTTCGGGGCGCTCCCGCCGGGCTTCCTTTTCGCTTCGATTCGGCCACCGTCAAACGCGGCCTCAACTTCACGCTGACGACCGACCTCGGCGACGTCGATTTGCTCGGCGAGGTCGCGGGAATCGGCGACTACGAGGCGGTCGTCGCGCACACGCAGCGACTCTCTGTCTTCGGTTGCGACCTCCTCGTCGTCGACCTCCCAACGTTGATTCGATCGAAGCGGGCCGCCGGGCGGCCGAAGGATCTCGAGGCCATCGCTGAGCTGGAAGCGTTGCTGGCGGAGCGCGAGCGCAGCTGAGCCCCGCGCCGTTGTGCGGCGCCTTCAGCCTTTGTCGATGCGGAGCTCGATGGGGCCGGTGCGGCCGGCGGCGCCGGGCTTTTCGCCCGGTTTGCCGTAGACGCAAAGGCCGTGCGCCTTCGGGCCGGGCGCGACGACGAAGCGCACGCGGTGCTTGCCAGCCTGCACCGACGCCGCGAGCACGTCGGGGTCGGTCGAGCGCAGCTGCACCCAGGCGCCGCGGCCGTCGTCGCGCGTCGCCGTGGCCGTGCCCACGCTCAGGCCGTCGAGCGTGACCTCGAACGCCGACACGCCGTCGGGCGGCGACACGTTGCCGGGGAACTCCGACGAAACCCGCGCGCGCAGCGTGATCACGCGCGGCAGCCGCACGCGCGCGGGCCGCTTGGCCTTGCCTTCGTCGGCCACGATCTCGTAGGCGTACTCGAACCAACCCGTCTCGGTGCCCCACACGTGCTCGACGACGCCGGCGCCGTAGACGCCCGTCGACTCCCACGCCGCCTTGTCGAAGGTCTTCGGGTCCCACGCCACGCGCAGCGACGGCTGATCGGCGCGCAGCTGCGGCACGGCGGCCGCCTTGCCGAGGAATTCGCCGTGCAGCGGCATGAGCGGCACCTCGCCCACTTGCGGGCCGAGGTCCGGGTTCACGGCGTCGGCGGGCATCGCCGGTTCGGCCGCCGCGGCGCGGATCGCGGCGCGCATGCCCTCGGCCGTCGGCTCGCCGACGCTGATGCCGTGGCGTTTGTCGGCGCCGCCCGCCGGTTGGTACAGCCACACGATGCCGCCCGCGGCGCCGTCGACGCGCAGCCGCTCGAGGATGCGCCCGATCCAGTAGCTGCGCGGTTGGTGCTCCCACGTGCCGTCGGAGTCGCCGTGGATGCCGAACTCGCCCAGCACGAACGGCTTGTCGGCCACGTGCTGGGCCAGCTGCACGAAGTCGTCGACGGCCGATTCGAGCAGCGCGCTGTCGCGGTTCGCCAGCAGATCCTCGGGGTAGATGTGCGCGTCGCACAGGTCGACCTCGGGCAGCTCGCACACGGCGAGCCACTCGCGCCGCTCGCTCTCGGTGCGGTAGACGCTGACGCCCGGCGAGACCAGGTGATGCGTGTCGAGCGTATGCACGAGCTTGCCCATCTCGCCGACCCACGCGCGCCGCGCCTCGAGCCCCGCCGTCGTCGAGACGGTCGACTCGTTGATGAGCTCCCACGCGAGGATCGTCGGGTCGTCGCGGTAGGGCACGCCCGTGAGCGGGTTCGTGCGCTTGAGCAGCCGCTCGACGTGCGCGCGGTAGAAGGCGCGCATCTTGGCGTCGCTGTAGAAGCGGTCGGAGGCGCCGTAGGCCGCGGCGGCGTCGTCGCGGATGCCGGCCCACTTCATGTACTTCGGCACGCCGCCGTAGTCGCCCCAGTTGTTGGCGAGCGTCACGATGAGGCGCACACCGGCGCGGCCCGCGGCGGCGACGACGCGGTCGAGGTGCTTCGGCCCCGCGTCGATCCAGCCGTCGGGCCCGGCGCGGAACAGGTAGTTGTCGCGCAGCCAGTCGGGCGCGGTGGCGTCGCCCTCGCCGAAGGCCCACACGCGGCCGACGCGCACGCCGTCCTTGGCGGCGCCGGTCAGCACGGCCTCGGCGGCGGCGCGGTTCGCGGGGCCGTGCATGATGGCGAGGTTCGCGCCCACGAAGTGGAACGGCTTCTTGTCGAGCATGAGGTCGCGGCCGTTGCGGCGCACGAACGGGTCCCCGACGGTGCGCAGCGGCAGCACGAGCAGCGCCAGCGAGACGGCGATGATCACGAGCGCGAGCCGACGCATTCGGCGCCGATGTTACCCGAGCTGACCCGCGCGCGGTTATGCTGTCGCCCCGATGAGCGACTTCCAGTTCCAAGACATGCTGCCCCTCGGCAAGGACGAGACGCCCTACCGCAAGCTGACGTCGGACTACGTCTCGACCTTCGAGGGCGGCGGCAAGACCTTCCTGCGCGTCGAGCCCGAGGCCCTGACGCTGCTCACGCGCCAGGCGATGCGCGACATCGCCCACCTCTTGCGGCCCGGGCACCTCGGCCAGCTGCGCAAGATCCTCGACGACGGCGAGGCCTCGGGCAACGACAAGTTCGTCGCGCTCGAGCTGCTCAAGAACGCCAACATCGCCGCGGGCGGCATCCTGCCGTCGTGCCAGGACACGGGCACGGCCATCGTCATGGGCAAGAAGGGCCAGCAGGTGTGGACGGGCGGCGGGGATGAAGAGGCGATCGCGCGCGGCATCTTCGAGACCTACGCCGACGACAACCTGCGCTACTCGCAGCTGGCGCCGCTCGACATGTACAAGGAGTCGAACACGGGCAGCAACCTGCCGGCGCAGATCGAGCTCTACGCGACCGACGGCGACGCCTACAAATTCCTGTTCTTCGCCAAGGGCGGCGGCAGCGCCAACAAGAGCCTGCTCTTTCAGGAGACGAAGGCGCTGCTGAACCCGGCGAGCCTCATGAAGTTCATCGAGGCGAAGCTGCGCGGGCTCGGCACGGCGGCGTGCCCGCCGTACCACCTGGCGATCGTCATCGGCGGCCCGTCGGCCGAGTACTGCCTCAAGACGGCGAAGCTCGCGTCGGCGCGCTACCTCGACACGCTGCCGACCGAGGGCAACAAGCTGGGGCGCGGCTTCCGCGACGTCGCGCTCGAGGCCGAGGTGCTCGCGCTCGCGCAGCGCACGGGCGTGGGCGCGCAGTTCGGCGGCAAATATTTCTGCCACGACGTCCGCGTCATTCGTCTCCCGCGCCACGGCGCCTCGTGCCCCGTCGCCGTCGCCGTCTCGTGCTCGGCCGATCGCCAGGCGCTGGGCAAGATCACGAAGGACGGCGTGTTCCTCGAGCAGCTCGAGACCGATCCTGCGCACTACCTGCCCGACACCGCCCTCGAGCACCTCGGCGGCGAGGTCGTCTCGATCGATCTCAACCGGCCGATGAGCGAGATCCGCGCGACGCTGTCGAAGTACCCGATCAAGACGCGCCTGTCGCTGTCGGGCTCGATGGTCGTCGCGCGCGACATCGCGCACGCGAAGATCAAGGAGATGCTCGACCGCGGCGAGCCCATGCCCGACTACCTGCGCGACCACATGGTCTATTACGCGGGCCCGGCGAAGACGCCAGCCGGCTACGCCTCGGGCTCGTTCGGGCCGACGACGGCGGGGCGCATGGACTCGTACGTCGACCTGTTCCAGTCGAAGGGCGGCAGCATGGTCATGCTCGCCAAGGGCAACCGCTCGCCGGCCGTCACCGAGGCGTGCAAGAAGCACGGCGGCTTCTACCTCGGCTCGATCGGCGGCCCCGCCGCGCGCCTCGCCAAGGACTGCATCAAGAAGGTCGAGGTGCTGACCTTCGCCGAGCTCGGCATGGAGGCCGTGTGGAAGATCGACGTCGTCGACTTCCCGGCCTTCATCGTCGTCGACGACAAAGGCAACGACTTCTTCGCCGGCATCAACGGCCCGTCGAGCCCCCCGCCCGGGGCCAAGAAGCTCGACGTCGTCGGCTAAGAGAACGGGTCGAGCAACCGCACACCCGTTCGTCGCACGTCCTTGACGTTCCTCGTGACGAGCGTGAGGTCGTGAACCATGGCCGTCGCCGCGAGGAGCCCGTCGACGGTCGGAAGGGGGGAGGGCACGTTCAGCTTGCCCCAAAGTGACGCCGTTGCGTGATCGACCGGGAGGATGCGGTCGGCGTGGTCCTCGACGAGACGGGTGAGCCAGCGATCGAGGTGGCCCGCCGACGCCGCGTCTCGGCGGCGAATTCGCTCGATCCCCTGATGAAGCTCTCCGACGACGAGCACCGACAGGAAGAGCGCGTCTTCGTCGACGCTTTCGAACCAGGCCCGAACCCTCGCGTGCCCGCGGGCGGCCTTGCGAAGCTCCGAGACCACGTTCGTGTCGAGGAGGTAGCTCAAAGACGGACCCGACGTGCTCGGTCGCGCGCAGCCGAAAAGTCGGCGTCAGCTCCGGTGTGCGGCATGCGAAGGAGGAGCTCCTTCAGCGAGCCCTTGTGTTCCCGCGCGAGCGCGGAACGGAGAATCTCGCGATGCTCGGCTTCCGTCGATCGGCCGTTCCGCGCGGCGCGCGCCTTGAGAGCCTTCACGACGGAGTCGTCGACGTTCCGGACCAGAAGTTGCGCCATGCTATCAATGATAGCATTCCCCCTCCCGCCAGCGGGGAGAGGGTCGGTAGGGGGGCCGACTACGGCTTGGGCGGGGCGCCCATCGGCATGCCGCCGCCGTGGTGCGGGCCGCCGGGGCCACCCATGGGGCCGCCCATCGGCAGCTCCTTCTTCGTGTAGCCCGCCGGCACCGTGAAGTTCGAGGCCGCGATCGCGCCGCGCTTCACGCTCTTGATCTCCTCGTCGGGGCCGCCGTCGAGGACGTGGCGCGTGATCGGCAGGCCGGGGAATTTGTCGAGGCGGTCGAGCATCTCGTTCTGCGCGCCGTGGCCCATCGGCCCGAGCGACTTCGCCATGTTCTCGGCGAACTTGCGGAAGCCTTCGAGGTCGCTCTTCTGCAGCACCTTCGCGCTCCACGGCGAGATGCAGTCCTCTTCCTTGACGGCGCCGTCGCGCACGACCTTGTACATCTCACAGGCGAAGCCGTTGACGGTCTTCTTCTCGCCCGTGGCCTTGAACTCGAGCTTCACGGGCTTGTCGTCGCCCGCGGCGGGCGCGCCCATCTTCGCCATCATCGCTTCCATCTGCTTGCGCTGCTCGGGCGGCATGTTCTTCATGCGCTCCTCGGCCTGGGCGCGCATGGCGTCGACGCGCGCGCGCATCATCTTCATGTCCTCTTCGGTGATCTCCATGTACGACTTCTCGGCGGCGTTCAGCACGGTCATTTTCTTGGCGGCGCCGTCGACGATGACGTTGGCGTCGTGGTTGGTCGGCCCCGAGACGCCCTCGACGCGCATGCGATCGCCGTCGAGGTAGAGCGTCGACTGCGTCGTCGCCGGGGCCTGGCCGCGCTGGATCACGATCGTGACGGCGGCGCGCGCGGCGCCGGCCGAGAGGAAGGTCGCGGCCGCGAGCGCGAGGCTGGTGAGGCCGAGGGGCTTGGTCGTCTTTTTCATGGCGCGCAGCATCTCACGAAATCTTCCGTGAGGGGGTTGCGCGGGGCGCGTGCGTCGGTCACAAATGCGCGGCGATGTCCGCTCCCGACGCGATAGCTATGCCTGAAAAGCCAGCCATGTCCGAAACCGTGCCCGCCGCGTCCGCGAGCTTCTGGGCGATCGTGCGCGAAGCGCTCGCGGGCTCGCGCCGCGATCTCACGCGCGAGGCGCTCGGCCGCGCGATCCTCCTGCTGGCCGTGCCGATGGTGCTCGAGATGATCATGGAGTCGATCTTCGCGATCGCCGACATCTTCTGGGTCTCGAAGCTGGGCCCCGACGCCGTCACCGTCGTCGCCATGACCGAGACGTTCATGACGATCGTCTACACGACGGCCATGGGCCTCGCGATGGGCACGGGCGCCGTCGTCGCGCGCCGCACGGGCGCGAAGGACACGGCGGGCGCGGCCGTGGGCGCCGTGCAGGCGATCATCCTCGGCGTCTCGATCTCGGCCGTGCTCGGCCTCGCGGGCGCGCTGCTCGGACCGCGGCTGCTCGCCGTCATGGGCGCGTCGCCCGCCGTCGTCGCGCTGGGCGCGACCTTCCCGCGCGTCATGATCGGCGGCTCGGCGACGATCCTGCTCTTGTTCGTCATCAACGCCGCCTTCCGCGGCGCCGGCGACGCCTCGATCACGATGCGCACGCTGTGGCTCGCCAACGCCATCAACATCGCGCTCGGGCCGTGCTTCATCTTCGGAATCGGGCCGTTCCCTCGCCTCGGCGTCACGGGCGCGGCCGTCGCGACGACGATCGGGCGCGGCGTCGGCGTGCTCTACCAGCTGCGCGCGCTCGCGGCGGCGCGCGGCCGCCTGCGCGTCACGCGCGCCGAGTGGCGCGTGAGCGGCGAGACGGCGCGGACGATCCTGCGGCTGTCGCGCAGCGGGGCCGTGCAGATGTTCGTAGGCATGGCCAGCTGGATCGTCCTCATGAAGCTGGTCTCGCCGTTCGGCAGCTCGGTGATCGCGGGCTACGGCATCGCGTTCCGCGTCGTCATGTTCGCGCTGCTGCCGGCGTGGGGGCTCGGCAACGCGGCGGCGACGCTCGTCGGGCAAAACCTGGGCGCGAAGCAGCCCGAGCGCGGCGAGCAAGCCGTGTGGCGCGCAGCTTTTTACAACTTCGTGTTCCTAGGCTGCGTGGGCGTCGTGCTCGCCGTCTTCGCGCCGCAGGTCATCCGTCTCTTCACCCCGGTGCCCGAGGTCGTCGAGGCGGGCGGGCGCTGCCTGCGAATCGTCGCGTGCGGCTTCTTCTTCTATGCCTACGGCATGGTCGTCACGCAGGCCTTCAACGGCGCGGGCGACACGAAGACGCCCATGCGCATCAACCTCGTGTGCTTCTGGGTCTGGGAGATCCCCGCGGCCTACGTGCTTTCGCGCCCGGCCGGCCTCGGGCCCACGGGCATTTTCATCGCCATCGCCGCGGCCTTTTCGCTCGTGGCCGTGCTCGGCGTCGCGCTTTTTCGTAGAGGTAGGTGGAAGTCGGTTCAGGTATGATTCGAATTTGGACTGGCGCACCCCACGGTGAAGGCGCTAGTCTCGCTTCACATCCTTCTCGGTCTCGTCCTCGTTTCGTTCGACAGTCGCTCCCTTCCCCCTGGGGCGCGCGACACGCATCGGTGACCGGAATGCTTGAGGGTACTGCAGACGGCAGCTCCGTCGACACTGACACTGACACGAGGAAAGAACGAAAATGGGTAACCGACTCTACGTGGGCAATCTGCCCTACAGCGTGACCGAGCTCGAGCTCCGCGACCTCTTCTCGCCGATTGGCACCGTGACCGAGGCGAAGATCGTGATGGATCGCGAGACGGGCCGTCCGCGCGGCTTTGGCTTCGTCGAGATGTCGAACGACGCCGAGGCGAAGAAGGCGATCGCCGAGCTCGACGGTCGTGACGTTGGCGGCCGTCCGGTCGCCGTCAAAGAGGCCGAGGAGCGCCGCGGTGGCAGCGGCGGTGGTGGCGGCGGCGGCGGCCGTGGCGGCTACGGCGGCGGCGGCGGCGGTGGCCGCGGCGGCTACGGTGGCGGCGGCGGCGGTGGCGGCGGCTACGGTGGTGGTGGCGGCGGCGGCGGCCGTCGCGATCGCTGGTAGCGCTCGCTAGACACACACGAACAAGACAAACGGCGCGCACGCCTTCACCGGCGGCGCGCCGTTCGTTTTTTGTGCGGCCGTCTTCGACGGCCTCTGTCACGGCTGGGTCGGCTGGACGTCGGCGAAGTGGTCGTCGTAGGCGCGGCAGCGCTCGACCATGTAGGCGCCATAGATCGCCGACAGCGCGTACGGGATCGCGGCGAGGCCCGCGATGGGCGTGAACCACTGCGAGCGCGCGTTGCGCTCGACGTAGGACAGCGTGCCGAGTCCGATCGCGATCGTCCCGTCGATGACCGGCGGCGCGACGGTCGATGTGCACTTCGCTTGCGACGAGTGGATCGTGACGGGCTCGGGCCACTCCGACCGGGGCGGCGACGGGCGCACGAGCTTGAACGAGCACCCGCCCGTTGCGAGCGCGAGGCCGAGCGCGGCGCACGTGCGGAGGTTCGTCATCGACCCCTTGCGTATCACGCGGCGCGCGCGCTCACCACTTTGCGGCGCGCGGCGCGCGCAGGCACACGCGCATCGTGCTCGCGCCGTGGACGTCGTCGAGGGGGACCGAGAAGGTGGTGCCGTCGGGGACACCCGCGGGGATCGCGAGCGTCACCGTGACGACGTCGTCGATCGCGCCGGCGAACTCGCAGCGCCGGCACCACAGCTGCCCGGGCTGCGCGCAGCCGCCGCAGGTGGGGCAGGGGACGCGCAGCGGGACGCCGATCGCGGCGTGGCCACCCGTGCGCGCCTCGTCGGGCAAGAGGGAGACTTCGACGACGCCGTCGGCGCGCCGGCGCGCGATGCCACGCGCGAGCAGCGCCTCGAGCGGCGCCGCGAGCCGCGCGATGACGTGGAGCGCGTTCGCGGAGACGACCGCCGCCGCGACGGGCAGGCGCGCGGGCGCCGTCACCGCGTCGTAGGACGCGCGCGCGGCGGCGTCGGACAGCACGCGATAAGCCTCCGCGACGCGCAGGAACCTTTCGGTGCTCGCGACGCCCGCGCGATCGGGGTGCAGGCGCAGCGCGAGCCGCCGGTAGGCGCGGCGGATCTCGCCGGCGGCGGCGGTCCGCTCGACACCGAGCACGGCGTAAAGGTCGTCGGAACCTTCGTGAAAGGCTGCGGCCACGGGAAGCGACCTAGTTGACAACGTTCGCGGCGAGGGCGCAATCTGACCGCTCGATGGCCACGTACCGCATTCTCCCTTCGCGTCGCGTTTGCGACGCCCGCGTCGTCATGAAGCAGACGACGCGCGTGGGAGAGCGTGCACGGGCTAATCACTAGCCGCCAAGTCGACCCTCTTCCCGCCTGCCGGGGAGAGGGACCGCGGTGGTCTCCTTCGCTCCGGCGGGTTCAACCCCGAGCCTGGAGCGAGGCATGTCCGCCGTCCGAGAGAGAGAGCCCGAGGCCGAAGCCGTCATCTTGACCGAGGCGCCCGCGCCCGCGAACGACGTCGTGGGCGAGGGGCACCTCATGACGCGTCCGTTTGCGCGCTTGCTGGTCGTGCAGGCGACGATGGGGCTCGCGTCGTCGATCTTCACGCTGCTGCCGAAGGTGCTCGCCGCCGACTTCGCGGCGACGCCGCGGCAGATCGGGATCGTCATGGCGGCGTTCGGGATCGCGAGCCTGATCGCGATCTCGTTCGTGGGGCGCGCCGTCGAGGGGCTCGGCCACCGGCGCGCGCTCGCGGCTTCGGCGCTGCTGCTCGCGGCGACGGCGATCGGCTTTTCGTTCGTACGCGGCGCGGGAGCGCCCGCGGCCGCGCTGCGCGGGCTGCAGGGCGTCGCGTGGTCGATCTCGTTCGCGGCGGGCGTCGCGCTCGTCGCCGACCTCGTGCCGGCGGCGCGGCTCGCGCAGGGCATCGGCGTGTTCGGCGCCGCGGCGCTCGCGATGAACGCGGTCGGGCCCGCGCTCGCCGAGCCGCTGGCCGAGCGCTGGGGGGCGCGCGCGATGTACGCGTTCGCGACGGTGGCGGCGGTGATCGCCGCGGTGATCGCGCGGCGCTTGCCCAACGCCTCTTCGCACGGGCGGCCCGCGCCCGCGCGCGACGCCGCCTTCGACGCATGGTCGCGCGCGCGCGTCTACGGCGCCTTCGTCGTGGGCGGCCTGTGCTGGGCCGTGATGTTCACGTTCATCGCGCCGTTCGCGCTCACACGCGACGTGCACGTCGTGCGTGGGTTCTTCGTCGCGTACACGGTGGCCGCGCTCGTCGTGCGCTTGCTCGGCGCGCGACTCGCCGATCGCATCGGGCCGGCGCGCGTCGCCTTCGGCAGCTCGATCGCCTACGGCGGCATGGTCATCGTCGCGGCGTTCGCGGGGCCGGCGCACCTCGTGCTCGTGGGCGCGGGCTTCGGCCTCGCGCACGGCGCCGCGTACCCGTCGCTCATGGCGCTGCTCATCGGCGGCGTGCCGCCCGCGGCGCGCGCGCGCGTGCTCGCGCTCGGCAACGGCGCCATGAACCTGGGCATCTCGAGCGTGCTCGTCGTCGGCCTCGCCGCCGAGCGCGTCGGCTACCCCGCGGTGTTCGTGCTCGCGGGCTGCCTGAACGTCGTCGCGGCCGTGGCCTGGCTGCGCCCGCGCGGCGACGTCACTTGATGGGCGTATAGGCCCGGCGGGCGGGCACGGAGACGAGCTCGCCCGCGGGCAGGACCAGCGCCGTGAGCTCGCGGCCGTAGACGCAGCCCGTGTCGAGGCCGGTTGCCCACTTGTGCCGTTGCAGTCCGCGCACGGCGTCGTGTCCGAAGACGACGTGCGGCGGTCCTCGCCACTTCGAGGCCCACGGCACGCCTTCGATCTTCTTCGAGGGCGTGCCGTCGGCGGCGATGCTGCGCAGGTTGATCAGGTTGCCGCGCTCTTGCTGTTCGAGCGGCACGCCGGGCACGAGGCCCGCGTGCACGACGAGGTGATCAGCCGCGTCGCCGTCGAGCTCGAGCCAAAGCGGCAGCGCCGCCAAGAGTTCCCAATCGGCGCGGCCCAGCGACTCGGCGACGGCGACGTGCTCGGACTTCTGGCTCTCGGCGCGCTTTTCGCGGTCGCGCAATTTCAAGACGTGCGCGTCGTGGTTGCCGAGCACGGCGCGCGCGCCGGACTCGCGCACCCACTGCAAGACGCCCTGCGAATCCGGGCCCTTGGCGACGAGATCCCCGACGAGGACGACGCGCGACGAGGCGGCGCCGCCGCACTTTTCGACCAGCGCGCGCAGCTCGTCGAGGCAGCCGTGCACATCTCCGACAATGACGGTGCTCATCGCACCCGTGCATTCTAGCGCCCGCGATCGCCCGCGTTCAGGGCGATTTCCGTCGATGATGGCGGTCCCATGCGGATCCCCCACGCCGCCGCAGGCGCTCTGTCGTTCGTGTTTCTCGCCGCTCTCTCGGCGACGCCCGCGGTCGCGCAGCCGGCGCACGCGGGCGCGCGCGTGTCGGTGCAGCCCATCGAGGGCGAGCACGGGGAATCGGTGCGCGGTCAGATCGCGCGCTTGCTGCGCGGGCACGGCTACCGCGCCGTCGCCAACCTCGCGCGCGTCAGCGGCACGGGCCAGTACCCCGAGCTCGCGCGCGACAACAAGCTCACCGCTTTCGTGACCGCCGACCTCGAAGAGGGCCGCCACCGCGCCGCGATCACCTTCTTGGTGTGGGACGGCGCGACCGGGTCCGTGCAAGGCCGCTGGTCGGTGAGCGCCGCGCCGAAAGGCCTCGGCAAAGCGATCGCCAAAGGCTTCTGGAAGGCGCTCGGCTCGAAGCTCGACGCCCTCGAGCCGCCTCCGTCCGACGAGCTCGAGCCCGCCGCGCCCATGTACGTGAACGCAGGAGAGCCGCTGGATTAGAGCGGCTCTCGACGGTCGCTACTCGGTGACCGTCACCTTGATCATCTTGACGGGCTCTTTGGGGCGGTCGTTGCGGTCGCGCGGCGTCTTCGAGATCTTGTCGGCGACGTCCATGCCGGCGATGACCTTCGCGAAGACGGGGTGCTTCGACGGGCCGGGCGAGAACCAGTCGAGGTAGGGGTTGTCGACGACGTTGAGGAAGAACTGCGAGCTGCCGCTGTTCGGCTGCCCCGTGTTCGCCATCGAGAGCGTGCCGCGCGCGTTCGAGAACTTCGCGTCGGCGGGGTGCTCGTCCTTCAGGCGGCCGTAGGGGCTGTCGCCCGTGCCGGCGCGCGGGCTCGCCGGATCCTTGCTGTGCGGGCAGCCGAACTGGATCATGAACTTGTCGATGACGCGGTGGAAGTGGAGGCCGTCGTAGAAGCCCTCCTTCGCGAGCTTGATGAAGTTGCCCGCGGTGATGGGCATCTTGTCGGTGAAGAGCTCGATCGTGATGTCGCCGAGCGACGTCTGAAGCAGGGCCGTTGGGTTCGCCATGGCGCGCAGTCTAGTGCATCTCGGGGCCGACGGTCACGGTGCAAGGAGCGGGCTCGAGCGCGCTGACGTTGCCCGCGGCGTCGCGCGCCGTCCCCGACTGCTCGGTCGCGCCCGGCGGGAACACGACCGAGAAGGTCATCGACATGAACGTCGTCGAGGCGAAGTTCTCCGTGAAGTCGTCGGTCGTGAGCGTGAGCGTCACGATGGGAGCGGTCGACGTCACCGCCTCGTCCGTCGTGAAGGTCCCGGATGACGTGGCCGCGTCGGGCGCGTGGACGCTGCCGCAGATGTCGGTGGGCGACACGAGCTGCAGCACGGGCGCGATGGAGTCGACCCAGAGGTGGACGACCGGGCTGCTGTTCTTCGTACCCGAGAGGTCGGCGAAGTCGGCGCGCAGCTCGGTCGGCGTCACGAGCTTCGTGAGCGCGTCCTCGGCGCTCTCGGGCAGCGTCGCCCCCGCGAACGTCGCGACGAAGGGCAGCCCAGCCGGGCAGCCGTCGGCGGTGGTCGCGGCGCGCGTCGCGACCGCGGCGCCCAAGGGCGCGAGCGCATCGCCGGCGAGCCCCGCGAGGAGCGTCATCGTGCCCTTACGGCTCGCGCACGCGACGACGTCGCTCTGCGCGCCCGCCGTCGTCGCCGCGAGATCGTGCAGCGGCTGGGACGCCGTCGCCGCGAGCAGCCGCTTCGAGACGTCGGCGAACGGTGGCGCGTCCGAGTCGGGCGTCACGATCTGCACCGCCGGCAAGGTCGAGGAGCAGGTCACGCCCTCGAGCGTCGTCTGCTCGGCGTTGCCGGCGGCGTCGGCGAGCGAGATCATGATCTCGAAGGGGGCGTCGCCGGGGCAGGGCAGGTTCACGCAAGCCTCGTCGCCCGTCGCGAGGACCGTCGTGCAGGTCGGCCGGCCGTTCGTGCCGGCGCAGAAGTTCGCCATGCTCGCGCCGAGCGACGCGGGAAGGTTCACGGCGTCGGGCGAGCTCGTCTTCACGCACACGGGGAACGCGCCGTCGGTGAGGCCCGAGAGCGGGATCGCTTCGCCGGCGTTCGGGCCCACGATGGTGAGCGTCGGCGGCTTCGCGTCGACGGGGTACGTGACGGGGCTCGCGAGCCCGACGTCGCCGTCGGCGTCGAGGCAGCGCGCCGAGATCTCGTACACGCCGCCGTCCGCGAGCGGCACCGCGGGGAACGTCGCCTTGCCGTTCGTGGCCTTCGCCGTGTACGTCGCGACGTGCGGCGGCGTCGCGCCGTCGCTGACGTCGAGCTCGACGGATTGGTCGTTGGGCACGCTCGTCGTCACCTCGAACGCGACGGTGTAGGGCGCGCCGGGCGCGCTCGTGCGATCGCCGCCCTGCGCGGCGGGCATGCCGTTGAGGGCGACGTGGCTGTCGCCGAGGACGGGTGAGGTGATCCGGCACGTCGGCGCGGCGGCTGGATTCGTGTCGAAGCCGAGACGAGCGCTCGCGTCGGCGCCCGCGTCGCCGGCGCCCTCGGACGGATAGTTGCCGGCGAAGCGAGGGCCCGAGCACGCCGACGCGGCGGCGCTCAGCCACGCGAGGGCCCACGCGAGCCGTATCGTGCCCCGGTCCGATCGACCTCTTTGCACCCGCCCCATCATCCGGTCACCACGATAGCGTTTCGGCGTGGGCCTCCAACAGGGAGATTCGCGAGATCGTTCGACGTTACCTAGACGCCCCGTCGAGCGCCGCCGTGATTTCGTCGAAGCGCTCGAACGGCGTGAACGGAATCAGGTGCTCGGTGCACAGGCGCGCCAGCGTGCTGTCGGCGACGGCGAAGATGCGCTCGCAGGTGCGCGCCGCGGGGAAGTCGAGGCGGCCGTCGCCGACGTAGACGGTCGTGTGGCCGGGGTGGCGCGCGCGCAGCGAGGCGACGACGTGGGCCTTGAAGTCCGCGCCGCGCGGGACGGTCATGCCCGCGGGCAGCTCGACGCGCCAGCGGCCGCCGTGGAAGAAGCCTTCGAAGGCCGTGATGGCGATGCCGGGCGGCAGCAGCGCGCGGATGTAGAAGGTGAGGCCGTGGCTCAGCACCTCGAAGGGCCAGCGTCGCGCGCGGCAGTCGGCGACGAACGCCTCGAAGCCTTCGCGCCAGCGCGCGCGCGGCGTGATCTCCGCGAGCAGCGCCTCGGGTGGCTGCGCGACGTCGCCATAGCCGCGCCCGATCATCTCGAGCGGCGTGAGCACGCCCTCGCGCGACAGCGGCGTGAGCACGGCGCGCCAGTCGTAGGGCACGTGCGCGTCCCAGATGACGTTCGTGAGATCGTCCACGGTGATCGTGCCGTCGAAGTCGCTGACGACCAAATACGGCGCGCTCACGACGTGGCCTCTTCCGCAAAAGTTGCGATCACGGGCCCGTGGTCGCTCGTTCCGAACTCGCGCACGGCGGGGCACGAGACGGCGCGCGCCGCGAGGGCCGCGCTCGCGAGCACGTAGTCGAGGCGCCACCCGACGTTGCGCTGGCGCATGTTGCGCCACGGCGCCCACCACGAGTACATCGCGTCGTTCGTCGGGTCGAGGTCGCGGCCCACGTCGCGCAGGCCGCCCGCCTCGAGCAGCCCCTCGAACAGCGCGCGCTCCTCGGGCAGCTGGCCCATGAGGCGGTTGTTGCGCTCGCGCGGGTGCACGTCGATCTCGGCGCGCGCGACGTTGAAGTCGCCGCACAGCACGAGCGCGCGGCCCGACGCGCGGATCTCCGCGGCCCACGTCGTGAGCGCGTGGAGGAAGCGGATCTTCGCCGGGAAGTCCTTGCCGCCGTTGGGCACGTAGATCGACGCGACGAGGACCGGCGGCGCGGCGACGCGCTTGATCTCGGCCACGGCGATGCGCGCCTCGTGGTCGAACTCGGGGTGCCACACCGACGGGCCGCCCGACGTGAACGCCTCGCGCACGTGCAGCGCGACGCCCGAGTAGCCCTTCATGCCGTGCCACTTCGCGAAGTAGCCGGGCACCTCGCCGATCTCCTTGGGCAGGTGATCGATCGCGACCTTGATCTCCTGGAGGCACAGCACGTCGGGCTGCTCGCGCTGGATGAGCTCGGCCACCTGCTCGGCGCGCGCGCGCACGCCGTTGACGTTCCAGGTGATGATCTTCATCGCGCGCCCTCTATCTATCAGATGTGCCGTAGTATCGGCGCATGGCGACGTCCGATGGGACCGTCGAGGCCGCGCCCGCCGAGTCGTCGCTGCGCGCGGGCATCACCGTCATCGCCGTGGCCCTGTTCGCGACGACCTTCGGGTGGCCGGGGCTCATCGGGCGGCTGCCGTTCGGGCTCATGCTCAAGAACTCGCTTCACCTGCCGGCGCAGCGGGTCGCGGCGTTCTGGGGCCTTGCCAACCTGGCCTGGTACGCGAAGCCGGCGATCGGCCTGCTGTGCGACGCCGTGCCGCTCTTCGGCACGCGGCGGCGCGCTTACCTAATCGTCGGCGGGCTCGCGGCGACGGCGATGTGGCTCGCGTTCGCGGCCGTGCCGGCGTCTTACGCGGGGCTGCTGGGCGTCATGATCGCGCTCAACCTCGCGCTCGTCGTCGTCAGCACCGTCATGGGCGGCATGCTCGTCGAGACGGGGCAGCGCTACGGCGCCTCGGGGCGGCTGTCGGCGATGCGCGAAGGGCTCACGGGCGTCATGCAGCTCGTCGCGGGGCCGTACGGCGGGTGGCTCGCGAGCCGCGCGTTCGGCTGGACGATCGGCGCCGGCGCGGCCGTCGCGCTCACGATCGTGCCGACGACGCTGCTGCTCGTGCGAGAGCCGCGCGGCGCGCGCGTCGATCACGCCGCGCTCGCGACCGCGCGCGCGCAGCTGCGCGAGATCGTGCGCTCGCGCGCGATGTGGGCGGCCGCGGGGCTCACGTTCCTCGTCTACGTGTCGCCGGGATTTCAGACGCCGCTGCTCTATTTCCAGCAGGACGTCCTCGAGTTCGACGCGCAGTTCATGGGCTGGCTCGATCTCGTCGCGGGCGCGGCCGCGCTGCTGGGCGCCGTGGCGTACGGCGTGCTGTGCCGGCGCGTGCCGCTGCGCGTGTCGCTCGTGCTCGGCATCGCGCTCAACGCGGCGAGCTCGCTCTTTTACCTGGCGCTCGCCGGAAAGACTTCGGCCTTCGTCATCAACGCCACGGCCGGCGTGCTCGCGATGTTGGGGATCTTGCCGCTCTTCGATCTCGCGGTGCGCGCGACGCCGAAGGGCAGCGAGAGCTTCGGCTACTCGCTCATCATGAGCGTGCGCAACCTGGCGATCTTCGGCGTCTCCGACGTCGTGGGCTCGTGGCTCTACGACGGGCTGCACTGGTCGTTCTACCGGCTGGTTTGGGTCAACGCGCTCTCGTCGGCGGCCGTGCTGATCTTCGTGCCGATGTTGCCGCGCGCGCTCCTCGCGCCGCGCGACGGCGCGCCGTCGACGTGAGCGGGTATGCTGCACGCGTGAAGCGGATTTCGATTCTCGTGGCTTCGTTGCTCGCCGGTTGCGGTGGGCGCTCGCTGTTCGACACCGCGGCGCCGCCGTCGCCCGTCAGCGGGCACGTCATCCAGATCGACATCGACGATCACGGCCTCGCGGGGCTGTGGATGGCGAAGGCGCCCAACCTCAAGGGCCTCATCGCGCGCGGCGTGCTCGCCTACTCGCGCGTCGACGTGCCGACGCACAGCAACCAGAACAACATGACGCTGCTGACGGGCCAGTACCCCGAGGGCCATGACGTGCCGTCGAACGCGTGGCTGTCGCGCGCGCTCAATTTCGCGAGCCCCGTGAACGTCCCCGGCCTCTCGGTGGGAGACTACGCGCTCTACGACAAGAACCCGCTGCGCACGCGAGGCGACAGCGTCTACCGCGCCGTGCGCGCCGCGGGCGGCCGCACCGCCTACGTCGGCGAGCTGCCGCCGTTCGAGGTCGGCGCCGACGACGTGCACCTGTCGATCGTCGGCGTCCGCGTCGACACGGCGCTCGGCGATCTGACGCTCGACGCCGACACGACGAGGTCGATCCTCGGCAACTCGCTCGGCTACCCGCAAGCCGTCACGAACGCCTACCACTACGACGGCCTGCCCGGTCCCACGGAGACGCCGCTGCACTTCACGCTGCGCGACGCCGCGGCCGTCGTGCGCGCGACCGACGCCGCGCACCCCATGCCGGCCTACATGTTCGTGTGGGACTTCATCGCGCTCGACGACGATCCCACGAGCACCTTCGGCGCGGACGGGCCCGCGCTCGCCGCGATCATCGACGACTACGACGACGGCCTCGGCCAGCTGCTCGCGGCGCTCACGGAGAAGAACCTGCTCGCTTCCACGAACATCGTGTTCACGCTCGATCACGGCAAGGTCGACACGCATTCGCAGGTCGCGCTCGGAACGCACGGCGCGACGACGAAGGCCGACGCCGACGGGCAGCTGGGGGACGTCGTGCGCGCGCACGGCGCCGACTTCGGCCTCACGACGTCGAGCTACGCGCTGCTCAACGAGGACGGCGACGCCTTGCTCTACGCGCGCACCGACGGCGCGGGCACGGCCGCCGGCGCCGCCGCGCAGACGAAGGTCGCGCACGCGCTCGTCGACCTCGTGCAAAGCGGCGCGCTCGTGGGCGTCGATGCGACCCGCACGATGACGGCCGACGGCTACCACGGCACGCGCGCCTTCCACGACTTCCGCGTGTCGAGCCCGAACCAGGCCGACGTCGTCGTGTTCCCGAAGGACGACTGGACGCTGAACCAGGTCGACGCGAAGAACACCGCGCCCGGCCCCTTCAAAGAACACACGGCGTTCCCCTACGCGCGCCACGGCGGCTTCACAATCGACGAGCTGTACGTGCCGCTCATCATGGCGGGGCCCGCGTTCAAGCAGGGCGTCTTGTTGCCTCACCCCGTCGAGCACGCCGACGTCGCGCCGACGGCGCTCGCGACGCTCAGGGGGCCGACCGGCGCGACCGTCGCGCTCGCGACGGCGGCGCGCGGGCCTATCCGCGCGGCGCTCGCGGGCGACGCGGGCGAGACGATCGCGTTGCCGTCGCCGCCCGAGAGCGCGCGCGATCTCGTCCTCACACGGAGCGGCTTCGGCGCGACGCCACGCGCGCTCGCCGATCCCCCGACGACGGTGGTGCTCGTCGACGTCGCGGGACTCTATGACGAAGAGGCCTTCGACGATCCGGCGACGGCGGGTGCGGCCACGGTGCTGCGGACGCTCACGGCGTTCGGCACGCGCTTCGAGGACTGCTGGACGCGCAGCCGCGATTGGCCCGTCACCGAGTATCAAGCCCTCGCGGGCGGCTACCCGATCTCGCCGTGGGTGGCCGCGGCGGAAGACGATCCGACGCAGACCTTCGCGCCGGGCGCGGGCCTGCTCGCGATGCCGCCGCCCGCGAAGCGCGTCGCGAACATGGACGCGTACGCGGCGTGGCGGCAGGCCGCGACGCTCTCGGGTCAAACCGTGCTCGACGCCGCACGTGCCCTCGGGTTCACGACGGCGCTGGTCGGCAAGTCCGACTTTCAGTCGCTTCACGTCGCGCCGGGTTCGTTCGACACGACGGTGGCCGCGGACGGCACCGGCGTCGGCGCCGCGCTCACGAGCCTGATGGCGCACCCGAGGCTCTTCGCGCTCGTCTCGGTCGGGAGCCCCAGGACGGCAGATCGCCATTCGGCGGCGGCGCTGGACGAGCTCCATCAGATCGCGGTCGTCGTCGCCGATCTCGCCTCACGCAGCCGCGACGCGCTGTTCGTCGTCACGAGCCGCGGCGCGACGACGATCGACGATCCCGGCGCCGACTTCTACGGGCCGGGGACGTCGCGACACGTTCCGCTTCTTTTGATCGGCCCCGGCGTTCGCGCGGGCGTCGTCAGCGACCAGCCCGCGTCGCCCGCCGATCTCCCGGCGACGATTTTGTTCGGCATCGGCGCGCCGGTGACGACGGACTTCGCGACGGGCACGTGGGCGACGGGCGCGATGGACGGCGTCGTGCCGCAACCGACGCCAAATCACGCGACCGAAGGCCACGCGTTGTTGCGTGCATATTTCCCCTGAGTGTCCAAAGGCCGCGTCGCGCGATCGTCACCGTTTCGTCGACGATGAGATCTTGCGCGATGGCGCCCGCGTCGCCATGATCGCAGGTAGACATGCTCGCCAGCGGTCGCTTGGGGGTCATGGGGTTGCCGGTGGATCTCGCGTCGACGGTCTCGGCCGTCGATCAGGATCCCTCGGATCGTGCCGGCGAAACCGGTTCGGAAGCGGGTCTCGACGACCGCACCCGCGCGCTCGACGACGCCTTCGGCGTCTCGTCGTCGGACGAGAGGCGGTACGTGCCGACGTTCTGACGATCGCTCGCGCGGAGCTGCTAGATCGGAGGACCGACGAGCTCGCTGCCGAGCGGGCCGTTCAGGTACCGATCACCCCCGTCGCAGACCATGAAGACGAACGTCTTGCCGCGCAGCTCGGGGCGCGCGGCCAGGCGGAGCGTCGCCGCGAGGGTCGCGCCAGAGGACAAGCCCGCCGAGATCCCTTCCTCGCGCGCGAGGCGTCGCGCGTGGGCGAAGGCCTCTTCGTCCGTGACGGCGACGACCTCGTCGATGACGGCTCTGTCGAGCAGCGGCGGCACGAAGCCCGCGCCGATGCCCTGAATCATGTGGTTCGACGGGCGCCGGCCCGTGAGCACGGCGGCGCTCGCCGGCTCGACGGCGACGATTTTCACCGCCGGCTTCCTCGCCTTGAGCTTCTTCTCCTTGAGAACTTGGCCCACGCCCGTGACGGTGCCGCCCGTGCCCACGCCCGCGACGAACACGTCGACGTCACCGTTCGTGTCGTCCCAAATTTCGGGTCCCGTCGCGCGGCGGTGCGCCTCGGGGTTGGCCGGGTTGTTGAACTGATCGAGACCGACGGCGCCGGGGATCGAGCGGCGCAGCGCCTCGGCGTGCTCGACGGCCTCGCGCATGAGCGCGCCCGGCGTCAGCATGACGCGCGCGCCGAGGTAGCGCAGCAGGGCGAGCCGCTCGCGCGACATCTTCTCGGGCATGGCGACGTGGAGCGCGTAGCCCTTCGTCGCCGCGACGAACGCCAGCGCGATGCCCGTGTTGCCGCTCGTCGCCTCGACGATCGTGCCGCCGGGCCGCAGCTTCCCGGTCTTCTCGGCGTCCTCGATCATCGCGGCGGCGATGCGATCCTTGACGCTGCCGCCGGGGTTGCGCGACTCGAGCTTCGCGAGCAGCCGCGCGCCCGCCGCCGCCGAGAGGCGCGGGAGCTCGACGAGGGGCGTGCGCCCGATCGACGCGTGGACGCCTCGGTGAATCATCGTCGTTGGTTCTGGATCAGCGGGTCTTGATGCGCATCTCGATGAGCTTCTTCGCGACCAGCGTCGCGAGCGCGAGGATCGTGAGGATCGACGCGACGGCGAAGGCGCCCGAGAGATTGTACTCGTTGTAGAGGATCTCGACCTGCAGCGGGACGGTGTTCGTCTGGCCGCGGATGTGGCCCGACACGACGGACACGGCGCCGAACTCGCCCATCGCGCGCGCGTTGCAGAGGATGACGCCGTAGAGGATGCCCCAGCGCACCTTCGGCAACGTGACCTTGAGCAGGATCTGCCAGCCGCGCGCGCCCAGCGTGAGCGCCTGCTCTTCCTCGTCGCTGCCGAGCTCTTGCATGATGGGCAGCACCTCGCGCGCGACGAACGGGAAGGTGATGAACGTCGTCGCGAGGATGATGCCGGGCGGGGCGAAGATGATGTGCAGATCGTGCGCCTCGACCCACGGCCCGAAGACGCCGCGCGCGCCCAGCAACAGCACGAAGATGAGGCCCGCGATCACGGGCGACACAGAGAACGGCAGGTCGATGAGCGTCAGCAGCGTGCTCTTGCCGGGGAAGCGGTACTTCGAGATGACCCACGACGCCGCGATGCCGAAGATGACGTTGAGCGGGACCGAGATGCCGGCCGTGAGCAGCGTCAGCTTGATGGCCGAGATCGTGTCGGGGTCGGAGACCGCGGCCCAATACGCGCCCGCGCCGTTGCGGAAGGCCTCGACGAACACGCTGATGACGGGCAACCCGACGAACAGCGTGAGGAACGCGAGCGCGAGCCCGATGAGCAGCCAGCGCAGCGGACGCGGATCCGTCATCGCTCGAGCCGCTTTTGCAGGGCGTTGATGACGAACAGCAGCGCGAACGACGCCAGCAGCATGACGAGCGCGATCGCCGTCGCGCCCGCGTAGTCGAACTGCTCGAGCTTCGTGACGATGAGCAGCGGCACGATCTCGGTCTTGCCCGGCATGTTGCCCGAGATGAAGACGACCGAGCCGTACTCGCCGACGGCGCGCGCGAAGGCCAGCGCGAAGCCCGTCGACGCCGCCGGCATGACCGCCGGCAGGATCACCCGCCGCAGCGTCGTGAGGCGCGAGGCGCCCAGCGTCGCCGCGGCCTCTTCCATGTGCACGTCGAGATCGACGAGCACGGGCTGCACGGTGCGCACGACGAACGGCAGCCCCACGAAGATCATCGCGACGACGACGCCCGCGGGCGCGAACGCGACCTTGAAGCCGTGCGGCTCGAGGTATTGCCCGAGCCAGCCGTTCTCGGCGTAGAGCGCCGTGAGCGCGATGCCCGCGACGGCCGTCGGCAACGCGAAGGGCAGGTCGACGAGCGCGTCGACGAGCGCGCGCCCGGGGAAGCGGTAGCGCGCGAGCACCCAGGCGATGACGACGCCGAACAACAAGTTGATGCTCGCCGCGATTGCCGAGGCGCCGAAGCTGAGCCGGTACGCCGCGAGCGCGCGCGGCGACAATACCGCGCGCGCGAATTCGTGACCGCTCAACGAGGCCGACTTCCACACCAGCCCCGCGAGCGGGACGAGGACGATGAGCGACAGGTAGACGAGCGTCGTGCCGAGCGAGAGCCCGAAGCCGGGCAAGCTTCCGCGCGCCGCTCGTCGTGTCGCCGCCGCCGCCACTACGATCCGGGTTGGTAGATCTGGTCGAAGATCCCGCCGTCGGCGAAGTGGTCGGCCTGCGCCTTCTGCCAGCCGCCGAACACCTGATCGATCGTGAAGAGCTTGATCTTGGGAAGCACCCCGAACTTCGCCGCCGCCTTCTCGTCGCGCGGGCGGTAGTGGTGCTTGGCGGCGATCTCCTGCCCCTCGGGCGAGTACAGGAACTTGAGGTACGCCTCGGACACGGCGCGCGTGCCGTGCTTGTCGACGTTCTTGTCGACGACGGCGACGGGCGGCTCGGCGAGGATGCTCGTGCTCGGGTTCACAATCTCGAACTTGTCCTTACCAAGCTCGTTCACCAGAAGATAGGCCTCGTTTTCCCACGAAACGAGCACCTGGCCCACGCCCCGCTGCGCGAACGTCGTCGTCGAGCCGCGCGCGCCCGAGTCGAGGACCGGCACGTTCTTGTAGAGCTTCGTGACGTAGTCCTTGGCCTTGGCCGCGTCGCCGCCGTTCTTCTGCAGCGCCTGGCCCCACGCCGCCAGGTACGCCCACCGCGCGCCGCCCGAGGTCTTCGGGTTCGGCACGACGACGCCCACGCCCGGCTTGATGAGATCGTCCCAGTCCCTGATGCCCTTGGGGTTGCCCTTGCGCACGACGAAGACGATCGTCGACGTGTAGGGCGAGGCGTTGTCGGGCAGGCGCTTCTGCCAGTCCTTGCCGATGCGGCCCGACTTCTCGGCGATCGCGTCGATGTCATAGGCGAGCGCGAGCGTGACGACGTCGGCCTCGAGGCCGTCGATGACCGAGCGCGCCTGCTTGCCCGAGCCGCCGTGCGACTGGTTGATCGTGACCGTCTGGCCCGTCTTCTGCTGCCACTGCTTGGCGAACGCCGCGTTGACGTCGGTGTACAGCTCGCGCGTCGGGTCGTACGAGACGTTGAGCAGCTTCGGGCTGCCGCCGTCCGCGCGCGCGACGCCGCCAGACGCCGCGAGGGCCAGCGTCGCCACCAGGATCGATTTCACCTTCACGAAACGCATGGTCATGCTCCTTTTCGGTTATTCAAAACGCGACCTGAACCCGCGCGATGCCGACGTTCTCGGTCGGGCGCGCCGTGGGAGCCGCGGCCTTGCCGGCGCCGTCCTCGAACGTCGTGTGCCCGTACGCCGCGTACAGCTTGGCGTTGCGGTTCAGCCACCAGTTGACGCCGAACGCGAGCTCCTTGGCCTTGTCGACCGACTTCGACTTGTCGGCGTAGGTCTGGAACGCGTGGTCATCGATCGAGAGCCAGCCGTAGCGCGCGACCAGCTCGACGGCGCCGAACGTTCCGGCCTTCCAGCTCGCGGCGGCCTTGGGGCGCACGCCGTCGTAGCTGTTGTCGCCGCCAATTGCGACCGAGAGCGTGACGTGGCCGGCCTGGTTGTCGACGGCGTCGAGGGCGGCGCCCTTCTGGATCGACTGATGCTCCTTGATCCACTCGGCCAGCACGCCGAACGGGCCGATGTAGTAGTAGAGCTGCGGGTTGAGGCGCGTGTGGCGGTGCGAGGCGAACACCGTCGCCGTCGCGTCGGTGCCGCTGGACGCGTAGGTGAAGATCGTGTTCTGGCTGAGCGACTTGAACGACGGCAGCCACGTGTTCGAGGCGGCGCCGTTGGCGATCGTGTTCGAGCCCTTCTCGTTGCCGGTCTCGAAGGCGAAGCCCACGCCGAGATCGCCGTAGGCCTTGAGCTCGCCCAGCTGGAACGGGCGCAGGAAGAGGCGGCCGCCGTAGGTCTTCGCGTGCTCGTCGTCGACGTCGGTCAGCGCGCCGTCGGTGTTGCCGTTGAGCCAGACGAGCTCGTAGTGGACGGCGGCGTTGGCGATGTCGCCCCACAGCTCGGCGCCGACGTCGCGCTGGGCCGAGAGGTTCGAGTCGAGCGCGCGCTCGGGCAGCGGCACGTACGCGTCGGTCTGGAGGCGCTCGAGGCCGACCGGCGGCTTGAACTTGCCGGCGCGCAGGCGCAGCCAAGCCGTCGGGTGCAGGTCGGCGTAGGCGTCGAGCAACGCCGTCGTGTTGTTGCCGAAGTCCGGCATGATGCGCGCGTCGACGAGGCCGAGGACGGTCGCGTCGAAGTAGAGGCGGGCGCGGCGCACGAGGAAGGTGTCGGTCTTGTCGCGCAGGACCGGATCGTCCGACCCGAAGATGCGGCGGCCGTCGACCTGGACGAGGCCCTGCAGCTTGAGCTCGAAGTCGCGCGGTCCGTCGCCGATGGTGAACCCGCGCTCGCTCGTCACCACGCGCGCCGGCGGGTTGGCGGCGGCGGCTTCGGCGGCCAGCTCGGCCTTGCGGTTGGAGACGCGCACCAGCTGATCGAGCTCCTCGACCCTGCGCGCGAGCTCTTCGTTCGTCGGCGCCGTCGCGGGCGCGGCGGCCGGAGGCGTGGCGGCGGCATCGGCGGGCGGCGTGGCCTCGGCCGGTGCGGCCGGCGCCGGCGCGTCCTGCGCGAGCGCGGCGGCGGGGCAGAGCAGCAGCGCAGTTAGGCTAGCTACTCTACCGACAAGATAGACTTTGTGGGACGCGAAAGCGGACATGCGGGCTCCTTTGGTTTTCAGATGGCGTACGAGACTTGGGGCAGGGACTGCCGGCGGGCGCGCGCGGACTGCTCGAGCGCGCTCGCCAGCGTGGTGTTGTCGAGGATCTGGGCGATGGCGTCTCGGACTTGCTTCATGACGATGCGGGTGCCGCAGGTCGCCTCGTCGACGCACTCTTCGCAGCGGGCGTAGGCGCGCTCACTCACGCACGGAATGGGCGCCAAAGGGCCGTCGATCGTGCGGATCACGTCGCCGAGCACGATCTCAGCGGGGTTCTTCGCGAGCACGTAGCCGCCGCCTTTGCCCTTCTTGCTGCGCAGGATGCCGGCGTTCTTCAGCTCGAGCAGGATGGCCTCGAGGAATTTGCGCGGAATGTTCTCGGCCTCGGCGAGATCGGCGATCAGCATGGGCCCCTCGCCCTCGTGCGCCGCGAGGGCGTACAGGGACCGGAGCGCGTAGCGAGCCTTTCTCGACAAACCCGTCATAGCCGATGTGACAGCTAGGCTATGTGCGACCTGTCTGTCCAGTCAAGTGGAATTTGTCTATGGACGGGGACGCGCGGGATCGGGCGTCGCGGCGCGTTTGAGGCGCTCGTGCCACGCGGCGAAGCCGGCGGCGTCGTTGGCGGCGCGGTCGGCGCTCGCCTGCGGCGCGACGACGAGCGCGCCTCGGCCGAGCACGATCACGTCGAACGTGAAGCCGTCGGCGACGCGGGTCGTGCGGCGCGCGCCGGGGAGCTGCGCGATGGCCGCGACGAAGCCGTTCGCATCGGCGACGGCGAAGGGATCGATCGTGAGGCCGGTCGTGGGATCGGCGCCGAGATCTTCGCCCAGGAGGTAGAAGGTCTCGCCCGCGCGGAGCGCCTCGGCCACGGCGGCGACGTGCGGGCGCCAGTCGACGCGTTGGAGGCGGCGGAGCAGGGCGTGTCGGTTGTCGGGGCGAAAAGGCACGTCGACGAACGCGCTCAGCTCGTACTTCGCCTCCATGCCTGCGTGGTGGCCTTCGTAGATCGCGCGCAAGCGGCGCAGGTGATCGACGAACGCGGCGGACGTCATCGTCGGCGCCGGCCAGGTTTCGCTCGTGCGCGGCGCGAAAGGCGCGAGCGCGTCGCGCGAAGGCGCGTTCGTCGCGCGCGTGAGGGTGAAGGTCTTCTCGGCGCGCAGGCGCGACAGGCTCTCGGTGACGACGACGCGGTAGGCGCCGGCGTCGTCATTTTCAGCCGTCGGGATCGACACGACGGCGCGGCCGTGCGCGAGCGCGACGTTGGCGCGCGAATGGGCGCGCGACGGGTGGCCCGCGGGATCGAAGACGTCGACGACGGCGCCCACGCCGCCCTCGCTCGTGATCGTGAGGACGAGGGGCCGGCCTGCTTCGACGGTCGCCGGCGCTGCGAGCGCGACCGACTCGGGGGCGTGCGCCGCGATCGCCCAGAACGCGGCCTCGCCCGGGTCCAGCGTGAGGCGCGCGCCGCTGGCGTCGTGCGCGATCTTCGCACCGGTGAACAGATCGACGATCGCCGCGCCGGCCGGCAGTCCTGCGACGCGGGCCGTGATGCGGGGGCTTCGGTGGTCGGCGGCGATCGCGAGGATTTTCACCGGCCCGTTCGGATCCGTGAACAGCCGGCTCGCCCACCACGGCACGGCGTCGCCGGCGCTCGGGAGCGAAACCTTGGAATTCGGCGGCGTGGTCGCCGACTCGAAGCTCACGAAGAAATCGGGCTGCACGCGGCCCCGACCTTCGACGAGACCGGCGAGCCAGCGGCGAAAGCCTTCGCGCGCGGGCTCGTAGAAGCTGTTCCACCAGCCGGCCCAGTCGTAGATCGCGTTCAGGTAAATGACCTGACCGCGGCCGACGCGGCGGCGCAGGACGAGCGGCGCGCCGTCGGCGTAGGTCGCGACGACCTCGACGTCGCGCGCGCGGTCGACGATCTCGTCGTGGCCGTGGGAAATGAAGTCGCGCCCGCCGAGCTTCGCGGGCACGGGCACGCGCGCTTGGCTCGTGTTGCGCAGGCGAAAGCCGAGCAGCGGGGCGAGGCCGCTCTCGGGTGCCGGGTAGACCGACCGCATGTTGCCGTGGCGCGTGCAGGCGCCGAGCCACGGCGTCGAGATCAGCAGGCCGCCGCGCTTCACGAACTCGGTGAGCGCGCGGCCGTCCTTCGCGCCGATGACCTCGGCGTGCGAAGCGACGACGATCGACAGGCCCGCGAGGTGGGTGGCGTCGACGACCTTGGGCAGGAGGCCCGACTCTTCGAGGGCCGAATACACGGGCACGTTCGGGTTGATCGCGCTCGTGAACTGCGCGCCCGTGAGGCCCTTGGCGAGCGGCTGCTCGGTCACGAGCAGGCCGAGGCCACGCGTCGTCGCCGCACGCCGGTGCAAGAGAATGGGCTCGATCGCGTGGATCTGTCGCGTGAGCGCCTTGGTCCAGAACGAGCCGCGCGTGTTGGTGAGATCGGCGTTGAACGTCACGGGCACGTCGACCCAATAGTCGAGGTGCGTGTTGCCGGCGAGCAGGGCGGTGTTGATCGCGAAGCTCCAGACGGGGCGTGAGCCGAAGAAGCCGCCCGTGAGCAGGAAGCCGGGCCCGTCGCCGTAGTCGCGCCGCGCGACGGCGTCGTTGAGCAGGCTGACCTCTTTCGGGTTGAGCAGGCTGCCGCCGCCGAAGCCGAAGACGTCGACCTTGGGATAAAGGCCGCCGGCCGCGCTGACGACCGAGAGCGGCGCTGGGTTGCGGCGCGCGCGGTAGGTCTCGCGCGCGAGGTCGGCGTTGCGCTGGTAGTACCAGTCGAAGAATGAATACGTCTCGTACTCGGGCGCCGTGATCGCGAGAAAAGGCGGACCGCCTTTGTCGGCAGCCGGCAGCTTTTTGACGACTTGGTCCGGGACGCGGACGTTCGCACGCGCGAGCGGGATCTCGTCGAACGATTTGAAACCCGCGCTCCATTCGCGATTGAGGGCGGCGACGTCGCCGCCGTAACGATCGCTCAAATAGCGATCGAACATGGATTGCGCAGCGGCCGGGGCGTGGTCTTCGGGCCAGTAGTAGCGTGTGCCCCAGGCGCCCTTGAAGCCGCCTTCTTCTTCGAGGGACACGAAGGACTTCGAGCGCGAGTCGGGCCCGCCCCTGCGCTCGGTCAGGTCGGCGGCGGCCTCCATGTCGGCCTTCACGTCCTTCCAATCGGCGTGATCGATCGAGACCGATGTCGTGTTGATGTCGACGCCCTCGGTATACTGGTGCAGGCCGAAGCGATCGGCGATCGACGAGTTGCCGGGGGAGCCCAGCGTGTCGAAGCCCGCGTCGCGCGTGAGCGCGAGCTCGCGGAACGAGGTCGCGTCGCTCCACACCGACCACTGCAGCTGGTCGGTGGGGCTCCAGGCGCGATCGAGCTGCACCTGCGCGCGCGCCGTTCCCAGGATGTGCCCCTCCGCCGACGCCCAAGCGGTCACCCAGTAAGACGAGAGGAGCGCGGGGCCGCCGTCGGGCATGACGAGGCGGCCGCGGCCGTCGGGGCGCGCGACGACGCGCCCGTCATGATCGACGAGCCCGACATCGACGGAGACGCCCGAGGGCAGGGACCCGTGGCCGACGTCGAAGTCGACGACGTCGCCGGGTCGGTAGCTCCGGCGCTTCGTCGTGATCGTCAGCGGCACGGCGGCGTCGAGCGGAACCCAAGTGAAGCTCGACGACAGGAGCTGCGTGCGCGCGGCGTCGAGCACGCGTGCCTCGACGCGCACGCGGCTGTCGGTCGAGGGGCCGGCGAACGTCACGTCGACGTCGACGGTCCTGCGCTCGTGCGCCGCGAGCGTCAGCGCCCGCGTCGCCGTCGCGGGCGCGGCGACGGCGCGTTCGGGCGTGACGGTGACCTCGACCGAAACGGCGCGCGCCGCCGCCGTTCGGTTCTCGACGTCGACGGGGACGACGAGCGCGCGCCCCACGGCGGCGTGCGCGTCCTTCGGCATCGCGACCCGCGCGAGCACGGGGAATGCGCGATCGCCGTAGACGAGGCCGAAGAAAAGGCGCGACAGGAACGCGTTCCACACGAGGCCGTCGTCAGGTCGGTCGCGTTCGTAGGCGATGTCGTTCGTCCCCATCCACCAAGTCGCACGTTTGCTGAAGAGGCCGGCCATCGAGACCACGGCGCCGCCGCCCAGAACGTCGCGCAGCCAGGCGCGGTTCGTGTTGGGCGCGGCGCGCGTGAGGGGGATCGACGATGCGTCGATCGCCTCGCAGATCGCCGCGTACCAGTGCGAGCCCGTCACTTCGAACGGCAGCCCTCGTGTGAACGGGTGATCGGTCGCGCCCTCCGAGCCCATCGTCCAATTGATGAGCGTCGGCGAAGGGCGGCACGGCATGACGCCGGTCGCGTCGGGGAAGGGCTCACCGACGACGACGAGCTTGCCGCCGCCGCGCACCCAAGTCGTCACGCGCGCCTCGACGTCGCGAAGGACGGCGTTGCGCGTCTTGTCGTTCGAGCTCGCCGGCATCTGCGTCACGACGACGTCGAAGTCACGCAGCCGCGCGAGCACGGCCTCGCGGTAGGCGTCACCCTCGCGCACGACGGCGCCCGTCGCCTCGGCAGGCTCGTTGAGCGCGTTGTCGCAGAGGTGATGGAAGCTGGTCTCGCCGTAGAAGAGCGGCAGGAACGTCATCTCGGCGGGGACCGTCGCGCCCAGCCGCTCGGACATCGCCTCGGCCGTGACGGCGTCGGCGATGAAGAGAATCTTGGGGCGCGGGAGCGAAGCCGTGAGCGGCGGCACGTCATCGGCACGCGCGCGCGCCGCGCCCGTCAGGAGCACGAGCACAAACACGAGCGACCGGAGCACGCGCGCGATGATCGCGCGTTCCGCCTCGCGGCGCGAGCGCTACGCGACCCTACGCAAAGTTCTACGGGAAGATGCCGCGCTCGGCGTAGGCCTTGCCGATGCGGTTGAGCGCGATGCCCAGCGCGGCGAGGCGCCAGTCACACTTCTTCATCGCCGCGAACTCGCTCACGGCGAGGAACGTGCGCTTCATCTGCTTGGCGAGCTTGGCCTCGACCTCTTCGAGCTCCCAGCGCTCGCTGCGCTTGTTCTGCAGCCACTCGTAGTAGCTGACGACGACGCCGCCCGAGTTCGCGAGGATGTCGGGGATGAGGTCGATGCCCTTCTCGAAGAGGATGGGCTCGGCCGCCGTCTCCGTCGGGCCGTTCGCGCCCTCGACGATGAGCTTGACGTCGAGCGCCTTCGCCTCGGCGATGCCGATCTCGAGCTCGAGCGCCGCCGGGATGAAGATGTCGGCCTTGGTCGCGAAGAACTCCTCGCGCGAGATCGACTTGCCGCCCGGGTAGCCGACGACCGAGCCCGTCTTCTGCACGTACTCGCCGAGCTTGAACGGATTGATGCCGTCGCCGTTGAAGATGTAGCCCTTCCAGTCGCCCGTCGCCGTGAGCGAGGCGCCCGTGCGCGCGAGGATCTTGCTCGCGTGCGAGCCGACGTTGCCGAAGCCCTGCACGGTGAACGTCGAGCCGTTGAGCTCGAAGCGTTTGTCACGCGCCCACTCGGTGATGCAGTGGACGATGCCCTGGCCCGTGGCCGTCTCGCGACCGTACGAGCCGCCCGCCGTGAGCGTCTTGCCCGTGACGACGCCGCGGCTCGCGTTGCGGTTCTCGCCGCCCGTGTTCATGTACGTGTCCATCATCCAGACCATGATCTGGCCGTTCGTGCCCACGTCGGGCGCGGGGATGTCGTGCTCGGGGCCGATGTTGCTGCCGAGCGCGTGCGTGAACCGCCGCGTGATGCGCTCGAGCTCGCTTTGCGAGTGGTTGCGCGGCATGAACTTGATGCCGCCCTTGCCGCCGCCGAACGGGATGTCGTGCAGCGCGCCTTTGTAGGTCATCCAGGCCGCGAGCGCCTTCACCTCGTCGAGGGAGACCTGCTCGTGGTATCGAATGCCGCCCTTGTAGGGGCCGAGGATGTTCGAGTGTTGGACGCGATAGCCCTTGAACATCCGGTACTCTCCGTTATCCATACGGACCGGAAAGTTGATGATGAGCTCATTCTTCGGCTGCGACAGGATCGCTTTGACGTCGGGTGACAGCCCGCAGACCTTCGCGGCGCGGTCAAGCTGGTCCTGCGCGACGGCGTACGGGTTGGGCTTGCCGGTGGTTTCGAGCACGGGGAGGGGGCCTGTTGGCATGGTGGTCACCGAGAGCACTTTAGCATTGGGTTCATGAGGTCATCCGCATCGCCAGGAGCTCGTCTGCAGGGCGGCTCGCGCGCGCTCGCGCTCGAGATCGCCGCCGAGGCGCGCGCCGAATGGGGCTTCGCGAGCGACATCATCGCGCGCAGCTTCCGAGCGCACCGTGAGCTTCCGAGCGGCGACAGGCGAAAGATCTCCGAGACGGTGTACGGCCTCATTCGGATGGATCGGCGGCTCGACGCGATTCTTGAGGAGCTTCGGGGACAGCGGCGCGCCGACGCCGCCGTGGGGCCGGCGGCCTTCGCCGACCTGTCGCCCGTGGCGCGCGACGCGCTCAAGCTGGTGATCCACGAGCTGCGCGAGGGGCTGCCGCCCGAGGCGGCGCGCGACGAGGCCAAGCGGTGGCTGGGCGCCGAGGTCGACCTCGCGCGCGTCGTCGACGAGGACGCGGGGCTCGGCAAGCGCACGGGGCTCGAGCGCGAGGCCGTGCGGCTGTCGGTGCCGACGTGGATGCTCGAGCAATTCACGAACGACTATGGCCCGGAGCGCGGCGCCGCGCTCGCCGACGCCATGAACCGGCGCGCGCCCATGGCGCTGCGGGTGAACACGGCGCGCATCTCGCGCGACGCGCTCGTCGCGCGGCTCGCCGAGGAGCACGTCGTCGCGAAGCCCACGCCGCTCGCGCCCGCGGGCCTCGTGCTCGAGACGCGCGTCAACGCCTTCGGGCTGTCGGCCTTCCAGGAAGGCTTGTTCGAGGTCATGGACGAGGGCAGCCAGCTCGTCGCCGAGGTCGTCGCGCCGCCGCCGGGCGGGCGCGTCGTCGACGCGTGCGCGGGCGCGGGCGGCAAGACGCTGGCGATCGGCGCGTCGATGGCCAACAAAGGACGCTTGCTCGCGCTCGACACCGACGGGAAAAAGTTGGAGGAGCTGCGGCGGCGCGCGCGGCGCGCGGGGCTCACGAACGTCGCGGCGCGGGCCGTGGAAGGCGAGGGCGCGGCGTCGTTGCCGGCCGAGGCGAAGCGCGGCGCGTGGGATCGCGTGCTCGTCGACGCGCCTTGCTCGGGGCTGGGCACGCTGAGGCGCAACCCCGAGGCGCGCTGGCGGCTCACGCCGGCGGCCGTGAAGTCGTTCCCCGCGCGGCAGCTCGCGCTGCTCGTGACGTACGCGCCGCTCGTCGCCGAGGGTGGCCGCCTCATCTATGCGACGTGCAGCGTCGTCGAAGACGAGAACGAAGGCGTCGTGTCGCGCTTCCTCGCCGAGCGCGACGACTTCGTGCGCGTGCCCGTGAAGGAGATCTGGGGCAAGGAGCGCGCCGCCGCCGTCGGTGACGAGTTGTCGCTGCGCTTGTTGCCGAACGTGCACGACACCGACGGATTTTTTGCTGCCGTGTTGCGACGCGTTCGGTAGGCGAGATCGCTGACGAGCGCGCGGCCCGTGCTAGGGTCGTGACCATGCGGCGGGTCGTCCTCGCGCTGGTCCTGCTCGGGACGCTCACCGCGCGCGCGGAGGCGCAAGAGGTTGCGCCCACTGCCGCGGCGCCCGTCGACGATCCGCTGTCGATCTACGTGCTGACGTTCGGGCCGGGCGACCACCCGTTCTTCATGTTCGGGCACGACGCGCTCCTCGTGCGCGATCGCGCGGCCGGCACCGACCGTGTCTTCAACTTCGGCACGTTCAGCTTCGATTCGCCGCGCCTCATCTTCGATTTTCTCAAGGGGCGGCTCACGTACTGGCTGTCGGTGTCGTCGCTGTCGGTGACGCTCGCTTCGTACGAGCACGAGAACCGCAGCATCGTCGCGCAGCAGCTCGCGCTCGCGCCCGAGGCCAAGCGCGCGCTCGTCGCGCGGCTCGAGGAGAACGCCCGCCCCGAGAACCGCGCGTACAAGTACGACTACTTCCTCGACAACTGCTCGACGCGCGTGCGCGACGCCGTCGACCGCGCGACCGACGGCGCCCTGCGCGCTTCGGCGAGCGAGCCGGCCCGCCTCACGCTGCGCCAGCAAGCGCTGCGCATGACGTCGCGCTCCGCGTGGTTCAGCCTCGCGCTCGACGTCGTCCTCGCGGGCGCGGCCGATCGCCCCATCGATCGTTGGGCCGAGATGTACATCCCCGAGGAGCTCGAGGCCGGCCTGCGTGCCGTCGCCGTGGGTGGGCGCCCGCTCGTCGCGTCCGAGCAGACGATCTTTCGCGCGAGCCGGCCCGAGCCTCCGCACGAGCCGCCGTCGCGCTTCGTGTCGCTGCTGCTCGTGGGCCTCGCGCTCGGCGTCTTGTTCGTCGCGCTGGGATGGGCCGCGCCGCTGTCGCGCGCCGCGCGCGCCGGCTTCGGCCTCGTCGTCGCCGCGTGGGGGCTCGTCACGGGCTTCATAGGCTCGTTCCTCGTCTACGTGTGGGGCTTCACCGACCACGTCGTCGCCCACCGCAACGAGAACATCTTCTTGTGCGCGCCCTGGGCGTTCGCGCTCGCCGTGCTCGGCCTCGGCGTGACGTTCGGCTCGAGACGCGCGACGCTCGCGGCGCTGCGCGTCTCCGTCTCGGCGCTCCTGTTCGCGCTGCTCGGCTGGGGCTTGAAGGCGCTCCCGGCCTTCCGCCACCAGGACAACGCCGCGCTCATCGCGCTGCTCGTGCCGGCCTGGATCGGCCTCTCGGCCGGCCTACTTCACGCGCGCCACTCCGGTTGAAATGGCCTCTGTGAAGCCTCTTCTTCTAGTGCTGGCCGTGGGCGTCGCGGGGTGCGGGCGGCATGCGGCGGGCACGCAATCTCCGGACGGCGGAGCCGTCACCGGGCGCGCGTTCGACGTCGTGGCGTCGTTGAAGCCGACGCCCGGCGCGGGGCTCATGAGCGGCGACTTTCCGTCGTCGAGCCATTTCACGCTCGCGTTCACTGACGAGACGCACGTGGTCGTGGGCGCGCAAGGCCAGGGCGCGCTCGCGGCCGTCATGCGCGACGGAGACACGTTCCACGTCGTGGGCGCCGTGCCCGTGGGCGCGCCGAACGCGAGCACGTGCTCGACCGCGACCGACCTTTCGCTTCAATCGTTCGACTTCACGCTCTCGGGCACGACGCTGCAGGGCCACGGCGCGGGCAAAGCGGACATCTCGTGCGGCGACTGCGAGTTCACGGAGCCATTCACCTTCGAGGCCGTCGCGGGCCCCGACAAGACGCCGCCGACGCTCGTCGGCTCCGCGCGCGAGATCGATCCTTTCGCGGAGTTTTCGCTCGGTACCTCCGAGCCCTTGTCGCCTGCGGCCACCGCGAAGCTCGTCGACTCGAACGGCGCGTCGGCCGATCTCGTGCCGCTCGTCCCCAATGCCGCCGGCGGCGGCGACGCGGGCGTCTCCGAGCCGATCACGGGCTTCACGAAGCCCAACGTCGTGCTGCCGACGGGCGGCGGCTACAGCGTCCAGGTCGACGGGCTCGTCGACTACGCCGGGTTGCACGGCCTCGCGAACGCGGCGCTGCGGCTCGGCTCGTTTCCCGAGCCGCCGGTCCTGGCCGCCGACGGCTTCGAGTCGGCGACGGGCTCGACGCTGGGCGGCGCCGCCGTCATCACGGCGGGCGAAGCGTTCGGCGACGCCGGCGCCGGCGCGCTCGCGCCCATCACGGGCACCCGCTCGATCTACGTGGCTCGCAGCGGCGTGCCCTTCGCGACGAATTCCGACTTGAACGCACGTTTCCTCGCGCGGCTCGCCGTGCCCGCGGGCGCGACGAAGGTCTCGTTCTCGTACCAACAAGCGTCGAACTTCGCCGCCGAAGCGTTCAGCGGCCGGGTGTTCGTGGGATCGGTCGGCCACACCGCCGCGTCGAGCTACGCCTTCGCGCAGCCGACCTCGTCGACGTCCACGCCGATCGGCAACGGCGTCACGGTGTTCTTAGGGGCACCGCAGTCCTTCGCCATCGACCTGCCGTCCGATCACACCGACGAGGTCGTCTTCGAGATCGCGTCCACCGACGTGCAGTGCAGCCTGGGCCGCGCGCAGGTGGGCTTGCTCGTCGACGATCTCCGCGTCGAGTGATCAGAGGACGCGCAGGATCCACGTCTTGAGGTGCGCGGTTTCGGGCACGCCGACCAGCTCGGGGTGATCGGCGGCGGCGCCGTTGCGCGCCAGCACCTGCGCCGCGCGGCCCGCGTCGGCGAGGCCCTCGACGACCAGCTCGTCCCAGTGCGCGCGAGAGACGCGGCCCGAGCACGAGCACACGACGAGCAGCCCGCCCGCGCGCGTGAGCCGCGCACCTCTCAAGATCAGCTCTTTGTAGGCGCGATCCGCGACGCCCAACGCCGCGGCCGCGCCCGCACCGCTCGGTGCGCCACGTTTGGCGAGCGCGGGCGGATCGAGCACGACGACGTCGAAGCGCTCGCCGCGGCCTTCGAGCTCGCGCAGCAGATCGAACGCGTTCGCGCGCCGCGCCTCGAGGTTGGCGAGGCCGTTGCGGCGCGCGTTGTCGCCCGTGCGCGCGACGGCCGTCGCGTCCTCGTCGGTGGCGAGCACGGGGCCGCCCTTGCGCGCGAGCGCGAGCGCGAAGCCGCCGTGGTAGGTGAACGCGTCGAGCGCGCGCGCGTTCGCGGGCGCGAGCGCGGCGACGGCGGCGTGGTTGTCGGCCTGGTCGAGGAAGCCGCCCGTCTTCGAGTCGGTGAGCAGATCGGCCTCGAGGCGGTTCGGGCCCAGGCGGTACTCGACGCGCGTCGACGCGCCCGCGTCGCCCGCCACGATGCCCGCGAAGCGCGGCAGCCCCTCGAAGTCGCGCGCCGAGCCGTCGTCGCGCGCGATGACGACGCGCGCGCCCAGCCGCTCGCGCACGAGCGCCGCGATCGCCGCGCGTTGCGCATCCATGGCGACCGACGTCGTCTGCACGACGGCGGCGTCGGCGTAGCGATC
The DNA here is from genome assembly GCA_035549075.1 of Polyangia bacterium. Taxonomy (GTDB): domain Bacteria; phylum Myxococcota_A; class Polyangia; order Fen-1088; family Fen-1088; genus DASZFV01. The sequence goes on along the minus strand of DASZRT010000009.1, from coordinate 126,373 downwards.
GACGACGAGCCCGGGGATGCCATCGCTCTCGGCGTGCACGACGCGCACGGCGTCGCGATCGAGCGTGAGCGCGCGACGACGTTCGAGCGCGGCGTCGAAGCGGGCGGCGACGAGGGCGAGCAGATCGCGCGGCGCTTCGATCTCCGCCCCCAGCACGCGCAGCGCGAGCCGCGCCTCGGCGGCCCACGTCGCGAACCCGAGCCGCTTGCCGCGCGGGTCGCGCACCTCGACGACGGCGGGCCCGCCCGCGCGCGCGTCCTTCGCCGGGCCCTTCACGACGTCGGGGCGGTAGACCCACGGATGTCCCGCGCGCACGCGGGCCGCGCCGCGCGCGTTGATCGTCACGATTCCGACGTCGCTCGCCATGGAAGAAGCCCACCGACGGCGGGCGCGCGCATCATAAGTTAAGATGAAGGCGATGGCCGTTTCCGCTGAGCACGCCGCGCGCCGCGCCCGCCTCATGAAGATGCTGCCGCCGCGTTCGGCGCTCGTGCTCGCCTCGGCGCCCGAGCGGCTCCGCAACGGCGACACCGACTACAAGTTCCGGCAGGACAGCGACGTCCTCTATCTGACGGGCTTCCAAGAGCCGGGCACGACGATCGTGCTGCGCCCCGATCACCCCGAGACGCCGTTCGTGATGTTCGTGCGGCCGCGCGATCCGGCCGCCGAGACGTGGACGGGCCGGCGCGCCGGCATCGAGGGCGCCGTGCGCGACTTTGGCGCCGACGCCGCGTTCCCCGCGACCGAGCTCGACACGAAGCTGCCCGAGGTGCTCGCCGGCGTCGAAGAGGTGCACTTCCCGTTCGGGCGCGAGCCCTCGCTCGACACGCTCGTGTCGCGCACCGTCGCGCGCATGCGCTCGGCCGAGCGCCGCGGCCGCCGCGCGCCCGTGCGTCTCGTCGACGCGCGCCTGTCGGTGCACGAGCTGCGCCTCGTGAAGACCGCCGAAGAGATCGCCGTGCAGCGCCGCGCCGCCGCCATCACCGCCGAGGCGCACATCGCGGCGATGCGCGCCGCGCGTCCCGGCGTCAACGAAGGCGAGATCGAGGCGCTGGTCGACTACACGTTCCGCCGCCGCGGCGGCGCGGGCCCCGGCTACCCGACGATCGTGGGCGGCGGCGTCAACGCGACCATCCTCCACTACGTCGAGAACTCGTCGACGCTGGCCGCCGGGCAGCTGTTGCTCATCGACGCCGGCGCCGAGGTCGACGGCTACACCGCCGACGTCACGCGCACGTTCCCGGTCGGCGGCCGCTTCACCGAGCCGCAGCGCCGCTTGTACGAAGCCGTGCTCGACACGCAGATCGCGGCGATCGAGGCCGTGAAGCCCGGCGCGACGATCGACGACATTCACGGGCAGGTGCTCACGTCGCTCACGCGGCACCTCGTCGCGCTCGGCCTGATCAAGGGACCGGACGCCGGCGACCTCGAAAAGCTCGTCGAGACCGGCGCCTACCGTCCGTTCTACATGCACCGCACGAGTCACTGGCTCGGCATCGACGTGCACGACGTCGGCTTCTACTCGGAGGAGGGCGCCGCGCGTCCGCTGGCGCCCGGCATGGTGCTCACGATCGAGCCGGGCCTGTACGTCGCCGAGGACGCCGACGTGCCGCCCGAGTACCGCGGCCTGGGCGTGAGGATCGAAGACGACATCCTCGTGACCGAGGGCGGCTACGACAACCTCACGCACGAGACGCCGAAGAGCGTCGCCGAGATCGAGAAGCTGACGGTCGCCTAAAACTGAAACTCGAGGCCGCCGCCGAAGTCGATGACCGAATACCCCGTGGGGTTCGTCGACAAATACCCGAACGAGACCCCGAGCTCGACGCCCAGCCCCAGCCAGTCGTAGAAGAAGTAGTTCGCGCCGCCGCCCACTCGCCCCGCGATGCCGCCGCCGTTGTACCTGCCGTCGGGGAACTCGAAGGCGAAGCCCGCCATGGCCTTGACGAAGGGCACGACGGGGATCGCCGTCGCGAATTTGAGCTTCACACCCGCCAGCGTCTCCCAGACGTCGCCCGTCGCCTGCGAGCACGTCGTCGCGCCCGATTGCTCGTGACACGTCGAGTGCTGGTAATTGAGCGCCACGTCGAACCACAGCGGCGGCGCCAGCTTGTAGCCATAGTCGACGGCCAGCTTCGTGCCGCCGGGCGTGCTGCCGCCGCCGCCCGCCAGCAGGATGTGCGCCGACAGCTCGTTGCTCTTCAAGAACGGGTGCGGGCCGCGCAGCATGTTCTCGTCGGCGCGCGCGGGCGACGCGAGCGCCACGCAAAGCGCGACGACCGTGGCCGCGAGTGGAAATCGAAACGCCGTCGACATAGCCTCGGAGCCGCCGACCATATGGGAGATTCACCCGGGCGTACAGTTTCGAAGCGCGTCGCCGTGCTGGCCCGGCTCACGCTGGCGCTCGCGTGTGTGAGCGGATGCACGGGGCGCTACGCGGCGCCGCGCACGATCGCCGCGCTGGGCAGCCTGGCCGTCGTCGCGGGCGGCGTGTCGTGGGCCGCGGGCGAGTCGCTCGACAAAAACCGGAATGCCACGATGGTCGACGCCGGCTTCGTCGCCGTCGCCGCCGGCGTCGCCGCGATCGTCGCCTCGGGCGGTTGGATGGCCGTCTCCGTCTCGTGCACCGCCGATCCCGACTGCGCCGACGACGAGCAGTGCCGCGAGATCCCCGCGCCGCCCGGCGGCGTTCCGTACAAGCAGTGCATGTCGCGCTGAGGGCCGGGCCGCCGCTTCTTCAGCGCGTGCCGTGCACGTCGTCGAGGTCGATGTCGCCCCAGTCTTCCGTGTCTTCTTCTTCTTCGGCGTCGAGCCAGTGGCGCTCGCCGGCCGGCGCGGCCGCAGCAGGCGCAGGCGGCGCCACCTCGGGCGTCGGCTCGGGTTTGATCCCGATGTCCATCGGCAACGTTCGCTTCCGCTCTTTGCGCTTCGTCAGCAGGATCGGCCCCGCCGTCCCGTTGCTGGCCGTCGCCGCCGGCACGGCGCCCGCGATGGGCGGCGGCTCGTCGCTCAGGTCCGCCGACGGCTTGCGCTTGTCGAGCGGAATCGGCGCCGGCGTGCGCAGCTCCAGCTGCCGCCGGTAGCGCACGCTGCCGTAACACTGCTGCAGATCCCGGAACAGCTCCTCCATCGATTGATGGCGCTGCCGCGGGTCCTTGGCGAGCGCCTTCATGATGAGTCGCTCCGCCTCGGGCGTGATCTCGATCCCCGGCGCCTTCTCGCGCGGCGGCACCACCGGCTGCGAGACGATCTTCAGCATGACGTCGACGGGCGTCTCGCCCGTGAACGGCACCATGCCCGTGAGCATCTCGTAGAACATGATGCCGAGCGCGTAGATGTCCGTGCGCGGATCGCTGATGCCCACGCGCGCCGTCTCTGGCGCCATGTACTCGGGCGTGCCGAACACGATCCCTTGCTGCGTCTGCCGCCGGCCCTCTTCGTTGGCCTCGGGATCGCGTACCTTCGCGACGCCGAAGTCGAGGATCTTCACGAAGTCGAACGCCTTCTCGCGCTCGCTCACCTGGTGAACGCCTTCGTCGTCGATCAGCTGGCGGATGAGCTCGCGGCGCCCCTCGCGTCGAATCAGCATGACGTTCTCGGGCTTGAGGTCGCGGTGGACGATGCCCTTGCTGTGCGCCGAGCCCAGCGCGCCCGCCATCTGGTTCACGATCGTGATGGCGCGCATGAGGTCGAGGCGCCGATCGCGCTGCAGCACGACGTCGAGCGCCTCGCCCTCGAGCAGCTCCATCACGAAGAACACCGTGCCGTCGCTCGACTTGCCGAAGTCGGTGACGTCGACGATGTTCGGGTGGTTGATGAGGCTGGCCGCGCGCGCCTCGCGCAGGAAGCGCTTCACCGACTCTTCGCGGCCGCCGTAGCCCTCGTGGAGGATCTTCACGGCGACTTCCTTGCCGATGTAGACGTGCTCTCCGCGATAGACCACGCCCATGCCACCACGGCCGACGATCTCGTGGAGCTTGTACTTGCCCACGGTGGTCCCCGTTCGGGCATCTGCTGGCAAAATCCTGGCCACGGACCCTCAAAGAATGCCCACAGCGACGGCAGTTGCCTAGGCCCTTTCCGGTCGGCGCCAGCGATTTCGCGACGATGTGGGCTTCCGTGCGACGTCACCCACCATGTACAGTCCGCGGTCCTGATGTCCAAGACGACGAGACCCGACGGCCGCAAGAACGACGAGCTGCGCGTCGTCACCATCACCCCCGACTTCAACCGCTACGCGGAAGGCTCCGTGCTCATCGCGTTCGGCGAGACGCACGTCATCTGCACCGCCAGCGTCGAGGAGAAGGTGCCGCCGTTTCTGGAAGGGAAGGGCAAGGGCTGGGTGACCGCCGAGTACGCGATGCTGCCGCGCTCGACCCACACGCGCAGCGGCCGCAACCCCGGCGGGCGCGGCCAGGAGATCCAGCGCTTGATCGGCCGCGCGCTGCGGGCCGCGATCGATCAGAAGGCGCTGGGGCCGCGCCAGATCACCGTCGACTGCGACGTCATCCAGGCCGACGGCGGCACGCGCACGGCGGCCATCACCGGCGGCTTCGTCGCGCTCGCGCTCGCGACGCGCCGGCTGCGCGCCGCCGGCAAGCTGCCCGGCGCGAAGGATCCCATCAAGCAGGCCGTCGCCGCGATCTCGGCCGGCATCATCGACGGCGAGGCGCGCGTCGACCTGCCGTATGTCGAGGACTCGCAGGCCGAGGTCGACTGCAACTTCGTCATGACCGAGTCGGGCGGCTTCGTGGAGATCCAGGCGACCGCCGAGAAGGAGTCGTTCTCGGCCGAGCAGTACGGCCAGCTGGTGACGCTGGCGTCGGGCGCGATGAAGACGTTGCTCGCGCGCCAGCGCGAAGCGCTCGATCGCGCCAAGCCGTAGGTTTCGATGAAGGTCGTCGTCGCGACACGCAACCGCGGCAAGCTGCGCGAGCTCGTGCCGCTGCTGGCTGGAAGCGGCCTCGAGCTCGTGACGATCGACGAGCTCGCGCCCGACGCCGAGCTGCGCGAGGACGAGGTGACGTTCGAGGGCAACGCGCTCGCGAAGGCGCGCCAGGCCGCGGCCGCGACCGGGTTGCCCGCGCTGGCCGATGATTCAGGCTTGGAGGTCGACGCGTTGGGCGGCGCGCCCGGTGTTTTTTCAGCGCGCTACGCAGGCGTGGGCGCGACCGACGAAGCCAACAACGCGAAGCTGATCGAAGCGCTGCGCGGCGTGCCCGAGGCGCGACGCACGTGTCGCTACCGCTGCGTCGCCGCGTTCGTCGATCCCACGCGCGGAATTGAAATGTGGCGCGCCGGCGCGTGCGAGGGCCGCGTGACCGAGGCGCCGCGCGGCGATGGCGGCTTCGGCTACGACCCGTACTTCTTGGTGGTCGAGCGCGCGCAGACCATGGCCGAGATCCCGCTCGACGAGAAGAATCACCTGTCCCATCGGGCCGTCGCCTTCCGCGCGCTGGGCGTCGCGCTGGCTTCCGTGATCGCGCGCCCGAAGGCGTGACCATTTGCCGCAGATGGTCGAGCGTCGCGCGTCAGAATTTTGGCGCTCGCCGCGCGCGTGAATTCAACGTTTTCGCCGAGATTTCCCCTTGGCGCGTGAAGACGGAACTCCTATCCTTCGGACCATCGTGAGGCGAGAGGGGACGCGATCCCGGGTGAGCGGGACGACTGTGCGGCTGTTGGTCGACGACATCGCCGACGGCATCCGCGTGCTGCAGACCCGCGACGGCGTGAAGCTGTCCGAGGATCTGATCGTCGAGCGCGCCCGCAACATCGTCGCCGGCCTCATCGGCAACTACCGCATCCAAACTCTGGATGCGCCCGAGCGCCCCGCGCCCGCTCCCCGCAGCGGCGCCCGCACCGTGGATCAGCTCAACCTGTTGGATCAGGTAGAGCGCCGAGCCGAAGCCCGCCAAGGCGGCCGCCCCGCCCGCGCGTAGCGATCGTGCTCGCACGCGAGCGTGCCGCCCGCGCCGCGACTGTGTAAGATGCGCGCGCCACGGGGCGTGGCGCAGCCTGGTAGCGCGTCTGCTTTGGGAGCAGAATGTCGGAGGTTCGAATCCTCTCGCCCCGACCGAGGTAGGTCGCTGGAATCGTTCGCAGGTTCGGGAGCGGTCAGAAGCGGCAGATCGTCGACCTTCGAGCTTTGAAGTACCGGTGAAGTAAATCGGACGGAATCGACCGGCTTCGGACGGAACGAGAGCCGATCGATCTCGCTGCGCAGGTAGCCCGGCGCGAGGTGGCCGTAGACGTCCATCGTCACGCGGATGTCCGAGTGGCGCAGGATGCGCTGCACGGCGGCCGGGTTCGCGCCGAACATCATGAGCAGCGAGGCGGTGGTATGGCGTGTGTCGTGGAAGCGGATCGGGAGCACCTTCCCGACGGGCCAGAGCTTCATGTTGCACTTCGGGCAGCGGCGCAGGTTCCCGTCGGCGGCCTCCTCGGAGTAGCCGCAGCGCTGGCGGCGGCACTTATGCACGTAGCCCGTGACGATATCGGCCTTGCGCAGCGCCGTGCGGAGGATCGAGACGAGGTTGACGTTCTCCGGGTGACGGCCGCCGTCGGGGCGCGGGAACAGCCACACGCTCGGCGACGTTTCGAACGCCTCGCGAAGGTACGGGACGAGCTCCTCGGCGATCGGGATGCCGTCCTCGTGGCCGCCCTTCGTCGTGGCCGAGTCGTTCGAGCGACGGACGTAGAGCAGTCCAGCGTCAAGATCGACGTCGCTCTTCTGGAGCGCGACGATCTCGCCCTTGCGCAGCCCCGCGTAGATGCCGGTCGCGAAGACGCCGCGCCAGCGCTCGGGCACGCTGTCGAGGATCTGCGGTACCCACTCGGGCTGTAGGTAGAGCGGCTTGCGCTTCGGGACTCTGCGCTTCTTCACGTCACGCGTGACCGGGTTCGGCCCATGGAAGCGCTCGGCGCCGCGGGCCGCGTTGAACGCTGTCCGGATGTACGCGCGCAGGTGGTTCACCGTCGAGGCGCTGACGTCGTCTTCCTTCGCCGACAGGAAGTCCTCGACCTTGCCAGGCGTGACCTCCGCGGGCGCGAGGCCTGCCAGCTTCGAGCCGAGGAGGTGCCGGCGCACGGTCCCCGAGCACTGGCGGTAGGCCCGAGTCCGGCGCAGCCGATGGTCCATCCACCACGTGAGCAGATCGCCGAAGGTCTCGTCGAGGTTCTCGAGCGGCGCGGTGTCGAGCCCCTTCCGGATCCGGTCCTCCTTCAGCTGAAGCTCGGCGTTCTGCCGCCGCGCCTCGCTCTTGGTCGCCGCCTTGAGCACGAGGTACCGCCATCGACCGTGGCGGTCCTTGAAGGCGCTGTACCACTTGCCCGCTTTCTCGAATGGCTCGGCCATCTCGTCCTCCGCTGCACCTGCTACTTCCGCTTCTTCACTGCATGGACCGCCGGGAGCTTGGCCGGCATCCACTCACCTCGGGCGAACGCTCGGATCGCCTCCGGCTCGAACCGGAGAAGCGAGCTGCCCGGCAAACGGATGACCGGCAAGAGCCCGGCTTCCGCCTTCTGATAGACCCACGATCGACTGACCTGGAGGAACGCGGCCACGTCGGCCGGATTCCACAGTCCACTCCTACCACCGGCGCGCGTCGCGGGTCTGTGAGCCTCGGCACCTGGCCGCAGAAAAACGACCGTGGTGCTCTCGTCGTCGACGATCGATTCGGTCTCCATCAGCGATTGCCCTCGGGCTTCGTCGGGGTCGGGACGGGACGCGCCGAGGAAGCCGGCGGTGGGAGAGGGGCAGGCGCGGGCACAGCGGTGGCCGGCGTGTCATGGGCTGGCGGCGCTCCGGGCCGGCCTGCGCTCTTCTGGTGTTCCTTCCAGAGGCGATCGTGTCGGAACAGATCGCGCAGCGCGAAGTCGACCGTCTTGGACTTGGCGTCGCTCGTCGCGATCGACGACGAGAGCTCGACCCAGCGCACGTACTCCGTGAGCTCGTCGGCCGTCGAGTCGGTGACCTCGACCTCCAATTTCACGCGGGCTTGGCCGCCCTCCAGCACCAGAGGTCCCGTCTGGGGACGAGACTTTGGGCGTCCTACGCGTCGCTTGCTGCTGCCATTTTCCATGTGCATGCCTCCTGTGGTGGTGAGCGCGGATCGATCGTTTCATCTCAGCGAGAAAGTCCTCGGTCGCGCTGCAGCACGACCTTCGGCTCGCGGTTGGCCGTGACGCTGATGGTCCTCCCGCGTAGCTGCTCCCAGTCGGGCGGCTTCGGGACCAGCGTGAATTCGTTGCGCTGATAGTTCACGAGGCGCACCAGCTCGTGCCCGCTCCGCGTCGTCACGGAATCGAGAGCCCACCCGCGGAAGCCCGCCGGATCGGCGACGAACTTCAGGCGTTCCGCCTTCTCGAACGCCTGGCCGAGGGCGGCCCGCTCCTTCGTCCAGTCCGGCTGTGGCGCGGGCTGCGCGGGTGCCGGTCGGTCGGGAAGGCGAGCCGGCGTCGCACGCTCCGGACCGATTCGCTCCACGGTCATACGTGGCTGCGGATGCGAGTGCTCCCGATCCTCCAGCTGGCTCAGCAAATCGGGCCGAACCTGCCAGCGCCCACCGGGTAGCCGTGTCACGAGCTGGTACCGCTCCAGACGTTCGAGGCGTCGGACGTTCGCGGCGACACGCTCCGCGGGCGTCGGTCCGTCGATCGACGGCCGCGACAGCTGGAGGTTCTCCAGCTCCTGCCGGTGGCGAACCGGGTCGTAGATTCCGCCATTTTCTTGGGCGAAGCGCGCGACAATCCGATCGGCCGGCTTGAGCCACCGTTCGGCGTCGAATTTCACGCGAACGACGTCGCCTTCACGCAGAGGCTCCGCGAGATGTGGTGCGAGCCGGAGATATGAGGACTCGCCTTCAGCCGCCTGAATGGCGACGAACATGCGTCCGCCGAGCTCGTCGTCGAGACCTTTTCCGACGACGCGACCCTCGAACGCAGGAACGGGGCGCAGCTCGTCGACGACCCGAAAACTGATGGCGCGGTTGCCGACGAGAGGCTGAAGGCGGTCAAGGACGTCCTGCCGCTCGCCGAGGTCCTTGAGGGTCTGCTGCCATTCGGTTTCGAGCTGCCACGCACCGGCGCCGCCATTTCTGGCGAGGCCCAGGGTCTCGAGCGTATACAGGCGCGCCACGCAGGCCCGCCCCTCGTCACCTGGTTCAGCGAGGATTCGATCGAGCGAGACGATCCTCTCCGGCGTGGCGGCGGACTCGATGATCCGGTCGAGGTGCGTGAACCGCTCGCGCTCGATCTCGGGATTTCGTATCAGAGAAATCTCCGGATCCGGCCGCCGCCCGAGCTCGCGCGTGACGATTTCCTGGGCGCGCCATCGCATTTCCTGAGCGATATAGCGGCCATCGATCCGCACTTCGTCGCCGTCGCGATCGAGCCCGCGAACGACGATATGGACGTGCGGATTGTCCGTGTTGTGGTGGTTGACCGCCGCCCAGTCGAGCCGGCGTCCCGTGTCCTTCTCTACCTGCGCCATGAGCTGGCGAGCGAATTCCGTAAGGTCGAGGAGGTGGGCATCCTCGGGCGAAACGATGAACCGAAACTGCCGGGGCTCGCCGTCGAGTGGAGCGCGAAATGTCTCCGCATCGAAGGTCTGGTCCGCGCCATAAAGCCGACCCGGAGATCCGTCGCGCTCCACGCCGTCGCGTTCGAGATACGCGAGATGGGCCTTGGCGATCTTGCGGCCATTGCCGCTCATCGAGACGTACCGCGCCTTGATGACGCATCGTCGACTGAGGGCGTGCGGAGGCCGGACCGCGATGTGACCACGCTTCGAAATCGCGCGCCCGGGGCCACGTTTCGGTCCACCTTGCTTCGCGATGGCGCGGGCGAGTTGCGCGCGAAAGTTGGGCACGCGCTCGCGGTCGGGGCCCTTGCGGCGCCCCATCTTCGGCCGAAAGGGGTCCTCACGTTCGAGGTCGTCCGTCCCGCTCGTCGACTTGACCGCCATCCCTACCGCCCTCCGGTGGGCGGTGCGCCGGGCCGCGGCGGGATAGGCCGAGCTCGAGCGCGTCGTACGTTGCCGATGAAGCGCCCGGCGACCCCGCTGTCGTCTAGAATTCCCCGCAGGAATGTCTGGTAGGCCTCCTCGGCCAGGCGGTTCTGGTCTGGACCCGCCTTGGTGAGCGCGACGAGGAACAGGCGACGGACGTACCCTCCGAAGGCGTCTGCCAGCACATCGACGTCACTCTGAAGACGCGCGACGGCCTGGCTGACGAGATCGAGGCGGCGGGCGACTACGTCCTCGTCCGTGCGCCTGTCGTCGAGGTACGCGGACAGCGCGGCCTCCGTGACCGCACTCTCCGTGAGGTTCTGCGCAGCGGCCCAGCTACGGAGCTTCTGTTGCAGGTCGCGCGGCACGTAGGGCTGAATTCGGACGCGGCGTCTCATGCTGATGGTCCTCGGTGCGGGGCCCCTTCTGTCTCGGCGGCCCCACATGACGTTGTCGCAATGAACGGCGCGAACGTTGCCGCGCGGCCGCCCGGCGGCTCGCTGGAATCAGAGTTCGAATCACCAGCGCCCACGTAGCGTCCCCTCGGGCAAGCCGCTGCCGGGTTGCGGCGTCGCCGCATCGGCGTGTGGATCGGCATCAGATGATTGGCTCAGCGATGTCGTCGAGGTCTTCACGCGGTCGTTCGTCCTCCCGTCCGTCCCGAAGACCTCGCAATGGGGATGCCGGGTTAGCGATCGTGTGGCTTCGCGCATTTACGACGCGGCGGTGCGGGTGGAATCTGCCCGCGGGCGCACGCGGGCAACTGCGGGCAGCCGCGGGCAACGTCTCGGCGGTCCAATTTCCAGACGCCCGAAGCGCCCTACCTATCAGGCCGCGCGATTGCTCCGACTGTCACGATCTCAGCTTGCACGACGGCAATTGCGGCCTATTTCTCAGGCCTCGTTCACTCGGCGCCGGGCCAACCTGAGCGGCACCGTCGTCAGGTAGCCAGCGCGACGGTCCGGATAGCGATCTCCGTCGAGGACTGGTGCCGAAGTTTCGTGCTGGTATCAGGAAAACCTGAGGATCCATCGAGGTTTTGACGTGCTCGTATACCGCCGGCGCGTAGCGCGCCTCTACATTTTTCCCAGCGAGCGCGCCCGCTTAGGGCGTCGTGAGCTCCGGCCCTTTATCTTGCCGTTCCAATCCGACGTACCTGCGGACCTTGCTCAGGTTGGTTCGGGCGCCGTGTTTGGAGCATTTGGTTCGACCAAGAAGGACTGCAATACCACCGACGGAAGCTCGGGCGTCGGGTCGGGAATTCGATTCACGTAGCCCATCACGTCCGGGAGAAATGTCACCTGGTAGCCAGCCTCTGAGAATTTCAAAGTGACGAACTTGGCTGGTGGTGCCTTCCGACAATCAATGCCGATCAGCGCGCCGACACGCTTCTCGAGAAGGCAGATGAACGGCGGGGCTTCGAGGGGCAGATCGCTTTCGCGCACGATCTGTTCGATCTGCGCATCCGTCTTGGGAGTTACATCGGATGTGAAAATCGCGATGTTCCGATCCAAAGGCCAAGCCATCAAGGCCTCGTCGCGAATCCCGACGAGGGCTAATTCAATGCCCCGGTTTGCGGCAAGCTCACTTTTTGAAAATGCGACGTACAGAATGTCTCGTTGGGAGTAGACGCACCCTGCCTCAGAGCGCATGCCGAAAAATGCGCCGCCAGCCTTATCTTGGGTGAGGTCAACGCGTCGCCCAAGCGCTTGCAGATTCATCAGTACGGTAGCCATGAGGTAGTCAGGGTCGGCGCAGAGCGGCGGCAGGGCGTATCCAGTCAAGACCGTGCGCCGGACGAACTCCTTCCCCTCGTCGGGGAGGCTTCCCAAAACGACAGGAACTCGATCCTCATAAATCTCCTGCCAACTGCCGTCGGAACTTAGGCAATAGAGCTGCGGGTCGCCCTTGGGTCCGCCACCAAGCAGGATGCGAAAGTCCTGTCGGTCGCTGCCCGAGGCGACGCTGCGCATGATCGACCGGAGACTTTCACCGGCGTCCAGCCAAGCGCGAATCTGCTTCAGCGAACCGACCGCCGCGGATGAAGCGCCCGCGTAGCTCGCAATGACGCCAGAGCCCAGGTTGAACACCTTGCAGCCGGTTTCATGACTGCGCCTGTCTGCATTCTGGCTCGACGATTCAAGAAACGTCGAGTCCGGACGAAGCATCGGCACGGTGCCGGTCCCGGCGTAGGTCAACAGGCTGTCGGCTACGACGAAGACATTCTCTCCGTCGCGCCACGCTGCGGAGATCGTCATGCCACGATCTCTATCTCTGTCCGTCCACGCACCGCAAGGCACCATTCGCAACGTGTATGGATGCGCCCGCGCCCCCCGCGAAGTCGTGCGTTAGATTTGAGCCGTCCGGAGGGTGGTGGGTAGATCTCGAAGAGTGCCAGCTGACCCCGACCGGGTGAAGGTTAGGTCATGGCTCGTCGTCTGGGATCGCTTCGGCAGACGCAAGTCGGTAGGGCGCCGCTCGGATGATACCGGCGGTGACCGCGAGCATGAGTTCTGCGTCGAATCGCTGAATTCGGGCGGCCTCCTTGGCTTCGTGAGAGCCGAGATTGCAAAGGACACGCGCCGCCGCCTGTAGTACGGCCGTCCGATCCTCAAGCGTGTACTGCTCCTCCTCGTCACGCTTAGTTCGAATCCAGCCGTTGATGTCCTTCGGTGTGCGTCGGCCAAATCCGGCCTGCCCCAGTGCCTCCAGGGCCTTTCGACACGTGTGGACAACGTTCACATGGTCGCCCGCGTCGAGCTTTTCCTGAGCTTCGCGAAGTCTAACGGCGGCTGCGGCGACTCGGCCCGACGTGACGGGTATGCGTACGTTGACGTATTCGTGAAACTTGATGTCCTTGAGCAGTCCCTCCCACTGGCTGCTGAAGATCCTGGCCTGCGCCTCGTTGAAGTAGCGATGAGCGATCTCGTTCCCCTTGTGGCCAAAGCCATGGACGATCACGTGGACATCGAGATCGCTGCCATCACGCCACTCTTCCATCGCGGCGATTTCCACTGGGTCGAACGCACGAGCAAAGAGCACTTGGTGCGTGTTGGGTCTTCGCGCGTCAGTCCCCGATGGAACCACGTAGCTCCCGTGAGTCTGGAACGTTCCCCACATCTGTCGCCGATTGACGTCGTGGTTCTTTACAAGACGAACGTCAGCGAAGAGGGGTCTTATCTGCCATTTCTTCTCCGGATCCGGCTCGTAGAACGAGTTCACGTTCGCCGTCATCGTGATCAGGAACCGTCCGAAGGTCCCTTCGCCTGGACCGAAGGAGACGTCCTTCGTCACCTCCGCGACGTCGATACCATCAGAGAATGCCCAAGCCATTTAGCGACGTTCCTTCGCGACGTCGATGCCAGAAGCGGAGATCGTATAGCTGCGACCAGGGATGGCCGCGCGGACGACATGGCCACGCTCCTCCAGGTCCGCTAGGGCGATCGAGATCCGATTGCCGAGCTGACCATCGTCACTCCTTGCCGGGACCTGGTTCAGCAAATCGATGACGCTCACCGTGGTCTTGGGATGGTCGGCCATGGCCGTAAGAATATCGAGATGTAAGGGACTCATGCGTCGAGTCCTCGAATCCGCAGCAGCACGCCGAATGAGGTGCCGCAGGTACTCCGATGGCGTCACCCCGTTTTCGACGGCAAGGCGGGACAGAGCACCGTTCTCGCTGTCGGAGAGCCGAAAGTTGAACTGCCTGCCCCGATTGTTCGTGTCAGGTTCCATGTAGCCCTCTGGCTAGTCGATGTTCGATGCAATACAGAGCATATGGAAGGTCCCTTTCAAATGCAAGGGCCGAGCACCGCGATCGCTTCTCAAGCCCGTTCCAAATCACCTCCTCTTGGCGGAGCGCGCGGCACCGGTACCGCTGCAGTTCATTTCGCGCCGCGCCCGGCACTGGAAGCTGCTGGAGCCAGGTCCAACCTGAAGCTGTTCCAAGCAAGATGGAGCACGTATCCCTTGACCATCACGATCACCAAGAATCCCGCGAGCAAGATCGCGGTTACAGCGGATCCACGGCCGTTCGTGAGTCGTCGATGCCGCTCCCTGTCGCGCCTCATCGCACACGAGACGTTATCGGGCTGCGAAAGCACGGTCACCGTGCGAAACGCAGAATAGATTGAAGCGATTTCGCGCAGTCGACGCGATCAGCGCCGCGTTGTGCGCACGTTCGTGAAGTGCTGCATCACATACGAAACGCGATCTCCTCGAGATGAAAGGTCGAACCCGTGAGCTGCGGCATTCACGTCGAGGTTGAGTTCGCGAGATCGGGAGTCCTCCGCGATGTACTCGGCGAGTTCGTGCTGCGTCATCTTGCCTTTAGCCCACCTGAGAAGGTCCCGTGTCGCCGTCTTCTTTTTGCGCCCGCTTGTCCGTGGCCCACCCGTGACGCGGGCGAGATCGCGGAAGAGCTCCGCCATGCGGTCGTAGTTCGCGGCTACTTTGGAAAAATAGCCCTCGCCGTCGGTGGGCGATGCTTCCGAGTAGACGAGCCGTGCGTCGCCGCTAGCCTCCTCACGAATGCACAGATCTGCGAGACGAAGGCCGCCCCAGTATATCCACGTCGAAATGTCCTGCTGATAGATGCGATGCCCATTGCGGCGATCGATGCATGCCGCCATGTCGTGGTTCACGACCTGGCCGTGCCGATCTCGACAATCCTGCTGGTGCAGTCTTGCTTCCTGTAGCTGGCCGGATCGCCAACTGACACAGTCCATGATCGCCGCCCGCAGCTTGACGGCAGATGGCCGGCGCATCGAGAAGGCAAACGCGGCAGTCGCAGCCTTGCGGCAACGCAACGCCGCGTCGATGAATTGAGCCTGTTCCTTTCGCGTCAAGGTGCCGCGCAAAAGAACTGCGCCGTCCCGCTCGATCGTCGGCAGGGCTACGGGTTCTGCGCCGACCCGAGGGAGAAGGTCGAACCATCTCTGGATGTTTAGGTAGGTCGCGATCTCACGCCTCTCGGCGTCCAGTTCCCGCCAGGGAAGGCCTGGGAGCCGCGCGGCTTCCCATTGAGACGATCCGACGGCCACCCCGGCCAGTTCACTCCACGCGCGGCCCGTGCGCGCCGGGCGACGTGTCGCAGGTGCGTGCTCGCTCGAAGCTTTCTTCAGTCTGGACTTGGTCACAACTCCCACCTTCGCGGCGAATTTGCGTGGATGATTCGCTCCGGCTCGCGCGCCGTGAAAACACTGCGGCCAGCAGGACTAAGCCGCCGCCTTCAACCGTCGACGCATTCGGGCGACCAGGACGGGGCCCGGGCGGCGGGCAGAGAGGGCGCCGTTCGCTGCATCCAGGAGTCGGCCAACGATGGCACTTCGGTGTGCGAGTTCCTCGCCTCCGATCACCAGCAGGCCCGACAATATCGCGGCGCCAAGAGGTATCAGTGTCTGCTCAGGCTTCACAATGCTGGTAGCCTTCGCGGCAGCGAGACCCAGCGACACGAGCCCGAGAGACTTGATTCGATCCGCGCGGGACTCGTAGCCTCGCACAGCGTCGTTGAATTTCTTGACGGCTGCATCGAGATCCTCCGGCACGACGTACGTCGATGCGTAGTCCCCGACAAGCGTTCGGAACCGGTCGATGTCTGCACCTCCGAACGCCCTTGCAAAATCGACCACAGGAGAGTCGCCATCGATGACCAGCAGGTCACCAATTAATCGATGAACTTCGGGTGTCACCGCCGGGAGGGTCTCACCGGACGTTCCGCCGTAGAACGCCGCGACGAGTTCGCTGGCGGCCTCCTCCGAGTACGAAGGCGTGGCCACGGGACAGACCGTCGCGCCGAGCGCCGTCGCCCACTCGACCGTTTCACCCGCGTGTTCGATTTCGATGGTTCGGTCGATGCCGCGAACTCGGCTACAAACGGCCGCCGTCAGAGCAGCGATGCCTACGTAAGAGGTGCCCTTGGCGCCTTGACGATGAATGATGAGGTCGCCGAAGCGCCACGCCCGACTCAAGGCGTCCACCAGACCGTCCAGCCAACCTCGACTTTCGGTTCGCGACGCTCGGCCGGCGAGCACCGCCAACGCATGCAGTAGCTCATGCCGTTCACGCATGTCGGCAAGCGGGAACAGGAGAGGAATGCGAGAACGCGCCTCGACGATAGTTGCCGCCGCCAGGCGCCGCGAGAAGAGCAGGCCATCGGGCGCCGCTTCGGCGGCCTCGCCCAGCCAGGCGAGGCGGTAGCGCTCGATCGGCTGCGGCAGCACGAGGCGTAGCCGACCCAACTGCATCAGCTCGATCAGCTCTTGGGGGCTGGCCCCCAGTGATGCGCAATTGGCTGCAAACTTCTCGTCGAGAGGCGGGGCGAGCGTCACCGTCCGGTATATCGATAGGAGATTGCGGATGTTGGACGTGGGGAATGAGGTCGCGTTGATGAGGCAGGTCTGTGCGCCATGTGACCACCTATTCGGAAGGACATCCTTCGCTTGAAGGAAATCCGCCGAAGCCATCAGGCGCAGTCGGTTGTCGGCCCAAAAGTCCTCGTCGTCCTCGAGATGCCACTTGAGGCGCTGTGGCAATGCTCCCGCCAGCACTCGCGAGGATCGTATCGTCATGTCTCCTTGGCCCCGGGGGGCAGGTGAAGGTCGCTTTTCAAAGTCCGCAACGACCTGGACCGCGAGCGGTCCCATTCCGAGGCGCGCCACTTCTAACTGCAGCCGAGCGTTCTCGAGCTCGTCGAGGGGGCGCTCCACGCTGACCACCAGTGTCCCGAGTGCGTGTCGCGCGGTGAATGGCGGGAAGGCACTGGGGAGCGCGAGGGCGAGATCCTGGTTCACGTCCCCGAGTGTGCGGACAGCCCCATGCCCAGCGGCCGCAGCCTCCAAGGTTCGCGCGCTTATCTCTCTCGCGCCGTCGGGCGGGGAGCCCACGAGCGACAGCGGTGGCTCGCCGATCACCGAATACAGCTCGAACCACCGTTCGATCGGCATCCCCTCCCGCGCTGTCAGACCTTCCGCCAGGCCGCGGCAGACGATGAAGTATGCACCGCCTCTGTACCAGAGCCCCCCAACCTCGAGCTGCGGTTGCTCAAGGAGTAGTCCCTCGTATCTCCAGATCGCAGTCGAGCGGCGCGAAAGGTGATCATCCGCGGCCGGGTCCTCGGAGCTCATCGTCGCGGTCCTGGCGAGGGCAATATCGTCATGGATCGGTCTCCTTCGGGACGGCCGCTTCGAATCGAGGAACGGGCACTTCCGATGAGCCTATCGTGCCTGATGGTATAAGATCTCGCCGTCTCCGATGGGCCAGCACTCTAGACACATAGACCTCTTTCGCGGTGACTCAGCGACGGGCGTCGCCGTTCCCGACCCAAAGGCCAAGACGTCAATCGTCGAGCACGTCATGTACCTGGGTGGTCGCGGTCGTCCGACGCCCTATAGTTCGACGACGGAAGATGAGGACGTGGCCGACTACTTCGCCGGACCTAGCGGTCGAACTTGGACGGTCGACCTTGGCAAGGGGAAGACACGGGGCGTCAAGCATCGTTCGCACGCGTCGCTCGTCACCGACCTCCGGGGCTACGGAAAGGGGGCAGCGAAGTCTACTGACCCATTTCTGGTCGCCCAGGCGAGGGCCTACGTGATCAGGTGGAGTGAACATTTGCTCGACTGGAGCGCCGTCTCGGCCAGCGATGTAGCGGCTGCCGTGGCTGACGTCTTTAAGTAATGGAACCTCTCTCTTGTTCGAACTGCTGCCACAATCCGATGCAAATCGGACCGCTCGGCACGACCTTCGGATTTTGCACGAGGCACCGACTCCTTCTAAACGCTCCTAATCAGACGACGTGTGGTCAGCTCTATCGGAAGGATCTTCCCGCCAAGAGAGCCGAGGAAGAGCGCCAGTTTCACCAAAACTCGTTTTCAGAAGAGTTCGTCTCTCTCGTCGCAGACCCCCAAGTCCATGCCAAGCGCCGCAAGCTGGCTGAGCTGCCGAATGGGGCTCTCCCGTCCGACGCGGTCTTCGAGGACGTAAGGTCGTTCGGGCGCCTGGATTCGAAGATAAGCTCACTCGCGGCGCTGCGTCGTGACCCGGGCGTGCGCGGCGAGATCGCATTCCTCAGCCTAGGAAGGGGCTACGTGAGGACTTGCCTCGCCCGCGGAGGTTCATGGACATCGGGCGTACACCTGTTGTGGTGGACGTTGGGGCGCCTGCGTGAAAAGCCGATAATCGCGGCTACTGACCTTCGCGAGCCGGCAGCGCTCTCGATCGCCAAGCTCGTATCTCTTGCACAGTGGCATGTCGTCGCGTTCCGACTGATCCTAATCGACGACATTGCGCAAGCGGGGAAGGACGACCCCGTCCACCGACTTAGCCGCGTCGTTCGGGACGCGATTGCCTCATCAGCTCCGGGGATCGCGGACAGTCTCTTGGGACAGCTGAGTCGCCAGAAAGGCGCGTTCGAGACTGCGCTGTCGCCCCAGCGGTACGAGAAGCTAGCCACGGGGCTCCATCGGGACGATCCGTAGGAGGCGACGGGACGCGCGCACGCGCAGCGGCGAGGTTCCCGCATTGAACTGCGACATCAGAGGAGCCCGCCAGAAGTCGCAACACGACGATCGGCACTCATACTTCGGTCGGGCGCCGCGCGAGAAAATCCTGAAGCCACGCGTCGGCGACTCGGATCGAGTTCATTACCCGCACGTGCCGTAGTGAATTCTCGGCGCACAGCTTGTAGATCGTCGCGTCGCACACCCCGAGCCGTTCGGCGACCTGCGAAACTGTCAACAGGCGGCGGTCTGCTCTGAAGTACGGGTGAAGTAAATCGCCTGAAAAATGGGGTGAATACTTCCGACCGTCGGACTCGGCCCGCGATCCTGAGTCCAATTCTTCTCGATGCTTGTGACCGCCAGCGAGCCGCTGCGATGGCTCTGGCGGCGATTTGGGAGCAGAATGTCGGAGGTTCGAATCCTCTCGCCCCGACCGCTGTAACTGCGCGTCGATCCTTTCCATCCGTCGGACGCTGCGAGGGGGGTGAAGGGCCCTCCGAAGGGGTGGGTAGTAACCGGGTAGTAAATGGAGCCGCTTTCCGCGCGCCACGGCGCGCACGTGCGGCGGGCGGCGGCGACTCCGGGGCACCGCCCGCCAAGTAGACCAACTGCGGTTCCTGGGGCAGCTGTGGCGGCGACGCGGCGGGCTCGGAGCCGAGCGGCGCCCCGAACGAGAGGCGCTCGACCTCCCGCTTTAGGTAGTGCGCCGCGAGGTGGCCGTAGAACTCGGTCGTCGTACGCGGGTCCTGGTGGCGCATGATCCGCTGGACAGCAGCGAGGTCGGCCCCGTTCATGAGCAGCAGCGAGGCCGTCGTGTGGCGCAGGTGGTGGAAGCGGATGTTCCGCACCTGGCCGATCGGCGAGAGCTTGAAGTTGCACTTCGGGCAGCGCCGCGGGTTCGCGTCGGCCGTCGGCTCCTGGTGCCCGCAGCCCTTGCGGCGGCACTTGTGGATGTAGCCCGTGACCAGGTCCGCGCGCCGCATCGCCCGGCGGAGGGTGAGCTCGAGCTGCGTGTTCTTCGGGAACATCTTCCCGTCGGGGCCAGGGAAGACGAGCTCCGAGGGCGAGGTGCGGATCGCGTGCTCCAGGTAGTGCGTGAGCAGCTCGGTGTTGATCGGCACCGCCTCGGCGCGGCTGTTCTTCGGCGTGTTACGCGCGTGCGAGCGCGCGACCGTGATGAGGCCGCTCGCGAGATCGACGTCGGACTTGCGGAGCGCGAAGAGCTCGCCCTTGCGCAGGCCGGTGTAGATCGCCGTCGCGAAAAGCGCCCGCCACTTCGGCTTCACGGCTGCGAGCAGGGGAGGGACCTCGGTCGGGCGCAGGTAGTCGGGCAGGCGCTTCGGCACCCTCCGCTTCGGGACGTCCGCGACCGGGTTCGGCCGCGGGAACTTCTCCATCCGGCGGGCGAGGTTGAAGGCGCGCCGGAGGAAGCCGCGGAGGTGGTTCACCGTCTGCGGGCTGAGCTCGCGCTCCTTCCGCATGAGGAAGAGGTCGACCTTGCCCGGCGTGACGTCTTCGAGCCCGAGCCGGCCGAGGTCCTTCGAGCCGACGAGGTGCTTTCGGATTGTCGCGATCGTCGACTCGTAGGACGGGGCATGGCGGAGGAAGTCGTAGATCCACCACTCGAGGAGGTCGTCGACCGTGCCGAGGTCGTCGGAGATCTGCGCCGGCTCGAGCCCGAGCCGCTGGCGCTCGTACTGCCGCTCCTTCTCGTTCGCGAGGCGCTTCGCCTCCGTCTTGGTAGCGGCCGAGGACGCCAGGCAGCGGCGCCGCCCGGCCGCGTCGCGGACCTGGAGGTACCAGGTGTTCCGCTTGAGGAAGACCGACGCCACGGCTAGGTCTCCGCCGCATTCTGGTGCCCATCGTGGCCACGTCGGCTGCCCACGATGTGACAGCATCGCTCTGCCGGGGACACAGTCAACCGGCCTCAGATTGTCGTGATTTCCGCTGAGACTGGCGCCGGATTGCGGCTGCCGTTTGCGAACCGACCTCGCCGCGAGCGAATGCCTGGACAACATCGGGGTCGAAGCGCACCAGGCCACCGACCCGTAGCGAGGGCAGCTGGCCGGCGTCTACACGATGGTAGACCCACGAGCGGCTTACCCTCAGATATCGGGCGACGTCGTTTGCGTCCCAAAGCCTGGGCGCCGATAGATCGGTCATGCCGGTCGCATTGTTCATCTGGCGAGCCTCCTCTCTGACGGGGGCGGTCATCGCGCGCCTATGTGACAGGTACTTCGGCGCGTCGTGATTGACCCGCCGGCAGAGCCGGCAGTACGCTCCTGCCGCGGATGCAGGGCGAACAGCTTGTGGCGAAGGTGCTGAGCAAGTGCGACACGTATCGAAAGAGTCGCCTTTGGCTTCCGCCTCCCGAGGTTCGGCCGTCTGCCTGGATCAACAACTTCACGGGACCCGATCGTGAAGTCGCGGCGATTCTCCTCGACCACTTCGTCTACTACTCTGACCTCGCCACCAATGCCCTGCTGCGGTCGACTTACCGAGCTATCGTCGACGAGATAAGGCTAGCTACGCCAGCCTCACCGCTCTTCGGAGCAGGTGACCTCGAAGACACAGCTGTCTTCACGCGGGTCGAAGATGAAAAGCCGAACCCGACAGACTCGGGCAATATCTTCTGCCGGAAGGCCCGTTTCGTGCTCGGCATACCCCAAGAGCTAATCCTTGAACCGAAGGACGCTCTTGCCGCGGCTGTCAGCGGCAAGAACGTCGTGTTCCTGGACGACTTCGTCGGCTCAGGCAACCAAATGCGCGAAACGTGGCGTCGTAAATACGCCGCCAAGCAGCCAACCTCGTTCGCCGAACTCGCGCGGTCGCGCCGCTTCCACGCAGTGTATCTGAACCTTGTCGCAACCCGATACGGCGTGAACAGCCTGCAGTTCGACTGCCCGGAGCTAATCATTCGATCTGCCCATGTTCTCGGGGATGAGTACTGCGTGCGCAATCTTGCGAACCTCCCCGCCAATAGGTCGTTTCCCGCTCTGGCAGATAGAATTCACGTTCTACTTGCGCGTTGTGCCCCGGGCCTCCAGCTGAAGGCACACATGCGCCAAGCAGACTTTGCTCTGTACGGTTGGCACAGCTTGGGTCTCCTGTTGGCATTCGAGCACGGGGTGCCAGACGCAACTATTCCGCTGATTTGGGCGGAAGGACCGAGTGGATGGACACCGTTGGCCCGGCGACCGACAGCCTAAGACGTACTCGATGAACACCGCTCAATCTCTTTCAAGCTTCTTCAGCGACTATCGCTCCGAATGGGAGCACAAGCAGTTCTCGTCGCTCTTCGTCGAGCCGACCTACTACGCGAAGCTTCTGAAAAACAGGCCGTCCCTGTTGATTGGCGGTCGAGGCACCGGGAAGACTACGGCCCTCAAAGCACTTCGGTTCGACGCTCTTCCAGATCGCGCCGAGGGGCGGCCGGGCGCTACCGACTGTCTGGGTATTTACCTGCGGATCAATAAAAACCGCGTCAGCGCATTCCAGGGCGATGAACTTCCGCAGTCAGAATGGGGCAAAGCCTTTGCTCATTACTTCAACCTCCTCGCATGCGGAGAACTCTGTCGCCTTGCGTCTTGGCTAGCTGCGGAAAAGAGGCACTCGTCTAAGGTCCTCGACCTCGGTCTCGTCGTGACCAGTTTAGGAATCCAGACTGCCGCGCCAGCCTCACCCGACACGCTTCTTCAGGCCTTGAAAGATGCCGTCGCCCGCCTCGAATTATTTGTCAACAATCCCCGGTCCGTCGAGCGTCCGGCATTTTCGGTAGCCGAGGCGCCTCTGAAGCACTTCGCGGCGGCATTGGCCGATTCTGGACTCCTTGGCAGCGCGACGATCTTTTGTTGCTTGGACGAGTACGAGAATCTCACCGTCGAGCAACAATCGATCATCAATACATATCTCAAGCATTCTGAGCCGCCGCTGACCTACAAAATCGGGCTGCGCCGTAATGGCCTCAAGACGAGGTCCACAATCGACGACAACGACCTCATCGCAACTCCAGACGACTACGATGAGATCGACATTTCTTCGGAGAGCTTCGATGATTTCGCTCGGAACGTCGCTGCCCTCCGGCTTGGTCGAGCGAGACAATCCGGAATCAATGTTTCAGATGATCCGGAGGCGTTTCTGCCAGAACTGCCCTTCAAGGAAGAGGCAGTCAAGTTGGGCGCAGCAAAGCGCGCGGATCAGGTCCGACATGACCTCGCCAAGCATGCTGACTTAGCTAATTGGATCGCGGCCAAGTCGGATGCCGAATTGGCGTTCATCAAGTTCTGGCAAGCCGGGCATGGTGGGACGCTAGAGGAGCTGGCGCGTGACTGGCAGGCCAACGAGAATGAATGGCATACTCGGCTTGGAAATTATGGGGTCTCCAGCCTGTTTTGGCTGTCCAAAGGCCGAAAAGGCGCCCGAATCCGGAAGTACTACTCTGGACTGCGAACATTTCTCAGCCTGGCGTCTGGGAACATCCGCTACTTTCTTGAACTGATCGATGTGAGCATTGGCGTTGCTCTCGACTCATCTGCGCCGGTTCCCGCAGGCGCGGAGATCGTGATTGCGCCCGAGGCGCAGACGGAAGCGGCCAAGTCCGTTGCGAAGGATCGCCTGGCACAAATCGAGGCGTTGGGCCGTCACGGAGGCGAACTCAGGCGCTTTGCGCTAGCTATCGGCAAGGTGTTCTTCGAGTTTGCGCGCGATCCGGCCAAAGCACCCGAGACCAACTGCTTCGTGCTGTCAGGCGAGCCGGACCAACGCGAAAGGGTCGAGGGGGTCCTTAGCGACGGTGTCGCGAATCAGGTTTTTGAGGTAACGCCCGCAACGAAGTTGACGAGTCCCAGCGAGATGAGAGCGGAGGAGTATCGTCTGCATCCCATCTACTGCCCATTTTTCGAATTTTCTCATCGCAGAAAGCGACGAGCGACTTTCAAGGCCGAGTCGCTTCTCCTGGTATTGAGTAACCCGCGCCGCGCGATCGCCGCGCTATCAGGGAAGCCCATGTCGAGTCCGCCTACGCAGACAGAGCTCGCCAAGGACAACGCGGACAGCGACGAAGAATCCGAATCGGATGAGCTACCCGCGCAGCTCGCGATGTTCGCGGACTTCTTCTACGGCGGGAGTGATGAAGACTAGGAAGGGACTCACGCTTCGTCTGCGGCATCCTCGGGAGTCGGACTTCAGCGCGGAAGCTGTTTGTGTTTTCTCAGCGTTGGGCACAGAAGATCGAAGCAGACTTCCCTGCTGGGATGACCGGATTAGCCGCGATCCAGGAAGTTGCTCTGAGATCGTTGAGCAAGATGCGTCCAATATCGGCGTGAAGATTGCGGGCAAGGAGGAAAAGGTCTCCTTGCGTGATCGCGACTCGCTCGCTCGGGTCTTCCAATCGCGAGAAATCGCCTATCTGGACATATCCGGCCTCGCCCATCACGTGTGGGCGCCGCTGGTTCGCGTGGGGCTCGAGGTGTCCAGGGAGCTATGGGTCGTTTACGTCGAGCCCAGTCGATACAGGCCGCATCCGAGTCCAGCATCCGCGACGATGTTCGATCTCAGCACAGAGATTGGAGGCGTCGCAGGGCTGCCGGGGTTCGCCAACCTCAAGGGCGCGAAAGACGAGACGAAGGCGGTGTTCGTGCCTCTGCTTGGTTTTGAAGGCATGCGAGCTCGGCAAGTGGCCATGGCTTTGGATCCGATGCCTCCCAATGTTATCCCTATCATCGGAGTACCCGGATTTCGCATCGAGTATCCGTTCGTTGCTGTGTCATGTAATCAAGAGTTTTTGGACGAATACGCCGCTCACGACCAGGTTCGGATGTCGCGCGCAAGCTGCCCCTTCGAGGCATATCGAGTACTCGAGGACATCAGGCGAGACCTACCGGGCGCGTATATGTACCTTGCGCCGATAGGAACCAAACCGCAGGCGCTTGGAGCAGTCTGGTACGCGATCGAACATCCCGATGACACTGAGATCATGTACGACCACCCGAAGCGTCGTCCGCAGCGAACTTCGGGCGTCGGCCCCACGCACGTGTATTGCCTAAAGGCGGACGGTTCGTGACGCATTCGCTTCCGCTAGATCAATTCTTTACACCGAGTGGCGTTGCAGAGCGCGTCGTACAGGCAACTGACATTGCTACCATTTCGAGCTGCCTAGACCCGAACTGTGGCTCCGGCAACCTTCTGCAAGCCTGCGCAGACGCCTTCCCGAAGGTTCGGTGCTTCGGTATCGACAAGGATTCTCGCGCTGTCGCCGAGCTAAGGCGTCGCTACCCATTGTGGCGCCTGGCGACCGCGGACATCCTGATCCCTTCGAGCGGACGCAGGTCAGCAGTGTGGCAGGCTGCCGTCGGCAGTGACTGTATCCTCGTCAATCCACCATTTTCGATGGCAGGGACGAAGGGGATTTGGGTCTATTTTGATGGGCGCCTGGTGCGTTGCAGTGTCGCCATGGGCCATCTGATGACCACCCTCGACGCGTTTCAGCCACGCGATGGCGGTGCGGCGATCGTGCCGGAGTCAATGATGTACTCCGAGCTAGACGAAGCCGCTCGGCAGGCACTCGCCTCTCGATACTCACTCCAGATTGTCGAGGGCCTAAAGAACTGCACTTTCCGCGGTGCCCGAGCAAATGCGCTCATCGTGCGAATCAGGCCCAGAGGTCGTGGCCATCGCGGCGCCCGGGCGGCTAAAGGGATTTCGAGTTCCGTGCGGCCGGATATTGTCCGTGGCGGCCTTCCCCTTTTCGAAGCGCGTCGCAGAGTTCGCGGCGGGCTGCCGCTTGTTCATTCGACGGACCTCACACCTCTGCGAGAATCTTCCGAGGCCATGCGAGCTCTCGCGCGGGTTCGTCCTATCGAACGAGGTGTTGTGAGCGGTCCGGTGATACTGCTTCCCCGCGTGGGAATACCTTCCCCCGCCGTGACTCGGCCTGTCAGCCTGCTGCGGAAGGTCCAGCTCAGCGACTGCGTCATAGCTCTTTGTTTCAGCTCGATGCGCGCCGCGCGGGCATTTGGGCGCGCGCTCGAGAGCGATTGGGGCAGCTTTCTCGCGATCTATCGCGGAACCGGAGCTAGGTACACGACGATGCGAGCGCTATCTGAGTGGTGCGGCGTCTAAGAGACCCTGGTCTATGTGACGGTGCGGGTCTTCGAGTACTCGAGTACAGTTGGCGACCTCGATGCCGAACGACAGTCTGACCGAGCTCGCTCGAGTCGTGGCGCAGGGACTTCCCGGCCCGGATGGGGGCCTTCGACCCCACATAGAAGCACTCTTCGGCGATCGATATCAGAAGCGCCACTTCGCTCCGACCGCGGTTCGCGATGCGTATGCACTTGCGACGGAAGGCGACGAGGGAGTTCCGTACGCTGGCCTCATCAATCCCGACAACCCCCCGTCGGGACCATACGGCGGAACGAGCGTCGTCTGGTTCCCGAGCCGAGAGGGCGGTTCGCTGATCGACTTTGGGGTCGGCACTCGGGGCCTGGCGCCCGACGAGGGGATTCTTACCCGGCCTGGTCACCGGCGCCGCGTCACCGGACTGAGGCGCTACCTCGCGCGGCAAGGCGTCGACACGTGGGTCAAGGCAGATCCCTCAGCTCTCGGCACCGCCGTTCCGAAGACGACGCGGGACCGGTACCCGGGGTTCGAGCACGTGTTCAAGCGTTACGGCGCCGAGCTCTACGCCTGCGCCGTAGTTCCACGTGACCTCGAGCGCGCGCGGATGATCGTCCAGTCGTTCCTCGACGTCCTCGCGTTCGAACGTGGCTGGCAGGTCATGAAGGCCTACGAGCGCGAGTACGACACGTTCCACGCCGCTCTTCGCGACGATCTGTTCGCATCCCCGACTGCGGAAGAGGTGAATCGCCTGCTCCGTTCGCGGCGCTTCGTCGTACTCGAGGGTCCGCCAGGCACTGGTAAGACGCGCATGGCTGACGACGTCCGACGCCGGTTCTTCGATGGTCGAGGGATGACGGTTCAGTTCCATCCCGCGGTCACGTATGAAGACTTTGTCGTCGGCCTTTCGCCAGATGCGCGTGAGCGAACGCTCCGCTTCGATGTGCGGCCTGGCTGGCTGCTCGAGGCCGCGCGCGCCGCGAAGGACGGTCCCTTCCTGCTCATCGTCGATGAGATCAATCGCGCTGATCTCGGCAAGGTTCTTGGCGAGGCCATCTACCTATTCGAGCCAGGTGAGGTCGGCGGCGATCACGCACGCCGCGTGCGTCTGCCGCACCCAGCGAACGGCGAGACGGAATTCACGTTGCCCGCGAACCTCTTCGTCCTCGCCACGATGAACACCGCGGATCGGAGCATCGCTGCGATGGACCTGGCGGTGCGGAGGCGTTTCGCATTCGTGAAGCTGCCGCCCGATCGTGCGGCGGTGACCGCTCGCGGCGTCGACAGGGCGACGCGCGCGTTCGACCTCGTGACCGACGTGTTCGTTGAGCACGCGCCGGGCGAGGCGCTTCATCTCCTCCCTGGGCACGCCTACTTCCTCGTGAAGGATGAGAGCGAACTGACCGAACGGCTTCGGTTCGAGGTGATCCCGCTGCTGGATGAGTACCTGCAGCAGGGGCTGCTCGGGCCTGCGTCGAATGAGTTACAAGCCGTGCGGGACGCGCTCGAGGATATGGCCCGCATAGATGGCCGCGTCGGCGCGTAGAAGCCGGAGGCCGCTGCCCGTCCGCGTGGCGCCTCGTCACGCGGGCGCGGCCGCGCAGCAGAAGCCCCTTTCGAAAGCGCGCGACCACGGACGTGCCGTGGTCATCGATGCGGACGCATTTGCGCCAGCGCAGCGAGGGGGAGGGTGGGGCCCCTTCGCGGAAGCGTTTCTGCGGATGAACGAGGCTGCACTTACCAAGTTGGATGTGCGTCCTCAAATTGGGTCATCCGAATCCGGAGTGACTCTTTCGCTCATCCCAGGTGGCAAGGCGGGCGCTGTGCCGCTGAGGTCCGCACAGACGGGCCATGTCGCCGGCGGATTCCTTGTAGAGCCGCGCTTCGGCTGGTCAGGCGTCGGCAGCGTCCTCTCGCAGACCGGTTGGCACGCGGCGCCGGAGTTCATAGAGGGAGCCCTCGTGCCCGGTAGCGGTCGAGAGGTTCCTCCGTGGGTACTCGCGGGGCCAGTTCTTGCCCGTCTAGCTGAGTTCCTGAATGCGCTTCGTCGCGGGTACCACACGCAAGAAGAAGTCCTGCAGCGGCCACGCGGATCCATCGTGTGGCCGCGTTACGTAAGCGAATCGCTCGCGAGTGGGCGCTGGGCGAACCTGCCATGTCGGTTCCCGGAGTTAGCCAGTGATCCACTCCTTCGACGGATGGCCAGATGGGCGCTGGAGCGCGTTCGATCTGACCTTGCGCTTATGGGAGGACACGAGGCTGTCGCGAGAGCCCTGATCGCCGTCGCCGACGAACTCCTCCAGCGAGTGCGTGACGTCGTGCCCTTTGCGCCGCGCAAGGCGGACTTGGCCAGGATGCCGGCGAGTGATCGCTTGCTCGGTACTGCGCTGCGCCGCGGGCTCGAAGCGCTCGGATGGATCTCGGACGAGCGCGGTCTGGGTGGCGGTCGCGAGATGGATGGCCTCGCGTGGACCCTTCCTTTGAATGAGCTGTGGGAGCACTACGTCGAGGCGATCGTTCGTCGCGAGACTGCGATGATAGGCGGCGTCGTTCGCGTCGGCCGCCGACGCGAAACCGTCTTCCCAATCGAATGGTCAGACCCGTCTCACCGTTCGCTGGGGCACCTCGTGCCGGACGTCGTTGTCTTCCGCGGCGACATCGTCCACGTCATCGACGCCAAGTACAAGTCCCACCTGGCGGAGCTCGACGAGCACGGCTGGCAGCGCTTCACAGATGACGTCCGCGAAGCCCACCGCGCGGACATTCACCAGGTCCTTGCCTACGCCTCTCTTTACGCTGCTGAGGAGGTGCGCGCCTCGCTCGTGTACCCCCTGAGGCGGTCCACGTTCGAGGCACTCGCCCGGCGCGGACGAGATCGGTCGATCGCAACCCTTCTCCACGGCGCCCGACGCGTTCAGCTAGAGCTCAGAGGCGTTCCGTTCGGGGAGGCGTACGCCGGAACGGGCGGTTGAAGTGCTCCGACCTGCAGCATCGCGGCGTCGTATTCTGCTGCTTGGGAGTGCTGCGATGGCGAAGGCGGATACGAAACGTAGCGCGGCTAAGCGAAAGGGCACGAAGAAGCCCAGCGTCGAGGGCGATTGCATCATACCGGGCCCCGTCCCGTCGACCGCCCTGGGCCGAGTGAAGGTTCGAGTCGACCCAGAGCACGAGGCACGTCACGTTCGCGAGTACATGCGCTCGCAAGCCTCTGACGAGCGCGTGACGCACGTCGAGAAGGTGGCCAGCGAACGCGTCTTCGACCGGAAGCACGATGTGTGGGATGTCCACACGAACCGCGGACGATGGTGGGTCATCACTTCGCCGACAAACCTGTACGCCCAGAAGGCCTTCCCCAGCCTCGACTACGTGCTGTCGTTCCATGTCGGGCTGATGGCTCGAGTAGCTGCCCGTTCGCAGAAGGACGGGCCCGCGAGCACGGCCGAACTCGAGCGACTTCTAACTCCGTGGCGCCGCTGGCAGCAGGCGGCCGAGGCGCTCGATGAAGCAGAGGAAGCCGAGGACTTCCAAGCGATCGGGATGCGTTGCCGCGAGTGTCTGATCGAGCTCGCGCAGAACATTGCCGACGTATCAATGCTTCAGCCGGGGCAAGAGGCTCCGAAACGCGCCGACTTCGTTCAGTGGAGCGACATCATCGCGAGGGCGATCGCCCACGGGTCGAGTGCCGAAGAGATCAGGTCTTACATGCGGACGATCGCGAAGGCGGCATGGCAGCTCGTGAACTGGCTGACGCACGCGAAGAGCGCGGTACGAGCGGACGCGCACATAGGCCTCGACGCTGCGGCCCACGTGCTCTCCATCTATGGCACTGTCCTTCTAAGGCACGAGCACGGGGCCCCCGATCGATGCCCGAGCTGCTCGTCGTACCAGGTCACCCTCGATTTTCGCCCCGACCATTCGCCTGATCGCCCGTACATGCCCCTGTGCGGACGCTGCGGCTGGACTGGACCGTCCGAATCGGAGACTACGGCTTGAATCTCCGGCCGCGCCGCGGCTGAGAAGGTGGGACCACCTTTGTCATAGATCACTTGTAGCCTTGGTCCATCGGATCGAGGTGGACTTATGGAAGCCGAGCGGATTGCAGCGGGAGACGGGGTGTGACGATGCGGATCGAGACGCTCGAGGCGTACAACGTCCCGTCCGACATCATCGAGGTGTGGAAACAGCAGGTCGGTCAGGAGCTGTTGCCGGTCCAGGAGCGCGCCGTGAAGGAGTTCGGGCTCTTCGGTGCCGAAAACCTCATCGTGTTCTCGCCGACGTCCTCGGGCAAGACGTTCATCGGCGAGATGGCGGCCGTGCGCGCCGCCCGGGCGAACACGAAGGTCTTCTACCTCGTCCCGCAGAAGGCGCTCGCCGCCGAGAAGTTCGAGGAGCTACGGAGGCGCTACGCCCCCGTCGGGATCAGCGTTGTCGTTTCGTCGCGCGACCACCGCGAGTACGACGATCGGATCCTCCGTCGGGACTTTCAGATCGCGGTCGTCGTGTTCGAGAAGCTGCAGGCGCTGCTGGTGAGCCACCCCCAGCTCATGAAGGTGGTGGGTCTGGTCGTCGTCGATGAATTGCAGATCATCACTGACCGGGAACGCGGTCCGACCCTCGAGCTGCTTCTGACCAAGCTTCGCCTCGGAGCGCAGCGCCCTCGGATTATCGGGTTGTCTGCCGTCCTCGGCCGCGCGCAGACGCTTGCGGACTGGCTCGGAGCCCGGCTGCTCGTCGAGACGCGTAGGCCCGTCGAGCTACGGAAGGGCGTTCTCTGTCGCGGCTCGTTCCGATACATCGAGCACAACTCCAGCAATGAGGGCGTGGAGACGTTCCCCGACGTTCGCCACGAGCGCCGCGAGGAGTTGCTGCTCGCCGCCGTCGAGGAGCTCACTCGGCGCGAGGAGCAGGTGCTCGCGTTCGTGCCGGATCGCAGCTCCACGGTCCAGTTCGCGCGCGTCGTGGCCGGGCGAGTGACGGGCGCCGCGGCCGTGCAGGCTCTCGAAGAGCTGCGGCAATTCGAGGAGACGCACGCCCGCGAGGCCCTCCTCGAGGTGCTCGGGAGCGGATTGGCCTTCCACAACTCCGACCTCTCCCCCGAGGAGCGGGACCTGGTCGAGAGGCACTTCAGGAGCGGCGCCATCCGGTGCCTCTTCTCGACGTCGACGCTTGCCGTCGGCATGAATCTGCCCGTTCGCAACGTCGTCCTCGACGGTCGCAAGTGGGAGTACCTGCGTCGGTACGGGCGCTGGTCGCTCGAGGACATCTCGAAGTCCGAGTACGAGAACATGAGCGGTCGGGCGGGGCGGCTGTCGCTCGTCAACGACTTCGGCCGCTCGATCCTCGTCACGTACTCGCCGTTCGAGGCGGAAGTCTGGCTCCGCTTCTACGCAGGGTCGGAGTTCGAGGACATCCGGCCGACGCTCGGGGACGCGCCACTCGAAGATCACGTCCTCGACGTCCTCGCCTCGGGGCTCGCGACGACGCGAACGGAGGTTGAGGAGCTGCTGCTGTCGAGCTATACGGGGCAGGTCTACTGGGCGCAGCGGATCAGCCGTGATGAGTTCACGGCGTCGCTCGCGAAGGCGACCGACCTTCTGGTCGCGGCCGGGCTGGTCGAGCGGAAGGGCGAGTCCCTGGCCATCAACGTCGTCGGTCGCGCGTGCGCCGCCAAGGGCATCGGCGCGAAGACTGGGATCGCTCTGGCGAGCTGGGCGCGCGACGCCGCTGCGTTGATGCCGTCGGAGCTCGAGATTCTCACTGTGGCCAGCTTCACCGACGCGGGCAACGGCGTTTACGTGACTGTCTCGAAGGAGGAGCGCTACAAGGCCGACTACCGAGGGCAGCTCTTGACTCGCGCCGTCAAGGCGGGCGTCGCCAATCGACCGATCTTCGGGGGGCTGGCCGCACAGACGAACGCCGCGGAGTTCGAAGCCGTGAAGGCAATCAAGAAGACCCTCCTCCTGATTGATTGGATCGCTGAGACGACGACGAAGGACCTCGAGGCCCAGTACCACGTATGGGCCGGCGGCATTCGGCGAATAGGAGAGGAATACGGTTGGCTCGTCGACGCGCTCGGCGCGATCGGGCGAGCGTGCGGGTGGTCGGACGAGCGCGCCGACGCGGTCAGCAGGCTGGCCGATCGCCTCGCTCACGGCGTTCGCGAAGACGCCGTTGCCGTCGCCCAGCTTCGGGCTCGCGGCGTTGGCCGCGTGTTCTTGCGGCGCCTGGTCGATGCCGGGTTTCGCACGCCCGAGGACGTCAGGGGCGCGGGCGCAGACGCGCTCCGAGGCGTGCTCCGGAACAAGGCGGCGTTCTCAGCACTGTGGAGCGCGCTCGGGCCGGACTCCCAGAAGGATATGCCCCAGCAGTTGTCGCTCTTGGCGCGGACGAGCAGCAGAGCGGCAGATGCGCCAACAGAACGCGGCGCCGCCTCCGCCGCGCTATCCGTGGTCTTGACGGTGAACCTGCGGGAATGGCGAGTCTTCTATAGGGGCGTCGAGATTCCCACCCGCCCTCCGCGAAACCTGCAGCGCCAGCCCGTGCTCGCGCTCGCCGCGTTGGCTCAGCAGCCCGGGCAGTCGATTCCGGTCGCTGAGATCGCCGAGGCGATGCAAAAGCTGGGGCGCACGAAGCGGCGCTTGGTCGCGCCAGACCCGCGCGACCTGCGATACAAGCTGCTCGCACCCTTCCGCCACGCGCTGAAGAACGTCGTCCCCGCGAACGAGGTCGACCAGCTCGTCGAGAGCGTTGCCGGCAACAGCCTTCGCTTGAACGCGCCGGGGCCCGTCCAGGTCGTGACCGCGGCGCCGGCCGACGCCGCATCGTAGTCAGCGCGGGGACCGCTTCGGTGGGCCGGGGAGGGTGGCGATGCGACGCTCGACTTCCGTGCGGCACGCGGCGCACGTCACGTAGGATCGTCTTGTCGTCCAAGGTGAGCCTGGCGGTGCTCCGCAAAGGGCCGGAGCGCTCGCCGACTGCCGAGCGTGGATGGTCGCCTGGTACGTCGCGTCCGCCACCCGTACGTCCATTCCCCTCCCCCTGAGCGGAAGGTTCCCACGGGCGCGGCACGCGATCACGACTTGACCTTCCGCGATCGCTCCGGTCGCCGGAAGAAGTGACCAGGAAGCGACCCGCGAGCGACCACTGACGACCGGTTCTGTGGGATCGCCAGGCTTCAGCGGTATGGCCGGCGACGGTCGCCGGTTTGTCGCCGGAAGAAGCGACCCAAAAGCGACCGGCCGGCGACCACAGGCGACTCCGTGTCTGGCACGGTCCGCTGCGCGATGTCGATCGAGGCGGGAGAGGTTCGATGCTCGGCGTGCGGGAGCTTGCTCGGCAGGCTCGAGCGGGAGGCGCTGGTCATCCAGCGCGGCGACCTGCACGCGCGAGTCGCCGGCGACGTCAATGTGGAGCTGACCTGTTACCGGCGCACGTGCCGGCGCCAGACGGTCATCCGGATCTTTTCGCGATCTTCGAGTCACACCGTCGCGTCCGCAGCGCCTTTAGGAAGCAGGTAGCACCGGTCCGAACAATCAACCCAGAGCGCTAGACGCCTTCGAACATCGGCCCCAGTGAGCGCGTGACGCCCGGCCGGAAAGGCGGTCGTCCATGCGCTCACAGTGGGAAGCCCTTCGCGCGGGGTTGCTGCGTTCTATCGAAGGCCGAAACGCCAGGCTCGAGTTCGAGCGGCTTCGGCAAGAGTTCGAGAGCCTGCGCCGGTTCGCGACGGCTTCGGACCTCGTGGAGGCGATCGCGGGGAGTCCGGACGCCGAGACCAAGAGCGCCGTGCTGGCCGCGCTGGTGCGCGCGACGCGCGACGCGTGCGCGCGGCGCCAAGCCCAAGAGCTGCTCCTGCTCTGCCTCTGGCCCGCTCTCGACGGGCTGTTCCTGCGCCACCTGCGCTTCTTCCGTCACCGACCGCAGGATCTCGTGTCGGAGCTGACGGTTCACTTCGCCGTCGCGGTCAGCCGCATCGATCTACGTCGGGTGACGTGTCTGACGGCGACGCTAGTCCGGAACACGGAGCGGTGCCTCGTCTATCACCACCGGCTCGAGCGGGCGAACGCGGCGGCCTCCGATGAGCTGACCCCCGAATCGGCGATCAGCGCGCCTCCTGATCCCGCGACGCTCACGTTCCGGCCGCGCAAGGGCGAGCCGGACGTCGAGCCAACGGTCGCGATTCGCGCGTGGCTCGAACGGACGATCGGCGACGAGGCCGATCTGGTGATGGACGCGATCATCTACGGCAAGAGCCGCACGGAGATCGCAGCCGAGCTGGGCGTCTCGCACTGCGCGGCGCGGAAGCGGATCCAGCGCGCGCTGTTCAAGGCTCGGCAGGCTTTTCTCGCCGGCGATCAGTCACAGACGCAGCTCGCCACCGCCCTCGCGAACCGATGACGACGAAACGCGACGAGGGCGCCTGCACGAGCGCGGAGAACTTCCTCCGCTTGCCCGGTCTCTTCCGCCGGTGGGAGCTCGAGCAGGTCATTCACGGAAGCGATGAGTTCCACGTCTCGGCCGCTGGGTCGACGGAGGACGGCGCGGAGCTGTTCACGGTGTACTGCCGCGAGCGGCCTCCGGCGCAAGGAGGTGCGCTGTGATCGGCGAGCTCATCTACTCGGTGGAGGTGCGCGTCGTGCACGCGCCCGGCGACGGAGAGCACTCGGGGCCCGGACCGATGGAGGCGCCGGTCACGGTCCGCTACTGCGACATCTGCCGCCGCTGGGGCGCCGTCAGTTCGACCCACATCTGTTGGCGCAACTGGCGCTCGCGGCTGTCGGACCTGCTCATCGAACTCGGGCGAGAGGTGCGGCGATGAGGATCTACCTCGCCGCGCGCTTCGACCGAAGCGCCGAGATGCTCGACGTCGCCGCGGCGCTCTCGCAACTCGGTCACTTCGTGACGTCGCGGTGGATTTACGGACGCACGAATGCCCCCGACCTTCTGTCGGCGATCGAGGACATCGAGGACCTCACAGACGCGGACTGCCTCGTGTCCTTCACCGAGCACCCGACGAAGGGCGTGGCGTGGGCGGCGAGAGGAGGGCGGCACGTCGAGTTCGGTGTCGCACTCGCGACGAGCAAGCGCCTGTGCATCGTAGGGCCGCGGGAGAACATCTTTCACCACCTACCGCGCGTCGAGGTGTACCGCAGCCTCGCGGAGTTGCTCGATGTCCTCGCGCCCAATTCGGAGCGCCCGTGAGCACGGGGCCGGTGCCCGCTCGCGGGCGGGTCCTGCTCTGCAGCGCGTGTGGCGGCGTGATTGTCTTCGTCGAGCTCTACGCCGACGGTCGGAAGACCAACGCCGAGGCTGCGCGACTGACGCTCGCGACGAAGTACCACACCGAGGCGTCGCCAATGTGCGCCGACGCTCCCGTCTTCGACGGCCCGGACGTCGACGCGTGCCGATGCCGCGTACCGCTCCGGATCGAGAGGCCTGAAGGGCTGTTCTGCGCGAAGTGCAACGGGCTCATCGCCCCCCACGTGCGACCCGAGTGGCCGCCCCTGAAGCAGGAGGCATAACCGTCATGCCCACCGTCCTGGATGCGCTGTTGATTTGCAACAAGTGCAGGCTCCCCAGGCTGCACGTCTTCCACGAGCGCCGCGAACCGGAGAAGCGACGCCGGGGCGCCGGTCCCATCTTCGACGACCTCATCTACGTGTGCGAGGTCTGCGAAACCGAACGGATCTGGGGGAACGAGTCTAAGCTCGCGGAGGGCTGGGCCAGCCGGCGACAACTGCGCGAGGAGCACGCGATCGCCGCGCATGGCCTCCGCGAGATCGAATGCCCGGCCTGCCGCGGGCTGGGCTTCGGCTGCTCGCAGTGCGGGGGCAAAGGAGAGGTCTGGGAATGGGACGAGCCCGAGCCTTGCGGTGCCGACTGCCCGCTCAGGACTCCGGAGGGACGGTGATTTTCGCAGTCAGGCCCCCTTACCCGCAACCACCGGGGCCACCGGGGCCACCGGGGCCGGCCCACGCTAAGTCCAGATTCCTCCTGCGCTTCTACGGGCGTCCCCCGGCCCCGGTCTCGCCGAGAACCGGGGCCGGAGACCGGGGCCGGGAGCCTGCCGCGTGACCGCCCAGGAGATCGTCAACCGACTCGAGCGCGTCGCGAAGTCGCACGACGGCTGGACCGCCCGGTGTCCCGCGCACGAGGACGACCGCCCGAGCTTGAGCATCGGCATCGGCGAGGACGGACGCGTCCTCTTGCGCTGCTTCGCGGGCTGCCAGCTCGACGCGATTCTGTCCGCGCTGCAGATCGAGGTGTCGGACCTGTTTCAGCGCGAGCCTGCGCCAGTGGGACGCGCGCGCGGTACGCCCCTACCGGCGCTCGAAGTCTTCGCGGCTGCGGAGTGGCTGAAGAATGCCCGCGCGCTGCCGGCTGCGGAGGCGGCGCGCATGTTCGCCGCCGAGACGCGCGGGGGCCCGGCCGTCGTGTTCCGTTACGTCGGCGAGGACGGTGCCGTCCTCTACGACAAGTTTCGTCCGATCGGAGACCGCAAGGTCTTCTGGCGGGTGCCGCGCGGCCGCTCGAGCGCCCTGTATGGTCTCGGCGATCTCGACAAGAGCGGCGGCGAACGCGTCGTCGTCGTCGAGGG
This sequence comes from Polyangia bacterium, assembly GCA_035549075.1. Lineage (GTDB taxonomy): Bacteria > Myxococcota_A > Polyangia > Fen-1088 > Fen-1088 > DASZFV01. The sequence continues at coordinate 90,156 of DASZRT010000009.1, read as the reverse complement.
CGAGCTAGATTTCCACGCGCTGCGCGCCGTTGGTATCGGACCGGTCGTCTCCGTGCCGGACGGCGCCGGCTCGCGACTCTCGCCCGAGCTGCTTCGACCACTCGAGGGCTTCCGGCGAATCTTGATCGCGACCGACGCCGACGGTCCAGGCGACGAACTCGCCGCGCGGCTCGGGCGCGAGCTTGGGCCGCAGCGCTGCCGGCGCGTCCGGCTCGTCGATGGCCTCAACACCTTGAAAGACGCGAACGACGCACTCCGTGCCGGCTGGACGCGCGAGCGGTTCGAAGCTGTGCTAGCCACAGCCACGCCTGCGACTCGCGGGCCGACGACGGGCGGCGATCCGCCCGCGGTCGGCGACGACGAGCCCGTGCTTCTCGCCGGCGCCGGTGACGAATCGAGCCCATATCGCGTCCTCGACGGCCATCTCTGCCGCATGCGCCACGACCGCGACGGCAACGAGACGACGCAAGTTCTCGCAAACTTCGACGCCCGTATTTTCGAGGAGGTCGCCTACGACGACGGCGCCGAGGTCGTCCGCGCGTTCAAGGTGAGCGGCCGGCTCGCCAACGGCACTGCGCTCCCCGATGCCCGCGTGAATGCGTCCGAGTTCGGCGGACTCAACTGGGTGCCGAGCGCGTGGGGCGCCCGCGCCCTGGTGACCGCCGGCCAGGGCGCGAAGGACCACCTCCGCGCCGCGATCCAGGTCCTGTCCGACCCAGTATCCCGGCTGGTGTTTCGGCACACAGGATGGCGCGAGCACCGCGGAAACTGGATCTATCTGTACCAGGGCGGAGGTGTCGGAACCGACGACATCACCGTGGAGCTCGATCCGCCTCTCGACCGCTTCGTGCTGCCGCCGGCTACGGTGGACCTGCCCGACGCGGTCACGTGGTCCCTGCGCATGCTCGACGCAGCGCCCGCTTCCGTGGCGATCCCGCTTCTGGCCGCGACCTACGCGGCGCCGCTTGCGTTCATCGTGAACCCCGACTTTGCTCTCTGGCTCGTCGGCCCGACGGGCAGCCTGAAGTCCGAGCTGGCGGCGCTGGCTCAACGCCACTTCGGCGCGTTCGACCGCAAGACGCTACCCGGCAGCTGGACCTCGACCGAGAACGCCCTTGAGGCGCGCCTGTTCACCGTGAAGGACGCTGTCGCCGTGATCGACGACTACGCTCCGAACGCCGACTCGCGGGCCCAGCAGGAGCTGGAGAAGCGTGCGCAGAGGGTCATCCGCGGCATCGGCAACCGGGCGTCGCGCGGGCGTCTGCGCGCGGATCTCTCACAGCAGCCTGATCGACCGCCGCGCGGCATGGTCGTCTGCACGGGCGAAGACCTGCCATCCGGCCACTCCATCCAAGCCCGCCTCGTGATCGTGGAGGTCGATCGCGACCGCCTGAACATGCCCGTCATCACCGATCTCCAGGCGAACGGCCCGCGCTTCGCTCACGCGATGCGCGGGTACATCGAGTGGCTCCAGCCGTCGATCCCGATGCTTCGAAAGGCGGCCCCCGACCGAGTCGGCGCGATCCGGAACGAACTGCACCGAGTCGGCTCTCACCTGCGCCAGGCGGACGCGCTCGCGCACCTGCGCTTCGCCTTCGAACTGTTCCTCGAGTTCGCCGAGGAAGTCGGCGCCGTCGACGCCGCGCGCGCGAACGACTTCCGAGGGCAAGCGCGAGAGACGCTCCGCGCGATCGGCGAGGAGCAGGGGAGCAACCTCAAGGAGCTGGAGCCCGCCGAGCGGTTCATCGCCGTGCTGGGCACGCTGCTCGAACAGAAGCGCGTTCGCCTCGTTGAACGTGGCACGGTCCCGCGCGAGGACGTGATCGAGGCGATCGGCTGGTTCGACGAGGAGTACGCCTATCTGCTGCCCGACGCCGCTCGGCGCCGCGTCGCGACCTTCATGCGCGAGTCAGGCGAGGCCTGGGGCCACTCAACGCACGCGCTCCACAAGGCACTCGTCCGCAAGGGCTTCGCCGTCGCCGGGTTCGACGGCCGCCCCGAGGTCCAAGTCCGCGTGGGCGATGGACGCCGCCGCGTCCTCCGCATCCGCCTCTCCGTCCTCCGCGGCTCGGGTGGCCCCGGTTCCGGCCCCGGTCCGGCTCCGGTTTTGTTCGAAACCGGAGCCGGGTCCGACGACGAGATTCTCATGGAGTGACGAGTACATACGAGCTCCCCGGCCCCGGTGGCCCCGGTGGGGCCGGTTTCCTCTGGGAGAGTCTCCGGCCGGTCCGCGGCAGACGGCACTGGGCGTCCGCGCGCCTATACGTCAGTGGAGTGCAATGGTACCGTTTGGAACCTGATGCCATCCAGCACCACTCGCGCCACGGGCAGTAAGCCGGTGTCTGACGAGGTGCTCACGATCAAGGAAGTCGCCGCGCTGCTGAAACTCGCGGAGAAGACCGTCTACGCGATGGCTAACGCCGGCGAGCTGCCGGCCTTCAAGATCCGGGGCCAGTGGCGCATTCGGCGCGCGCAACTCGATCGCTGGATGGACGAACAACCGAGGGGGAATCCGCGGTGACGACGGGTGTTGGCGGCGGGTCGCGTACCAATTTCGGCCACCTAGAGGTGCACGACGAGCAGCTCGTGCGGTTGGGCATGCTCGCCGAGCGATATTTCCCCGACGATCCGAACACTGCGCTGCTGAAGTTGCGGCAGCTCACCGAACTCCTCGCCCAGCTCGTCGCCACCAAGGTGGGCATCTATACCTCGCGCGACGAAGCACAGTACGACCTGCTTCGTCGACTGCAGGATCAGGGGATCCTGCCGCGAGAGATAGCGCAGCTCTTCGGCGAAGTCCGACGAGCGGGGAACGCGGCAAGTCACGCCATCGTCGGCGATCATCGCACGGCGCTCGCCATTCTGAGGATCACCTGGCAGCTCGGTGTCTGGTTCCACCGCACGTTCGCGAACGCGGCCTTTAAGTCCGGACCATTCGTCCCTCCTGCGCCACCGAAGGACGAGAGCGACGAGCTTCGGGCCGAACTCGCCACGCTAGCGAAGGCTCTCGCGGAACATCAAGCGGTGCACAACGAGGTGACCGTTCGCCTCGCTTCGACCGAAGCCAAGCTGCGTGATGCGAAAGACGAGCAAGCGTTTTGGGAGCAGATGGCGGGCGAGGCCGAGCAGGCTAAGGTCGCACTTGAGAAAAAGCTCGCAGCCGAGCAAGCACAGACGGTCGCGCAACCCAAGAGCGCTGTCGCCGCGCTAGTTACCGCTGCCGCGGCCGCAGCCGGTGCAGTGGAGCTCGACGAAGCAGATACCCGCGAAATTATCGATGAGCAACTGCGGCAGGTCGGATGGACCGTCGACTCTGCGAAGCTCACCTACGCGCAGGGGGCGCGCCCACAGAAAGGGAAGAACCTCGCAATCGCCGAGTGGCCAACTGCAAGTGGCCCTGCCGACTACGTGCTTTTTGTCGGGCTGCTGCCCGTCGCCGCCGTCGAGGCTAAACGTAAGAACATCGACGTCTCGGGGTCGCTCCAACAGGCAAAGCGCTACAGCCGCTCTTTCAAATCGGATCAGGAGTCGGCTCCGCCTGCCGGCCCATGGCGCGAATTTCACATCCCGTTCGTGTTCTCGGCAAACGGCCGTCCATATCTGCGTCAGCTCAGTACGCGAAGCGGCATTTGGTTCTGCGATCTGCGCAACCCCGAGAACCTTGGGCATGCGCTTGACGGCTGGTACACGCCTGAGGGGCTCGTCGCGCTACTGAAGCGTGACGAAGAACGCGCGCGCGAACAACTTAAAGTCGAGCCGTTCAACTACGGTTTCCAGCTTCGCCACTACCAGCAAGCGGCGATCGTCGCGGTCGAGACGGCCATAGGCCACGGCCAACGCGAGGTGCTGTTGGCGATGGCGACAGGAACGGGAAAAACCAAGACGTGCATCGCGCTGATCTATCGACTGCTCAAAGCGCAGCGCTTCCGGCGCGTCCTCTTCCTAGTGGACCGCTCTGCTCTCGGCGAGCAAGCGGCGAACGCTTTCCGAGATACGCGTATGGAGAGCCTTCAGACTTTCGCGGATACTTTTGGGGTCAAAGAGCTCGACGACCAGCGACCTGATACGGAGACGGCCGTGCACGTCGCCACTGTGCAGGGCCTTGTGCAGCGCGTGCTCTATCCGTCCGACGGGGTCGCGCCTCCGCCAGTCGATCAGTACGATTGCATCGTCGTCGATGAGTGCCATCGCGGATATCTCTTGGACCGCGAGCTTTCGGACGCGGAGCTCGGTTTCCGAAGCTTCGATGACTACATCTCGAAGTACCGCAGGGTCCTCGACTACTTCGACGCGGTCAAAGTTGGCCTCACGGCCACGCCCGCATTGCATACGACGCAGATATTCGGTGTGCCGATCTTCAGCTATGGCTACCGAGAGGCCGTAATCGATGGATATCTCGTCGATCACGAGCCGCCCGTCCAGATCCAAACGCAACTCTCTACGGATGGCATCGTCTGGCGTGCTGGCGAGCAAGTTGCGGTCTACAACGCTCGGCACAACCAGGTCGATCTCTTCACGACGCCCGACGAGATCCGCGTCGACATCGAGGACTTCAACCGTAAGGTCATAACTGAATCCTTCAACCAGGTGGTCTGCGAGTATCTCGCTGGTGAGCTCGATCCCTCATCCCGGCAGAAGACCCTCATCTTCTGCGTGACCGACGCCCACGCTGACATGGTCGTTGATCTGCTGAAGCGAGCATTCGCACAGCGTTATGGGAGCGTCGAAGACGACGCGGTTCTCAAGATTACGGGCGCCGCAGACAAGCCTCTCCAGCTCATCCGCCGCTACAAGAACGAGCGCACGCCGAATGTTGCGGTTACCGTCGACCTTCTCACCACGGGCATCGATGTCCCCGAAATCTGCAACCTTGTGTTCCTCCGACGGGTGAACAGCCGCATCCTTTTCGACCAGATGCTCGGCCGCGCAACACGGCTCTGCGACGAAATCGGGAAGGACGCCTTTCGCGTCTTCGATGCCGTGAAAATCTACGAGGCTCTGCAGAACGTCACGGCGATGCAGCCGGTCGTGGTGAACCCAGTTGTTAGCTTCAGCCAGCTCAGTAGGGAGCTCCGCGAGGTCAAGACGGATGATGAACGCAGCGCCGTCCGCGACCAGTTTCTGGCGAAGCTTCAGCGCAAGAAGCGCCACCTAAGCGACACGCAAGCACAAGACTTCGAAACCCGCGCCGGAATGTCGCCCGACGCATTCATACGGCAGCTCCGCACGATGTCGCTGCAAGACATCGCCGCGTGGTTCACGCAGAATACTGACCTCGGGGAGGTTCTCGATCGGAAAGGCCACGCTACTCCAACGCCAACATACCTCTCGGGTCACCTAGACTCGTTGGTCGGCACCGAACGGGGCTACGGAAAGGCGAAGAAGCCCGAGGACTACCTCAGAGAGTTCTCCGACTTCATCAAGAGCCGAAGCAACACAATTCCCGCACTCGTGACAGTGCTTACGCGTCCGCGCGAGCTCACGCGCGCTCAGCTTCGGGAGCTCGCCCTCGAGCTGGACCGAGCTGGATTTTCCGAAGCTAGCCTCTCCACCGCTTGGCGCGAAATCACCAACCAAGACATCGCTGCACGTATCGTCGGCTACATTCGTCAGGCCGCCATCGGTGACGCGCTCCTCCCGTACGAGCAGCGCGTCGATCGAGCGCTGCAGAGTCTTCTGGCATCGAAGCCCTGGACCTCGCCGCAGCGTCAATGGTTGCAGAAGATCGCGGCGCAGACGAAGGCCAACGTTATCGTTGATCGCTCCGCACTCGACGATCCCGACCTTGTCTTCAAAAGAGAGGGAGGCGGGTACACCCGTCTCGACCGAATCTTCAGTGGAGGCCTACAACAGGCGCTCGACACCTTTAACGACTCACTGTGGCCGCCCGCGGCCTGACCGACCGCCAAGGATTCATGAGCACCATCACAAACGACATCGTTCAGAAGCTTTGGAATCTCTGCAACATCCTCAAAGACGACGGAGTCACCTATCACCAGTACGTGACCGAGCTGACCTATCTCCTCTTTCTGAAGATGGCGAAGGAGACCGGCACCGAGGACCAGATACCGAAAGGTTATCGCTGGGATGATCTCGAAGCGCATCCCGAACCGCAAAGGCTCACGGAGTATCGGAAGGCGCTCGTGGCACTGGGCGAAAGCCGAGCACTTCGAGTACGTGAGATCTTCGCCAACGCGACGACCATTCTGAAGAAGCCGGTGACCCTATCCGCGCTCGTGACTGGGATTGATGCCCTCGACTGGTACAGCGCGAGACGTGAGGGTCTAGGCGACCTGTACGAGGGACTACTAGAGAAGAACGCCAATGAAAAGAAGTCAGGCGCGGGCCAATACTTCACTCCAAGGGAACTGATCGGTTCGATCGTGTCGCTCATGAAGCCGACGATCGACGACATCATTCAGGACCCTGCCGCGGGCACCGGTGGATTCCTAATCGCTGCAAACCAGTACATTCGCAAGCACGGCAATCCGGACTCTTGGACGGACGAGCAGCAGCGCAAGTATCGACGCAACACGTTCTTCGGTCTGGAGCATGTCCAGGATGCTCACCGCCTCGCCGTAATGAACCTCCTACTACATGAGGTTGACGTCGACCTGAGCGTGTCGGGAATTCACTACGGAGACGCACTGGGACCCGATGGCGAGGCCCTAGCGAAGAAAGGGGCGACACTGATCCTGACGAATCCGCCCTTCGGTACGAAGAAGGGCGGCGGGCTGCCCACACGAACGGATTTCACCTTCCCAACTAGCAATAAGCAATTTTGCTTCCTGCAACATATCTATCGAGGACTTAAGCCTGGCGGCCGTGCCGCCGTCGTACTGCCGGACAATGTCCTCTTCGAAGGCAATGTGGGAAGGCAGATCCGCGCCGATCTGATGGACAAGTGCAACCTGCACACCGTTCTGAGACTGCCCACCGGCATCTTCTACGCACAGGGTGTGAAGACTAACGTGCTCTTCTTCACGCGAGGCGAGACAGACAAGGCCAACACCAAGGAGGTCTGGGTCTATGACCTGCGCGCGAACATGGCCCAGTTCGGCAAGCGCACACAGCTTACGCGCGAGCACTTCAAGGACTTCGAGACCGCGTTCGGGAAAGACCCCCTCGGCGGTCCTAAGGCCCTAGCCAAGCGAACGGACGCTGGCGAGGACGGTCGGTTTCGTCGATTCACGCGAGAATGGATCGCAGAGCGCAGCGACAACCTTGACATCTCTTGGCTGAAGGATGAGGGCGACGGCATCACCGACGACCTGCCTGAGCCAAGTGTCCTTGCACGCGAGGCGATGACTGAGCTCGAGGGTGCGTTCGAGGAGCTCCGCGGGATCCTCGCCGAGCTTGGCGAGGCCGTCGAAGAAGAGGCGGCGCAGTGAGTGAGCTACCTCGTGGATGGATCGAGACGACGATTGGTGACGTGACCGATTACGTGTCGCGCGGCAAGTCGCCGAAGTACGCCGACAAGAGCTCGCTTCCTATCGTGAACCAGCGAGCGATTCGCTGGGTTGGCATCCAGAACGAGCACCTGAAGTTCGTCCATCCGGATCAGTTTCCTCAATGGACCGAGGAGCGCTTCATCCGAGAGGGTGACGTCCTCTGGAACAGTACCGGAACCGGCACGATAGGTCGCGCATGCCTCGTGAAGAAGGAGGACCTATCTCCGCCGAAGGTGGTCGATAGTCACGTGACCATAGTGCGACCGCGTCGCGACGCGATCGAGGCGCGGTACCTTTTCGCGTGGATTCGCGGGCCCGAGCTACAGCGCTCTATCGAGGATCTCGCGACCGGCACAACCAACCAGATCGAGTTGAGCCGTGGCACCGTCATCGGCACGCGGGTCCCGCTCGCCCCTCTCGCCGAACAGAGGCGAATCGTCGATAAGCTTGATGCCCTCCTCGCCCGACTAGATGCGTGTCAACAGAGGCTCGATCGAGTCCCGGCGCTTCTCAGACGCTTCCGCCAATCCGTTCTCACCGCAGCGACTAGCGGCGAGCTGACCCGTGAGTGGCGCGAGGCGCGTGGAGCGACGGGTGGCCCCGAAGACTGGACGACGCGGCCACTCGCCGACCTTTGTATGTCGTCCCGCGTCATCACCTACGGCGTAATCAAGCTCGGAAACGAAACGCCGGGCGGAGTGCCCTGTCTCCGTACCAGCAACGTCCGTTGGTTGAAGATCGAGTCGGAGGGCGTGAAGCGTATCGCTCCGGCGCTCTCAGCGGAGTTCGGGCGAACCGTCTTGCAGGGCGGCGAAGTACTCGTGAACGTTCGCGGGACACTTGGCGGTGTCGCGGTAACGGACACCACCATGCGCGGCTGGAACGTGTCGCGTGAGGTCGCCGTAGTGCCGGTCGATCCGGCGCGGATTGAACCGCACTTTCTAGCCTTCTGGATAGGCGCCGACGCCAGTCAGCGATGGCTCTCGAAAGTTGAGAAAGGCGTCGCCTACACTGGAATCAATATTGAGGACCTCCGCACGCTGCCCGTATCGTGTCCTGGGCTAGGCGAACAAGCGGAAGTCGTTCGTCGAGTGCAAACACTATTTGACTTCGCCGACGATCTGGAGCGGCGTTACAAAAGCATCTCCCGCCCGATCAGTGTATTGAGCGCGGCACTTCTTGCGAAAGCCTTCCGAGGCGAACTTGTCCCTCAAGATCCCAACGATCAGCCAGCTGCTGTGTCGGCCGCGCCAGTAGAGCGCCGGCCCGCACCGAGCGGCGGCCGCCCTAAGCGGACGAAATCACCCGCAAGAGCTACGACAAAGGAGCTCGATTCTACGATGAGGAAGCTTGTCGACGTCTTGGCCGAGACTCGTGACTGGATGCCTGCGCAGCAGGCATTCCGTAGCTGCGGCATCGAAGATGGTTCGGACACGGAGGCAGTGGAGGGCGTGTACGCTGAGCTGCGAGAGCTCGTTCGTAGCAAGCGCGTCGCGGTTGAAGCCGTTAGAGATTCGGGCGGCCGAAAGCTCCATGATCGCCTCCGGCTCATTCAGACCATCTGACACATGCGGCTCGATCGACTTACAATCGGAAGCGACAGCCCCCAGCCGACGCATCAGTTCAAGAATCTGAAGAACGTCACCATCGACTTCGATCAAGACCATTGGGTTACGGTGGTGATCGGATGGAATGGCACCGGGAAGTCGAACGTACTTGAAGCGCTAGCGATCATCTTCCGTGATCTCGTGCGCCGTGTCCGTACCCCTGCATTTGCATTTCGGATCGCGTACCGTATGGGCACCGGCGCCGACGCTCGCTACATTCACATAGACGCCGACCCCGAGCGGACAGGCGATCCGTATATCATTCATGTCGCGAGCGAAGATGAATGGCAGCAGCGGGACGGCCGTGGGAACCCGGATGACGCTGTCGCTGAGCCACGACCGCCTGGCCGCCATATCAAGCTAGGGGCGTTTCTCGCCGACGGATCTGGAAATGTTCCTCGGTACGTTTTCAGCTACTACTCCGGCGAGAGTCGGAGGATGCAAGACATCTTCCGTCCTTACCTCGAGACGTACGACAGCGACTTGAGGGGAGGAGAAGACCCAGGGTTGAAGCGGCTCTTCTATGCCATGCCCATCCACAGCCAGTTTGTTCTGCTGGCATTCCTAATCCAGCAAGACGAGGCTGTTCGCGACGTCCTTGAGGGGCACTTGGGAGTCGACTCTGCGGAGGGGCTGGAGTCCGTTTTGTTTGTCCTTCGTGAGCCACCCTGGAAGTCGAAGGCGAAGGATGGTGATCCGAGGTTCTGGAACGCGCGCGGTGTAGTTCGCGACTTTCTGGACCGACTCTACGAGGTGGCCCTGGCCCCGGTCGAGGTGAAGCGTCGCGTGGCCACCTCCATGTGGAACGCCAAGACGCTCAACTTTAAGTATCTGTACGTCCAGGATGTTGGCGCGTTGCGGGGTCTCGTTGGACAGCACACGCCTGCGAAGTTTTTTCGAGATCTCGAGAGCACGCATGTCTCTGAACTGCTCGACGAAGTTCGGATACGTGTCCGTCTCAAAGGGAAAGACGGGACGGTTACCTTTCGAGAGCTTAGCGAGGGTGAGCAGCAGCTCCTTACCGTGCTCGGCCTACTTCGCTTCACCGCAGAGGAGGAGAGCCTTTTTCTCCTCGACGAGCCGGACACCCATCTGAACCCTCGTTGGAGCGTTGACTACCTCAGCTACTTGCGTCGCTTCGTCGGCAGTACGGGTCGCGTAAAGGAGAACAGCCACATCGTGCTGACCACGCACAACCCCATGGCGATTGCAGAGCTTGTCAGGGAACAGGTTCAGGTCCTCCAACGGGAGGGAGATACGCGCCGGGTCGTCGCGTGCCATCCCGAGATGGACCCGCGCGGGCTGGGCTACGCGGCCATCGTCGCCAGCGATATGTTCGGCATCGCCTCTTCCCTCGATTCCCCAACGCAGCTCCTGCTCGAGAAGCAGCGTGCGTTCGGCACTAGGTCCGAGCTCTCGCCCCCCGAGCAGGCAGAGCTTGATGCGATCAATGCCCAGTTGGACCGGCTCGGCTTTCGCTTCTTCCATCCTGACGATGAGTACTCACGCTACTTGCGCCTACGCAACGATGCCCTAGTGGAGCACTTCAACACCGACGAGCCATCAGCCCTCGCTGCGCGAGCAGTTGCGATGAGCCGTGACGAGCGGGAGAAGCTCGCTGAGAGACTGATCGGGGAACTGCTCGACGAGGATTCAATCGGCGGCGACGCTGGATGAGGTACGTCGACCTCGACGACCTTGAGTTGCCAGCTGGGTGGTTGGAGAGAGCGGCGCAAGCATCAGCGGCCGTTGCCGCTGGCGCTGATCCCAACGACCACGCCGCGGTGTGGCGGGAGCTTAAGGATCATCTCGCGGCACTACTTCCGGAGAAGAAGTGTTGGTACTGCGAGGTGCCCGTTGACCGGGCCGACAACGCCGTCGACCACTTCCGACCGAAGAACCGCGTGATCGATGCGGCCGAGGAACATTCCGGGTATCGGTGGCTCGCCTTTCGTCACATGAACTATCGGTACTCATGCACGTACTGCAACAGCCGACGAAAAGACGTCGAACATGAGACGGCGGGAGGGAAGGCGGACAGATTTCCGCTCCTCGACGAGACCACGCGAGTCTTCGTAGAGGGCCCTCTGGACGATGAGAAGCCGGCGTTGCTCGATCCGTGTGAGCTTCACGACTGGGAGTCTCTGGGCTGCATGCGTGAGAACGGGCAGCCTTGTCCGACGAGTGATGTCGGTCCAAACCGAAAGCGAGCCGAGATCTCTATTGAGGTGTACCACCTGAACTACGAGCCTACGTGTAAGCAGCGACACGCGGTTGCCGTGCAACTCCTCGCAGATGTCGAAGAAGCTAAGCGCAACTTCTTGAGAGCAGCCGCTGACGCCAGCCGGGAAAGCGATTTCAAGATTTTTGCGAGGAAGGTCAAGCGGGCGATCAGTCGGAAGGCGCCCTTCAGCGGCGAGATGATCTTTCTGCTTCGCGGACAACGTCACGCGGACCACCCTTGGATCCAGACGCTCTTAGAAGCATGACGACGACACGATCGGGTCTGAGCCGAAACGTTAGAGTGTCGTCCGCTTTCGCCGCTTGTCCACGCCCACATCGGGCGCACTCGAAGGAGGCGGACTGACCAATGCCCCCTGCTCCTCGAGAGCACCATCGGACGTCCGACGAGAAGGGGCTGGGTTCGAGGCCTCGCGCTCACTCGTATCCGCGACTGCCGCGTCGATGACTTCGCCGTTCGACTGTTCCTCGAGGTCGAGCATCTCGCCCACGACGCGCATGAACGGCTCCGCCGCGATCCGCGGTATGCTCCGCATTGCTACGCCGTCCTTCACCGCGTTCCCGAACGCGAGAAACGAGAGCGGCGAGAAGCTGGCGGCGCGAATCGCGCTGTAGAGACGTTCGGCGTACTCGATCGGATCGGGTCGGCCCATGGGTCACCTCGTCTTCTTAGGTTTGGGGAGAGGGAGCGGAATGCTGGGATCGGCGAGCGCGGTAGCTTGGGCCATCGCGCGCTGAAACTCTTCCTCGGCCCGCGGGTCCTCGTCGAGGAGCGGCACGCCGTGGCTCTCGGGCTCGGGCGGTGGACCGTCGAACGAGCTCTGCCACTCGCGGTACAGGCGCCGGACATCGCCGGGCGATAACTGCAGCAAGATGACGCAGTCCTTGAACTCGACGCCCGTGTCGAACATGTGGAACGCGGCCGCGGCCGTCTGCCCCGCGCTGCGACGCCCTGGGCCCATTCGCATGGCGGCCACCCGAATGACCTCGCCGGGGTCGTAGCGCCACACGCCATGGGCGCCGGGGCGCGGGTGCAGCTCACCGCGGGCGCACATGCGCAGGACGGTGGTGATGCCCACGCCGAGCTGCCGGGCTACCTGGTAGCGGGTCAGCCCATCCGCGGCCGAGCGGTCCGGGCCGGATGGTCGTGTTTTCGCCATGGACACCGACGACATCGCTCTGCTGGGCGGACAAGTCCAGCAAGCCAGAACGGATGGGTCAGCGGATGGGTACACGGATGGCTGAGGCCCCATTCCCGGCATCGCTCGGCGAAGAGAGCGAGCTTGGGTCGCGTGGACGCAAGGGCTCCCGCGGGGCGGGGCCGACGAAACCGCGGTGCGGGGCGCTGCGGGGAGGACCCGATCTGATGATGAATCTCTCGCTCGCGCAGGTGAAGAAGTTCGGCTCCGAGATCCAGGCGCTCAAGACCAAGCACGAGAAGGCCATCGAGAAGGCCAACGACGTCATCGAGCAGGGCGTGGACGCCACGCTCGCCAGCGCGACGGCGTTCGGGCTCGGCGTGTGGCAGACGCGCTCGGACCACCAGAAGCTGCTTGGTGTTCCGATCGATCTCGCTGTCGGGCTCGCGGCGCACGCCGCGGGCTTCATGGGGATGGGAGGGAAGGCGGCGCCGTACCTGCACTCGATGGGCAACGGCGCGCTCTCGGCGCACTTCCACACGGTGGGGCGCGGCGTGGGCAAGGACCTTCGCGAGAAGGCGGGGCTGCCGCCGGTCGCGATGGGCGGTGAGGGTCCGGCGGAGGGGGGCTCGAACCTCTCCGACGAGGCGCTGCTGGAGATGGCGCGGCGCCGCGGGTAGCCCGCGGGCGCGACCGACCAGACGCGCGCAACGACAACTCGAACCGCCGCCGGCTGCGGCCGACGGCTGAAAGCGAAGGGGAACGATGAGAGACGACGAGAGCAGCGGCGACGAGATCCTCGGCGCCGACGAGATCCTTGGGGCGGACGAGATCCTCGGGGCCGACACGATCCTGGCCGGCGACGAGAGTTCGGGTGACGAGCTCGCCGGTGACGAGGTGGGGCTGCGCCTCTTCCGGCGCCGCAAGAAGGGCGCGCCGAAGAAGCTCGACCCGGTCGTGCAGAGCCGGCTCGCGCAGACGGGCGTGGTGGTGAAGACGCAGGGTACAGCAAGGGCCGGAGCCAGTCGCTCGGCTTCGAGTTCCTGGCCATCCAGCCGGGCACGACGGTGGACGTGACGGCGAACCCGCAGGTCCTGTTCAAGCCGAAGCGGCTCGTCTACACGGGGCCCTCGAACACCTTCGTGATCCAGGACGCGAAGATCGGGCGCTCGAGCCAGTTCGTCGCGTCGGGTCCGCAGGCGGCCGACGCGTATCCGCCCACGTCGACGGTCGACAACATGGAGCTGGACACGGCGCGCCCGGGCGTCGTCATCACGCTCCGGATCCAGAACGTCAGCGGCGTGGCGGCCGACTTCCGCGCCACGATGTTCGGCCAGGTCGCCGAGTAGCGCGGCGCGAGCCCGCCGGCGCGCTCGGGCCCCGCGCCGGCGGGCCTCGTTTCGACGAGGGCCCCCCACTGAAAGGAGCTGCTTCGCGATGGCCATGCCGCCGATCGTCGTCGTCGCCGACCTGTTCTCCCGCAAGGGAGACGAGGCCGACCGCGTCCGGTCCGAGCAGTCGCTGCTGCTGCTCATGGAGGCGATGTGCGCGATCGATCTGCTGCACCTGCGGCAGAGGAGCTACCCGAGGCTCTACGAGTCGGGTGTCGTGTACCGGCGCGAGGACGGTACGGAGAACTGGCTCGACATCCCCAGCGTCATCAAGGCGGGCTGGGGCGACTGCGAGGACCTGACGTTCTGGCGCGTCGCCGAACTGCGCAAGGACGGCGTGAAGGCGGCGCCGTTCGCGAAGTGGCGCCGCGTGAACGGCGTCTACAAGTACCACGCGCTCGTGCGGCGCTACGCGCCCGGGCGCGATCACTTCGGCCGGATGGTCAACGCGAACGAGTGGCTCGAGGACCCCTCGCGCCGGCTCGGCATGAACGGCCCGAGCGACGACGGCCGCGGCATCCACACCGACTATGTCCACCCGCAACGGAGGGCCGCATGAACCCGTTCGCGCCCAAGATCGACAACCCGCTCGCGGCGGCCGCGGCGCACCCGCTCGTGAAGGCGACGAAGGAGCAGGTCGCTGTCACCAAGGACCAGCCGCTCGTCGACTACGTTCGGCGGTCTCTGGAGCTCGAGGAGCCGGAGGAGATCGATCGGCGCGCCAACGAGCTGACGGTCATCGGGTACGCGAAGACCGCCGATCATCTGCGCGAGCGCGCGGCGACGCTGCGGGCGGCGCGCTGGCGCGGCCGTCCCCCCGGGGCGTCGTTCACCTACCGGTCTCCCATCCCCGAGGCCTCCGACGAGCAGTGGGCGCGGTTCGTTCGCCTCATGCAGACCGGCCAGCTCGCGGCCGTCACGCCCAGCGGGCAGCTCGGCCTCTTCCAGACGCGGGTCAAGCGGCTGCAGGATCTGGGTCTCGCGCGCGACGTTCGGCGTGTCCCGGGCGAGGGCGCCGCGCGGTGGACGGCAACCTTCAAGCCGCCGCTGACGCTGGCGCGGCTGCTCTCCGACCCGCTGCTGCAGTACCGGGTCTTCGCGGCGAGCATGCGGCGCTACCGAGGGGAGATCCTCGAGCGGCATCGCGACGCGCTCGGGAAGGAGATCGAGGGCAAGCCCGCGACGCTCTCGGGCCTGCTCGCTGTCGCACACCACGCCGGGCCGGGGCTCGCTTCCTGGCTGACGAACCCGGAGGACCGCCGTCGCTTCCAGAAGACGACAGCGGCCTACGGCCAAACCACGGGGGTCTTTTGATGAACACGCTCGACAAGCTGCTCGCCCGAATCCACGCCGCGGAGCTCGCCGCCAAGGTCGGCCCGCGTCGCACTCACCACGAGCACCCCGATGGTCGCGGCGGCGGGCGCTCGCACCCGGCTCACCACCCGAAGCGAACCTCCGCTCACCACTCGAAGCACGGGAAGGGCCACGGTCGATGAGCCGCCCGGCGTTTCGCCCCATCGACGGTTCGTTCCGCACCTGGTCCGACGGCCAGCGCGTCCACGCGCTCGTCCGGTTCACCGGCGGCAACCTCGGCCCGAACCCCGTCACGATGCATGCGACGACGGAGCTGGTCCCGGCGCGCGCGCTCGTGCGCCAGCGCCTCATGAGCGGCGAGAGCGTGCTCGCCGGCGATCCCGTGGCGGTCGAGACGCTCGCCTCGCGCGTCGGCGCGTTCAGCGCGCTCCGGAGGATCGGCCGCGCGGCCAAGGGCGCGGTGCTGCTTTCCACGGCGCCGGTCCGGGCGCTCGGGGGCGCAGGCGTCAGCGTCCTCAAGGCGACGGGCAACGTCGCCAAGGGCGTGGAGAGCGCCGCGATGCTGACCGAGTTCGCGACACGCCCGCTCGCGTGGCGCCCGCACAAGAAGCGCGGCGGGTCGGCCCCCGCGGCTGCCCCGGCCGCGGCGCCCTCCGACGACTCTGCGCCCAGCTCCGACGCGTCCACTTCGGCCCCAGACCAGGAGGAACCCATGAACGACGACACGAGCGGCAGCCCGCGGCCGCAGCTGCGACACGTGATGGGCGCGGCGGCGCTGCTCCGCCGCGCGAAGAACAACCCCAAGGCGGCGAAGCACGTCCAGACGATCGCTAAGGCGGCGGCCCAGGGCCACCCCGGCGCGATGCTCGCCCAGGCGGCGATCAGCGAAGCGCGCAAGCAGCCGCACGCCGTGCCGCCGCGTCCTCCCGCGCTGCCGGCGCACATGCGCTCGGCCGCCTTCCCCGCCTGGGCGAGAGGAGCCGCGTAGGACGCCATGAACGGCCGGTACGAAAGGAACCCTGGGAGGATCGTCGAGCTCAGCCCCGGCGGCTCCCAGGACCTCCTCGACATCCAGTGGAAGGACGAGATCGCGCACGTCATCTGCGTGACCCTCGTCGGTCCGCCGGCCGAGACCGCGGGCGACGCCAACGCTGCGGTCGTGGTCGCGCACGTTCAGTGGGGTGCAGGCGAGGCGGAGGCCGAGGCCGAGATCGACTTCGGTGTGGGCGGGGTCGTGTTCACGCTGCCGGCCAGCTCGATCCGGATCACCGCCGACTATGAGGCTACGTTCGCTGCCGGCGAGCGCGACCCGGTCGTTCGCGTTGGCGCGTTCGCATCCGTTGGCAGCGGCGCGCGCCAGACGCAGCTCACGCGCACGCGCTTCGAGCCGGACCCGATCCCCGCCGCCGCGCAGGCCTCCTTCGACGTGCCGCCCTTCGCGCGCGCGGTGCGGGTCTTCGCCGGCGACCAGGCCATACGGTCCTACCGACTCGACTTCTTTGCCGACGTCGCCAACCCGAATCCCATCTATTCCGTCGACGTCGCGGCCGGCACAGCGGCGCCGCTCACCGACCTCACGCCAGACATCACCACGGTCGTCATGACCAACACCGGTGCCGCGCAGCTCGTTGAAGGCGCGCGGGCCATCTTCGCGCTGGGCATCTGATGGCCACGATCATGATCTCCGCCGTCTGGGACCCGATGATCGAGAAGTACGCGGGGCGCGTCCCCGTCGCGTTCATCCGCGCCCTCATTCACGGCGAGTCCGGCGGCGACTCGCAGCTCGAGAACCCGGCGAGCCACGCCGCCGGCCTACTGCAGATCACGGAGATCGTTCGGCGTGACTGGAACGACGCACACGCTGACGCACCCGTGAGCCGCGACCAGCTGTTCGATCCCGAGATCAATGTGCGCATCGGCGCGGCGCTCCTGAACCGGATCGTGCAGGTGTACGCGAAGCATCCAACGCTGCAGCCGGACTGGGGCACGCGGCGGTACCCCGAGCTGGTCGCTCTCGGTTGGAACGCCGGGTACAGCGACCGCGGGGGCGTCGGTCTCGTTGTCTCGCACCTCGAGGCTGCTGGTGCGCAATCGGCTGACGTTACGGTCGACAGCGTGGCGCGCGTCGCTGCGGGTCTGCCGGAGGCCTCGCGCTTCGTCTCGCGGCCAGACCGAATCGCGTACGCGCGAGCGGTAGCGGACCTCTACCTCGGCAGCCGCAAGGCGCTTGTCGTCGCGTCTCGCGGCGGCGTCGGGGGCCCGATCGTCGTCGCTGCGCTCGGTGCCTTCGGGCTGGCGCACTTCGGAAAGAAGGTGAGCTCGTGACGACGGTGGCAGACGTCGATCGGCTCGTTTTGGCAGCGGACGGCGCGGTGGCGCACTACTGGCCGCGCCTGGGTCCGAAGGTGCGGAACGCCTACCTCGACGACCGGAACAAGTGGATCGCGATCCGGCAGGCGCCGGACGCGGGCGCTTCGGTGACGGCGGAGGCGCTCGAGACCCAACGCCGGGTCTTCTCCGGTTGGGGGCGAGCGTTCAAGGCCGTGGGAGCGCGACCGCGGCTTCGCAAGCCGGCTGCGGCACCGTCGAAGACTGCTCCCGCGGTCGCCGCGCCGCTGGTCGCGCCCTCGGCGACCACCGCCCCTGCGCTGGCGACGGTCAGCCGAGGCACGGGCGGCGCCGGTACCGCGGTCGCCGGCGGGCTCGTCCTTGCTGGCCTGATCGCGGTCGCGGCACGCAGGAGGAAGGCATGAGCTTCTACGAGAGCGGCGTGACCGATGTCGGCCGGCTCTTCTCGGTGCTTTCGCCGTCCGCCATCAAGCAGGAGATCGACTCGGTCGACCGCTACGTCCAGCGGATCGACCGCGACGTCCAGGCCCACAAGGCGCGCCTCGCCGACCTGCTCCAGGACTGGCACCTCTTCGTCGAAGACTGGATCGCCTTCCGCGACGGCGCCGGCTTCATGGCGCGGACGACGGGCGCGACCTACGACAAGGCGCTCGACTACCGCAAGCGGGCCGACGCCTGGGACGAGCTGATCCGTCGGCGCGGCGCTTCAACGGCGCCGGTCGGCACCACGCCGGCACCGGCGCCCAAGGGCGACTTCATGGGCGCGTTTCTGAAGCTCGCCGGCCTGGGCATCGCAGCCTACGTCGGCGTCGAACTCCTCCGGACCTACCGCAAGACGGGAGAAGCCCAATGAGCACCGATCTCGAGCGCGACGCCGGCGGCGATGAACGGATCCGCAAGTGGCTCGCCCGCACCATCGAAGTCGAGTCCATCGACCGCTTCGTGATTCGCCACGACACGGGGGCCGAGGTCGCCACGCTTCGAGCCGAGGACGGAGGCGCCTACGAGCACACCGAACGCCACCTCGACGAGCTGACGACCGACATCTCCGAGCGCATCTTCGAGGACGCGATCGGTCTCGGCGGGCTGCAACGCTACGTCGTCTCCGCTTACAGCGGCGAGCGCCCCGTCACCCGACTGCCCATTCGCCAGAACGCGGAGGCGACTCGCGGCCCCGCACCCGGAGATCCGATCGACAGCGAGCCCCCGACGGAGAAGGGCCTCCTGTCGCAGACGATGCGTCACCTCGAGATCAGCGAGCGCACGCACGCGACGGCGATCGCGAACATCTTCGCGATGCAGACGCGGATGCTCCGCGAGAAGGACGAGCGCATCTCCCACCTGGAGTCGCGCCACTGGGACACGGTCGTCGCGGCCGAGCAGCTCGTCAGCGACCATCATCGCCGGCAGCTCGAGAACCGCGCGGCCGACCAGAAGGCCGAAGCGATGCGAGAGGTCCTTGGAACCTTCCTCCAGCTCGCGCCCACCGCCGTCAACAAGATCGCGGGCCGGGCGCTGCTCCCCGAGAAGACGTCGGCGTCGCTCGTCGGGCTGCGCGCCCTGGTCGGGACGCTAAAGGCCGAGCAGCTCGAGGCGCTCAAGTTCGTCCTGACCCCGGCGCAGCTCGAGAACTTCACCGAGATCGTCCAGACCGAAGTCGCCGACGAGGAGCAGAAGCAAGCGACCAAGCGATAGGAGCGACCCATGCCAAACGTGTTCGCCAGCCTCGACGTCCCCACCTCCGATGCCACGCCCGGCGCTCCGTTCGATGTGACGGCGACCGGGCGTCCGAAGACGCTCGTGCTCGACGGGCCCATCCGGCCTGGCGGGCGTTACATCGTCGAGGGCTCGACCAACGGCGGCGCATCCTGGGACATTCTCGTCGGGCCCGACGGAACGCAGGGGCTCTTCACGAGCGACAACACGGGCACGAAGACGATCGAGGCGATCGTCACGCACGTGCGCGTGCGCAGCGAGGGCAATGGCGTCGTCACGACGCCGCCCTCGCTCACGCTGGGCGCCCCGCCTGCCGTCGGACCGAGCGTCTTCCAGAACCTGCCCGTTCCTTCGGTGAATGGACCCGGGCCGATCGTCGACCTTGGCGACAGCGCCGGTCCCTCCAAGACGGTCGTCCTGCGCCAAGGCGCTGGTCCAATCCCGTCCGGCGCCCGCTACTCGATCCTCGCGTCGATGGACGGCGTGCAGTTCGATGAGGCGATCTTCTTCACCACCGACCGACAGGGTGCGCGGTCCGTCCAGGTCATGTGCCGCTTCATGCGCGTCATGCGCAACGCGGGCGGCGCCGACCCGATCGTGTCCGTCGGTGCGGAGGGCCTCGCGACCGGCCCCGCGAGCAGCCTCTGCCCGGTCTCCGGCGTCTCCCTCGAGGACGCGCGCACCGTCATCGGGCCCGAGGTTCTCATCGCGCAGTGGATGTTCGACTTCCGCACCGTCTCCGACCTCGGCCCTACGCTGGGCGCGGTCTTCAGCGGACTCGGGAAGATCGAGACCGAGGGCGAGCCGTACCTGGTGCGCCTCTACGTCGGCGGAACGGTCGGCCTAATGGACGGAGTCCTCGTCGGTGAGGTGTCGGAGACGCCCGGAAGCATCTTCGAGCACCCCATCTCGATCCGACAGAACTTCCCGCTGCCCGTCGGCCTCCAGCCGATTCAGGTCTCCATCGCGAGCCCCGGCGTCGCCCACCTGCGCGGCCTCGTCTGCCAGTTCACGTGCCCGGTCTGATCAACGCCAGCCCAAGGAGGAACCCATGTCCACAGGCTCTCGTGACCTTCAGCAGCGCGATCTCGACGCAGGCGGCTTCGAGGTCCTGCGCATCGCCGACCCGACGACGCCCAACTCGGCGACCAAGGTCGGCACCGCCATCGCCGCGGTCGGCCCAGCGAACGCACCTGGGACGAGCTTCAAGGCGGCGGCCGAGGACCACGTCCACGCGGGCGTCGCGGCGGTCCTGCCGGGCGACGGCATCGCCGTCTCGCCGCCCGACGTTCAGGGCCGCGTGACCGTTTCGCGCACCCCGGGCGCGACGGACGCCGTCATCGCGACGCTCGACACGGAAGCGCAGAAGTCCGCCTCGGGCACGGCCGAGCAGGTGCTGGCCGAGTGGAACTTCGACTTCGACGACCTGGCCGGCGCCAACATCATTCCGACGCTCTCGGGGCTCGTCTCCGCCGACTCCGAGACCACCGGCACGTTCAACCTCCGCATCGGAGGGATGATCGGTGCGCCGGACGGCGATATCCGCGCGGCGATCTCCGCGGGGAGCGTCGCCGAGTCTCAGCAGACCAACACGGGCGCCGCCTTCCCGAAGCCGTCCGGCCAGACCCTGGTGAAGATCACCGGTTCCGACTCCATCGCGGCCCTCACGGCGCGGATCCGCGGGATCTCGGCGGTCCTGCGGGCCTCCACCTGAGGAGGCGCCGTGACGCTCGCCGCCGACGCCATCTACTTCGCCGGAGGACGCCGCCGCATGACCTGGCAACGAGTCGCAGCCCTCGGGCTCCTGGTCGGCGGCGCCGTCGCCGCCGCCGCCTTCCATAACGACGTCCTCGCCGCGACCCTGGCTGGCGCGGCGGCGGGCTTCGCGGTTAACCGAGACTCGGTCAGAGACCCTGACGGAGGGGCCCCTCCCGCGGCGGTGAAATAGAGCTCCGCGTCTCTGTGCTGGAGCGAATCCGGACACGCTTCTCTTTTGGAAGTCCGGCAAGTATCATCACGGGCGATGCTAAGGCCATCGCTGCACTACCCAACGTGGAAGGCTAATCGCGAGGTTCTATTCGTAGTCGGCGCCATCGTTGTTGGCGTGGCGCTGGGTTGCTTTCTCGCGAACCTCGATTCGAAGAGGAAGCCACAGAGGGCCTAGTCTGTGCCAGGTTCTGTCGGCCAGGCGTTCACGCAATTCCTGAGCAGGATCGAGTTGAACCCGACGCGTGTGACACTCGCGTCACAACGATACAACGCTATCAAGGAGCACCTCGGAAAGGCGCTTCCGGGGGCGACCGTCAGGCAAATAGGTTCGTTCCAGAAGAGGACGAAGATCCGCCCGGCCGACTTATCTGATGCCCTTGATGTTGATGGTCTAGTTGTTCTCGGAACGGCGCACAACTTTGTGCAAGGCGGGCTGACTCCGGCCGGTGCGCTCGCGAAGGTATCCGGCGCTCTCAAGGACGCGAAGACGTACAAGTTGATGCAGCCCGAGATCGACGCGCCGACCGTCACACTCGAGTACTCCGATAGCTTCCGGGTCGAGTTGGCCGTCGGGTATGAGGATCAAACAGGGAGGCATCCCCGTCCTGCAGGCCCACCCTGCTACATAGTCGCGGGGGCGGCGAACTGGGACCCGACGGACTACGATTTCGACGCCCAGACAATAAGTGGCCTCAATGGTCAGCCTGCCAACGAGGGAGCCATTGTCCCCGCAATCAAGATGATGAAGCACTATCTGAGGGGCGCAGACGTGCCCCTCAATTCGTTTCATGTCGAACTCCTCGTCTGCGGCACTCTGCCGGGCGCGATTGCGTCATGGGCTGCCAAGGGTCAATCGTGGGGACTCCAGCACGCGGTTGCCGCCGTTCTCTCTTCGGCACGGCCACTCATGAAATCCGGGCTTACGCTAACGGGGAGCCATTCCCCTCCGGTAACCTCGGGCCTCTCTACTGACGAGATGGGGACTATCGGCGCCTTCTTCGAAAAGGCGGGCGCCTTAGCGTGGAACATCTGCAGCGTCGCTGAGCCAGATGTCGCGGTGGAGAGGTGGCGCACATTCTTCGGCGATCCATTTCCTCCGTGGGGGAGCGTCGGACGATGAACGAGCTTTCGACTCGCGATCACGAGCTCCTTGAAGCACAGCTCCGCGAGTGTTTTGGGCGTGTGGCCTACTCGCACAAGACTCACGAGAAGTGTGCAGACGTCTGCATGTCCAAACTTGGTTGGATCAAGCTCTTACAGATCGGGCTTTCGGCTCTGACGACTGGAGGCTTGATCACCGCCATAGTTGGTCCGGCCGACAAGAGTCGCATCGCAACCTGGGTCAGTGCTGGAATCTCAACGATGCTCCTCCTGCTGAACACCTACACGAAGGAGTCAAATCCAGGGCAATCAGCGGAGCGTCACAAAGAGGCTGCAGCACGCCTCTGGAGCGTCCGCGAATCATACCTGTCTCTGCTGACGGATCTGAAGGGAGGGGCCGTCCCGGTAGAGGCCATCCGGACTCGACGAGACGAGCTGCAGTCGGCGTTGGCCGACTTGTACCTGTCGGTGCCTCGCACGAACGACTCGGGTTTTCGAAGGGCACAAGAAGCTCTCAAGGAACGAGAAGAGCTGACGTTCTCGGACATCGAGATCGACAAGATGCTCCCGGCACTTCTTCAAAAGAGGAAGTGAACCGAGCTCTTGCTCCAACTGCCGTCAGGCCTTCGCTAGCTGGCCCGAGGTTACGCGCGTCGCGACCGATTCAGCTCGGTCTTCCCTGGTCCAACGACGAGTGCATAGGCGAGCTCCAGAAGGAGCGCTCCGATCTCCCTCGGGGAAGCGCGCGTTTCTGTTAGGGCCGCGCACAGTTCGCGGAGCAGCTGCCGCTCAGCGTAGCCACGTCGGCGGTGGCTGTGCTCTCGTCTGAGCCGCTCCGCCCGTCCGAGCACGAGGCCGCCTTCGACTCCGAGATTGTACGCGGTCTCGACGCGTGCCCACTCGGCGGCATTGCGCTCTGCTTCGAAGGCGAGCACGACATCCGCACCGGCTCGACGCTGAATGCGTGCGAGAAGCCGCCGTGCCCGGCGCGCCACGCGCCGGATGTCTGGGGCCGAGTCGATCAAGTGATCGATCGGATGGAGCTCCTTGGTATGCGGCTGGAGCTCGGCGAAGTAGTTCCGGGAAGGCCAGCGCAGGATGAGCCGTGAAGCCCGCGCGCCAACGCCATCCGCGCGCCGCGAAGCTCGAGCTGACTTCATGGCGTCCACCACCGCTCGGTCTCGGCGAATTCGGAGTGCGCGATCTCTGCGAAGCGGGTTGCCGCCATCGACGCGACGAGGCCCATGCCCGCGTCGCTGACGCCCCGAAGCAGGACTCGCCCATCGTCCATGTGCTCCGTGAGCATTACCGCCATCCGCCGGAAGGCGATGTCGGGAGCCGGCAAGACATCGGTCGCCGAGACAATCTTGAGAGGCACGATTAGCCGCACATACTCACCGGCACCTTCGCAGAGAGGGCAGACGCTGCTGCCCTCGATCAGACCGCTGGCTCGGCAGCGCGTGCAGCGCACGGTGCCCCGTGATACAGGGTTCATGGTTCGCTCCTTGGAATGAAGGGGCGAGCCCACGCGGCCCGGTCGTGTTAGCGCACGGCGCGGGCCGCACTTGCGTGGGCTCTATATGTAGCGTGCGCCGCCAAGTCATCCGTGAATCGGGCGGAACATCCAGTCGATTCTCGGTCGATGTGCCGGGCATCCTCCATCCGGTAGCCGCTACGGTCGATGCCGGCACGAGCGAGTGCGAGCCGAAGTCTTCTCCGTGCGCGACTTAAACGCTGTCGAGCCGTTCCCGCCTTGAGTCCGAGGACGCTCGCGAGGTGCTTGGCGCCGCCATGTCCGAGAGCGAGCGCTTCCAATACTGCGTCGTCTTCGCGCCGGCCCGCGAGCTGCCGAAGTTCCGTCAGTACGAAGGAATCCGATCCCTCCAGATCATCCACGCCGTCAGATGAATGGAGTCTCTCGATATCGAACCCCACGTCCACGAAGTGCCTCTGCCAGCGGATACGAGCGAGACTCGCCTGAATCACGTCTCGTTCGGTGCTTCGGATGAGAGTGGCGACAACTCTTCGCACTCGCGCGAAGTCGATCCGAATGACCAATCTCGTGAAGGCAGAGCTGATCTCGGAAACCAACTCTTCGGGTGCGTCCCTCCAGAACCACAACCGCCGATGAAATGTAGCCGTCAGGCCTGGCCAGAGACCGATCCAGAGAAGGGTGTACGAGAGTGGCGATGTTGCTTCGTGGCCTCGCGCGCTCAGTACGAGCTGAGCGTAGATTCTGTCTTTGACTTCGAGATCTGCGCTGAGGTCCTCAGCTAGGTAAGCGATCAGGTCCTCTGCGCCCGTGAAGCGCGCAAGGTTGGGAAAACTGTCTCGAAGCATTTCGAAGAGGCACGGAGGGGCCGCCTTGAGCGACTGTTCAAGGTGCGCCCGCAGTGCCGACCACGGCGCAGTCAGCGCTCCCGCTAGCCTGGGAACACGAGTCCTGAAAGCGGGTATCAAAGACGCCACTTCGACAATATGGTGTCGCACTCCATCCGCGAGAATGGGTCGGTAGGCCTGCACCAGTTCTGGGACCAGTCGTTCAGAACCCGATCTCGAGTTGCTCACGGGCGGCGCCAAGCCGCTTCCGCGCGATCGCCGCGTACTCGGCGTTCATCTCCCATCCCAGGAAGCGTCGGCCCAATCGCAGGGCAGCGACTCCGGTCGTGCCAGAGCCTGAGAAAGGATCGAGGATCAGCTCGCCGGGGTCCGAGAATAGCCGGACCAGGACGTCCATCAGCGCGAGCGGTTTCTGCGTCTGGTGCCCGGTGCGCTCGTCGCCGCCCTTGTTCACGATGAACACGCCATGTGAACCTCCGCCGTTCCAATGACTGCGGCCGGGCGCGTGACACGCGACGATCGACTCGTAGCCGATGCCCGGCCGATCACCCGAATACTGGGGCTTGCCGTCGGGCTTGATCCACTGGCACGTGCGCTTGTAGACAGCGCCGCCTGCCTCGAGTGCCGCCCGCCACTTCATCGCGGCTTCGACTTGGCAGAAGACTAGTATCCAGCGACGGGCGAGTCGCGCCATCTCCTTCGCCGCCTCGGTTCGCAGCTCTTCCGTGATGGCCGGGAACGTGAGCGGCTCGACCTCCAGCTTTCCGCCTGCGCGAGCAACCAGTCGATGACTCGTGTGAGCCTCCGCCTCGTAGGGTGGGTCGGTGATGACCACGTCGACCGAGCGATCAGTGAGGCCGGACATGCCATTGAGACAGTCGCCCTCGTTCACGATCCACGGCGGCGTCTCGGCCTCCGTCTCCCTCAGCAGCCCTTCCATCAGGCGGGAAGGGCGGTGCCGTTGGCGGGCTGTGACTCGCCCGGCTACTCGATGTCGTTGTCGTTGGTCGGCGGGGGACTTCCTTCCGCGATCTCTTCGTCGATCTGCATGGGCAGGACCGCCCAGAGCGGTACCTCGACGAGGGCGAGGGTCTTCACTTGGAACATGGCACTCTCGCCGTCAGTGTCGTCGAACCAAACGAAGTCGCTGCGCACGGGACCGATTTCAAGCTCTTCCATGAGGTGGCGGAGCTGTCCGTCGCTGTCGTCATCCTCCTCGCAGGGATCGACGTCGAAGAGGAGCGGCTTGCGCGCGCCGCGAATGAACACGCGGGCAGCCTCGGCCAGTTCAGGTCCCTTGCTGTACGTCGGCGAATCGAACAGGACGTGCGCGAATGTCACGCAATCTAGGTTGACGGCGAAAGCGCAGGAGGTGCTATGCGCTACGAAGAAGCGGGCCGTCTCCGCCGTCTTGTCCTGAACGGCTGAAAAGATTCGCTTACGGTCCGACGACGTGATCGGATAGATGACCTCGGCTCCTCCACGCAGTCGGATCTTCAGGGACCACTGCTCTGGGGCCGTGTCGATCCCGATCCCCGCGAATGCAGTTTGGGTCTCTTCCTGCTCCAGTTCGCGGAGATCGGTCCGGTCGCGCAACTTACGGAGGAGGGGCTTCGCCGCAGGGAAGAGCGCCTCCGGCTCCGTCTCAAGAGCCTGCGCCAGCCGCATTATCGTATCGTATCGGACGTCCTCGCCGACCTCGATGCGCTCGATCTCGAACGGCGTGGTGCCAAGCGCAGCGGCGACGGCAGAGCGCGAGAGGCCCTTTGTCGTTCGGATCTCTCTCACTCGGTTGATCGCGCGCTCTTCGTCCGACACGGCGCGAAACAGTACCATCACGCGCCTCCCTCCGGTCCTGGACGCCCAGCCGAACGCTTCTCGGCGAGGAAGGCGCCTAGATCCCCAGGGCGTACGCGAATCGAATCGACGATGCGGACGTGCGACAGTGCTCCACTCTTGCAGAGCTTGTAGACCGTCGCCGTCGAGACGCCGAGTTGCTCGCTTACCTCAGCGACCGTGAGTAGCCGCCCGCGCCCGCCGTAGAGGGCGCCCAGGTCGGCGAGGGTAGGGGTTGTGGCGACCCGAGGCGCAACCCATGGTGTCATCCAGTCGGGGTTCTCGGACTGTGGCCACCGGCGCGGCGATAGCCTCACCTTCCGGCGTCCCGAAGTGGGTAGTAACCGGGTAGTAAAATCCTCGGGATTTGCAGCCAACCGCTGGGACGGCTGCGATCTGGCCGGATCCGGCTTCGTAATCATGTCCGCCGGTTGCAAACCGTCGCCCCGGCCTGGACTACCTTCCGCCAAATTTTGGGAGCAGAATGTCGGAGGTTCGAATCCTCTCGCCCCGACCGAGGTAAGCAGCGGAATCGCAGCGGTTTCTTGGGGCCGGTCGGCGGGTCGTCTTCGGGGGATCCGAGGTCCGCAGCAAGGGTGCAGCAACTCGCCCGCCGCTGACCGCCGGCCCTTGGGTCGTGCGTGGCGTGCCCGCACGAAGCCTGGCAGCGCTGCTCGACGTCAGTGGAACGGCCAACGCTGGTTAACCCTTCGGCTGGTTCTTGCGGCGATACGCGAGAGCGAGCGAGACCAGGCCGACGAACCATCCACCAAATTCGTTTGGGAGAGCGCCCCCGACGACGCATCCACTGCTGTTGGCCGCGCCGGATGGGCTGGGCGTGGCACCGCTGCTCAAGGAGCCCGGCGCAGCGGTTCCAACTTCGATGGGGGGACCGATGGCAGCGAAGTCGCCAGTATCCTGATCGCTCCGGTGCGAAAGGAAGCACGAGCCCGCGGTAAGCTGGCCCTGGAACATGCCCGCATATACGAGGTACGCCGTGTGGAGCTCGGCTGGGATTCCACAGTCGCTGTCGCTTGTTCCCGTCGTGACCGTCACGACTGTGTCTGCGTGCACGCCCTTCCAGGCGCGCAGGACCTGGTAGTGGATGACAAGGGCACCCCCTCCAGGGGTGATCGCCGTATCGAGGACGTAGCCCTCGAAGACCGCCGCCATCGCAGCGACCCGCTCGAGCGGTGGCGGGGGAGTGGCGCAGCTGCAGGCATGCGCGCGCGTGGGACCGAAACCCGCAAGGGCCACGGCGACAAGGACACTTAGAAGAACCTTCTTCGGATCGATCTGCACGGTCTCCACTCCATCCGCGCCCCCCCCCCGACAGAAGGATCTCCCCTGGCACTCACGAGCGCAAGCTCGCCAGCGCCAGCTACGGCTTCAGGCGCTGCGGCGGCGTGTGCCGCTCACCATCTGACTCGAAGACGTGGACGTCTCCGGCGGCGTCGGCTTCGAAATGGTCGTCGTGGATTTCGAAGACCTCGCCGTGCGATCCGACGAACGACGATCCGTAGCGCCATCGGGTCGAAAGGCGTGTTCTCGTCGCCTCCGCGGACTACCATGTCGCCCACAAGCTCATGAAGATCCTCGTCGTCGATGTGGGCGGAACGCACGTCAAGCTGCTGGCGACCGGGCAGGTCGTGAAGCGGCGAATGGACTCGGGGCCTCGGCTCACGCCGCGGAAGATGGTCGCGGGGGTGCAGAAGGTCGTCGCCGACTGGAGCTACGATGTGGTCTCCATCGGCGTGCCCGCGCCGGTCGTGCGCGGGCGCGTCGTCGCCGAGCCGAGGAACCTGGGCCGGGGGTGGAAGGACTTCAACTTTGCGGCGGCGTTCGGGCGGCCCGTCAAGGTCATCAACGACGCGGCGATGCAGGCGCTCGGCAGCTACCGCCGGGGGCGAATGTTGTTTCTCGGCATCGGCACGGGGCTCGGATCGGCGCTCGTCACCGACGGCGTGGTCGAGCCTCTCGAGCTCGCGCACCTGCCGTACCGCCACGGCCGTACCTACGAAGACTACGTCGGTCTTCGCGGGCTCGAGCGGCTCGGCAAGAAGAAGTGGCGCAAGCACGTGCTCGAGGTCGTCGAGCTCCTTCGAAAGGCGATGATCCCGGACGATCTGGTGTTGGGTGGCGGCAACGCCCGCTTCCTGAAGAAGCTGCCCGCGGGCGCGCGCATGGGCGGCAACACGCACGCCTTCAAGGGCGGCTTTGCTCTGTGGCGGCCCGAGACGGCCAAGACCGTCAAAGGGGTCGCGACGTGAACGCCGTTCGTTCGGACGCGTTCGTGTTCTTCGGCGCCAGCGGCGATCTCGCGTACAAGAAGATCTTTCCGGCTCTCTACGCGATGACGAGGCGCGGGCACCTCGACATGCCCATCATCGGCGTCGCGCTGTCGGCCTGGAGCCAAGAGCAGTTTCGCGCCCGCGCGCGCGACAGTGTCGAAAAGCATGTTTCGTCCTTCGACGAGGCGGTCCTCGGCAAGTTGCTCGAGCGGCTGCGCTTCGTCAGCGGCGACTATGCGAACGCCGACACGTTCACCGCGCTTCGGAAGGAGCTCGGCGGCGCCAGGCACCCGCTCTATTACCTGGCGATCCCTCCCGCGATGTTCGCCACCGTCGTCGAGCAGCTGGGGCGCTCGGGCTCGGCGCGTGACGCGCGGCTCGTCGTCGAGAAGCCCTTCGGCCGCGACCTCGCGTCGGCGCGCGCGCTCAACGAGACGCTGCACTCCGTCTTTCAGGAGGCGTCGATCTTTCGCATCGATCACTACCTGGGCAAAGAGTCGGTGCAAAACCTGTTGCTGTTCCGCTTCGCCAACACGTTCCTCGAGCCGATCTGGAACGCGAACTACGTCGAGAGCGTTCAGCTGACGATGGCCGAGACGATCGGCGTCGAGGGCCGCGGGCGCTTCTACGAAGAGGCGGGCGCGATCCGCGACGTCATCCAGAACCACATGCTGCAGGTCGTGTCGATCCTCGCGATGGAGCCGCCGCTCACGACGTACCCGGATTCGATTCGCGACGAGCAGGTCAAGGTGTTCCGCGCGATCCGGCCGCTCAGCCCTCGAGACCTCGTGCGCGGCCAGTTCGTCGGCTACCGCGACGAGGAGGGCGTCGCGAAGGATTCCACGGTCGAGACCTTCGCGGCCGTTCGCCTGCACATCGATTCGTGGCGGTGGGACGGCGTGCCCTTCTTCATCCGCGCCGGCAAGTGCCTGCCCGTCGCGACGACGGAGCTGCTCGTTCGTCTCAAGCGGCCGCCCCTGCGACGGCTCGGCCTCGAGGAGACGAACTACCTCCGCTTTCGTCTGTCCCCCGAGGTCATCATCGCGCTCGGCGCGCGGGTCAAGAAGCCGGGCGAGCAGATGGTCTCCGAGCCGACGGAGCTCAAGTTCGTGCACCAGGTCGACGCGCAGGAGATGGACGCGTACGAGCGCTTGCTCGGAGACGCGATGGCCGGCGATCCGACGCTGTTCGCGCGGCAAGACGGCGTCGAGGCGGCGTGGGCCGT
Organism: Polyangia bacterium; assembly: GCA_035549075.1. Lineage (GTDB taxonomy): Bacteria > Myxococcota_A > Polyangia > Fen-1088 > Fen-1088 > DASZFV01. The sequence continues at coordinate 60,166 of DASZRT010000009.1, read as the reverse complement.
CGTCGAGCCCATCCTCGACGGGGTGACGCCCGTGCACGACTACGAGCGCGGGACGTGGGGACCGCCCGACGCGGCCCGCCTCACGGCCAACGCCGGCGGCTGGCATACGCCGGCCGCGTGACGTCGTCAGGGCGCGGCGCGGAACAGCGTGCGCCGGTAGTGCCGCAGCTCGGCGATCGACTGCCTCACGTCGGCCGTTGCGTCGTGGGCGCCGTCGGCGGGCTTCACGAACGTCGCGGCTTCGCCGTACCAGCGCTGCGCGAGGACCTTGAGGCTCGAGACGTCGACGACGCGGTAGTGAAGGTAGGCGTCGAGTAGAGGCATATACCGGGCGATGAAGCGGCGATCGTTCCAGATTGAATTCCCGCACAGCGTCGCGGGGGCGGGGCACCAGGCGGCGGCGCACGCGACCAGGCGTCGGTCGGCCTCGGCGACGTCGATGGGGCTGCGGCGCGCGCGCTCGACGAGGCCGGTGCGCGTGTGCATGTCGCGCACGAAGGGGGACATGCGGGCGAGGGCCTCGTTGGTCGCGGCGACGTCGACGGCGACGTCGGCGAGCGGCTCCAGGTCGGCGGTCGTGATCACCAGCGCAGCTTGCAGGATGACGTCCGTCGTCGGGTCGAGGCCCGTCATCTCGAGATCGATCCAGACGAGGTTGCTCGCGCTGGGCGCGGGTGTGACGGCGCCGTCGAGGGTCATTTCGCGGCAACCTAACACGGGCTCGCGAGCGGCCCGCGCGGCGCTCGCGCTGGCCGTGCTCGGCGCACTCGCGTGCGCGCCACGAGAGGACGCACGATCAGAAGCTGGCGTCTCGGCAGACGCCGCGGGCGCGCCGTCATCAAACGACACGCGCGACGTTGGCACCCGAGCCTCGCCGACGTCTCGCTGCGCTGGGAGTCCTACGCCGGCCAAGCGCTGACGCTGTGGTTCGACGACGTCGCCCTCGACGGCGCGCGGATGGGCTGCCTGTAGAAGCTGACGCGCTCGAAACGACCCGCGGACAATCTTCGGCGCGCGGCCGATGAGGGATATGGTGCGTGCATGAAAAAGGAACCTCGTCTCTCGCTCTCGATCGCGCTCGCCCTCGTTCTCGTCGCTGGCTTCGGTGTCGGCTGCGGGAGCTCGTCGACGCCGTCACCCGACGGCGGTGGCGGCGGAGCGGGCGGCAGCGCGGGAACGAGCGGCACGGGCGGCACCGGCGGCACCGCGAGCGAGCAGGGCACCACGTCTCACTGCGACGGCGGGGCCGGCACCTCGACGTGCGTCGAATACGCGCCCGACTACACGGGCAGCCGCGCGGCCGGCTGCGCCGCTTCGCACGGAACCTACGGCGCGGGCGCGTGCAGCTCGACGAATTCCAGCGGCGGTTGCAAACAAACCTTCGCCGGCGGTGGCACGCAGACGACGTACTACTACATGCCGACGATCCAACCAGCCGACGTCATGGTCCAGTGCACGAACGACGGCAACGCGACGTACGTCGCGCCCTGATTGACCAGGACTGACCGCTTCACGGGATGATGTACGAGCACTTCCCGTTGATGCATTGGTTCTTGGGGTTGCAGCAATCCGTCGACGTCGTGCACGGCTCGAGGAGATCAGAGCAGGTGTGCGCCGGTGGGGCGATGCACGAGAGCATGGGCGTGCCGTCGGCGGCGCGCGAGGTCTCTCGGCAGTAGCCGCCGCAGCAGTCGGCGCCGGTCTCGCAGCTGGAGTTGTCTTGCTTGCACGGCGCGAGGGCGGCGAAGGCGCGCATGTTGGCGGTGCGAAGCTCTTGGCCGGGCAGGAAGAAGGCGGGGTGGCTGGGGTCGGCCTTGCTCGCGTGGTCGATGTCGATGGCGGCGATCCACACCTTCTTGCGCGTGCTGGGGTTCGCCTCTGAGCCGAACGGATCGCTGCCGGGGGGATCGTTGCTCGTGGGGGAGATCATGTTGCCGTAGACGCGGCGGCTCGTGAACAGCACCCAGTAATAACCGCCCACGGCGATCGGCAACACGCTGGGCTCGTAGTTCATGCGGCCCTCGGCGATCTCGCCGTACGGGAGCACGAGAGTCCCCGTCGCGTCGCGGCCGTTGACGGCGTTCAGCGTCTTCACGGTCTTGTCGGCGGTCTCGACGAGGCGCAGCTCGGCGTACTGCGGGCCCAGCGGCGACGTGTCGCCTTGAAACACGTCCGAATCGAGCGAGTCGCCCTCGTGATAGATGACGGCCTTGCCGTCGGGCAGGAACGAAGGCCAGGCGACGGCGTGGCCCGCGCCGGCGTTGGTGACGACGTCGCGCAGGTTCGAGAAGACGGGCGGAGACGCGGTGCCGTCGAAGTCCATGATCGACAGGACGCGCGAGCAGCTCATCAAGCAGGTCATGTCGCACGTCTTGGTGTCGATGCACGTCGCGCCCAGGCGATCGCCGTTGACGAACGCGACGTGCGCGCCGTCGGGCGAGAACGCGGGTGTGGTGGCGTATTGCACGAGCGAGGTCAGCGACGGCGCGGCGATGACGGCGCCGGTCTTCGTGTCGACGAGCGTCGACGGCGTGCCCGGCGTCGACGCGATGCCGTGAGGCAAGAACGGCGCGTTTCGCTTGGGCGGCAGCCCACTCACGAGGCCTTTGCTGCCGTCGGGCACGAGGCCCATGAACGAGAACGTGCGGCCCTCGTTGGTTTGGGTGCGGATGGTCGCCGCGCCCGCGGCGCCGCCCGCGGCCCCGGCGCCGAGATCGTAGGTCTGGCTGGTCTTCGGGTTCCAGTCGCCGTCGGCGTTGGGCACGTTCTGGCTGCCGGCGGCGAGCACGCCGCCGTTGGCGCTGATCGAGTGGCACACGGTGCAGCCTTTGACGACGAGCTGCGCGTCTTGCCCGGCGGGCACGCGCATGATGCCGCCGCCGCCGTCGGCCAGCATCGAGCCGGTGTACGTGTTGTAATAAAAGATGCCGTTGATGGTCGCGGGCGCGACGAACCAGGAGCGCGTGAGCGGCCCGGTCGCCGTGTCGCCGGCGAGCTTCGTGACCGTCGCGGTGATCTTGTCTTTCGGACCGACGGTCAGCCCGACGCCCTTCCAGATCGCGGGCGGGATCACGACGCGCAGCGGATCGTTGATGTTGGCGATCTGCTGATACTTGAAGTGCGGCGCCGTGATCGTCGTGTACGTCGCGCGCGTGCCCGTGCCGCCGAACTGCAGCGTCGGCGCCGTGAGGCCGCGCGGGAAGACGGTGCCGTCGTACGGGTAGAGCCACTTGAACTGCGCGTCGCCGCCCGTGCCGCCCGTCTCGAGCTTCGTCATGTCCTGCGGGTTCAACGTGCCGGGGTCGTCGGTGATGTCGACGTCGACGGTGATCGTCTTCGTCGCGACGCCGTTGCCCACCTGCGCGGTCACGGTGGCGACGCCGCCGACGGTGCCGTTGGGCGTGAACACGCCGTCGGCGCCCACCGAGCCGATCGCGACGTTGTCGACCGTCCAGGCGATCCTCGACGGATCGGGCGTCGTGCCGTCGTTCAGCTTGACGCCGAGGTGCACCTGCGTGGGCTTGCCGCTCACGGTGACGGGATCGGGCGTGTCCGAGGCGATCGAGCCGGCGAGCGAGTAGGTCGTGCCGCCGTCGTGGCCGCCGCCGGATGACGAGCCGCCGGCTGCGGCGTCGGGGTTCCCGAACGGATCGCCGGTGGCGCCGCCCGTGGCGAAGATGTTCCCCGAACCGGCGTTTCCGCCGAGCCCGCCCGCGTCCTGTTGGCCGGCCGGCATCTTGATGCCGGCGCAGGCGGAAATGAGCACCGCGACCGAGGCCGCCGAAATGCGTCGCATGTCGAACCCTCCGCTGGAGATGGCCGCACGCGCGGCGGCGCCGTGGCCCGAGCGGCCACCAAGCTCGTCGGTGGGTGTCCGGCCCGAGCCAAATCCGTGTCGGGTGATTGCCCAAATCGGCGGGCCCACGTGTCGACATGGCGGAGATCCATGAAAGCGACCCGCGCCCTTGGCGTTCCGTTCCTGGTCCTGTCGCTTCTTTCGACCGTCGAGTGCTCGCGGCCCGACGCGGGCGTCGAAGACGTCAGCGTCACGCGGGGCGCCGCGACGTCGGGCTTCGTTCAGGTGGCTTGCGGCGGGCCGGCCGTCGCGCCGTACGTCGCTGACACCGGGCCATCTATCAGACGCCGAACTTCACCTTCGAGAACGGCAACGACGACGACCACCCCGGCCTCACGGGCGTGGGCCGCTTCGTGCGCGCGCTGTTGAGCCAGCCGTCGGGCGACGGCTACTCGATCCTCGACTTCCAAGTGTGGGGGAGCTAGCGCCTCACTCGACGCCGTCGCTGTCGGCGCCGACGTCGGACGCGTTGATGTATGTCATGTGCCCGTCGCTGCTCGCCGCCATGTATTGCGAGGTGTTCGAGTTGTAGGAGATCGCCGTGACGCTGCCGGCGCCCACGAAGTACTGCTTGCGGATCTGCGGGTTGTTCGAGGCGTCGTGCCGGTTGATGAAGTACGCGTACCCGTTGGCGGCGCCCACGGCGATCGTGCCGCTGCTCCTCTTGTAGTACGGCGTCGAGGTGATCGCGGGCGTGCCGGCGATCGTGTACGGGTAGCCAGTGAGCGCCGCGCCCGTCGGCGTCACGACGTAGAGCTTGCCCCCGGCGTCGGCGAAGTAGGCGTAGTTGGTCGCCGGGTCGGCGAACGGCGGCGCGCCGATGGCCGACGCCCCGGTGTACGGGAACCCGGTGAACGTCGTGAAGGTGCCGCTGGCGAAGTTCGAGACGTCGAGCTCGTACAGGCCCCCGCCCTGCGTGACGAAGTCGAGCCGGTTGTTGATGAGGTTCAAGCCGTTGACGTTCGTCGTCGCGCCCGTGTAGCTCGACAGCACCGTGCCGCCCGGCGACACCTGCACGCGGTAGACGTAGGCCTGCGACAGCACCGCCTTCGAGCCGATGAACAGGTAGGTGGACCCGCCGGAGATCGCCCACGCGGGCGCCGTCGTGATCGAGCCCGTCCCCGTCGGCATCACGGTCTTCTGCAGCGTCTTCTCGTTCGCGCCGCTGCTGATCTGCACGCCGAAGATCGTCGCGAGCGACGTCGCGTTGGTCCCGCCGAAGTAGAGGTTCGTGCCGTCGGACACGAGCGGCGAGGTCACCGAAGCGACGCTCGCGCTCGTGAACTCGGTGTGCCAGACGCTGGCCGCCCCAGGCAGCGCCAGCGATGATCCCGAGTCGATGAGCTTGATGATGTGCCCCGTCGTCGTGCCGATGTAGACGACGTGCACGTCGCTGTCGGTCGTGTCGCCGTCGCCGTTGACGTCGAAGCCTGAGCTCTCGTTGACCGAGTCGTAGCGCGGCATGCCGACGATGTCGCCGCTCGTGCTCGCGACGTCGTAGAAGTAAGCGGCCGAGCCGTCGGTGTTCCTCATCCAGATTCGATCGTTCGTGCCGCCGCCGACGTCCTTGAACGCCGCGTAGACGCCGTAGAACGCGAACGTGTTCCAGTCGTACGCCGCAACGGGCGGCCCCAGCGCCGTTCCCGACGTGTCGGCGGGGCTGGCATACGTCCACTCGACGACGGAACCGTAGTAGGGCGCGGTCCCCGTGTTGTCACCCACGTTGTCGCCGTTGCTGTCGCCGTCTTGATCGAGCGTCGGCCCCGAGCCGGGGCCGTTGGCCGAGGTGCTCTGGTTCTCGAAGGTCGCGCGTGCGCCGGCGGGCGAGCCCGAGGTTCCGAAGAGCGTGACGTTGTGGGCGGCGCTCGTGTCGAAGTAGCAGCCCGGCACGGACAGGGTCGCCGAGCCGAGCGTGATCGCGAGCTGGGTCGAGCCGGCGCCGCCCACGTTGTTGAGCAGCTTGAGGCGCTTGAGCAGCGTGTACGTCGCGCCGTTGGCGATCGAGACGCCGGCCGCGACGGAGTTGTCGATCTCGAGCCCGTTCACGTTGAGCGTCGCCGTCGCACCGAAGGCGACCGTGATGCCTTGTCCGGCGCCGCAGCCGTTGCAGTCGATCTTGGGGAGCGTCGACGCCGTGCCGACGTTGGACGTCACGTGGCCGTTGAGCGTGAGCGTCTTCGCGGGCGAGAGGCTGAGCTCGCCGCCCGCCGTGGGGAGCGCCAGCGTCGCGCCCGACGAGAACGTCGTCGACTGGGTGAACGTCCACCGGCCCGAGGACCCGGCGTCGGCAAGCGTGAACGTGCCGTTCGTGAGCACGGGCGCCGCCGAAAAGGTGCCCGAGCCCGTGTTGCCGTTGAAGGCGCCGCCGTTTTGCAGCGTGACGGCGCCCGTGAACGTCACGGCCGCCGTGTTGGCGTTGAAGGTCGCGGCGGTGCCGTTGCCGATCGCGAGCGTGCTCGAGAACGTCAGGTTCGAGCTGCTCCCACCGTTGAAGGTGGCCGCTCCGCTCAGGCTCGCCGCGCCGCTGATGGTGGCGGCGCCGCTGCCGGCGGTGAAGGTGCCGCCGGTCATCGTGAAGGCGCTCCCCTGGACGGCCAAGGCGCTGTTGCCGCCGACGAAGGCCCCGGCGCTCTGCGTGTAGGTCCCGGAGACGGTGAACGTCGCGCCCGTCCCTTGAGTGACCGTCGCCGAGCTCGCGAGGATCAGGCCCGCGACCGTCGTCGACGACTGGATGCTGCTGGACGGCGTCGTGCCGTAGACGGTGGCCTCGGTGATCGACCAGTTGTTGCCCGAGTCGGCCGTGATGAGGACCTTGATGTAGCGGGCTGTTTGCGCCGTGAAAGACAGGTCGATGACGTCGGCGGTGGATGTCGTCGAGAGAATGGCGTTGCCGTCGTTGAGGCCGTCGTCCGTGTTGTAGGCGTACACGGCGAACGTCCGTGGGTACTCGCCGTTTCGCGTCCCGTCGTCGAGCCGGAGCTGCGTGAAGGTGCGGGCCGACTGCAGATCGATCTTGAACCACTGCCAGCTCGTCTGGCCCGTGCCCGTCGTCCAACGCGTGCCGATGACGCCGTCGATGGCGCTGGCGGCCGTCGCGCTGTTCAACGACGCCGTCGCGACCCATCCCGTCCGCGACAGCGTCGACGCCCCGTTCAGCACGTTGATCTCGTGCACCGACCACCACTGCGCCGGGAAGGCAGCGGTCTGCACGACCTTGAGGTAGCGGGCGGTTTGCGACGAGAACGTCACGGTGACGATCGCGCTCGTGCCGGCGCCGAGCGCCACGGCGTTGCCGTCGTGCAGGCCGTCGTCGGTGTTGTAGGCGTAGATCGCGTACCCGTGCGGGTAGTCGTTGGCGTCGCCCGTCGCGTCGATCGTGACCGACGTGAACGTTCGCGCGGACTGCATGTCGAGCTTGAACCACTGGGTCCCCGTTTGGCCCGTGCCCGTCGTCCAATAGGTCGCCGTGTTGCCGTCGAGGGCGTTCGACGCCGCGTTGGTGCCGCCCGTGACCGCCGCCGACGCCGACCACGTCGACCGAACGAGCTGCGTGCCGCCCGTCGAGCCGAAGACGTTGAGCTCGGAGATCGACCACCAGTGCGCGTTGTTGCTGGCCGTGTTGATGACGAGCTTGACGTAGCGAGCGGTCTGCGGCGCGAACGTCGCCGAGACGATCGCGCTCGATCCGGTCGCGCTCGCGATGACGCTGCCGTAGCTGATGTTGTCATTCGATACGTACACGTCGAAGCCGCCGGGGTAGTCGTTCGTGTTCGTGCCGGCGTCGACGAGAACGCCCACGAAGGTCTGCGCCGAGCCCATGTCGACCGTGAACGATTGCCCGATCGTTTGGCCCGCGCCCGTGCTCCATCGGCCCGTCGTCAATCCGTCGACGGCGTTGCTCGGTAAATCGCCGACGTTCGACGTCGAGGCCGACGCGATCCACGAGGTCCGGGCCAGCGGCGCCCACCCGCTGAACATCGCGACATCCGACGAGGTCGGCGCCGCGCCGCTCAGCCAATTGCCGGCCGTTCCCCACGTGCCGGTGCCTCCCGCCCAAACGACCGTCGCCGCACGCGCGGGCGCGGCAAGGCCGCCCGCCATCATCGCGAAGACGCCGAAGACAAAGCTCAGCCTTCTGCGGCCCAACCAGGCCGCCCCCCAAACGCTCATTGAATGCTCCCTTCGCCGCACCGAACGTCAACCGCTCGATCGACGGGCCGGCTCACGCGCTGCCTGCCCCCCCCGCACTCACGATACACCTCATTAACGTTGTGAACGAAGGGGATCGCCGCTTCGCCGTCTTTTGTTGTTCCCGTTGGTTCTCAACTGACGGGAAACCGACGACGTCTTTTCGGGGGCGATCTTGTTCACCAGGCGGTCACGAGCGCGACGGTCGCGTAGAGCGGGAACAGGGGGGCGCCGCCTTCCATGTCGCGCAGGATGCCGGCGCGCGCGACGACGTCGAAGCGCGAGAAGGAGAGGCCGGCCTGGCCGCCCAGGCGGAAGTTGCCGCCAGGGTTGATGTACCAGCCGTCGCGGGCGCCGGCGTAAACGTTGTCGCGGTAGAGCTCCGAGTGGGCGATGTGCGTCGTCAGCGCGTAGTCGAAGCCGAATTCGCAGGCGAGGAACCAACCTCGCGCGTAGTAGCCGCCCGTCAGACCGGCGTCGGCGCCGAGCGACGTCATGCGGCCGAGATCGTTGCGCGTGCCGCGCAGGGTCGGCTCGAACGACGCAGCCAGTTTGAACCCGCCCCATCCGAGGATCGGCGCGAGCGCACCGACGCGGGCTTGGTAGTCCGACGTCTCGGGCGCGGCCCACGGCGCGGTCAGCTCGCCGACGACCAGCACGGGGTGGCGTCCGATCGACGTCGTGCGCGCGTAACCGACGCCCGCGACGAACGCCCACTCGGCGCCGGTTCGAACGTAGACGCGGTTCGCGGGCCCGTCGTCGATGCGCGCGAGGTTGACTTCCTGCGCGTGCGCCGGCCCTGCGACGAGCAGCGCCACGACCAGCGACACCGTCAGCGCGATCAACCCGACGATCGCGACCTTGTCCTGCCGGGTCATCGCGCCACCCCCGCGAAGCCGATGGCCTGGAAGTAGGCGCGCGCGCGCGCGAGGTACTCGGCCGGCGCGTTCCAAATCATCTCGTGGCCGACGCCCGCGATCGTGACGACGTCGGCGCTCGGGTAGCTCGACGCGAGCTCTCGCTGTTGCGAGAGCGGCGTCGCGGTGTCGAGCTCGCTGCGCAGGAACAGCACCTCGTGGGTGAACGAAGAGAGGCGAGTCGTCCAGTCGAAGCCGTGATCGTCGGCGAGCTTCAGGAGCGCCGCGCTGACGACCGCGCCCTCGCGCCAGCGCGGCGTCGGATGATCCGGATCGTTGTGCTCGGCGGGGAGACCTTTGATGGCCATCAACATGCGCATGTAGTCGGCGCGCGCGTGGCCCTCGGCCGTCATGAACTGCCCGGCCCAGAGCGCGTCGTTGAACTGCTCGCTCGTCAGGCTGATCGAGCCCATGTACCGCTCGAGGAAGGCGTCGAGCTGCGTCTTCGTGAAGGCGCCTGGGTCGCTGAGGATCGCGCCGCGCAAGCGCCCGCCGTCGTCGCCGTACTCGTTGATGAACCACGTCGCGTACATCGCGCCCCACGAGTGGCCGATGAAGACGTAGGGCTGGCCGGGCGTGGTCATCTTGTCGACGACGGCGCGCAGGTCGGCGAGGTAGCCCGCGAAGGTGTACGTGTCGAAGTCGAAGCGCTCCGACAGGCCCGTGCCGCGCTGGTCCCAGAACACGACGCGGTAGCCGTCGTCGGCGAGCGCCTTCAACGCGAGCAAGCTGCGGTAGTCCTCGCCGGGGCCGCCGTGCAGCACGACGACGGTCGGGGCCGTCGCGTCGCCGAAGGTCTCGGCGTGCAGGTGCGCGCCGTTGATCTCGATCTGCGGAAGCGTCGGATCCTCGGTGACGGTCTTCGGGACCAGATTCCCCGGGTCGTCCGGGCTCAAGCAGCCCGCGCCGAGCGCGAGGGTGCACAGCAACAGCAACGATGTCCGCATGGTGTCGTCAACACCGCAGCTCGTCCTTTCTGTCACCCGTTATAATGGGCCCGTGTTGGAGGCGCCGATCCCGGAGGACGAGGCGAAGCGGCTCGCGCTGCTCGCGGCCTGCAACATCATCTACACGCCGGCCGAGCAAGCGTTCGACGACGTCGCGCGGCTCGCGGCGGATCTGTGCGGCACGGAGATCGCGCTCATCACGCTGGTCGACTCGGACTACCAGTGGTTCAAGGCGCGCGTCGGCGTTTCGCTCGAAGGCACCGACCGCGACCTCTCGTTCTGCGGGCACTGCATCGCGGGGCACCACCCGATGGTGGTCGAAGACACGCTGAAGGACCCCCGCTTCGCCGACAACCCGCTGGTCACGGGCGATCCGTGGATTCGTTTCTATGCAGGTGTGCCGTTGCTCGTCGAAGAGGGCTCGTCGGTGGGCGCGCTCTCGGTGGCGGACCGCGCGCCGCGCACGCTGGCGCCGCGCCAGCTCGAGTCGCTGCGGCGGCTCGCGAGCCAGATCTCGCGCGAGCTGCGCTTGCGACGCGATCTCGAGGCGGCGACCGCGAAGACGCCGCCGCCGACGGCGATCGTCGAGCCGGGGACGATCGTGGGTGGCCGCTGGCGCATCGATCGCGAGCTCGGGCGCGGCAACGTGGGCGTCGTGTTCGACGCGCACGACGCCCATGGCCGGCGCGCGGCGATCAAGTTCTTGCTGCCCGAGTGGCGCACGCAAGAGCACGTGCTCGAGCGCTTCGCGCGCGAGGCGCGCGTGCTCATGCGGCTCACGACGCCGCACGTGGGCCAGCTCATCGACGTCGGCAACCTCGACGCGGCCCACGGGGCGCTGCCTTACCTGGTGCTCGAGTACCTCGAGGGCATCGACCTCGGCGATCTGTTGCAGCGCTCGGGGCCGGTGGCGGCTCGCCAGGCGCTCACGTGGTGCGCCGACGCGTGCGAGGGCGTCGCCGCCGCGCACGCCGTGGGCGTCGTTCACCGCGACCTCAAACCCTCGAACGTGTTCCTCGCCAACGTCGTTGGTGGCTCGGGCGCCGAGAAGCCCGTCGTCAAGGTGCTCGACTTCGGCCTCGCGGCGGGCGATCCGTCACCCGACAACGCCACCCGCCTCACGGGCGAATACATCATCGGCTCGCCCGCGTACATGGCGCCTGAACAAATGGTCGCGTCGACCGACGTCGACGCGCGCAGCGACGTCTGGTCGATGGGCGTCGTCCTCTACGAGCTGCTGACGGCGCGCCTGCCGTTTTCGGGCGACACGCCGCTCGAGATGTTCGCGTCCGTCATGAGCCACGAGCCTGTGCCGATGGCCGAGCGCCTCGGCATGGCGTTGCCTGCCGCCGTCGAGGCCGTCGTCGCGCGTTGCTTGCAAAAAGACCGCTCGCGGCGCTACCCGTCGATGCCCGCGCTCGCCGCCGAGCTGCGCGCGCTCGGGCGGTGAGTCGGTCAGCGCTTGCCCCGCCAGGTGCCGCCGCCGCGGGCGGGGGCGCCACGCCAGTTGCCGGCAGGGGCGGGCGCGGGGCGGCCGCGCCAGGACTCGTAGTGCTGGCGCACGGGCGGGCCGGCTATGCGGCGCTGGTAGAGGCCCGCGGGCTCGCGATCGTAGTGGGCCCAGTGTCCGCCGTCGCGGTAGTACCAATGGCCGCCGTACCAGTAGGTGGGCCGGCCGTCGTAGTAGTACGGCTCGGTCGTCGCGATGTACGCGTCGGGGGGGTAGTCCTCGTCGTACGCGGGGCCGATCGCGACGCCGCACGCAACAGGCATCGACAGGGCGCCGCCGAGCGCGGCGAGGACGCCAAGGCGCCGAAGGGCCGTGACGAGCGCGCGCTCTCTCACGACGCACCTCGCTCGGCGGCGCCGTGGGTGGCGTGGACGTGCAGGCGCTCGGCGAGCTCGGCGCGCTGGTTGGGCGTGACGACGGCGCTCATCGCCTCGACGACGTGCACGAGGTGAACGGCGCCCCAACGGACGATCTGCTCGTCGGCCGCGCTCGCCGCGGCGGTGAGCGAACGCGCGTCGAAGGACGCCGCGCGGAACGCGGCGCCGAACGTGCGCAGGTGAACGCTGACGCGCTCGTGATCGAGCGGCGGAACAGCTTTCATATCGTCGGCGAGCGAGGCGCGGACGCGGCTCACTTGCTCGGGCGTGAGCAAGAGCTCGGACTCGAGGGCGGCCAGGTGGTCGTGATCGCGCCTCGCCGGGGTCGCGGCGCTCGCCTCCTCGACGTTCGCCTTCCTCCATACGGCCCAGTGCGCCTCGACCTTGTCGACGAGGGCATCGCGCTGCGCGGGCGTGAGCGCGCCGTGCAGCTCGTTGAGCGCGTCCTTCGAGGCCTCGTCGACCTGCGTCGCGGCGGCGGTCATCTTGACGACGGCGGCGTCGATCTTCGCGTCGTCGAAGCGCGACGCCGACACGCCCTCGGCCAGCGTCGTCACCAGCTCGTCCTCGGCGGCGCGCGCCGCCTCCATGTTGGCGTCGAGGTCGTCGCGGATCTTCTGGACCACGGCGCGCTGCTCGGGCGACACGCCCAGCGTCTCGAGGCTCATCGAAATGAAGAGCGTCGTGCCGCCGTGGTGGTGGTAGCTGTGGTGCTCGAGCAACCCCGCGCCCTCGGCGTCCTCGGCCGTGGCGGCGGTCGCGGGCGGCGGTCCGTTCGCGGCGTGCGAGCACGCCCCCGCGACAGCAGCGCTCGCGAGCAGCGTCGTGACGATTCGCACTTTCGGGGACACGGGCGAAGGCTGGGTCTTCATCGCCCCAAAAGCTAAGTCACCCGCGCCCCGAGACCAGGGGGGCGGCTCAGAACGCGCCGTCGAGCACGACGTCACCTCCGACGCCCACCTGATACGCGGACACGCGGCGCTCGAAAAAGTTCGTGACCTCCTGAACATCTTGCAGGTCCATGAACGACAGCGGGTTGCGCGTTCCGTAGAGCTTCGGCAACCCCAGCGTCGTGAGGCGTTGGTCGGCGCAGTATTCGAGGTAGCGGCGGACGTCGTTGACGGAGAGACCGGCGACGCCGCGGCCGAGCAGGTCTTCGGCGAACTGCGTCTCGCAGACGACGGCCTCGTCGAACATCTTCGACACGAGGCGGGTCATCTCGGCGTCCAACAGGCCCGGCTCTTCGCGGCGGATCGTTTGCACGACCTCGAAGGCGAAGGACATGTGGGCGCTCTCGTCGCGGAAGACCCAGTTGGTGCCGGCGGCGAGGCCGTGCAGCAGGCCGCGTGAGCGCAGGAAATAGACGTAGGCGAAGGCGCCGAAGAAGAAGAGGCCCTCGACGCAGCCGGCGAAGCAGATGAGGTTCAACAAGAACTGCCGGCGTTGCTCGCGCGTCTCGAGCCTTTCGAGCCGCTGCGTCGAATCGAGCCATTTCAGGCAGAAATCAGCCTTCTTCTTGATCGACGGGATGGTCTCGACGGCGGCGAAGGCTCGATGGCGCTCTTCGGGATCGGGGACGTAGGTGTCGAGCAACGTCAGGTAGAACTGCACGTGCAGCGCCTCTTCGTACAGCTGGCGCGAAAGATACATGCGCGCCTCGGGGGCGTTGAGGTGCTTGTAGAGATTCAGCACCAGATTGTTGGCGACGATCGAATCGCCGGTCGCGAAGAAGGCGACGAGGCGCTGGATCAAATGTCGTTCGGCGTCGGTCATCTTGTGGGCGAGGTCGCCCACGTCGGTCGAGAAGTCGATCTCCTCGACGGTCCACGTGTTCTTGATGGCGGCGCGGTACATCTCGAAGAAGGCCGGATACGCCATCGGGCGCAGCGTGAGGCACAGACCCGGATCGAGGATGCGCGCGGGACGGCTGACGATCGAAGATGGCTGGGTCACTGGCAGGCCTCGCAGCTCTCCGGGTTCTCGAGCGAGCACGCGACCGCGGCATCGTCGGCGACGCTGGGTTGCGCCGGTGTCTCGACCGTGGCCTTCGCGATCTTCGTCGCGGGGCGCGAGCGCAGGTAGTACGTCGTCTTGAGGCCCCGCTTCCACGCGTGGAAGTACATCGACGACAGCTGCCCGATGCTCGGGCTCTCGATGAACAAGTTCAGCGACTGGCTCTGATCGATGAAAGCGCCGCGGTCGGCCGCCATGTCGATGAGCGAGCGCATCGGCACCTCCCACGCCGTGCGGTAGATGGCGCGCACGTCCTCGGGCAGCTCGGCGAGCGCCTGCACCGAGCCCTCGGCCAGCTTGAGCCGCCCGCGCATCTCGTCGCTCCACAGGCCGAGCTGCTTGAGCTCGGCGATGAGGTAGCGGTTCACTTGCAGGAAGTCGCCCGACAGCGTCTCGCGCTTGAAGAGGTTCGAGACCTGCGGCTCGATGCACTCGTAGCAGCCGGCGATCGACGCGATGGTCGCGGTCGGCGCGATCGCGACCAGCAGCGAGTTGCGCAGGCCGACGTCTTTGATTTGCGCGCGCAGCGCCTCCCAGCGCGCGGGATCCTCGGGCGACACGCCCCAGGCTTCGAACTGCAGCTCGCCGCGCGCGGCGCGCGTTTCGCCGAACGACGGGTGGCGGCCCTTCTCGACGGCGAGCTCGGCCGACGCCGAGAGCGCGTGGAAGTAGATCTCCTCGGCGACGCGCTTCGACAGCGCGCGCGCCGCGGGGGCGTCGAACGGGACGCGCATCTGGAAGAAGACGTCTTGCAAGCCCATGACGCCGAGGCCCACGGGTCGCCAGCGCAGGTTCGACGCTTGCGTCGTGGGGATGGGATAGAAGTTCAGGTCGATCACCTGATCGAGCTGGCGCACGGCCGTGCGCACGGTGCGCGCGAGTTTGTCGTGGTCGAACACGACGGCGCCGTCGTCGGTGCGGCGCACGTGGCGCCCGAGGTTGATCGAGCCGAGGTTGCACACGGCCGTCTCGTCGCCCGACGTCACCTCGATGATCTCGGTGCACAGGTTCGACAGGTGCACCGTGCGGCCCGGCAGCGCCGTTTGGTTGCACGCGCGGTTCGACTTGTCCTTGAACGTGATCCAGCCGTTGCCGGTCTGCGCGAGCGTTCGCATCATGCGCGCGTAGAGCTCGCGCGCCTTCACGGTCTTGGCGGCGAGGCCGGCCGCTTCGGCGGCGGCGTAGGCGCGCTCGAAGTCGTCGCCGTAGAGATCGGGCAGCTCGGGCACGACCTTGGGATCGAACAGGCTCCACTCGGCGTCGGCCTCCACGCGCCGCATGAACAGGTCGGGGATCCAGTTGGCGAGGTTGAGGTTGTGCGTGCGGCTCGCCTCGTCGCCCGTGTTGTCGCGCAGCGACAGGAAGTCCTCGACGTCGGCGTGCCACGGCTCGAGGTACACGCAGCACGCGCCCTTGCGCTTGCCGCCTTGGTTGACGGCGGCGACCGACGCGTCGAGCGTCTTGAGCCACGGGACGATGCCGTTCGAGTGGCCGTTCGTGCTCTCGATGAGCGAGCCGCGCGAGCGCACGCGGTGGTACGCCATGCCGATGCCGCCCGAGAACTTCGAGAGCATCGCCGCGTCGGTGTAGCGCTGGTAGATGCCGGCCAGGTGATCGGGTGGCGAGTCGAGCAGGAAGCAGCTCGACAGCTGCTCGTGGCGCGTGCCGGCGTTGAACATCGTCGGCGAGCTCGGCAGGTACTCCAGCGTCGAGAACAGGCGGTAGAGCTCGAGCGCCTCGGGCACCGTCTGCGACAGCGCGCAGGCGATGCGCATGAAGAACTGCTGCGGCGTCTCGATGACGAGGCGGGTCTGCGGGTGACGCAGCAAGTAGCGGTCGTAGACGGTGCGCAGGCCGAAGTACTCGAATTCGCGATCGCGCTCGTTGACGATGGCGTCGTTGAGCTTGCGCGCGTTGGCGGCCACGAAGGTCGCGAGGCGCTCGTTGGCGAGGGCGAGCCGCTGCGCCGTGAGCACCGACTGCGAGAAGGCGTGGATCTCCTGGTTCCGGACTTCTTTTTCGACGTAGGTCGCGAGCAGCCGCGCGGCGAGCTTCGCGTACTGCGGCTCCTCGACGATGAGCGCGGCCGCCGTTTGGATCGACAGCTGATCGAGCTCGCGCGTCGTCGCGCCGTCGTAGAGGCCGCTGATCGTCTTCGTCGCGACGCGCATGGCGTCGACGGCGTCGAGGCCCGGGCAGCAGCGGTTCACGGCGCGCACGATCTTGTTGACGTCGACCGGCTCGGCCGAGCCGTTGCGCTTGCGCACGCGCATCGTCGTTTGCGGGTAGGCGTCGTCGTTCGTGCGGCGATCGTTGCCCGTGCGTCGTTCGATTTGCGTCTCGGTCGCGTCGTTCGTGTTCAGCATCGGCTCTCTCCTCGTCTCGCCCCCGCGGGCGTGAAAGGACGCGCCGAGGAAAACGGGAGAACCGGGACACGACGAGGCGAGATCGAGAGGACGCTCGCGCCGCGCGAACCGCCTTCCCGCCTCCCTCGAGGCTTCCAGGTCGAACCGCCGACGGATGTCTCTCGTCGCCGGACGCTGGCAGGTTTTCGGGCTCACGAGCGCGCCGGCCTTTCGACCGGGTTCCTATTCTCCTCGGCTTCCCGACCTCGAAGAGGTCAGTGCCTTCGGTGGATTTCGTTCTCGCTTACCGCTGCGGGGCAGCCCCGGATTCACACCGGGTTCCCTTTTGCTCGGCGACTGCCCGAGCACCAACGTGAGGGCAACGTACCGTAGCGTATGGTCAGTCGTCTACTAAATATTGTGGTTCTTTTCGCTGAGGGCCCATTAGCTGGGGCTACGCCAGCCTTCTGATTGAAGAAGCGCGACCACGCGCGAGCGCACCTCGTCGCGGATCTCACGCACGCGGGCGATGCGCTTGCCCTTGGGATCTTCGAGCGGCCAGTCGCCGCGGCGCAGGTCGGGGACGACGGGGCACTCGTCGCCGCAGCCCATCGTGATGAGCAGCTGCGCGCCGCGCGCGAGCTCGTCGGTGAGCTTCTGCGGTTGGCGATCGGAAAGGTCGATGCCGACCTCGCGCATGACCTCGACGACCTCGGGGTGGACGCGCGTGCCGGGATTGGTGCCGGCCGAGACGGCGCGCGCCTTCGTCGGATCGGCGAGCGCCGTGAACCACGCGGCGGCCATCTGCGAGCGGCCGGCGTTGTGGATGCAAGCGAAGATGACGGTGGCCACGGTGTTCATGACAGCTCCTTGCGGGCGGGAACCAACCAGCGAAACAGCGCCGTCGCGGCGGCGGCGCCTGCGAGCTGCGCGCCGATGAAGCCGGGCGCGTCGGCAGGGCGAATGCCCGCGAAGGTGTCGCTCGCGGCGCGCGCGAGCGTCACGGCCGGGTTCGCGAACGACGTCGACGACGTGAACCAATACGCGGCCGTGATGTACGCGCCGACGGCGAACGGAACTTGTTCCGGCTTGCGACGCGCGCAGCCCCAGATGACGGCGAGCAAACCGAACGTCGCGACGAGCTCGCTCACGAGCTGCGCGAGGCCGTCGCGCGCGTGGCGAGACGCGAAGAAGAGCGCGGGCTGCTTGAACATGACGTGCGCGACGGCGACGCCCGCGAACGCGCCCGCGAGCTGCGCGCCGATGTACGCCGGGACCTCGCGCCACGGCAGGCCGCCTTGGCTCGCGTCGGCCAGCGTGACGACGGGGTTGAAGTGCGCGCCCGAGATCGGCCCGAACGTCAGGATGAGCGCGACGAGCGCGGCGCCCGTCGCGACGGTGTTGGCGAGCAGCGCGAGCGCGACGTTCCCGCCGGCGAGCGTCTCGCCCATGATGCCCGACCCGACGACGGTCGCGAGCAAGAGCGCCGTGCCGAGCGCCTCGGCGACGAGCTTCCTCAGCAGCACGAGCCGCCGCCTTGCTTGCAGCAATCTTCCCAGAGGTAGTCGGTGAGCTTGCGGAGCGCGACGTAGTCGGCGGCGTAGAAGTGGAACGTGCCTTCGCCGCGGGTTCGGATAACGCCCGCGTCGACGAGCCGCTTGAGGTGGTGGCTGAGCGTCGACGCCGGCAGGTCGACGTGCGCCTGGATCGCGCCCGCGGCGGCGCCCGCGTCGCCCGCCTTGACGACGTGGCGAAGGATCGCGAGGCGCACGGGGTGCCCGAGCGCCCCCAGCTGCGCGGCGTGGAGCTCGAGCTTCGAGGTCACGGCGCTACTTCTAAATTAGTCGAAGTAGCGCCGCAAGCGACAATTAGGTGAAGTAGTGATCCTGCGCGAGGTCCTCGGCGAGCGTCGGGTGCGTCGGCGTCCACTTCAGGCGTTCGCGCGTGAGCGCGCTCGACGCGGGCTGATCGAGCGAGAGCGGCCACGAGAGCCAGCCGAAGTGCGCGGCCGCGGCGTCGGGCGCGATCGAGACGACGGGCACGCCCAGCTTGCGTCCGATGGCGGCGGCGATGTCGCGCGTGGGGATGCTCTCCTCGCCGACGGCGTGGTAGACGCTGCCCGCGGGCGCGTTTTCGGCCGCGAGGCGGATGAGCCGGGCGGCGTCCAAGCGATGGACGGCGTTCCAGCGGTTCGAGCCGTCGCCGATGTGGGCGGAGGCGCCTTTCTCGCGCGCGATCTCCACGAAGCGGCGGACGAAGCCGTGGTCGCCTTCGCCGTGCACGGTGGGCGCGAACCGCATGAGCGACACGCGCACGCCGCGCTCCTCGAAGCCGAGCGCCGCGAGGGCGTTCACGGAGCGCGGGTTCGACCTCGCGTCGTAGGGCATGTCCTCGGTCGCGAGGCGGCCGGGCGCGATCCCCAGCGTGCCCGACGCCACGACGAAGGGGCGGCCCGACCCTTCGAGCACGGCCCCGAGCCGCTCGATGGCGGCGAGGTCGGTGCGCAGCGAGGCTTCGAAGTCGGTGAAGTCGTGGATGAAGCCGAGGTGGATCACGCCGTCGGTCGCGCGCGCGCCCGCCTCGAGGCTCGCGAGGTCGGCGAGCTCGCCGCGGTGGACGTCGGCGCCCGCGGACGTGACGGCCCTGGCGGCGGCGGCCGAGCGCGCGAGGCCGAGCACGCCGTGGCCGGCGGCGAGGAGCTCGGGGATGACGGCCCTTCCGATGAAACCAGACGCTCCGGTGACGAACAGGCGCATGGGGAACCTCCAACGTGGATGCCGAGGGCAATGTCAGTGACTGACATGCGATCTAGCATCTGATGTCAGTGACTGCAATAGCGTGATGGCAGAAGCTGACGTAAGTTCGATTCGTGGCCCGCTGGGAACCCAACGCGCGCGAGCGGCTCGAGAAGGCCGCCATGGAGCTGTTCCGCGAGCGCGGCTTCGACGAGACGGCCGTCGCCGACATCGCCGCGCGCGCCGGCCTGACCGAGCGGACGTTCTTCCGCTACTTCGCCGACAAGCGCGAGGTCCTGTTCGGCGGCTCGCCCGCGCTGCAAGAGATGCTCGTCAAGACGATCGCCGCCGAGCCCGCGGGGCGGCGGCCCATCGACCTGGTCCTCGCGGCCTACGAGGCGACGTCGCCGATCTTCGAGCCGCGTCGCCCTTACGCGAAGGCGCGCACGGCGATCGTCGCGACGCACCCGGCGCTCATGGAGCGAGAGCTCATCAAGCTGGCCGCCCTCGGAGCTGCCGTCGCCGAGGCGCTGCGCGCGCGCGGTGTCGCCGAGCCGGCGGCGACGCTCGCCTCGGAGGCCGGCGTCGCCATCTTCAAGCTGGCGTTCGAGCGTTGGGTCGAAGAGGACCAGAAGGGCGACAAGAAGAAAGACCTCGTCCACCACCTGCGCGCCGCGCTCGCGCAGCTCGAGGCGCTGACCGCGCCTAGGCCCGTCAGAGGCCCATCCCGCCAGAGACCTCGATCCGCTGCCCGTTGATCCAGCCGCTCTCGGGTGACAGCAGCGTCGCGTCCCCGAGCTGCCCGTTACTCAAAGGGCACCTCGGCTGACCGCGCGCGCGTGCTAGCGTTCGGCGCGGGAGGACGATGATGAGCGAAAAAATTCGGGTCGGGTTCCAGACGTTCGTGTCCGACGGTGAGGAAGAGTTCGGGTCGATCCGCGGCGTGTCGTCCGACGGCCACCAGCTCACGGTCTACGTCGAGAACGCGGGCGACTTCCACGTGCCGGCGTCGGCCGTCGTCTCGGTCGCGTCCGAGAAGGTGACCTTCGACTGCAAGAAGCTCGATCCCAAGATGCGCGCGGCGATCGGTCACGCGCACGACGCCGAAACGCTCTGACGGGCGCTCTGGCGACGACGCGGGTCGCCCGACCTAAGGCGCGATCGTCTTCGCGAGGTCGAGCAGCTTGCTCGAGTAGCCCCACTCGTTGTCGTACCAGGCGACGAGCTTGACGAACGTCGGGTCGAGCTGCAGCCCGGCCTTGGCGTCGAAGATCGACGTGCGCGCGTCGCCGCGGACGTCGGTCGAGACGATCTCCTCGTCGGTGTAGCCGAGCACGCCCGCGAGCGGGCCCTCGGCGGCGGCCTTCATCGCCGCGCAAATGTCCGCGTAGCTGGCCGCGCGCGAGAGCTCGCAGGTGAGGTCGACCACCGAGACGTCGGAGACCGGCACGCGGAACGACATGCCCGTGAGCTTCCCCTCGAGCGCCGGCAGCACCTTCGTGACCGCTTCCGCGGCGCCCGTCGACGCGGGGATGATGTTCTCGAGGATGCCGCGTCCGAAGCGCCAGTCCTTGCCCGAGACGCCGTCGACGGTCTTCTGCGTCGCCGTCGTCGCGTGGACGGTCGTCATGAGGCCGCGGCGCAGCCCGAAGGCCTCGTCGATCACCTTGGCGACCGGCGCGAGGCAGTTCGTCGTGCACGACGCCGCCGAGACGATGGGCTCGCCCGCGTAGCCGGCCGTGTTGACGCCGTAGACGTAGACGGGCGTGTCGTCCTTCGACGGCGCCGAGATGATGACGCGCTTGGCGCCCGCCTCGAGGTGGCCCTTGGTCTTCTCCTTCGTGAGGAACACGCCCGTCGACTCGATGACGACGTCGGCGCCGACGTCGCCCCACGCTGACGCCGCCGGATCTTTCGCGGCCGTGGCGCGCACGGGCTTGCCGTCGATGACGAGGTAGGAGTCTTTGACGACGACCTCGCGCCCGAGGCGCCCGTGCACGGAGTCGTGCTCGAGCAAGTAGGCGAGGTGGCGCAGCTCGAGCAGGTCGTTGACGGCGACGACCTCGACGTCGGTGCGCTGGAGCGCCGCGCGGAACGCCGTGCGGCCGATTCGTCCGAACCCGTTGATGGCGATCTTCAACATGGCGCCAGCTTGCGCCGCGGCGCCCGTGGCTCAAAGGACAAGACCATTGCATTTTCGGCCAACCCCGTCAGGATCGATCCATGCGCGGGCAACGACCGCCGAAACGCGTCTGGTTCTTCGTCGTGCCGCGCGTGAGCCTGCTCGACGTCGCGGGCCCGTGGGAGGTGTTCGGCCACGCCAACAACATCCTCGAGCGCGACGCCTACGAGATGGAGGCGTTCGGCACCGACGGGCCGACGTCGCGCACGCGTTTCGGCCTCAACCTCACGGGCCTGCGCCCGCTGCCGCGCGCGGGCGCGCGCCTGCCCGACGTCGCCATCGTCGCGGGCGCGCCCGTCGATCCGCTGCCGCGCGAGCAGGCGTCGCTCGTGGCGTGGCTGCGCCAACGCCGCACGCAGATCCCGACGCTCGTGTCGGTTTGCACGGGCGCCTTCGTGCTCGGCGCCGCGGGCGTGCTCGACGGCCGGCAAGCGACGACGCACTGGATGTTCCGCGCCGAGCTGCAGGCGCGCTACCCGGCGGCGCGCGTCGTCGACGACGGCATCTACGTGCGCGACGGCCACGTGTGGACGTCGGCCGGCATCACCGCCGGGATCGATCTCGCGCTCGCGCTCGTCGAGGAGGACCATGGCCACGAGATCGCCATGCAGGTCGCGAAGCGCCTCGTGCTGTTCCTGCGCCGTTCGGGCAACCAGGCGCAGTTCAGCCTCGCGCTCGAGCGCCAAGAGAAAGAGCCGCCGCAGCTGCGCGACGTCTCGACCTTCGTGCTCGAGCACGTCGACGAGCCGCTGCCCGTCGAGCGCATCGCCGCCGGCGTCGGCATGAGCCCGCGCTCGCTGTCGCGCTGGTGCCGCGAGCACCTCGACGAGTCGCCCGCCGAGCTCGTGCGCCGCCTGCGCATCGAAGAGGCGCGCCGCCTGCTCGAACAGACGTCACTGCCGCTCAAGGACGTCACGGCGCGCACCGGCCTCGGCGACACGAGCACGATGTGGCGCGCGTTCACGCAACGCCTGGGCGTCACGCCCACGGAGTACCGGCAGC
Organism: Polyangia bacterium; assembly: GCA_035549075.1. Lineage (GTDB taxonomy): Bacteria > Myxococcota_A > Polyangia > Fen-1088 > Fen-1088 > DASZFV01. Next base: position 38,094 of record DASZRT010000009.1, on the reverse strand, counting down.
GGTTCGCGGCGAACCCTCCTTAGCGGCGCCCGACGTCACGGGCGCGCGATGCGCACGTGCGCCTGACCCGTGCCGGCGCTCGCGCCGATGTACCACATGCGCACCGTCTGGCTGTTGAACGGGCTGAAGTCTTGCGTCGCGCCGACGCCATTGAGGATGACGTAGCGGTGATCGTCGTCCGGCGTTTCGCTCGGCGTTCGCACGAGCACGAAGTCGTCGTGCTCGCCCGCGCCCGACGAGAACGTGCTGTCGACGAGCGTGAGCCTCCAGACGCCGCCCGACACCGTTTGCGTCGCGGGCGTCGAGTGACAGCCCGTGTCCCACGCGATCAGGTTCGTCGCCCCGTTCACCGTCGCCGTCGTGCCGTTGGGGGTGACGCCCACCGTCGCCGTGCCGGCGTTGTCGGCGGTGTCGGAGTCGATGAACATCAGATCGAACGACGGAGCCGTGGCGAACGAGACGCTCGCCATCGCGCCGATGCCGTTGAGCATGAAGAAACGGTGCTTCTCGTCGGCGTCGCCCGCCGGGAACGGCGCATGGACGATCACGTAGCTGTCGATCGAAGGGGGCGGTGGGGTTGGCCCCGACACGCCGCCCTTCGTGAGCGTGCTCGCCGTGAGCGTGAGCGTCGACGTTCCCACGACGCCGGCGACGGTCGCGGGCGTGACCCCGCATCCGTCGAGCGTGACGGCGTTTCGGGTCGCGTCGACCGTGACGACGTACTCGGTGTCGCCGCCCGCGCCGGTCGTGCCGCCCGCGGCTGCTTCGCCGCCCGTTCCCGTAGTTCCGCCGCCGCCGTCGGGCGTCATCACGTCGATCGTTCCGGGCGATCCGTTGCTCGACCCACACGCCGGCGCGCAGATCCCCGCGATTGCCGAAGAGACCATGACGACGAGCGCGCCGTTGGCGCGCGAGAAACCCGAGCTCGGCATGAGGACAATCTGGATCGGCGCGCGTCGTTGCCAATGGTGACAGGCGCATGACGCGCGGCGCGCGTGCACCACGCGGGGCGGATCTCGTGCGAGGTTAGAATCACCTCATGGCGCGGCGGCTCCTCCAGACAATTCTCGGCGGCTTCGCGGTGATCGCGCTCGGCTGCGGCGGTACGGCGACGCCGCCCCCGTCGATGCCCGCGACGAGCGACGCGACGTGGACCGACGGCACGTCGCTCATCGCCTCGCTCGAGATCCCGGCGGGCATGACTTACACGATCGCGCCGGGGGCGCACGTCACGGCGGGCTCGAAGGTCTCGATCACGATCCGCGGCACGCTCAAGGTCGCGAGCGCCACGGGGATGCACGCGCGGATCACGTCGATGGCGGGCGCGCCGTGGACGGGCCTCGTCGTCGAGAACGGAGGGACGCTCGACGCCGACGGCCTCGATCTCGAGAACGCGAGCGCCGCGATCGACGTGCGCGCGGGCGCGGCGGCGGCGCGCTACGACGACGGCACGATCAAGAACCCGCTCTTCCCGTTCCAGATCGGCCGCGCGGGGCGCCTCGACACGGCGCACGCGTCGGTCGTGGGCGCGATGTCGGCGAGCACGGTGAGCGGCGAGTTTCACGCCTCGTACCTCGACTACGCGAAGACGCAGACGACGGGCGGCTTCGTCATGAGCGACGCGCTCGCCGTGTTCGACGTCGCGGACTCGACCTTCCACGGCGAGCCTGGCACGCAGGGCGCCGACTACATCACGACGCTCGGCGCGACGCTCGTGCACGTCACCTACACGACGATCACCGACTCGCACTGCGCGTTTCACTTCGACGGCCTCGATCGTTACGAGATCGATCACGTCACGGCGGGCGCGAGCGCGCCGGACGCGCCGGGGCAAAAGAACGCGTGGGGCGCGATGCTCTACGGCTCGGGCGCCGGGCCCAACGTCATCAAGAGCTCGAACTTCATGAACCTCGAGCACAACCTCGATCAGAGCGGCGAGAACGGCCCGCTCACGATCACCGACACGTACACGACGGGCATGAACCTCGACAACGACGACAGCTGGACGCTGACGGGCTCCGAGCTCGCGCCGTCGCCCGTGCTCGACGCGAAGCCGCGCTGATCAGCGGCGACGACGGCGCGTCGCGAGCGCGAGGCCAAGCATGACGCCGCCCGCGCCGAGCAGGCCCGAGCCGTTGCCCGCGCCCGCGACGGCGCAACCGCCGCTCGATTTGCCGCCCTTGCCGCCCGTGCCCGTGACGCCGCCCGAGGCGATCGTGCCGCCGCCGCCCGTTGCGCCGGTGGTGCCGCCCGAGGCGCCGCCTTCGCCGGTCGCCGGGACGTCGGTCGTGCCGCCCGTGCCCGTCGGCCCCGTCGCGCCGCCGGTGCCCGTCGAACCGATCGATCCGCCAGTGCCGCCAGTGCCGCCAGTGCCGCCAGTGGCCGTCGTGCCGCCCGCGCCGGTCGCGCCGCCGTCCGTGCCCGTGATGCCGCCCGATGCGGCGACGCCGCCGTCGACGACGAGATCGAACGTCACGTAGTCGAGGTTCAGGTGCTTGAACGGCGACTGGAACTTGATGACCTGCAGGCCCTGCTGCAGCGTCAGCGTCGCGAACGCCGGGTAGAGCTTCCAGTTGTGGAAGTTCGCCGTGTTTTGGTAGTCGGGGAAGACGGTCTTCCAATCGGCTTGCTTGACGTCGTTGACCGAGACGATGAGCTCCATCTGGCCGTCGCCACCCTCGCCGCCGGGCGGCCCGTTGCCCGTCGCGAAGTACGCGCTCAGCGAGTACGTGCCCGCCGTCTTCACGTCGACGGTGTAGTCGAACCAGTCGTTCGGGTGCACGGAGCCGACGTAGAAGTCGGCCGTCGTCGCCGTCGGGTAAAACATTCCGTCGAGCGCGCCGCCGTTGCCGTAGTAGAGGTCGGGCTTGGCGTTGTCGGTCTTGCACATCGTCGCCGTCGGGCGATCGGTGCGGTAGCCGTCGCCGCCCTTCGTCGTGTAGTGCGCGTCGGTGTGGAACGCGACGCCGTCGCCGCCCATGTCGTAATTGACCATGTCGAGCCGACCGGGGATCGCGAACGGACCGGCCTTCACCGTCGAGGGGATGATGCCCGCGCCGCCGACGACGGCGGGATCGAACGGCTTGCCCTTGTACGTCGCCGGAACGTCGGCGCGCGCCGCCGCGGGTTGAAAGGCGATCGCCGCCGCGCCGAGCGCGAGCGAGCCGACGAGCTTGTTCATCGGTTGCTCCCGACGCGACGGCGGCGACGCGCCGCGAACGCGAGCGCCACGAAGATCGCGCCGCTCGCGAGGCCGGCGCGCGGCGAGCCGGCCGCGATCGAACAACCGCCGCTCGACTTCTTGCCACCGCCCGTCGTCGAGCCGCCTCCGCCCGTCGAGCCGTTCGATCCACCTTCGCTCGTCGAGCCGCCTTCGCCCGTGGCACCCGTCGAGCCACCTTCGCTCGTGGCGCCGCCCGCGCCCGTCGAGCCGCCTTCACCGGTCGAACCGCCGGTCGCCGTCGCGCCGCCCGTGCCCGTCGAACCGCCGGTCGCCGTCGCGCCGCCGGTGCCCGTCGAACCGCCGGTCGCCGTCGCGCCGCCGGCGCCCGTCGAACCGCCGGTCGCCGTCGCGCCGCCCGAACCACCGGCGCCGCCGCCCACGAGATCGAAGACCACGTAGTCGAGGTTGAGGTGCTTCGTCGTGCTCTGCAGCTTGATGACCTGGATGCCCGCGGGCAGCGTCACCGTCGCGAAGGCGGGGTAGGGCTTCCAGTTGTGGAAGTTCGCCGTCGTCGTGTAGTTCGGGAACGCGGCCGTCCAGGTGCCGACCTTCGTGCCGTTCGTGAAGATCTCCAGGCCCACCTGACCGTCGCCGCCTTCGCCGCCCGGCGGACCGTTGCCCGTCGACCAGGTCGAGCTGACGGTGTACATGCCCGCCGTCTTGACGTCGACGGTGAAGTTGAACCAGTCGTTGACCTGAATCGCGCCCAGGTAGAAGTCGGTCGTCGTCGCGCTCGGGAAGAACATCCCGTCCATCGCGGTGCCGGAGTTGTACCAGACGTCCATCTTGGCGTTGTCGGTCTTGCACATCGTCGCCGTCGGGCGATCGGTGCGGTACCCGTCGCCGTTCTTGGTCGTGATGTGATCGCCCGCGTGGTACGCGACCTGCTCGCCGCCGAGGTCGTAGTTCGGAAAATCGAGGCGGCCCGGGATCTCGTACGGGCCGGCCTTCACGGTCGACGGGATGACGCCCGCGCCGCCCGCGACGGCCGGATCGAACGGCAAGCCCTTGTAGCCCGCGGGAATGTCCGCTCGCGCCGGCACACCGAACAGCACGCCGCCCGCGCCAAAAAGGAAAACCGCTCGCCTGAGCCCACCCTTGGTCATTGGTCGCCTTTCCCAGCTTTTCGGGGACGTTAACGGCGTATCCACAAATGGGTCAAGGCAACTGGCCACCGTTCTGGTGCGGCAAACGCGCGAGAAACGCACGCCATTCGCCCGGCGAGGCGAGTTTCGTCTATCGTTTGCGGAGGGATGCGCCCTTTTCCGCCGCCGCTCGCCATCAACCAGACGGTGGGGAACTACCGTATCGCGGAGCTCCTAGGCCGCGGCGGCATGGGCGCGGTCTACATGGCCGAGCACCCGGGCATCGGGCGCAAGGTCGCCGTCAAGGTGCTGCACCCGGCGCTCGCCGACAACGAGCGCGAGGTCGCGCGCTTCGTCAACGAGGCGCGCGCCGCGAACGCGATCCGCCACCCCGGCATCGTGCAGATCTTCGACTTCGGCACGCTGCCCACGGGCGCGACGTACATCATCATGGAGCTGCTCGAGGGCGAGAGCCTCGGCGCGCGGCTCAAGCGGCTGCGGAAGCTGCCGCTCGTCGACGCCGTCGACCTCGTCGCGCGCACGGCGGAGATCCTGGGCGCGGCGCACGCCGCCGGGATCGTCCACCGAGATCTCAAGCCCGACAACTTGTTCCTCGTGCCCGACCCGCGCGAGGGCACGCGCGAGGGCATCAAGGTGCTCGACTTCGGCATCGCGAAGCTGACGCACGTCGATCCGGGCGGCATGTCGCTCAAGACGCGCTCGGGCTTCGTCGTCGGAACGCCGCGCTACATGGCGCCTGAGCAGTGCCGCGGCGCGCGCGACATCGACCAGCGCGCCGACGTCTACGCGCTCGGCGTCATCCTGTTCGAGCTCGTGTGTGGGCGGCGGCCCTTCGTCTCGGACGGTCACGGCGAGCTGATTCACATGCACGTGTCGACGCCGCCGCCGCGGCCACGGAAGGTCAACGCCGCGATCCCGGCGCCGCTCGAGGGCGTGATCCTCAACGCGCTGGAAAAAGATCCGCGCATGCGCGTGCCGACGATGGACGCGCTTCGCGAGGCGCTGCGCGCGATCCCTGTCGAGGTGCTCGCGGCGGCAGACGCGATGCCGGCGTCGGCCTTGGCGCCCGCGAATGACACGGGGCCGTCGGGCGCGGCGACGCCGTACGTGTCGACCGACGAGGGCCGCGCGCTGTCGACGGTGCGCCGGCGCTCGCCGTGGGTCGCGCCCATCGTCGGGCTCACTGTCGCGGCGGCCGTGTTCGTCGTGGGGTTGTCGCGCCGGTACGCGCCGCCGTCGGGCACGCCGGCGCTCGCGGAGACGGCGGCCGTCGTCTCGCCGCCCACGGTGGTCACGCCGGCGGTGGCGGCGCCCGCGCCCCGCATGATCGCGATCGGCATCGCGTCGGACCCGCCGGGCGCGCGCATCGTGCGCGAGGGCGACGGCGCCGACGTCGGCGTCACGCCCATGCGCGCGTCGTGGCCGGCGGGGGAGGGCGTCGAGCGCCTCGGGCTCGAGCTGCCGGGCTTTCGCCGCGAGCCGCTCGTGATCCCGCGCGATCGTGACGTCAGCCTCTCGCTGCACCTGTCGCCGGTCGCGCCGCCCGCGCCCGCGCGCAAACCGCACCCGGCGGCTCGTCGTCCGCGCGCCGCCGACGACGATTTCCGGCCCGCGGCGCTGTGATGACGCTGTGATATCTTGGCCGCGCGCGGGCGCGATGATCGGACAGACCGTCGGGAACTACGTCATCCGAGAGCAGGTGGGCGAGGGCGGCATGGGCGTCGTCTACGTCGCCGAGCACCCACAGATCAGCCGCCGCGTCGCCGTAAAGGTGCTGCGCCCCGAGCGTGGCGGCTCGCCCGAGCTCGTGCACCGCTTCTTCAACGAGGCGCGCGCGGCGTCGGAGATCCGCAACGAGCACATCGTCGACGTGCTCGACTTCGGCTCGCTGCCCGACGGCTCGCCGTACTTGGTCATGGAGTGGCTCGAGGGGCGGCCGCTGTCGGCGGCGCTGCGCGACGAGGGCAAGCTCGCGCCGGCGCGCGCGGCGCGCGTCGTGCGCGGCGTGTGCCTCGCGCTGCGCGCCGCGCACGGCAAGGGCGTCGTCCACCGCGACCTCAAGCCCGACAACGTCTTCCTCTTGCCGCGCGAGAGCGAGCCCGACTTCGTGAAGGTGCTCGACTTCGGCATCGCCAAGCTCGTGTCGTCCGACGCCGCGTCGCACTTTCAAACGCAGACGGGCGCCATCATGGGCACGCCCGCGTACATGTCGCCCGAGCAGTGCCGCGGCGCCAAAGAGGTCGACGCGCGCACCGACATCTATTCGGTGGGCGTCATGGCCTATCAAATGATCACGGGGCGGCTGCCCTTCGTCGCCGAGTCGCTGGGCGAGCTGCTGTTCAAGCATCTGGGCGAGACGCCCGAGGCGCCCGAGGCGATCGATCCTTCGTTGCCGGCGGGCCTGTCGGCGATCGTCATGCGCGCGCTCGCGAAGGCGCCCGAGGATCGGCCGACGCTCGCGGCGCTCATGGCGGCGATGGACGCCGTCGGCAGCGGTGCCGATCCGGCGCGCGCCGGCGGCAAGCGGGACGTGGCTCCGGACGCGATGGCGGCGACGGCGGCGGCGATGCCGGCCTCGAGCACGACGCTCGGCGGCTCGGCGAGCGAGCTCGGCCTCGAGCACCGCATTCCGACGTCGGTGTCGAAGGCGGAGCCTCGGTCGCGACGGGGCGTCTTCGTCGCGGCGGCCGTCGGCGTCGCGGGCGTCGCGGCGATCGGGCTCGCCGTCGGACGCAAATCCCCGGCACCCGCTCCGTTCGTCGTGACGACGCCGGGCCCGGCGGTCGCGACCGCGCCGGCAACGGTTCAGATCGACGTGCGCACGGTGCCCTCGACGGCGACGCTCACGCTCGACGGCGCGCCCGTCGCCAACCCGTACCACGCCGAGGTCGCGCCCGACGCGCACCCGCACACGCTCGCGGCCGCGCTCGCCGGTCACCGCGCCGTCGAGACGCCGCTCACCTACGAGCGCAGCCGCGACGTCGTGCTCGAGCTCGTCGCCGCCGAGCCGGCGCCCACCGAACCGAAGACCGACATGAAACCAGAGACCAAGATCGCGACGAAGAAGCGCGCGCCCGCGCGCGAAGCGCACGGCGTCCGCGAGAGCGGCTACCGAGGCTCGAAGCTCGACATCGACACGAGCTTCCCCGGGGGTGGCAAATGAAGCGCCTCGCGGGGCTCGCGCTCGCGTCGTTCGCGCTCGCGTCGTCGGCCGCGTGGATTACGCCTGCGCCCGTCGACGCGCCGGCAGCCAAACCGGCGGCGGCGCCCGCGGCCGCGCCGCCTTCGGCCGCGAAGCTCGGCGAGGCGCGCCTCCACTTCCAACAAGGCGTCGCGCTCTACAAAGAGCAGAACTTCGACGCCGCGCTCGCCGAGTTCCAGGGCGCGTACGCGATCTCCGGCGAGCCCGTCGTCCTCTACAACCTCGGCCTCACGCAGAAGGCGCTGTTCCGTTACGCGGATGCGGCAGCCACGCTCGAGCGGTACCTGTCGGAGAGCGCCGCGCACGGCCAGCCGGTCGCGAAGGCGCGCCGCGCCGAGGTCGAGAACCTCGTCGCCGAGATGCACAGCCTGCTCGCCGACGTCACGCTCGTCGTGAAACCGGCCGAGGCGAGCGTGCTCGTCGACGGTCGCGCCGCCGCGCTCGGCATCGACGGGGTCGTCAAGCTCGCGGCCGGCAGCCACGTCGTCGAGGCGACGGCGCCCGGCTACGTCGGCGACAAGAAGGCGATCACCGTCGTCGCCGGCGTCCCTCAGACCCTCGCGCTCACGCTGGCCGCGATCCCGAAGACGGGCCACGTGCGCGTGCAGTCGTCCGAGATCGGCGCGCGCGTGGCGATCGACGGCAAGGATCTCGGCCCGGCTCCCGTCGAGCTCGAGCTGGCGCCGGGCGGGCACACCGTCGAGGCGACGGCGCCCGGCTTCGCGCCGACGCACCTCGAGATCGTCGTCGCCGCGGGGCAAGCGCGCACGATCGTCGCGCCGCTCGAGCGGCCGCGCGCCGCCGAGGCGCACCTGCCCGGCGTGCTCGGCAAGTGGTGGTTCTGGACGGGCGTCGTCGCCGTGGCCGCCGCGACGACGGCGACGATCGCGCTGTGGCCCGCGGGCACGCAGGGCCCGATCACGGGCTCACTCGGCACGACCGACACGACCTACAAGAGCGCGGTGACGAAGTGAAGCGCGCGTCGCTCGTTTTGATCGCGGCGCTCGCGCTCGCGGCCTGCAAGTCACCGAAGCCGCGCACCGAGCTCATCCTCGGCGTCGCGACGGATCTCACGGCGCCGTCACCGCTCGAGACGATCACGATGACCGTCACGCGCTTGCCCGAGAACCTCCTCATCGGCGGGCAGGACTTTCCGATCTCGGGTCACATCGACGAGCTCTACGAGCTTCCCGGCACGTACAACGTCTTCTCCGACGGCTCAGCCGATCGCATTCAGGTCGTGCTGCAAGGCAAGATCGGGAACGGCACGGTGATCGTCGAGCGTCGCGCGCTGCTGACGATGATCCCCGAGCACACGTTGTTCGTGCGCCTCGGCATCGTGTCGGCGTGTCAAGGGATGCTCGACTGCCCCATGGGCGACACGTGCATCGACGGCCGCTGCCTGCCCGACGAGATCGATACGACGCGCCTGCCCGAGTACACCGACGGCATGGAGAAGACGCTGCAGTGCCAGGGCGCGACGACCTACGTCGACACGAGCACGAAGCTGCCGCTGCCCGTGCTTCCCACCGTCGATGGCGGCGCGCCGTGTGGTCAAGGCACGTGCTCGGAGGGTGTCTGCCTGTCGGCCGTGCCGGGCTCGTTCGCGGCGACCAAGGGGCCGATGACGACGCCGCGCTCGGCGTCGATCGAGATCGGCGGCGCGCCGCTCGTGCTCGACGACGGCCGCGTGCTGCTCGTCGGCGGCCTCGGCATGGGCGCGACGTCCGTGCTCAAATCGGCCGAGCTCTACGACCCGGCGGCGGGCACGTTCACGGCGACGGGCGACATGACGGTCGCGCGCACCTACTTCGGCGCCGCCAAGCTCTCGAAGAACCGCGCGCTCGTCGTCGGCGGCATCAACGACGGCGGCGCCGCGCTGGCGACGGCCGAGGTCTACGACGCCGCGACGGGCACGTTCACGGCGACGAAGATGCCGATGAACGTCGCGCGCGTCTTCCCCGCGGCGACGACGCTCGCCGACGGCCGCGTCCTCATCGCGGGCGGCATGATGCAGATCCAGAGCTATTCGCTGGGCGTCGTCACGTACGTCGGCGCCCTCGCCGACGCCGAGCTCTACGATCCCGCGACCGACACGTTCACGAAGACGGGCAACCTCGTCGAGTCGCGCGCCTTCGCGCAGATGGTGGCGGTCGCGGGCGACGCGCTCGTCTTGTGCGGCGAGGTCCAGGGCACGGCGCGCACGACGATCGAGCGCTACGACGTCACGACCGGGCTCTTCACGGCGACGACCATGCCCGCGGGCATCACGGGCTGCCTCGCGGGGCTCAACGTGCCGCTCGCCGACGGTCAGCTGCTGCTGACGACGACGCCGAACCACGCGTGGCTCTTCGACATGGCGGCGAAGACCTTCCAGATCGCGGCCGACCACCCGGCGGCGACGCCCGGTGGCACGGCGGCGCTGCTGCCGGGCGGCCAGGACGTGCTGTTCCTCGGCAACTTCTCGGCGGGCATGGGCGTGGGCAAGCGCGCCTATCGCTTCCACGAGCCGTCGCGCACGTTCGAGTTCATCGAAGGCGAGATGTCGGTCGAGCGCACGAACGCGATGGGCGTCGCGCTGCCGAACGGCGACGTCCTCGTCGCGGGCGGCAACAACGACACGTCGGCCGAGATCTTCCACGCGGCCGCGAAATGAGGGCGCGCTTCTGCGTGGCGGCGGCGATGGCGGCGGTCCTCGCGCCGCGCGCCGCGCGCGCCTTCACGATCGAGAGCTACGGCCCCGAGATGTGGGGCGTGAGCGACGCCAAGCTCGGCTTCCCCGCGAACGCGCGCGTCGAGGACTTCGAAGACACGACGCTGCTCACAGGCCTCGACTACGGCGTGACGGGCATCGATCCCGCGGGGCCCGGTCTCGTCAGTCAGCTGCCGAGCACGTTCGATCCGACGACCGATCGCTTCGGCAAGGCGTTTGTGCAGGGCGCCTGGGACGGCAGCCACGTCGTCATCAACACGCTCGACAACCTGTCGCGCGACTACGCCGCGAGCACGCAGTGGGGGATCCTCACGCTGCGCTTCGAGAACGGCGCCGTGCGCGTGGGCGTCAGCATCACCGACATGGAGCGGGACAACACGCTCTACGTCAACGGCGCGCCCCTCGGCGTGCTCGGCCGCGCGCGCGGCACGACGAACCTGAAGATCGCGAGCCAACAGCGCAACGGCTACCTCGTCGTCGCGGCGGGGCCGGGCGAGGTCATCAACTCGATCGCGATCGACAACGGCGGCAACGGCGACGGCTGGGCGCTCGACCATGTGGTGATCGTCGACGCGCCCGTGGTCGATCCCGACGCGGGCGTCGACGCGGCTGCGCCGACGACGCCGTCGCCGGGCCTCGCGCTCATGTTGCTGGGCGACGATCTCGAGAGCTCGCTCTACCAATACGTCATCAAGCCGGGCGCGCCGCCCGCGCTCGTGTCGGTCATCGCGACGCCGTCGGCCAACGGCACGGCCGTCTCGCCCACGGGCGAGCTCTTCGTGGCCGACTTCTCGGGCGGCGGGGTGAATCGCTTCCTCGCGCCGTTCGCCGTCGCGCACGCCAACGGCCGCCTCACGGCCAGCGGCCTCACGTACCCCGAGCAGATGGCTTTCGTCGGCGGCGAGCTCTGGGTGGTCGCGTCCGACCTCGCGGCCTCGGTCACCTCGACGCCCATCGTCCGCTTCGGCTTCGATGCGCAGGGCAACGCGACGACGCTCGCGCCGCTGACAGACGGTCTCACGGGCGCGGACCGCGGCATGTTGTGGGTCGCCGAGACCGCCGACCTCTACGTGAGCCAGTGCTGCACGGCCAACGACGTGCTGCACTTCCACGCCGACAACGACGGCACGCTGACGCAGCTCACGCCGCTGACGTCGCCGGATCTCATGAGCCCGCACGGCATGGTGATGCTCAAGAAGACCGCGGCGCCGGGGCGCGAGCTCGTCGTCGCGAGCAACGCCAACTCGGCGCTCGTGCGCTTCGCGATCGACGTCGAGGGCGAGGGCACGCCCGACGGCATGCTCATCGGCAACCAGATGGCGAACCCCGTGGGTCTCGCCGTCGCGCCGTGGGGCGAGCTGTGGGTCGCGAGCCAGGGCAACGGCGCGCTGTCGCGCTTCACGATCGATCCCGACTCGGCCGACCTCGCGCCGAGCGGCGCGCTGCTGCGCGAGGACAACTTGCCGCGCTCGCGTACGTCGTGGATCCAGATCGTCGAGGCGCCCACGGGCTGCGCGCCGCCGACGGCCCCGGGGTGCGTCGCCATGCGCCCGACGACGGCCGACGGCAGCGTGCTCGTCCCCGTCGCCGACGCCGGGGCCATCGACGCGCCCGACGACGTCCCGTCACCGCCGCCGTCCGATGCCTCGAGCGCCGACGCCGCCACCGACGCGCCGACCGTCGCGAAGGCGAAGTCGGGTTGCGGCTGCGAGGCGGCGGGCGCGCCGCGCGCGGGCGGCGTGGCGCTCGGGCTCGCGTTCGCGCTCAGCGCGCGGCGCCGTCGTCGAGCGACGGAGAGAGCGTCTAGAAGTCGTCGTGGAGCCAGGACCAGGTAGGCGACGGGTTGATGACGAGCGACTCGGGGTAGCCGACCATCGCGCTGGCGTCGATGACGATGTCGGCGGTCGGCGTCACGGACGCGGTGGCGCTCGCCTTCGCGAGCTCGGTCGACGGGAGGCGCTGGAACTTGCCGACGGCGGGGCCGCCCGTCCACAGGCCGCCCGACTCGTCGAACGCGAAGGCGCCCGTGCCGGCCGCGAACGTGAGCGCCGCGGGCGCGGTCGCGTTCATCAGGCTCGCCGACGCGCCCTGCTGCGCCGGCGTCAGCATCACCAGGTTGCCCTCGAAGCCGACCCAGAGGTTCTTCGTCTTGTCGAAGGCGATCGGGCCCGGGTTCGTGAACGCCCCGGCGACGGGAGCACCCGTGCCCGTGCCCGCCGTGAGGACGACGTCGGCCGCAGCGTTCAGCGTCGCCGCGATGTGCGCCGCCGTGAACATGAGGACGCTGTTGCCGCCCGCGTCGGCGACCCAGAGATCACCGCTGTCGTCGAAGGCGATGCCCGCGGGGTTCGTGAAGCTCGAGCTCGTGATCACCACCGTCGGCGTCGGCGCGCTCGTGCCCGTGCCGCCCAGCTGGCTCGCGTCGTAGCGCACGACCTGGATGTCCGACGTCGGCGCGCCGCGCGAGACCCAGAGGTTGCCGCTGGCGTCGAACGCCGCCGACTTCGCCGTCGACGTCGCGGGCTGCGTGAGCGTCGCGTAGGGCGCGGCCGACGACGTCATCGCGAGGTGCATCATGTCGTACTGGTTGATGCGATCGCCGCCCGGCACCCACAGGTTGCCGAACGAATCGACCGCGCCCGCGGCCCCGTGGCCCGTGAAGTTGCCCGACTTCCACACGGTGGGGTTCTTCGCCGCCGACGCCGTGAGGTCGGCGCCCGCGAAGCCCGCGAGCACGCCCGTGGCCGTCGCCGTGGGGTTGTCCGACGTCGTCATCCACAACGTCTCGCTGCCGGGCTCTTGCGTGTACTGCAGCGTGATGGACGTCGTCGTGTCCTTCTTGACGCAGCCGTCGAACGGCGTGTTGCTCAAGTAGAAGGCCTTGCCGATGATCGCGGGCGCGATGGGCGCGACCTTCACGCGGCGCCACGCGAGCAGATAGCCGTCACCCGCGCCGAGCGTCACGGGCGCGCCCGGCGTCAGCACCATCGGGCTCGTGAGCGAGCCGCCCATGACGCGCACCATGGGGACCGTCCCCGTGGGCAGGCCCGCGATCGTGATCGACAGCTGACCGGTGCCGCCCGTCGGGCACGCGACGCCGCCGTCGCCGCCGCCCGTCGCCGTCGTGCCACCCGTTCCGCCGCCTCCGTCGGAACCGCCGCCGCCGTCCGGGTTCCCCGTGACCTTCGATCCGCCGCAAGCTGCGACGAGCGTTGCCGTGATCGCGAGGAGAGAAAGCTTGCTCATCTTCATAAGGGTCTTCTCCGAAGTGGTGGTGGCGTGCGACGGCGACACACGCGCGCCTATTCAGGCGCGGACATGCGGAGCCCGCGCCATTGTGGCATAAGCCACGACCCTTTCGAAGAGACTCAAATCTCGAGGCCGGCGAGCAAGCCGGGGTAGACGCGAACGGTGCGCGAGCCGTCGTGCGCGGTGATTTGCGGGCCGCCCCACGAGAGGTCGACGTCGCGGCTGGTCGAGCTCTCCGACACGTTCGCGCTGACGCCGCCGATCACCTTCACGTGCGGGATGATGCGCACGCCGGCCACGAGGCGCAGCGAGCTCACGCCGGGCGAGTCGCCGTCGACGCCCCAGGGCGAGGCCTCGAAGAGGTTCGACGTGTGCGCCTCGAGGTCGAGGTGCTCGAGGCGTCCGGCCTCGACGGGGAAGCGCCAGCCGATGCCGACGCTGGGGCCCCAGCGCGCCGTCGCGCGGCCGAACCTCTGCGGGCCGGTGGCGAGCGCGTCGCCCGGCTGGTAGCCCGCGCCGAGCGCCGTGTAGAGGTGGCGGCCGCCCAGCTTGAGCTCGAGGTTGGTCGCGAAGACGTCGCTCGCGTAGGCGGTGACGTCGTGGATGCCGTTGCCGATGAAGTTGAGGAGCGCGAACGACTCGCCGTCGTCGCGCTTGGCGACGTTGACGACGCCGAACTGGAAGCCGCGCGTCTCGCGGGCGACGTTGACGACGCCGAGCCGGAAGCCGCCCGCGTCGCCGGCCACGTTGACCGTTGAAAGCTGCATGCCGCGCACGCGGCGCGCGTAGTTGACGGCGCCCGCGAGCTGCAAGCCCGTGAAGTCCTCGGCGGCGTCGACGACGCCCGCCAGCTGGAGGCCGCTGCCCTGGCGCGCGGCCGCCGTGACGCCGCCGATCTGCACGCCCGAGTACGAGCCGTCGGCGAGCGCCGCGATGCCCGCGACCTGCGCGCCGTGCCCGTCGCCGCGCGTGAGGGCGGCGATGCCGCCGAGCTGCGCGCCCCGCCAGAAGCCGTCGGCGTAGGTGACGCCGTCGGCGAGCTGCAGGCCGCGCGAGTCGCCCGACGCGACGGTCGCCCCGATCGCGAGCTGCACGCCGCGCAGGTGCTCGAGCGTTTGCGTCCAGCCGAGGCCGAACTGGAACCCATCGACGCGCGCGGCCCGGTCGCCCGCGAACGAGAACGCGAAGCCGTGCACGTCGGTGGCGTCGTCGCCGGGGCGTGGGATGACGCCCAGCTTCGTCGTCAGCTGCGTGTGCGGCGGGCCGGGCGGAGCGGTCACGACGTCGGCAGGCGGCTGGTTGCCGCGCGCCATCGCGAGCTCGAGCGGCTTGCCGGGGTGAAACGCCAGGCGGGCGAGCTCGGCGCGCTGGCCCGACACCAGCGTCGTCTTGGTCTCGAAGATCGTCGCGGGCGCGTTGCTCGTGCCGTCGTTGTTGCCCGCCTCCATGGCGATGACGTACGAGCCGGCCTCGACGCCGAGCTCGATCGTGTTGCCCGCGGGCTTGCGCAGCTCGGCCACCAAAGCGCCGACGCCCGTGCCGTCGGCCTCGCGGATCGTGATGCGGCCCGCGAGGTCGGGCGTGAGCACGAGGCTCGCCTGCGTCGTGCGCACGTCGGTGACGACCATGTCGCCCGTGCCCGCGAGGTCGAACTCGTAGGCGGCGTGCTGCGGGCCGCCCTTCGTGCGCTCGGTGCGCGCCAGCGTCTCGGCCGACGCGAACTGATACGCCTCTTGGAGCGTCACGCGGTGGTCTTGGTTGACGTCGGCGGCGCCGCGCAGGCCCGAGACCAGGTAGTGCGTGAAGAACGACGCGGCGATGCGGTCGGACTCCTGCGCGACCTCGTTGGCGGCGCTCGATGTGAGGAACGCGTGGCCGCGCATGTCGGCCGACGAGTCGACCAGGAACGGCGGCCGGCGCACGCCGCCCTTGCCGCGCGTGAACGCGCCCGACGCGCACGAGTCGAGGATGGCGACGCGCAGGTCGGCGGGCAGCTGCTTGATGCGCGCGCGCAGCTCGTCGTAGGTGATACGGTCGTTGCCGACGAGCAGGCCGTCCTCGTCGGAGTGCCCCGAGTAGTAGACGAGCAGCTCGCGGCGCACGCCGGGCGTCGCCGAGGCGCGCATGAGGGCATCGACGCGCGCGAAGCCGGCCAGCGTCGCCGCGCGGCTCGGCTCCTCGACGAAGACGAGGTCGCTCGTCGAGACGCCGCCCAGGTTCTCGAGCACCTTGGCCATCGAGCGCGCGTCGCTGGTCGCGTAGCGCAGCCGGGCGCGCGCGGCGCCACCGTCGTTGATGCCGATGAGGAGCGCGAAGCGACGGAGACGAACGCCCGAGTTGGCGTCGGCGTTGGCGGCGCGCGCGGGCGCGGCGAGCGAGAGCAACAACGAAGCGATCAGCAACAAACGGGTCATGGCGTCTCCTGTCGGGGCTTGTCGAGCGTGAGCGAGAGCTGGTGGAGCGGCGCGGGCAGCGCGAGGGCGCCCGAGCGCGCGGCGTCGGGGCGCGCCGCGAGGCTGCGCGCGGCGTCGAGCACGGGCGCGAGGTCGAACGGCGCGCCCGAGGTCACGAAGAAGAAGCGCTCGAAGGCGGGCGCGTCGTCGAGCTCGTAGGCCGACGGCAGCTTGATCGCGCCCTTGTGCGAGAGGCGCGCCGCCGCAGGCGCGTCGCCGTCGGGCCAATGCACGGTGACGTGGCCGCGACCGTCGATCGACACGAGCGCCCCGAACTCGGCGTCGTCGGCCGCCGAGTACGCGAGCTGCAGGAGATCCCCGCGCGCCGCGCGTGCGCCGTCCTCGAGGCGCTCGTTGTTGTCCGCGGCGCGGCGGTAGACGTTCAGCGCCGTCTTGCCTTTGATCGTCGTGTCTTCGAGCTCGACGGTCTTGCCCGCGCCGCCGTCGTGCGCGGGGCGCGCCATGAGCACGACCGCCGCCGCGCCCGCGAGCAGCACCGGCGCGATCACGAGCCAGCGCCGCGTCGGCGCCGTGGCGCGGGCGCGCACGGCCGCTCCGATGCGAGCCGGCGGCAGCGCCGCGAGGATCTCCTGGTTCGAGCGGGCGAGGGCCGCGAGCTCGGCGTCGGCGTCGCGGCCTTCGTCGGCGAGGCTGCGCCGCACGTCGGCCGACGCCGTGGCGTCGAGCTCGCCGAGCGCGAGCTTCTCGAGCAGCCAATCGGGGGTCGTCTTGCGCGTCGTCATGGTCAAACTCCTTCCAGCTCGTGCAGGCGGCCGCGCAGCGTCCGCAGGCGCTTGCGCACGCCCGACACCGACATCCCCGACTCGCGCGCGACCTCTTCCAGCGTCAGCCCGTCGACGAGGTGAAGCGTCGCGATCGTGCGCGTCGACGCCGCGAGCGGGTCGCCGCCGAACAGCCGCGCCAGCACGCCCGACGCGATCGTGCGCGACTCGGCGTCGCCCTCGGCGCTCGCGATCCGTTGCAAGAGCTCGTCGTCGCGGTCCTCCGGGTGGCGCTTCGACGAGCGCATCTTGTTGAGGCACACGTTGGTCGCCATCGTGAGCAGCAAGCCCGCCAGCGCCGACGGGTCGAGCCGCTCGTCGTGTCGCAGCAGGTTCACGAACACGTCCTGCATGGCGTCCTGCGCCTGCGCGTCGTGACGCAGCAGCTTCCGGCAGCGGCGCAGGACCATCGGCCCGTACCGCAGGTAGATGCCCTCGACGTCGAGTGCCACGTGGTCGGTTCCTCCCTCATGTCCGGTCGAACACCGGCGCCGCGAGGAAGTGTCACCGCGAATCGCCGGCGACCGCGAAAAAGAACGTCAGGGTCCTGGCGCCGGGGGCAGCCCGGCCGCTCAGCCGAACTGCACGGACCGCTTCGTGCCCGAGCCGTAGGTCCAGCCGGTGATGGGGAAGGTCGTCTTGGCGCCGTCCTCGAGGGCGGCGCCCATCGAGACGATGACCGGCACGAAGTGCTCGTGGGTGGGCAGCGACTCGCGCACGCCGGGCGCCTTGGCGCGGTAGTCCATGAGCGCGTCGACGTCCTTGCGCGCGAGCACGTCGCCCGTCCAGGCGTCGAAGTCCGAGGCCCAGCGCGGTGTGACGGCGTTCGGCTCGAAGCTCATCTGACGCAGGTTGTGCGTGAGGAAGCCGCTGCCGATGATGAGCACGCCCTCGTCGCGCAGCGGCGCGAGCTTGCGGCCCAGCTCGAGCAGCTCTTTGGGATCGAGCGTCGGCAGCGACGCCTGCAGCACGGGGATGTCGGCGTCGGGGTACATCGCGACGAGGGGGACGTAGGCGCCGTGGTCGAGGCCCCGGTCGGGCTCGTCGACGGTCTGGCCCGGGCCCAGCAGCTGGCGCACGCGCGCCGCGAGCGCGGGCGCGCCGGGCGACGGGTACTGCACCTTGTAGAACGCGTCGGGAAAACCGTAGAAGTCGTAGACGAGCGGCACGGGCCTCGTCGCGCCGATCGTGACGGGCTTGTCGAGCCAGTGCGCCGACAGCATGAGCACCGCCTTCGGCTTGGGCAGCGCCGCAGCCCAGTTGTGCAGCTCGTCCATCCAGGCGTGGTCGGTCAGCAGCATGGGCGAGCCGTGCGCGAGGAAGAGGCTCGGCAGGCGGTTGGCGGCGGGCTTGGCGGTCGACGTCGACATGGGGTCTCTCTTTTCCGAACGTGCCTCGGGACGGCGGATGCAGCCCAGCGCCGCGGGAGCCGTAACTCCCGTGGTCGCGAGGACTTTGAGCGCGTCTCGGCGGTTCATGAGCGTCCCGTCAGATGCCGCAAGTGTCACCTCCGTTTCACCTCGACACCAGCGAGAAAGGCTAGAGTCCGCCGACCATGACCCGCCGCGCGACCCTGTCGTCTCTGTTGCTGGCCGCCTTTTTCTTGGCCTTTTCGGGGGCCGCCGCCCACGCCGGCAAACTCGTGCCCGCGAAGGACCCGGCCGACGCGCTCATGAAGAAGCTGGTCGACGCCGTCAAGGCGAACGACCACGCGGCGTTCGTGGCCGACGGGACGGCGAAGCACCAGGCGATCTCCAAGGCGACGTTCAACCTCGTGAGCGCCCACTTCGCGCCGATGCTCCTCAAGGGCTACAAGACGACGTTCCTCGCGGTGCTGCGAAAGCCCGACAACACGACGCACCTGTGGAAGCTCGAGCCGACGGGCGCCGGCTTCAAAGAGGACTACGAGCTCAAGCTCGTCATCAAGGACGGCAAGGTCGACTCCTTCTCGATCCTCTGACCCGATCGAGCCTGGTTGAGCCGCCCGGCGCCCGGGCGTAGGATTTTTCGCGACGTCATGCCGGTCGTCGCGCTCAGACGTTCGTTGCCCGTCGCCCCCGAGGCGCCGCCGGCGAAGCGCCACCTGCCGCTCGCGCCCGACGTGCGTTCGGTCGACGCCGTCCGCCCCGTCTACGCGGTTTGGGAGATCACGCTGCGCTGCGATCTCTCCTGCGTTCACTGCGGCTCGCGCGCCAGCCGCGCGCGTCCCGACGAGCTCGACACGGCGGGCTGCCTCGATCTCGTCGCGCAGATGGCCGAGATGGGCGTTCAGGAGATCACGCTCATCGGCGGCGAGGCCTACCTGCGCGACGACTGGCTCGAGATCGTGCGCGAGATCGGCCGGCGCGGCATGCACGTCGGCATGACGACGGGCGGCCGCGGCCTCACGCGCGAACGCGCCCGCGCCGCCGCCGAGGCTGGTCTGCGCAGCGTGAGCGTCTCGATCGACGGCGTCGAAGAGACGCACGATCAGCTGCGCGGCGTGCGCGGCTCGTACCGCGCGGCGCGCGCGGCGCTCGCGGCCGCGCGCGAGGCGGGCATGATCGTCACCGTCAACACGCAGGTGAACCGCCTCTCGCAGCCCGAGCTGCCGCGCGTGCTCGACGCGATCCTCGAGGAGAAGGCGCGCGCCTGGCAGGTGCAGCTCACGGCGGCGATGGGCCGGGCCGCCGATCAGCCCGACCTGCTGCCGCAGCCCGAAGATTTGCTGACGCTGTTCCCGATGCTCGCCGAGCTCAAGGCGCGCTGTGACGCCGCGGGCGTCGTGCTGTGGCCGGGCAACAACCTCGGTTACTTCGGCCCGTACGAATCGACGCTGCGCGGGCAGATGCCGCGCGGCCACATGGGCAGCTGCGGCGCGGGCCGCCTCACGCTGGGCATCGAGGCCGACGGCGCCATCAAAGGTTGTCCGTCGCTGCAGACCGATCCCTGGACGGGCGGCAACGTGCGCGACGCGCGCCTCGTCGACATCTGGGAGCGCTCGGCGCCGCTGCGCTACACGCGCGATCGCACGGTCGATGATTTGTGGGGCTTCTGCCGCACGTGCTACTACGCGGACACCTGCATGGCGGGGTGCACGTGGACGGCGTTCAGCTTGTTCGGGCGGGCGGGCAACAACCCGCTGTGCCACCACCGCGTGCTCGAGCTGCAGCGGCAGGGCAAGCGCGAGCGCCTCGTGCCCGCGGCGCCCGCGCCCGGCAAACCTTTCGACAACGGCCGCTTCGACATCGTCATCGAGGAGATCCCGTCATGAGCCATCTCGTGCCTTGCTTGTCGTGCCACCGCCACGTGCGCGTCTCGGAAGACGCGTGCCCGTTCTGCGGCGTCGAGCGCGCCGCCGAGCTGCGCGCCTCGTCGCCGCCTGCGCTGCCGAAGCGGCGCCTCGGGCGCGCGGCGCTGTTCACGTTCGGCGCGACGCTCGCGGCCGCGGCGTGCGGCGACGTCACGCCGACGGGCGACGGCGGCGCCGACGGTTCGACCCAAGACGGCGGCGGTGGTGGCGGCGGTACGACGGCGAGCGGTGGCACGGGCGGCGCGACCGCGAGCGGCGGCAGCGGCGGCACGACGGCGACGGGCGGCAAGGGCGGCAGCGGCGGCGCCGGCGGCACGACGGCGACCGGCGGCAATACGGGTGCCGGTGGCCTCGTCGCGGCCTACGGCGCGCCCGCGCCGCTCTACGGACTGCCGGCGACGGGCGACAAGTAACCGACTACTTGTTCTTCGCGCCTTCGCGCACGAGCACGTAGCCGCGGTTCTCGTGCGCGTCGGGCGTGCGCATGGCGGCGATGAGGCGCGACGACGGCACCCAGACCCACGTGTGGCCGTTCGGGTTGACGTCGAGGATGAGGAACGAGTCCGACTTTTCGTCGTAGGCGCCGAGCGGCGAGATGTGGCCGCCGCCCGTTTGTCCCAGCACGGGACGGAAGTAGTTGATGAGCACGTAGTCGTCGGGCGTCGACAGGTTCGCGACCAGCTCGCGGTGGATGGTCGCGTCGGTCAGCTTGTCGTCGGCGACGCGCAGCTCGGTCGCGAGGCCGTGCGCCGCGAGGATGCCGGCGAGCTCGCGCAGCTCGAGCCCCGGGCTCGGCTTCAACCCCGGCGCCTTCGGCTTACCGAAAAATTGTTCGCGCGTCTTCACCGTCGCCGTCGCGTCGTCGAAGAACATCGACTGCGTGTAGCGCGCGAACACGGGGTCGAGGCCGGGCGGCAGGCCCTTGCGGAACTCGGCGGGGAACAGCGCCTCGTCGCGCGGCTTCGTGATCGTCTTGTCGTCGGCGCGCAGCGTGTTGAGCACGATCGTCGACGACGCCGGCCCACAGTAGCCCAGGTTCTGCTGGCTCTCGAAGTGGTTGGCCAGCCGAAAGAAGTCGACCTTGGCCTTCGAGCGCGCGAGGCGCGCCTCCGACTCGGGCGAGGCGAAGGGCACGAGCTCGGGCGCCGCGGGCTCGGGCGCCTTCGCGAGCGCGCGGCCGGCGAACAAGACGAGCGACAGGACGAGTGAGGTCCGCGAAGACATGCGGGCAGGGTACACCGGCGTCGCGCGCGCGGCATACTCGTCCCATGCCGACGCTGCCGTTCTACCAAGTCGACGCGTTCACGGACCGCGCCTTCGCGGGCAACCCCGCGGCCGTGTGCCCGCTGACCGCGCCGATCTCCGATACGCTCATGCAGGACATCGCGGCCGAGAACAACCTGTCGGAGACGGCGTTCTTTCATCCCGCGGGTGACGGGTTCGCGCTCCGCTGGTTCACGCCGACGGTCGAGGTCGAGCTGTGCGGGCACGCGACGCTCGCGTCGGCCTTCGTGCTCATGACGGCGCTCGAGCCCGCGCGCACCGAGGTCGTCTTTCACACGCGCAGCGGCGCGCTGACCGTTCGCCGCGCGGGCGACGTCTACACGATGGACTTCCCGTCGCGGCCGGCCGCGCGCGCGGGCGCCGACGTCGCCGATGCGCTCGCGGCGGCGCTGGGCGCGCGGCCCGTCGAGGCGTGGCGCGGGCCGTTTCTCCTCGCGCTGTTGGCGACGGCCGACGAGGTGCGGGCGCTGCGCCCCGACTTCGCCGCCGCCGCGCGCCTCGACACGACGGTGTGCGCGACGGCCCCCGGTGACGCGCGAGCGTCCGGCGCCGACTTCGTGTCCCGCTACTTCGCGCCCGCGGTCGGCATTGCCGAGGATCCCGTGACGGGCTCGTCGTTCTCGACGCTGGCGCCGTTCTGGACCGAGCGCCTCGGCAAGCGCGCGCTGCGCGCCCGCCAGGTGAGCAAGCGCGGTGGCGACGTCACCTGCGAGGTCGTGGGCGATCGCGTCCTCATCGGCGGCCGGGCCCGCCTCGTCATCACCGGCACGCTGACCACCTAGGGACGCGCGTCACCGTCTCTTTGCTTTTCGAGGCGCGCGCGGGCGCGGTAACGTCGCCCCATGTCGAGCCCCGCCCTGGCCGCGTCCTCGAGCGCGCCCGCGCTGCGCGAGGTGGCGCGCACGCGCGTCATCTACGGCGACACCGATCAGATGGGGATGGTGTACTACGCGAACTACCTGCGCTACTTCGAGATCGCGCGCAACGAGTACCTGCGCGTCGCCGGCGCGACGTACCGCGCGTTCGAAGAGACGCACGGCCTCATGCTGCCCGTCGTCGAGGCGCACGTGACCTACCGGCGCCCCGCGCGCTACGACGACGAGCTCGCGATCTCGGCGGCCGTGATCGCGCGCGGTGCTGCTTCCGTGCGCTTCGAGTACGAGATTCACCGCGTGGCCACCGCGACGACGCCCGGCGAGAAGCTCGTCTCCGGCTACACGATCCACGCTTGCATCACGCGCGAGGGCCGCGTCACGCGGCTGCCCGACGAGCTGCGCGCCGCGGTCGGCTTGCCCGCCTCCTCGACGGGAGGCGGGCCATGACGGCGATCGACACGAAGCTCGCGTCGGTGATTGACCACACGTTGCTGCGTCCCGAGGCCGAGGGCCGCGAGGTCGATCGCCTGTGCGTCGAGGCGCTGCGCTTCGGCTTCGCGGCCGTTTGCGTGCAGCCGTGCTGGGTCGAGCGCGCGGCGCGCACGCTCGCGGGCAGCCGCGTCGCCGTCGCGAGCGTCGTCTCGTTCCCGCACGGCGCGAGCGTCACGGCCATCAAGGTCGCCGAGACGTCCCGCGCGCGCGACGACGGCGCGACGGAGATCGACGTCGTCGCGAACTTGGGCTGGATCCGCGAGCGCCAGGACGGGCTCGTGCGCGACGAGGTCGCCGCCATCGTGCGCGCGGCGCGCGGCGCCGCCGTGAAGGTCATCCTCGAGACGGCGTACTGGTCGCCCGAGCGTTCGGCGGCCGCGGCGCGGGCCGCCGTCGAGGGCGGCGCCAAGTTCGTGAAGACGTCGACGGGCTTCGCGACGAGCGGCGCCACCGAAGAGGCCGTGCGCACGCTGCGCGCCGCCGTCGGTCCCGACGTCGGCGTCAAAGCTTCGGGCGGCGTGCGCACGCGCGCGCAGGCGCTCGCGCTCCTCGCCGCGGGCGCCAACCGCATCGGCGCGTCGACGTCGGTCGCGCTCGTGACGGACGGCGGCGGAAACACGCCAGGACCGGCGCGCTGACGAACGCGCGCTATGCTGGGCGCATGTCGCGTTTCCTGCTGCACTGGCTCGTGACCTCGGTCGCCCTCGGCGCCGCGGCCTACCTGGTCCCGGGCATTCACATCTCGTCGGGCTTCGTGCTCGTCGTCGCCGCGCTCGTGCTCGGCTTCGTGAACGCCATCGTGCGGCCCGTGCTGCTGTTGCTGACGCTGCCGATCACCGTGCTGACGCTCGGCCTCTTCTTGTTCGTCGTCAACGCGATGTCCTTCGAGATCGCGGCCTGGCTCGTGCCGGGCTTCACCGTGGCGTCGCTCGGCTCGGCGATCCTCGGCTCGCTCGTCGTCGCGCTCGTGTCGTCGGTCTTCGCGTGGCTCATCCGCGCGTCGAACGAGGGTCCCCCGTCAACGCGCGCGTGACGTCGCCGCCAGCTTGGCCAGCGCGCGCCGGACGACCTTCTCGTCGCCCGTGAGCGCGAGCGTCTGGTTGCGCCCGCACACGCGAAGCGCCGCCGTCACCTGCTGGGGCTGGACCTTCGCGAAGTAACCGGCGGCGTCGTCGGCCCACGTGAGCGGCCAGTCGAGGTTCCAGGCCCACGCGATCGAGTCCGCGAGCCCGTCCGACGTCTCCCACCCCATGAGGACGTCGCGCGTGAGATCGTCGCGGTCGCCTTTGATGACCTCGGGGTCGAGCTTGTCGGCGTCGACGTCGCGAAAGAACGATCGTGTCGTCTCGAGCGCGAGCGGCAGCCGCGCGTTCTCGACGTTCATGCGGATCCACATGCTGGTCGCGCCGCCGCGGAAGGTCGAGATCCCGCCGTCCACGCCGTAGGTCGCGCCCGCGTCTTCGCGCAGCCGCCAGTGGAGGCGCTGGCGCAGCGCCTTGGAGGCGACCTCGTAAACGGCCGTCTCGGGCCCGTTCGACGGCGGCAGCGCGCACGCGAGCAGGACCTCGGTTTGAGACGCGCCCGGCCGCGGCGTCACGATGACGCTCGAGCCGCCGACGAGGACGCCGGGTGGATCGGGCGTCACGGGCGTCGCGGCCGGCGGCGGCGCCACCGGCCCGTCCGACGAGCTCCACCCGCCGAAGGCCGAGCGCGCCTCGGCCTCGGCCTGCGCGACGTCGATGTCGCCGACGATGACGAGCGCGGCGTTCTTCGGCACGAGCGTGCGGTCGAGCCACGTCGAGATCGCCGACTTCGAGACGGCGGCGACGTCGTCGCCCGTCGCGCGCACGCCGTAAGGGTGAGCGCCGTAGACGGCCTTCCAGGTGCCGCGGCTCGCGCGCGCCGTCGGGAAGGCGTCCTCGAGCCGCCAGCGCGGCAGCTTCGCCTCGCGGAACTTGTCCTTGGGCCAATCGATCGTCTGGCTGCGCGTCGCGAACGACAGCATGTCGAGCCCGAGCGCGAGGTTGTCGGCGCCCGCGTGGATGACGGCGGCCGTGTTGTCGAGGTCCGACGAGAACGACAAGACGATGCCGTGGTCGCCGGGCGAGTCCTGCCAGTTCATGTCGACGGCTTCGTGGGCCGCGCGCACGACGCCGAGGTCCGCCGCCGCCTCGCCGCCGTGGAGCACGAGCGAGGCCGTCACGACGGGCGCGCCCGGGCGCGGGAGCAGCACGACGCGCAGGCCGTTGTCGAGGTCGACGGTCTTCATCGCCCCGAGGTGCCGCAGGCTCACGAGGTTCCCGAGCGCCGCCGCGGGCAGCGGCCCGTGGTGCTCGGTGTCGACGAGGGCCTTGGCGATCTCGGGCGAGGGCGGCGGCGCGTCGTCGGTGTACGGCGCGACGAGCACGGCGCGCGCGCGGTCTTTCGTGAGGTACGTCTTCGCGAAGCGCGCGACGTCGTCGCCCGTGAGCGATCGAATCGTCGCGACCTCGTCGCCGTAGGCGCCCGCGCTCCCCATGAGGTGCGCGTGCAGCGCGCGCACCTCGCCGCGCGCCTCGCCGCTCTCGGCCCGTTGGGCGAGCTCGCGGAGCAGCGCGAGCTTGATGTGCTCGATGCGCCGGTCGAAATAGAAGTCGAGGTCGTCGCCGCCGATCCACGGCAGCTGCTCGATGACCTGCTTCGCCGACTCTTCCGGGTGCTTGCCCTCGGTGAGGCGCACGCGCGCGAGGAACGCGCCCGCGAGCACGTCGCTCGACGCGATGAAGTCGACGGAGGCGACGTCGCGGTCGTCGAGCAGGCCGCGGGACGCCGCGCTCGACGCGAGCCAGTCGAGCGCCTCGGCGGCGTAGGCCTCGCGGCCGAAGCCGCCCGGCGTCGGCCAGGCGATCCACAGCTCGGGCCCCGGCAGCGACGCGTGCACCGTTGCGATGCCGTGCGGCGCCGCGAGCGGCGGCGCCGTCGCCGGCACGACGGGCGGCGCGCGGTGCGGGCGCGGGTTCGCTGGGTCGCCCCACAGCGCGGGCGGCAAGGCGTCCTTGATGAAGGACTGCGCCGCCGCGGGATCGAGATCGCCGACGACGATCATCGTCATGTTCTCGGGGCGGTAGTTCGCGCTGACGAAGCGGCGCGCGTCGTCCATCGTGATCGCCGACAGGCTCTCGTGCGAGCCGATCACCGAGCGGTGATACGGGTGGTCGGCGGGGAAGGCGGCCTCGAGCGCCGCCTCGTAGCCGGCCGAGAAGGTGTGCGTCTCGTTGCGCTCACGGCGCTCGTTGCGCACGACCTCGCGCTCGACGTCGAAGGTCCGCTGGTCGATGCCCGCGAGCGGCTCGGCGAGGCGCTGGCCCTCGATGACCAGCAGGTCGCGCAGGCTCTGGTGCGGGACGAACGAGTGGTAGACGGTCTCGTCGAGCCGCGTGAAGGCGTTGTAGCTCGTGCCGAGCGCCTGCAGGCGGATGTTGACGGCCACGGCCTCGGGCGCGTGCGCCTCGCGAAACAGCAGGTGCTCGACGAAGTGAGCCAGGCCCTCACGGCCCGCCGGATCCTGCACGGAGCCCGCGCCGACGACGGTGACGACGCCGGCCTGCTGCGCGCCCGGCGCGCGCTCGAAGATGATGTGCAGGCCGCTCGGACACGGGATGTCGAACAAGTCGAACGCGAACGGGCGGATGCCCGTCTCCCCGTGGAGCGTCGCGCACGCCGGCGCCACCAGCAGCGCCGCCATCGCGGCCGCTGCGCTTCGTCCACCACGCCGTGGGGTCACGAGCGGGGACGATATCGCAAAACGACCCTTTCAGAATCCGCCGGCGTTTACGGCCGCGCGCGCGGACCCAAGACGGGCCGGCGCATGAGCAGCGCCGCCGCGGCGAGCGTGCCCAACGACGCGAGCGCGTAGACGACGCCATAGCCGGCCCACGCCGCGAGCGCGCCCAGCGGCATGACGAGCGCGGCGCCGCCGATGAAGGCGCCATTGGCGAGCGCGAGCATGCGGCCGCGCTCGTCGGCGGGCAGCTCGGCGATCGCCAGCGACATGGCCGCGGGGAAGAAGAAGCCGTGCGCGACGCCGAACGCGGCCCCGAGCGGCGCGAGGCCGAGCGCGCCCAGGAAGCGCATCGAGAACACGACGACCGTGTAGAGCGCGAGCGCGCCCACGGTCGCCGTCTGCGGGCCCACGTGGTCGACGACGTTGCCGAGGCCGAAGCGCACGAACACGACGGCGATCGTGTAGGCAATGAAGAAGTCGCGCAGGCGGTGGATGCCGAGCCCGAGCGCCATGGGCTGGTTGAGCTGGAACACGGCGGCGAGCGCGACGCCCGCGAGGCCGACGACGACGACCATGCGCCGCACGCGGCCGCGGCGCAGGACGGCGTCGAGCGAGCCGTCCGAGGCGTGGTCCCGCAGGCGCGCGGGCTCGACGAGGCGCCGCGCGAACGCCCAGCTCGCGAACGACGACGCGGCCGCGAGCAGGTAGACCGCGGGCGGGCCGAAGCGATCGAGGAGCGGCTCGGCCATCATGGGCGCGACGGCGTTCGTGATGAGGTTGGAGCTGCCGAACAGGCCCATCGTGCGGCCCATGCGATCGGGCGGCGAGAGATCGGCGGCGAACGCGGCGCCCGCGACGAAGACGACGGTGTAGGCGAAGCCGTGCGCGACGCGCAGCGCGACGGCGAGCGCGCCCACATGATCGACGGCGAGGAACCCGAGCGAGGCGACGCCCATGAGCACCGAGCCCCGCGCCATGAGGCGCGGGCGGCCGGGGCGGTCGACGCGCGCGCCCACGAACGCGACGGCGACGAGGGCGCCGAACGAGAACGCCGCGGCGACGACGCCGATGCCGCTCGGCCCGGCGCCGAGGTGCGCCGCCAGCAGCTTCGGCAGCATGAGGTAGGTCGAGAACGCGATGCCGAAGACGAACTGCAACGCGAGCAGCGTCACGAGCGACGACGCGGCCAGATCTCCGGTGGGCGCGGGCGCCGGGGCGCGCGCGGGCTCGGCGATCACTTGCCGCGGGGTTCCGCGCGCAGCGAGAGCGAGTTGATGCAGAAGCGCTTGCCGCCCGGGCCAGGCCCGTCGTCGAACACGTGGCCGAGGTGGCCGCCGCATCGGGAGCACATCACCTCGACGCGCCTCATGCCGTGCGACGTGTCGACCTCGGTCTCGACGGCGCCGGCCGTCGCGGGCGCCGTGAAGCTGGGCCAGCCGCTGCCGCTGTCGTACTTCGTGTCGGAGGCGAAGAGCTTGGCGCCGCAGCCCGCGCACACGTACATCGCGTCGTCGTGCGAGTTCCAGTAGGCGCCCGTGAAGGCGCGCTCGGTGCCCTTTTGGCGCAGGACGCGGAACTGATCCGGGTTGAGCTCGGCGCGCCACTCGTCTTCGGTCTTCTCCACTTTGTCCGACATGGTGCCGAAGAATAGCGCACCAGGAAGATCCGAGCCGTCGCCCGTGCGTCGACCCCGCGCATGGGGTTAATCTGGCGCGAGGGCCGAGGGGCCCGGGCCGCGGATGAGCGACGAAACCGACGAGCAGCTCATGCACGCCTACCGTGAGGGCAGCCCTCGCGCGTTCGAGCTCTTGCTCGCGCGCCACGAGCGCCGCGTGTGGAACTTCCTGCGCCGCTCCGTGGGCGATCCGGTGCTCGCGGAGGACATGCTGCAAGAGGTCTTCCTGCGCGTCATCCGCGCGCGCGCCGACAGTGTGGACTGGAAGGGTGAAGCACGGTTCACGACGTGGGTGTACGCGATCGCGCGCAACCTCTGCGTCGACCAGTCGCGCCGCGCCGTGCACCGCGACGCCCGCTCGCTCGACGCGCCCACGCGTCCGGGCGAGGAGTCTTCGGCGACGTTGCACGACTATCTGGCGTCGGGCGCGCGCGACGCCGAAGGGCTGACGTCGGACGGTGAGGTGAGGGCGCGCGTCGACGCGGCGGTCGCCGCCTTGCCAGAAGAGCAGCGCGAGGTATTCCTGTTGCGAGAGGTCATGGAGATGCCATTCGCGGAGATCGCGAAGGTCGTGGGCGCGCCCGAGCCCACGGTGAAGAGCCGCATGCGCTACGCGCTCGAGCGGCTGCGCGAGGCGCTGCAAGACCTGCACGAGGGCGCCGAGCCGCGCGTCGCGAACCCGGGAGGCGCGCGATGACGGAGACGCTCACGCACGAGGACGTGAGCCTGCGGCTCATCGACCTCGTCTACGACGAGGCGCCGGCCGACGAGCGCGCGGCGCTCGAGGCGCACGTCGCGGGGTGCGCGCGGTGCCAGGCGGAGCTCGCGGCGCTCGGCGGCACGCGCGCGCTCGTGCGCGGCGCGCTCGTCGCCGAGCCGGCGCCGAAGCGCGTACACGCGAAGCTCCTCGAGGCGGCGACGGAGGCCGTCGCGCCCGTCGCCGCGGCGGCGGCCGCGCGTGCGCCGATGGCGGCGGCGCCTGCGCCGCGCGCCGCGCCGGAGCCGGCTTCGTCTACAGCTTCGTGGTGGCAGCGGATGCGCGCGGGCTGGACGCTGCCGACGTTCGCGACGGTGGGCGCGTTCGCGATCCTGCTGCTCGCGTCGAAGGTGCTCCTCGATCCCGCGCGCACGTACGAGCGCGGGCGCCAGGCCGCTGCGCCTGCTGCGCCGGCGGCGGCGCCTGCGGTCATGCCGGCGCGCGAGGAAGCCAAGCACGAAGAGCGGCGCCGCGACGAGCCGGCAGATTTGAAGGCCGATCTCCAGGATCGTCGTACGCAGGAAGAACAGCGGCAGGCGATCATGAAGACGCTCGAGCGCGCCGAGCGGGCCGGTGGCCTCACGGGGTCGGGCGCGCTCGGCAACACGCCGATGCCCGATCTCTCGAAGCCCAACGACGAGCACTGGCGCGGCGTCGGGGGCGGCGGCGTCGTACCCGGCCTCGGCGGCATCGGCGCGCACGGAAAGGCGCACGCCAAGGGCGGAAGCGCGGGGGGCGCGGGCATTTTCGCGAAGCCTCCCGTCGACTGGAGGCCCGATGGCTTCAAAGCCGGAGCGCCGACGCCGCCCCCGGCTCCGTTGAATTCGGTGTCGTCGGCGGGGATGGGATCGGCGCCCGCGGTCGCGCCGCGCCGCTTCGCCGACGACGATCTCGAAGGCGCCGCGGCGGCCCCGTCGGCGCCCGCGAAGCCGCGCAAGGCCGAGGCGGCGCCCGAAGCCGAAGAGCCGACCGCGCAGCGACTCCGAGAGGCGCCGACCGAGCAGGCCGAGAAGAAGAAGGCGGCGCCACCGGCCGCAAAGGACAGCGCGAGCGCTGGGCTTGCAGGCGTAGACGAGGCGCGCGACGGCGGGCCGTCACAAGCGTTGCTGGTCAAGCGCGCGGAGCAGCTCTTCGCGGCGCGAAGGTGGAGCGAGGCGATCGCCGCCTACCGCGAGCTCTTGCGCCGCTTCCCCGACGCCGACGTCGCTCCGAAGTGGAAGACGCGCGTCGCGGATTCGGAGAAAGAGCTCGCGACCGAACGCACGGCGCCCGCGACGGCCGCGCCGGCGGAATCGAAGTAGGGGAGGGTCTGCCCTACGGCAGGAACGCCAGATCGTCGACGTACAGATCGACGAGCCCGTCCGGCGTGAACGGAAACACGATCTGGTTGATGGCCGCCGGCGAGAACTTCGGCGCGGCGGGCGCCGCCTGCAGCTCGCTCCAGCGCACCTCGATCTTCTTCCACGCCGCGCCGTCGAGGAACACGTCGGCGGTGTAGTTCCACTGCGAGCCGGCGAGGTTCACCTGAACGGTGAAGACCTTCGTCGCCGCCGGATCGCCGAGCGCCACCCAGAACACGAGGCCCGAGGTCGCGCTCGCGTCGAACGACGAGACGCTTTCCTTCCCGGCTGGGCCGCTGAACACGAGCGCGAACGTCGCGCCCGCGTCGGCGGGTGTGCCGCGGATGTGTGCGGCTCCCGGCGTCCGGCGCCGCAGGTCGCCTCGATGCGCGGCGGGAAATCGAGCCGCGCGCCCGCGGTCGCGTCGAACTGCTCGTGCACGGTGAAGGCGCCCGTCTGGCGCACGCGCCCGTCGAGAGGACCCGAGCCGTTGAAGTCGTCGATGACGGGGCCCGTCGTCATGGCCGCGGCCGTCCCCGTCGGGCAGGTCACGGCGGCGTCGCTCGCCTCGGGCCCGAAGTCGGTCGCGGCGTCGGGGCGTGCGTCGCCGCCGCCCGCGCCTCCCAGGCCGGCGTCCGCGCCCGCCGCGCCACCGCCGACGCCGCCGCCCCCGCCCGCCGCGCCACCGCCGCCCGCCGCGCCTGAATCCACTTGGGCCGCGCCGCCACCGCAGGCCGCGAGCGCCAAAGCCGCCACGACCACGAGCGCGCCGCGCCGTTCGAGCATGTCGCCATCCTATGCCGTTTGTGGCTGCGCGCCGAGGGCCGACCCTTTAGACTCGCGCCGCGCATGGACCCCCAAACGCTCGACCGCGTGCTCGTCACGGTGACCGGACCCGATCGCACGGGCGTGACGTCGACGCTCACGGGAATCCTCGCCGACCAAGGCGCCTCGCTGTTCGACATCGAGCAGGTCGTCGTGCAGGGGCAGCTCACGTTGTGCTTGCTCATCGGCATCCCCGGCAACCGCGACACGCTGAAAGACCTGCTCTTCGCGGCGAAGCAGCTGGGCATGGACCTCGACTTCAAGCCGGTCGTGCCATCTACGTCCGATGCCGCCGCCGCCTCGCGCGACGGCCGCCGTTACGTCATCACGGCCATCGCGCCCACGCTCGGGCCGCAGCACCTCAACGCCATCGCGCGCACGCTGGCCGCCGAGGGCGCCAACATCGAGAAGATCGGCCGCCTGTCCGAGAACACGCTGGCGTCGGTCGAGATCCACGCGCTGCTGCCGCCGGGCCGCGACAGCGACGTCCTGCGCGGAACGCTCCTCGGCGTCGCGACGGCCAACGGCTTCGACGTCTCGCTCCAGCAAGAGAGCCTCTACCGCCGCAGCAAGCGCCTCATCGTCATGGACATGGACTCGACGCTCATCCGCATCGAGGTCATCGACGAGCTCGCGCGCGCCGCGGGCGTGGGCGCCGAGGTCTCGAAGATCACCGAGCGCGCCATGCAGGGCGAGATGGACTACGACGAGTCGCTGCGCCAGCGCGTCGCGCTGCTCAAGGGACTCGACGTCGCCGTGCTCGACAAGATCGCGTCGGACCTGCCGCTCACCGACGGCGCCGAGACGCTCATCCGCGTGCTCAAGCGCCTCGGCTACACGATCGCCGTCATCAGCGGCGGCTTCTCACGCGCGGCCGAGGCGCTCAAGCGGCGGCTCGACCTCGACTACGCCTACTCGAACAACCTCGAGGTGCAGGGCGGCAAGCTCACGGGCCGCGTCGTCGGCCCCATCGTGAACGCGCAGCGCAAGGCCGAGCTGCTCGAGACGATCGCCCAGGCCGAGGGCGTGCTCCTCGACCAGGTCATCGCCGTGGGCGACGGCGCCAACGACGCGCTCATGCTCGACCGCGCCGGCCTCGGCATCGCTTTTCACGCCAAGCCCAAGCTGCGCGCCGCCGCCGACACCAGCATTTCGGCGGCCGGGCTCGACGCGATCCTCTACCTGCTGGGCATCAGCGCCCGCGAGCTGCAAGAGGTACAGTAGCCGTCGGGCAATGCAAACGATGAGAGGGTGGTTGACGCCCGGGCCCTCGGGATCTTAAGACATGCGCCCGTAGCTCAGCTGGATAGAGCAGCGGCCTTCTAAGCCGCGGGTCGCAGGTTCGACTCCTGCCGGGCGCGCGATAGGAAGTTCGTCAGAAAAACTGAATACGGTGGGAGTAGCTCAGTTGGTAGAGCATCGGTTTGTGGCACCGAGTGTCGCGGGTTCGATCCCCGTCTCTCACCCCCAACGCATGAATCGCCTCCGCGCGTCGGTGATCGCCCTGGTGTTCGTGCTCGCCGCGTCGACGGCCCGCGCGCAGACGATCGACGCCGACTCGCTGAACCTCTACGGCGGCGCCTACGCCGTCGATTGCGCCGTCGCGAAGTCGCCGCACCTGCTCGTCGCGGCCGACGCCCTCACGGTGACCATCGGCAAGAAGACGCTCGTCGGGCCGAAGCCGATGGCCTCGTACTCGTACTTCGGCCAATCGCCGCCGCCCGACTATCAGGTCGCGTTCCTCAGCGATTTGCCGAGCGTGCAGCAGCTGGTCGTCATCGTCTCGCGCGACGCCAAAGGCGCGTTGTCGGCCAAGGTCGACGCGGGGCCGAAGAACCTCGCCGTCGTCAGCAAGGCGCTCGCCGCGAAGCCGTTTCGCCGCTGCGTGCCCGAGGTGAAGCCGCAGCCGAACCCGCTCATCACCGCCGAGACGCAGGTGACGGAGTCGGCGTGGGCGCTGCTCGACGACCCGAGCTTCGTGCCGCTGTACCGGCGCGCGCTCGGGCCGGCCGAGAAGGACGCGTGGCTCGTCGGCATCACGGGGCCGTCATCGGCGAACGAGAAGCTCGACCTCGGCGGCACGAAGTTCGTGCTCGGCAAATGGTGCAAGGCCGGCGCGTGCAAGGACAACGCGGCCGTGGTGCTGTGGGCCGCGGGACCGAAGCTCGTCTACGGCAAGGTCGTGCGCAGCGGCAAGACGACGCTGCTCGGCGCGCCGCCGCCCGCGATCGCCGCCGAGCTCGACGCGCGCTGGGCCAAGGCCTGGGGCTCCAAGTAGCCGCGAACGCCTCGCGGCTTGGCAACGTCGCGCGACCGCGCGATGCTCGAGGGATGCGGGCCCTGTCGAGGCTGGTGCTGGGGACCGTGACGGTCCTCGGCGTCGAGCTGATCTTGGGTTGCTCGAGCGGCCACGTCGGTGGTGGCGGGGGCGGAAGCGGTGGCAGCCCGAGTCGTAGCGGCGAGACGGGATCCACCGCTGGAAGCGGCGGAGATGCGGGCGCGACGGCCACGGGCGGGACCGGTGGAATGGGTGGCGCCGTCGACGCGGGTGGTGCGGGCGGCGGCGGCTCGGGTGGTGCGACGGCGACGGGCGGCGCGGGCGGCGAAGCCGACGCCGGCGCCGCGGGCGGGTCTGGCTCGACGGGCCGCGATCTCTCGACGAACCGCGACCTCTTCTTCGGCGCCTCGCGCTGCGCCGACGCGCACGTGCAGCTGTGCGAAGACTTCGAGTCGGGCGTGCTCGACGCCAAGACGTGGTCGACGCGCGGCACGAGGCCCGTCATCGACGGTCTCCAACACGCGCGTGGCGCGAAGGCGCTGCACGTCAGCGTCATGGGCAACGGCATGTCGGCGATCGCCGAGACCAAGACCTTCCCCGCGACGAACAACGACTACTTCGGGCGCGCGTTCGTCTACTTCGAGTCGCTGCCGACGCCGGCGACGGGCTACACGTACTCGCACTGGACGCTGCTCGCCGCCTCGGGCACGAAGGTCTCGGGCGAGATCCGCGTGAGCGGCCAGATGCAGAACGGCGCGAGCTACTGGGGCGTCGGCACCGACAACCGCGTCGATCCCGACGGCACGGGCGACTGGACGAATTCGGACAAAGATCCGAACGGCAAGCCCGCTCCCGTGCCCACGGGCCAGTGGCTCTGCGTCGAGTGGATGCACAAAGGCAGCACGAACGAGACGAGCTTCTGGTGGGACGCTGTGGAGCACCCGTCGCTGCACACGACGCCGTCGACGCCCCACGGCGGCAACAAGACCGAGCCGATCATCCTGCCGCAGTTCACGAACGTGTGGCTCGGGTGGGCCGAGTATCAACCGACGACCGAACCGTTCGAGCTGTGGCTCGACGAGATCGCGATCGATCCCGCGCGCATCGGCTGCGTCCTCTGAGCGGAGGCCCTCAGCTCGAGGGAACGGACGCCCGAAACACGCGATCCAGCGCGTTTTCCGGCGTGTCGCACAGGCCGGCGTGGCCGACGGACGGCTGGACGACGGTGCTGCGAGGCGCGGCCAGCCAGTGGAAGCGCTCCGAGGGCGACATCGCCGCGATGGGACCCGCCTCGGGATCGCCGGCGCACACGGCGGCGATCGCCTCCACTTGTCGGGTCACGGCGGCGAGGTCGAGGTCGGGCGCGAGCGCGCGCAGGCGCGCCTCGTCGACGGCGAAGCGACAGCCGAGCCAGGCCGCCGTGGGGCTGAAGACGATCACGCCGACGTTGACGCGCTCGTCGCGGTCGACGCGCGGCACGACCTGGACGACGACGTAGTCAAACGCGCGTCGCGCGGACACGGTTCGCTTCCTCGAGGAGGTGGGGCAGGGCGTCGCGGCGCGCGCGCAACCACGTCAGGTACGCGTCGGCGAGGCGCGCGTCGTCGAGCCAGGCCGCGGGCACGAGCGAGACGGCGCGCGAGAGCGTGTCGTCGTCGAACGCGCGCACGAGCGCCTCGCCCGCGCGGGGAAGATCGTCGGCGAGCGGCAGCAAGACGTGCTCGCCGACGCGCGCGAACGGACGCGCCGCCGACGCGGCGATCGCGGCGTCGGCCTCACCTTCCCAACCGTGGTGCCAGTAGAGCGCGGCCCCATGATCGATGAGCCACAAGCCACCGCGCCACCAGAGGAGGTTCGGGTTGCGCGCCGTGCGGTCGACGTTGGCGGCGAAGACGTCGAGCGCGACGATCGACGACGCGAGCGCGCCGTCGACGGGCGCGCGCGCGGCGACGTCGTAGCCGACGGCGCCGGCGAGGTACGCCATCGCGAGGTTCAGGCCCGCGCTGCCGACGAGCAGCTCGCGGATCTCCTGGTGGGGCTCGCTGCGGCCGATGGCGGCGTCGATCTCGATGGTCGCGAGCGCGGGCATGTTCAGCCCCGCGGCGCGCGCGAGCGTGCCCACGATGATCTCGGCGGCGAGCACGCGGCCGCCCTGCGCGCTGCCGCGGAACTTCGCGACCCACAGCTGGCCGTCGTCGGCCTCCACGACGGCGGGCACCGAGCCGCCCTCGCGCAGCGCCGTCACGTAGCGCGTCGCCGTCAGATGGGGCAGGGTCGCCGACATGGTCGGCCGATTGTGCCCGAAACGCCCTAAGGCCGCACGTCGACGCAGAGCACGTACAAGCGGTTGTTGCCGGCGTCGCGGAAGCAGGTGCTGATCGTGCGGCACAGGTTGCCGCTCGCGAGAGAAACGTAGGGATCGGTCGTGTACTTCTGCAGCTCGACGTCGAGCGGCACGTAGTAGTACTCCTTGAGCGAGTGGTCCGTGCCGCGCGGCGCGGGCCGGAACAGCGCGCCGCCCGGCTGCTGCGCGACCGAGCTGTTCCAGATCGTGTCGGTGACCTGGATGCCGCCGTCGTCGAGGACGTAGAGGCACTCGACGGTCGGGTACTCGACGATGATGCGCCCGAGGATCTCGTCGAACGCCGCCGCCGCCGTGTTGGTGAGATCGCACAGGATGCGGTTGAGGATGACGTTGAAGCGCCGGTGCTGCAGCTTGCGCCCGTTGATGGCGCCCACCATGTGGTTCTTGAACTTGCGCGCGAGCACCTCGATGCCGGTCGCGGCGCGCGCGAGGCCGCCGTCGTCGAACGACGTCACGGGCTGCGGGCGCGACAGATAGAAGCCTTGCAGGAGATCGGCGCCGAGCTCGAGCGCCGTGATGGCCTCGCCCTCGGTCTCGATGCCCTCGGCGACGACGAGCGCGCCGATGCGGCGCGAGAGGCCCACGAGGCTCTTGAGCGTCTCTTGCTTGTAGTAGTCGCGATCGACGTTGGTGATGAGGCTGCGGTCGATCTTGATGACGTCGGGTTGAAACAGCGGGATGCGGTCGAGGTTCGAGTGGCCCGCGCCGACGTCGTCGAGCACGACGAGGAACCCGCGCTCGCGCAGCGCCGCCGCCAGCTCGCCGAAGCGGCCCACGTCGTCGAGGCGCGCCTCGAGGAACTCGACGGCGACGCTCGACGGCGCGAGGCCCGAGCGCGCGAGCAGCGCCTCGAGCTCTTGCGGCACGTCGAGCGGGTTCGGCTGGTCGACGAGGTCGAGGTTGAGGAACAGCAGCACGTCGCCCGAGGCGGCGTCGAGGCGCGTGAAGGTCTGCACGGCGCTCGCGCGGCAGAGATCTTCGACGGGCCGCGAGAGGCCCTCTTCGACGGCGAGCTTGAAGAGATGCACGGGCGGCATGATGCCGCCGTCGCGGCGCA
Source organism: Polyangia bacterium (assembly GCA_035549075.1). Classification (GTDB taxonomy): domain Bacteria; phylum Myxococcota_A; class Polyangia; order Fen-1088; family Fen-1088; genus DASZFV01. Next base: position 1,363 of record DASZRT010000009.1, on the reverse strand, counting down.
CGCCGCGCGCGAGCGCCTCCATGCCGACGACAGCCTTCTGGCGCGCCGAGAAGATGGGTTGAAAGTGCGTCGTGATCGCTCTCGTCGAGATCATCCACCGCAGCGGCGATTCGAGCTCGAGGTCGGCGTGGTTGGCGTGCGTCGCGAGATGCATGGCGATTGGGTGAGGTCTGAAATCGGCGTCACCCGCACCGCTTTGAGGCTGAGCACCGCGGCGTTCGCCGAATTGACCGAAGGTTCTCCCGTGCGAAACATCCAAGAAATGAGCGCCGCGCAACAGGTCGGGGGCGATTCAGCCAAACACGCCACCGAAGAAGACATGCCCCCACAGCTCGACGCGACCGCTAGGTCTCGACGAGGCCGTTGGTCACGGCGTAGAGCGCGGCGGCCGCGCGCGTCGCGACGCCCGTCTTCTCGTAAACGTGCGCGACGTGGTTCTTGGCCGTCACGGGCGAGATGTGGAGCGCGCGGCCGATCTCCTTGTTCGAGAGGCCGCGCGCGACGAGGACGAGGATCGCGACCTCGCGATCGGTGAGGCCCGCGGGCCAGGCCTTGCGCGCGCGCGACGCCGCGTGGCCCGCGGCCGAGAGCGTCGCGGCGACGGCGTCGGCGTCGAGCTTGCCGGCGGTCGCGAGCGCGCGCAGCTCGCGCGCGGCAGCCTCCGGCTTGAACGCCGCGCGGTGCGGCCGCGCCTCGGTCAACGCCTGGTAGACGTCGCACGCCGCGATCAAACGCGCCGCGGGCTCGAGCGCGGCGATGGTGGCGCCGCGGTGGTAACCGCTGCCGTCGAGGCGTTCGTGGTGGCCGGCGACGAGCGGCGCGAGCGAGGCGAGCGCCGGCGTGTGCGCGAGGATGCGCTCCGAGTGGTACGCGTGCAGGCGCACGCGCTCGCGCTCGGCGGCGTTGAGCGGGCCAGGCTTGTCCCATATTCCATTGGGCACGCTCACGCGTCCGAGGTCGTGCAAGAGCGCGGCGCGCGCGAGGCGGCGCGCGTGCGTCTCGCTCGTGCCGGCGCGCGTCGCCGCGAGCGTCGCGAGGCGGGCGACGCCCGTCGAGTGGCCGAGCGTGAACGGCGACTTCAAGTCGACGTAGCGGGCGAAGGCGAGGGCGACGTCGTCGACGCGCTCGTCCTCGAGCACGCGGTGGGGCGCCGGCTCGGCCTCGAGGAAGACGTCCCACACCGACGGCGCCGTGGCGGCCTCGAGAATTTCGGGTGCGTGCTCGAGGAACGCGTCGGCGACGGCCGGATCGAAGTGTTTGCCCCGGCGCGCGCGCGCGACGGCGACGGCGCCCGCGGGGCCCGCGACGCGCGCGAAGACCTCGACGACCTGCGCGAGCGCGAGCAGGCGCGCCGGCGGCGAGA
>DASZRT010000008.1:0-7091 GCA_035549075.1 Polyangia bacterium | reverse complement strand
GCCGCGCGCGCCGCTCGACGGCCCCGTGCGCGAGGTCCACCTCGTCGCGCCCGACGTCCTGCTGGTCGTGCTCGCGAACGGCGACGGCGCGCGCTGGGCGCGCGGCCCGTGGCGCGTGGGCGGTGGCGCGGCGACGCCCGTCGGGCGGCGCTCACTGCCCGTCGCGCAGCCCGGCTACGAGGTCGGCTTTCGCGCGCGCGACGATCTCGAGCGCGTCGATGTCGATCACCACGTGTTCTTGCGGCTGGCGTCGCGACCCGGCGCGCGCGCCGTGCTCCGCGTCGAGGGCCCCGACGGCCTCCGGTTCTGGCTCCCGCACTCCGATCGCTTCCTCGAGACGCCCGTCGTGCAGCTGAACCAGGTCGGCTACGACGCGCGCGCGACGGGGCGCTGGGCCTACGTCTCGGCGTGGCTCGGCACGGGTGGCGCGCTGTCGCTCACAGGGTTCCCGCGCGAGGTCGAGGTGGTGCGCGAGCCGCGCGATCCCCTCGCGCCCATCGAGATCGTGGCGCGCCTGCCGCTCGAGCCGCGCGCCGCGCGCGACGAGGACGCCGGGACCGAGGTGCGGCAGATCGATCTCGCGCCCGTGCCCGCCGTCGAGGGGGCGCGCCTGCGCATCCGCGTCCCGGGCGTCGGCGTGTCGTTCACGACCGCGATCAGCGCGCGCGCCGCCGAGGAGGCGTTCGTCGTCACGACGCGCGGGCTGTTCCACAACCGCTGGGCCGGCGATCTCGCGCCGGCGTTCACCGAGTGGCCGCGCAGGCCCGACCACGGCGTCGCCTTCACGGCCGAGCAGACCGACGCGCTCGATCCGCTGCCCGAGAGCACGCCGCGCGTGGGCCGCCGGCCGGTGCGCGGCGGCTACCACGACGCGGGCGACTTCGATCAGCGGCCCATGCACGTCGTCGTGCCGCAGCTGCTGATGCGCGCCTTCGAGGCCGCGCCCGCGCGCTTCCCCGACGGACAGCTGCGCCTGCCCGAGAGCGGCAACGGCGTGCCCGATCTCCTCGACGAGGCGCTGTGGGGCGTGGCCGCGTGGGCCGATCTGCAGGAGGCCGACGGCGGCGTGCGCGCGGGCGTCGAGAGCTGGCGGCACCCGTGGGGCGTCACCTTCGCCGACGAGGATCCCTTGCCGTACTGGACCTTCGCGCGCGATCCCAACGTCACGGCGCGCGCCGCCGGGCTGTTCGCGCAAGCGGCGCGCCTGCTGGCGCCGTACGACGCCGCCCGCGCGCGCACCCTCGAGGAGCGGGCGCGGCGGGCCTGGACTTGGGCGACCGCGCACGGCGCGGGTGCGGCGTTCCGTCTCTACGGCGCGGGCGAGCTCCACGCGCTCACGGGCGACGCCGCCTTCGCGCGCGCCTTCGACGAGGCTGAGGCGGCGCTCGGGCCGTACGGCGCCTTCAGCGCCTACGCGCTCGGCGGCGTCGACGCGCCCGACTTCGCGCGCGGCGCGCGCTGCGACGCCAGCGACCTCCTGACGATGCTGCGCGCCCACGACGGCGGCGAGGCGCTGCGCGCCCGCGCCCCCGTCTGGCTCGCGCGCGCGTCGGACGACGTCGTCGCCGCCGTCCTCGAGTCGACGCACGCGCACCGCAACCCGCGCGGCCCGGGCCCGTTCGGGTGGGGCAGCGCCGCCGTCATGGGGCGCCACCTCGAGCCCGTGCTGGCGCGCCTCGCGCTCGGGGGCCTCGACGCCGCGACCCACCAGCGCGCGTTCGACGCCGTGAGCGTCGCGGCCGACTACGTGCTGGGCGCGAACCCCCTGGGCCTCGTGTACATCACGGGGCTCGGCGCGCGGCACCCCGAGGAGCCGCTGCACCTCGACTCGCTCGCCTGGATCGCGCGCGGCCGCCCGCCCGTGCCGGGCATCCCCGTCTTCGGCCCCGCGTCGAGCCTGCCGTCGAGCCCGTGGTACGAGCCCGGCAAGCGGGCGCTCGTGCCCGGCTTCGACGAGCTGCCGCCCATGCTCCGCTACGTCGACCTGCGGACCTTCGTGAACACCAACGAATTCAGCGTGTGGGAGGTGCAGGCGCCGCACGTCGCGCACTTCGCGGCGCTCATGTCGTCGCCGCCACCTCTCCCGAGCGAGCCGCCGCGAGGAACGACGCCACGACCGCCGCGAGCAGCCAGAAGCAGTACGACATCGTCGTCTGGCGCGCGATCCACTCGGCCGTCCCCTGCAGGTACGTCACGCTGAGGCCCGCGACGATGCCGAGGCCGATCTCGCCGCGTACGCCCGGCAGCCGCGCGGCGCGGATCGCGGCGACGTAGATCGTCGCGAGCATGAGCAGGTAGGCGACGAGGCCTCCGTACCCGGTCTCGGCGGCCGTGAGCCAGTAGATGTGGTGCGCGATGCCGGTGCGATCGCCCGGGTCGACGCCGAGGCGATCGGCGTAGCCGCCGCCGTCGAGCGAGAGGCTGTACATGTTGATGCCGACGCCGAACGTGTGCCCGTCCGCCATCATCTTGGCGGCCGCGTTGAAGAGCTTGCGCGCGAGCTCGCTCTCCTTCGGCGCCTCGGTGAAGCGCTTGACGATCGTGTCGAGCGACTTCGCGACGACGAGCACGGCGCCCCCGACGAGCCCGGCGACGACCTTCCACTTGCGCGCCGTCACCTCGCGCCGCATCGAGCCCACGACGACGATGACGGCGCCGAGCACGAACATCATCATCCCGCCGCGCGACAGCGAGAACACGTCGCACATGGCGGCGAGGATGAACACGGCCATGGCGAGGCGCTTGGCGCGGCCCGCGAGGATGAGCGCGAAGCTCATGGGCGCGATGAGGTTGACGATCATCGCGAGCGAGTTCGGGTGCGACTGCGAGCCGACGACGCGAACCATGTGGTACTGGTACTTCTGCTGCAGCGCCATGAGACCCTGCGAGACGACGCCGACCGAGAGCCCCGTGAGCGCGCCTTGCACGAGCTCGATCTCGGCGAACGCCGACGTCAGGACCTCGAAAACGAAGTTCATGCGCATGAGCTTCCACACGCTGAACGTCGAGCGCAGGAGATCGGGCGCGGCCGACAGGCTCGCGAGCACGGCGAGGAAGTAGAGCGCGCGCACGACGCGGAAGCGCGGCCCCGGCGGCGCCGTCGCCCGCCGCATCCGCCCCGCGACGAAGAGCGCGACGGCCAAGAGGTCGACGGTCGTGACCTCGAAGCCGCGCGAGTCGCCGCGGTAGGTCTCGTCGGAGACGAGGTTGATGTGGGCCGGGTTGAACAGATCGAAGGCGAGCAGCGCCACCCCGATCCAGCGGGCCTCGAGCGACCCCGCCATGCGCCGCGCGACGAGCGGGACGCCCACGAACAGCGCCGCCGCGAGCGCGAGCCACTTCATTCGCCGGGCCGCTGATCCAGCACGCCGCGCGCGCGCAGCATCGCGCCGAGCTCGGGCCGCCGCGCCTCCAGGTCGCCGGGCTCCTTGATGGGGACGAAGCGCCCCTCGAGGCCGCCGCGCGGGACGCGCAGCAGGTGCGTCGGCAGCACCGACGTGATCTCGCCGAGCAGGCGCTCGAACTGGATCGTGGGGCGCCCGCTCACCGTCTTGCGCACGGGGTGGTGATCGAACGGCAGCTCGGCCGACAGCGCCGCGACCGACAGCACGAAGGTGTTCGTGTTGAAGATCGGCGTGTCGTCGAGCCCCGTTCCCGCGGGCAGGCGAAACGACTCGACGATCTGGGGGCGGTGATCGACGCGCAGCACGGCGCCGCCCGCGTCGCCGGGGCGACGCCCGACGACCTCGACGGTCACGGGACGCGCGCCCGCGACGTGGGCGCCGACGATCGCGGCGTCGGGAGAGGCCGCGAGGTTGTCGACGTTGGAGACGAGCAGGTACTTGACGCCGGCGTCGGCGAAGGCGCGCAGGAGCCGCGCGTTGGCGAGCGCCTCGACGAGGTCGCCGTGGCCCGTGGCGTAGAGCGAGGGGCGGCCCTCGTCGTCGCGGAACACGTCGCCGTCGGGCGTCAGGCGCAGCGAGGCGCACTGGTTGAAGCACGCGACGGGCACGGCGGGCGACGAGAGGGCGCGCGCGAGCGGCTCGAGCGCGGACCGCGTCGCGACGCTGGCCATCAGATGCACGGGCAGGCGCGGCGCGCGGGTCTGCGCGGCGACGCGGCGAAAGTCCGCGACCTTGAGATCGAGGAAGCTCCGGGCGCGCATGACGGGCACGGCCGCCTTGATCTGACCGCCGAACCGCGTGGCCATGCCGCCCGCGAGGACGACGCCCGCGACCTCACCCGCCCGCATGGCGCGGGCGCCGAGCTCGGCGAGCCTCGCGTGCGCGGCGCTCCCCGCGGCCGGCAGCGTCGTGACGTCGCCGCCGGCGAGCGACGAGATGCGCCCGCCTATCGTCGTGTTCGCCCATTGCGGCCCCTCCTCGCGCAAGCGCCGACGCAGGCGCTCGAACGTGAGGCGATCGAAGTGGAAGCGGCGTAGCAGCTCACCCGTTTGAGGATCGACAGGGAGCGTCGCCGTCCCCGCCGGATCGTTGGACGCGCGGGTGTCGGGGACGCTGGACGTGCTCATGCGCCGAGCGATTGCAGCACCCGTGCCACGGCCGCCGGACGCGTCACGCATGGCGCGCCAGGCTCCGCATGGCGACGCCGAGGGCGGCCTCGAGCCCTTCGGTGCCGTCGAACGCTTCGTCCTCGCGGCCCGTCTTGACCGCCCGCTCGACCTCGGCGCTGAGAAGCATGACCCGGCGCGCGCCGACGCTGCCCGACGCGCCTTTGAGCGCGTGCGCCGCGCGCCCGAGCGCGGCGGCGTCGCGCGCCACGCACGCCGCGTGGATGCGGGCGAGCAGCATGGCCGCCTCCGCGACGTAGAGGCTCGCCACCTCCTCGAGCAGGCCGCAGGACGCCAGTTGTTCCATCATCTCGTCGTCGAAGTCGGTCACGTTTCCACCTCGGCCCCTCTCGAAAGCACCGATCGTGCCGCGCGCGTCGCCTGGGCTCGGCACCCCGCTTGCGTAGCCCGACCGCGTGACATCCTTCGCGCTCCGCCTCCCTGCCCGCGATCTCTTGCAAGCGTGGCTCGCTCGCCGATGCCGGTCTCTGTCGGACGACGACCTACGCCAGCCGACCCTCGTCGTCGCGCCCCACCCCGACGACGAGACGCTCGGGTGCGGCGGCACGATCGCGCGCAGGCGCGCGCTCGGCGGCCAGGTGCACGTCGTCGCGATGACCGACGGCGGTCGTTCGCACGCGGGGCTCATGGCGGCCGAGACGCTGTCGGCGATCCGGCGGCGCGAGCTGTCGTCGGCGATCGAGGCGCTCGGGGTCGATTCGCAGGCCTCGTGGCTCGGGTTCTCCGACGGCGCGCTCGCCGAGGCGCGAGAGGCCGCGACCGTCGCGCTCACGCGCCTCGTCGTCGAGCGCGCGCCCCGACATCTCATCGTCCCATTGCCGAACGGAGAGCACCCCGATCACATCGCCGCGCACGACATCGCCTTCGAGGCGGCCCGCCGCAGCGGCCTCGACCTGGTCGTCTTCGAGTACCCGGTGTGGTTTTGGCGCCGCTGGCCGTGGGTTCCGCTCGAGGCGCGCACGCCGCGCCAGGCGGTGCGCGGCGCTGCGCGCGCCGCGCTCGGGCTTCGGGTGCTCGGGACCTTCGACGCCGCCGTCGACGTGCGCGCCACGCTCGAAGCCAAGCGCCAGGCGCTCGCCGCCCACGAGAGCCAGACGACGCGCCTCCTGCCCGTGCCGGAGTGGTTCACGCTCGACGGCGTGTGCGAAGGTGAGTTCCTGCCGCTGTTCTTCCGCGACACCGAGATCTTCCGGCGCAGCGTGATCGCGCCGTCGCGAGCGCGCGCGTCTCGCGGCTGATCGCGCGACGTCTCTGATCGAGACGGCGAAGACGCTCGGCCGCTCTCGAAGCGAGACGGCGACGCGCGCGCGCGGTGGCATGGAGCGTGCTGTCGACGCCCGACGTGTCTCCTCTCAGCTCGTCGGTCCGGTCGCTCCTCTGGCTCTCGCTCTCGCTCCTCTCCGCGGCGGCCTGTGCGCCTCCGTCGGACGACGTGAGCGGCGCGCCTCCGTCGGCCCTCACGCTGACGCCCGCGCTGTTGCCCGGCGCGTCGGCCGCGCTGACCAAGGACGTCTCGGTCGGAGACACGACGATCGCGGTCGACGACGTCTCGAGCTTCGCGCGCGGCGAGCTCGCGCTCGTGATTCAGATCGGCGGCGCCACGATCGACGCGACCGACGGGCCGACCTACGGCGCGGTCCTCGACGGCGGCGACGCCGGCACGTTCGAGCTCGTGCGCCTCACCTCGGTCGCTCCCGGCGCGCTCGGCGTCGCCGCGGGCGTTCGCCACGCGCACCACGCCACCGCCGGCGTCGAGGTCGTGCGCGTGCCCGAGCTCGCCGACGCCGTCGTCCCGTCGAACGTCTCGCTCGCGCCCCCAGCCTGGGACGGCAAACACGGCGGCGTCTTCGCGATCTCCGTCGCGGGCACGCTGCAGCTCGACGGGGCGATCGATGCGAGCGCCCTCGGGTTCCGCGGCGGCGCGCTCGAGAACCTGAGCCGCCTCCCCGGCTCGACGGTCTTCGCCTCGGCGGACGCGCACGACGGCGCCGAGAAGGGCGAGAGCATCGCGGGCGACGCGACGGCGTACGATCGGCTCGGCGGCCGGTACGGCCGGGGCGCGCCCGCCAACGCGGGCGGCGGCGGCGACGCGCACAACGCGGGCGGCGGCGGGGGCGCGAACGTGGGAGCGACGCTCGACTGGGACGGGCTGGGCGTTCCCGGCGACGGCGATCCTTGGTCGCTCGATCCCGAGCTCTCGCTCCCGCGGGCCGCCGACCCGTCGGGCGGCGGACGCGGCGGCTACACCTACTCGCAGTACGTTCACGACGCGACGATGATCCCGCCGGGAGATCCGCGCTGGGGCGGCGACGACCGTCGCTGCGTCGGCGGCCTGGGCGGTCACCCGCTGCCCTTCGATCTCGCGCAGCCGCGCCTGTTCTTCGGCGGCGGCGGCGGCGCCGGTGACGAGAACCAGCAGCACGGCGGGCGCGGCGGACGCGGCGGCGGCATCGTCGGCGTGTTCGCCGGCCGCGTGGTCGGCGCGGGCGTCATCCGCGCC
>DASZRT010000007.1:0-26732 GCA_035549075.1 Polyangia bacterium | reverse complement strand
CGCGACGGGCGCGCTCGCGACGCGCGTCGCCTCGACCGCGGGCGCGGCCACGTGCGCGACCGCGGCGACGCGCGAGCTCACACGCAGCGGCCCGAACCAGGCGAACGCGGCGACGGCCAGCGCGCCCAACGCGCCCAGCTTCGCCGTGCGCGCGATCGCCGCGCGCCGCTCGCGCGTGCGCTGCATGCGCACGAGCGCGAGCTCGACGTGCTCCGCGGGCCACCGCACGCCGCCGACGCTGCGGAGCAGCTCGGCGCCCTTGAGGACGTTGCCAGTGAGCGTGCCGGTCACCTGATCCTCCTCCTCGATGCCTTCGTCCTGCTTCATCTCAAACCACCGCCTCCGAGATCGCCTTCTGCGCGGCGACGATGCGTCGCTTGGCGGTCGCGAGCGAGCACCCGCACAGCAGCGCCACCGTCTCGAGCCGCTCGCCCTCGATGTGCCGCAGCGACCAGGCGAGCCGCTGGTTGACCGGCAGCGCGTCGAGCGCGCGGTACATGCGCGTCAGCAACAGCCGATCCTCGGGCGACAGCGCCGGGTCGACGATGTCCTCCTGCTCGTCGGGCGATGAAGCGAGCCCCACCATCTTGCGCAGCTTGCGGACGCGCAGCCGCTGGCGCGCGACGTTGATCGTGATCGAGACCAGCCACGCCTTGGTCGCGCCCTGGTGCCGGAGCGCGCCGATCCCGCGCGTCGCGCGCAAGAAGACCTCTTGCACGAAGTCGTCGATCTCGTCGCGCAGCGCCGTGATGCGCAGGCCGAGCGACGCCACGAGCGGCGCGTACCGACGGAAGGCGTCCTCGACCGCCGCCTTCGGATCGGCGGGCGGCGCGTCCTCGGGCCGCTCGGCGGCCGCGGGATCGCCGGGCGTCACGAGGCGGAGGTGCGCCTTCTGCGGAGAACGGTTCATGGACTTCGAAAACCAAGATTGCGCCCCTCCCCGATTCGGCTCAACCCCGCCCGATTTCGCACGCGCGCCGCGATCGTGGCGCGTCAGCAACGCGCCAGGCCGTCCTTGACCTGCCCCGGAACGCGGGGCCAAACTGCGGCCTTTCCACCTTTGACGAGGGTTGTCATGAGCGCACGCAAAGAGCTTTGGTCGACGACGGGGATCGCAGTGACGCTGGTCGCCTTGATCGGCAGCTGCGGCGGAGGCGGCAGCAAGCCGCTCACCGTCAGCGACTACTGTGACCAGCGCGCGCTCAAGGAGTGCGCCGTGCCCGTGGCGTCGTGCCTCGCCGACCTCTCCGATTGCCAGAAGGCGCGCAGCGCCGCCTGCGTCACGGCGTCGAACGCCATCACGAGCGCCGACGCCAAGCGCGTCTTCAGCCCCGGCAACGTCTCGAACTGCGTGAACAAGGGCGGCAGCGTCTACGGCAAGGACACGATCAAGCCGGCCGATCTCGCCGACCTCGACGACACGTGTGGCTACGTCTTCCAGGGCGCCGTCGCGCTCAACGAGGCGTGCACGAGCAAGTACGACTGCGCCGACAAGAACAACATCTGCGACAAGGGCCTGTGCGCCGCGAAGGTGGTCAAGGGCAAGGACGCCCTGTGCGCCGACCCGGGCGCCATCTGCTCGACGGGCCAGTACTGCGCGACGGCGGGCGCCGTTCTCAAGTGCATCGACAAGGCCGGCAAGGGCACGGCCTGCGACGCCAACACGCCGTGCCTCGAGACGCTGCGCTGCTCGGGCGGCACGTGCACCGACCTCATCGCGGGTGGCGACGCCTGCACGGCCGACAGCGACTGCGTCACGGCCGATCCGTTCTGTGACCCGTACGGCGGCAACCTCTGCGCGCCGGGCCTCAAGTTCGCGACGCACTCGGCGTCGTGCGCGCCGTTCGGCGATACGAAGGCGCCGAGCGGCGCCGGCGGCTCCACGGGCACCGGCGGCTCGACGGGCGCTGGTGGCTCGACGGGCACCGGCGGCTCGACGGGCCCCGGCGGCGCTGGCGGCAGCGGCGGCTCAACGGCCACGGGCGGCACCACGGGCGCGGGCGGCTCGGACGCCGCGGTCTCCGACTAGACGTGGACGAACCATCCTCCTCGTCCCGCGGCGGCGGGCTCGCGTCGATTCCCGCTTGGGCGTGGGCGCTGATCTTCGCCGTCGTGCTGTGTCTTCCCCGGCTCGGGAGCTTCGGCTTCTGGGATCCGTCCGAGCTGAAGATCGCCGACCAGGCGCGCGACATGGCGCGCTCGGGCTCGCTGTTCGACACGACCGTCGCGGGCAAGTACCCGCAGTCGGCGCCGCTCGGCCTCTTCCTGTCGGCGCTCGGCATCAAGCTGTTCGGGCCCAGCGAGTTCTCGGCGCGCATCTTCATCGCGCTCGCGGCCATGGGCGCGATGCTCGGCGTCTACTGGGCGGGCGTCGGCCTGTTCCGCAAGCGCGCCGCGCTGCTGGGCGTGCTCGCGCTCGGCACGATGACGATGTTCGTGCTCGAGGCGCGGCAGCTCACGAGTGACGTGCCGATCATGGCGGGCCTCGCGCTCTCGATGGCGGGCCTGGCGCGCTGGGCGTGGCCCGCCTCGGGGCGCAGGCGCCTCTCCGATCTCGCCGTCGGCGTACTCGGCCTCGTGATCGGGCACCTCGGCGGCGGCGCGCTCGCGGGCGTCGTGCTGCCCTTGCTCTCGCTCGTGGCGGCGGTGCTCGTGGGGCGGGGGCTCACGCCGACGGCGGACGCCGCGGCGATCGACGACGGCACGGCCGAGCTCGCCGCGGTCGGCGTCGGCGAGGACATCCCCGCGGCGCGCCCCTTCGGCGCGAGCCTGCTGTCGCCGGCCGCCGGGCGCGCCTTCTTCGTGATCGTCGCCTTCGCGCTGGGCGGCGCCGCGCTGCTCGCCGCCTCGATGACGGGCATGGTCGCGGGCCACTACTCGGGCTTCATCGGCGGCGTCCCGCGCGCGGGCGCGCCCGCGCACACGTTCGAGGCGCTCGTGCGCGAGCTCGGCTTCGGCCTGTTCCCGTGGAGCGCCGTCGCCGTGTTCGCCCTCGCGCGTCCGCTCGCGCGCCTCGACGACGACGGCGAGGCCGGCGGCGCGCGCACCAACGCGCGCCTCGCCTTCGGCCAGCTCTACCTCTTGCTGTTCGCCGGGCTGGGCTTCGCGCTGTCGAGCTACCGGCTCGTGATCCTCGGCGAGGCGCGCGCCTTGTGCCTGCCGGCGATCGCTCTCGCGATCGGCGCCTTCCTCGACGAGGCGCTCGACGGCCGACGCGCCGAGCCCGTGGGCGGCCTGCTCATGGCGACGGGCACGATGATCGTCGCGCGCGACTTCTTCCTCGCGCCCGAGGAGCTGGTCTCGGTGAACCTCTACGAGAAGGTGAAGTGGCCCTCGGTGATCTCGATCGAGCACCTCATCCTCGCGATCGGGTTCTTCGCGGCGGCGGGCGTCTACGCGGGCCTCGCGGCGCGCGGGCGCGCGTTGGGCTACGTCGCCGCGCCCGCACCCGAGGGCGAGGGCCCGCGACGTCGACGCCTCGATCGCCTCGCCGTGGGCGCGGGTCGGTGGGGCCTGCAGGCGTCGGTCGCGATCGCCGTCATCTACGCGCTGTGGCTCGCGCAGGGCCTCGTGCCCGCGCTGTCGACGCACTTCTCGTTCAAGCCCGCGCTCGAGTCGTACGCGAAGTTCGCCAAGCCCGGCGACAAGATCGCGCGGTACCACGTCGAGGGCCACGGTCAGGGCTTCTACGGCAGCGGCGACATCGTCGACGTGCCGTCGCAGGACGCGCTCATCGACACGCTGCGCGGGTCGGCGCGCGCGTTCGCGCTCGTGTCGTCGGACGACCTCGCGTCGCTCGACGCCGGCTTCAAGCGCGCGGGCCTCGGCTACTACGTGCTCGACGCGGCGTCGTCGCGTTTCCTGCTGCTGTCGAACCAGCTGGCTGCGGGCGAGACCGACGTCAACCCGCTCAAGAAGAACGTGTGGATGGCGCCCACCGTGCCGACGGCGTCCTCGGGCTGGAACGACGCCGAGAAGCCGCCGTGGTCGTGGCGCATCCCCGTGTCGGCGACGTTCGGCGACTCGATCGAGCTCGTGGGCGCGAGCTTCCCCGAGACGGTGCGCCGCCCCGGGAAGATCCCGCTGGACCTCACGTTCCGCATCAAGACGCCGCCGCCGTCGGGCTACAAGATCTTCGTGCACTTCGACGGGCCGGCCGCGCCGCGCGTGATCGGCGACCACGATCCCGTCGAGCACGCGTTCCCGACGGCGTTCTGGCTGCCGGGTGAGTACATCCGCGATCACTACGAGACGGAGGTCCCGCTCATGACGACGCCCGCCGGCACGTACACCGTGCTCGTCGGATTTTGGCCGGGCGGCGAGGGACGTCGCCTCAAGGTCACACAGGGCCCCAACGACGGCGCCGATCGCGTGCGCCTCGGCACCCTCGAGATCAAGTGAGCACGCGGCGCTTGAGGGGTTTACGGGGATGGGCTAAGACGGCCGGACACCGTTTGTGAGGCGATGACGAGGCGAGGGAAAGACCGCAGGCGGCGCGAAGTGAACGTCCAGGCCGATCGGCGCCGGACGGGCGCGGACAGGCGCGTTCACGCGCGCGTCATGATGGACCTCGAGGTCGACTACAAGAGCGCCGACAACTTCCTCTTCGCGTACATCACCGACATCAGCGCGATGGGCATCTTCATCCGCACCAACGCGCCCGAGCCGCCCGGCACGCGCATCAACATGCGCTTCACGCCGCCCGGCGGCCCCGAGCTCAACCTCGAGGGCCGCGTCATGTGGGTCAACCCGTACCGCGCCGGCAGCTACGACAACATCAACCCCGGCATGGGCGTGCAGTTCGTCGATCTGTCGGCGCAGCAGCGCGAGCAGATCGTCAACCTCGTCCGCACGTTCGCGTACCTGTCCGACGACGAAGAGCCCAAGGGCAACTCGTGAGCGTGGGGGGGACTACGTCCCCCCCACGGGCCCCCCGTGTTGGGGTTGGGGCCCGGCGCGGCGAAGCCGCGCCTCTCGACATCAAACTCGCTCGCAAGCTCGCTCTGACGTCGTGAAGAAGCGCGCCGCGCTCTTTTACGACTACCCGGCGCGCGACGGGGACGTGTTCGGCGGCGGGCGGCGCGAGCGGATCGCGGCGCTGACGGAGCTGTATCCGCACGTCGTTCACGCAGCCAACTTCGCCCAGCACGCGCCGGCGCTGCGTGACGTCGAGGTGATCTTCGCGACGTGGGGGCTGCCGCGCTTCACCGACGCGCACTTCGCGGCGATGCCGAAGCTGCGCGCCGTGTTCTACGCCGCCGGCAACGTGAAGGCGTTCGCGGCGCCGCTCGTCGAGCGCGGCGTGACGCTCGTGTCGGCGTGGGGCGTGAACGCCATCGCGACCGCGCAGCTGTGCCTCGCGCAGATCTTGCTCGCGTGCCGCGGCTACTTCCGCGGCGTGCGGACGTACGCCGAGACGAAAGACGTCGCACGCGCCAAGGACTTCCACCGCTCGGGCGCCGCGGGCGAGACCATCGGCCTCGTCGGGATGGGCTGGATCGCGCGCCGCCTCACGCGCCACCTGCGCGAATTTGGCTTTCGCGTCGTCACCTACGATCCGTATTTGTCGGACGAACGGGCGCGCGCGCTCGGCGTCGAGAAAGTCTCGCTCGACGAGCTGTTCGCGCGTTCGTGGATCGTGAGCAACCACGTGCCCGATCTTCCTGGCACGAAGAACATGCTGGGCTTCGCGCTGTTCGCGCGCATGCGCGACGGCGCCACGTTCATCAACACGGGGCGCGGCGCGCAAGTCGTCGAAGAGGATCTGGTGAACGTGCTGAGCGCGCGGCCCGATCTCACGGCGCTGCTCGACGTGACGGCGCCCGAGCCGCCCGCGCCCGACTCGCCGCTGTGGTCGCTGCCCAACGTCGTGATCTCGCCGCACGTCGGCGGCACGATCGGCGACGAGGTCACGCGCCTCGCCGACCTCGCCATCGCCGAGTTCGAGTCCTGGCGCGACGGCCGCCCCCTCGAGCACGAGGTCACGCGCGACATTTTAGAAACGATGGGGTGAGGCCACGCCGCCTTGCGCAGGCCATGTTCACAACGTATCGTTTTGTGTACATGGCCATCCGACACAAGCACCTCAAGCTCGATCAGTCGAAGATCGATCGAGCTCAGAGGCTTTTCGGCACGAAGACCGAACAGGAAGCGATCGAACGAGCTCTCGACTTCGCGCTCGCTGAAGAGCCTATTCGGCTGCCGATCGTCTGATCACGCCGACTTCCGCCGTCTTCGAGCGCGTTGGCTCGGCGCTCCGCCGGCTGCGGCTCGCCGGACGCGACGTGAGATCAGCTGGCTTCGTGAACGACGTGCTCATCGCGATCTCGGCTCAAGCGATCGGTGCCACCGTGTTCACGGCAACCGTCGCCGACTTTGTGGCGATCCGCGCCGTGGAACCGTTCGCCTTCGAAGAGGTTAGAGGTAGCTGAGCCAGGCGGAGCGGTGGCGGGCCTTGACGCCGGCGAACCAGCGACAGGCGGGGTAGAGGAGCAGGACGACGACGATCCAGGCGGCGTAGACGACGGGGAGGCTGAAGCCGTAGCGGGCGGCTTGGGCGTCGGGGAGCATCACCTTGTGGGCGATGGGGCTGGCGGCGGACGAGCCCCAGACGGCGACGCCGAGCGCGACGGCGAGACCGTGGAGCAGCGGCACGTGCAGCACGTAATAGAAGAAGGGCACGCGGCCGAAGGTCACGAAGGGGCGCGCCCAGCGTGGCGTCTCGCCGGCGGCGGCGAGGCGGCCGTCGGCCCAGCCGAGGAACGCGATCGCGGGGCCCAGCGTCATCAACAGGTAGTCGAGAGACGGTGGGTACTTCGTGCACGCGAGGAACGAGAACGCCGTGAACAGCGACGACCGCTGCGAGGTCCACGGCAGCGGATCGCCGTAGCGGTTGACGGCGCGCACGACGACGAACGCCAACGTGAGCGCGGCGCCGAGACGAAGGAGCGCGCGGCGGCGCTCGTCGGCGGGGCGCATGAGCAACGAGCCGAAGGCGTAGCCCGCCGCCATGACGCCGACCCACGGCACGAGCGGGTAAATCACGAGCAGCGTACGCCCGAACGGGTGCAGCGCGCCGCGCTCGTGCAGCAGCGACCATAACCAGCTCGCCGACCCGAGATCGGCGGCGTGGACGCCGTCGAGCAGGTCGTGCCCGACGACGAGCGCGACGCCGAACGCGCCGACGGCGCGCAACGGCAGGAACACGAGCGCCGCGAGCACGATCATCGACACGCCGATCGCCCAGATCACCTGCAGCACGGCGAAGGCGTACGACACGTCGAAGAACCAGCCCGCGCGCACGAGCGTCAGCTCGACCACGACGAGCCACAGCCCTCGCGAAAACAGAAAGCGCGCGAGCTCCGGCTTCGACTTCCCCCGCGCGCCCGCGAGGAACACGCCCGCGCCCGCGAGGAACACGAACACGGGCGCGCAGAAGTGCGTCACCCAGCGCGTGAGGAACATCGCCGGCGTCGTCGTCCCGAGCATCGTCGTCGGATCGCCCGGGTGATCGGTGAAGAAGTCGCGCACGTGGTCGAGCGCCATGATGACCATGACGAGCCCGCGCAGCAGATCGACGGCGTCGTTGCGTGGGCGCTTCGAAGTGGTGTCCGTCATCGTCAGAACCCCAGCCGCGCGTCGGCGGCGCGCAAGAACGTCCGCAGGTCGTCGAGGTACGCCGCCTGCCCGAGCGTGGGCGGCGGGCCGTGCGCGTCGCCGTGGTTCGCGCCCGGCACGAGGACGAGCGTCGTCGTCGCGGTCGGGAACGCGGCCGCGTGCGCCGCCGTGAGCTCTTGCGAGTACTGGTAGCGCACGTAATCGTCGGCCAGGCCGTGGAACGCGAGGTACGGCGCCGGCATGCGCGCGATCTTCGCGAGGTTGTCCCAGCGGCTGTCGGCGACGAAGCCCGGTGGCAGGTCGACGTAGGCGCCGTCGCGCACCATGTCGGCGATCGACGTGAAGGCCGACTCGGTCACGAGCGCCGCGGGCGTGCGCGCCGACGCGAGATCGGTCGCGAACGCCGCGCCCAGCGAGCGGCCGTAGATGACGAACCTCGTCGCGTCGAGGTGCAGGTCGTCGCGCAGGTAGTCCCAAACCGCCTGCACGTCGGCGTGGATGCCAGGCTCGCTCGGCGTGCCGGTCGATTTGCCGTAGCCGCGCGGATCGATCGCGACGAGGTTGACGCCCAGCGGGTAGAGCAGCTCGATGCGCGGCCACGTCGTGCCGATGTCGTTGCTCTGGCCGTGGAAGTACAACATCGTGACTTCGGCGTGCGCGCCCGTCGCGCCCGAGAGGCCGAAGGACGGCGCGATGACGATGTGGACCGTGACGCCCGGCTCGACGTCGACGAAGTGCTCTTCGTTCCTCGGGATGACGGCCGTCGACAGCTGGTAGCCGCCCGCGGGCGCCTTCAACGGATCGTAGAGGAACGAATCGAGCCGCTGCGGGCCGCAGCCCAACAGGACGAAGGCGGCGAGCGCGAACCACTTCATCGCACGCCCTCCGAGTAGACGTTGAACCCGACGAGCACGGCGAGGTACCCGTGATCGCCCGGCGAGATCCACGTCGGGGCGAGCGGCCCCACGTCGTACCAGGGCGACAGCCACTTCATCTCGAGCGCGAGCCCCACGCGCCGGCCGACGCGCGCCTCGGCGCCGACGAGCGGCCCCGCGAGCAAACGCGCGCGCCCCGGCACGAGCGTGCCGACGTCGGCGCCCACATAGATGAGGTGGCGGTGCGTCGTGCCCACGCGCCACGCCGCGAGCGCCGTCGCCTGCGGCCCCAAGCGCGCCTCGTGAAAATCGGTGAGCACGTGCGCGCTCGCCGCGAGCGTCACCGTGGGCACGGCGCCGGCCTCGCGCACGAGCGGGTGGAACGCGGCGCCCGGCTCGAGGTGCAGGTCGCCGTACGCCGCGGCCGTGACGTCGGCATGCGCGAACACGTCCCAGCGATCGCTCACGCCGTAGCCACCGCCCACGTTCAGGATGGGCGCCGCGACGGGCGTGCCCGAGACCTCGACGAGCGGGCCACCCAACGACGCCTGCGCGACGGCGTTCCCGCGCCCGAGCGGCCGCGCGATCGTGCTCGTCGCGCACGCCGCGCCCAGCGTGGCGAAAGCGACACTCGACGCCATCGCGAGCACCGTCAGAAGTGCGGCGCGCCGCTCGTCCCCAGGGCCCACCGCCATGTGCGCGGCATCCTATCTCACCGCCGGCCAGGTCCCGCGTCCGTCAAGACCGTGTAACATCGATCGCTGGTCATGGCGGACCGCGTGGTCGAGGGGGCGAAGTGGCACAGCGCCGGCGTGGAGGCGCGCATGGGCGCGTTCATCGCCGCCGCCAGCGAGGTCGGCATCGCCATCTCGCTCGTTTCGCTGGCCGGCCCCGAGCCGCGCATGGTCTACGTCAGCGACAAGGGCGTCGAGATCTTCGGGCGCCCGCGCGAGGCCATCATCGGCAGCGCGCCCGGCTCGCTGCTGACGGGGCCGGAGCGGGTTGCGCAGCAGTCGATCGGCGAGAAGGTCTACGGCGAGCGCGGCGCGCGCTCGTTCGAGACCATGATCGCGCGCGGCGACGGCCGCGAGAGCCCCGTCGAGGTGTCGCTCGCGCCCATCGAGCTCGACGGCGCGCCGGGCCTCGTCGCCTTCACGCGCGAGATCACCGAGCGCCGCGACGTCCTCGACGCGCTCGCGCGCTCCGAGCGTCGCTTCCGCCAGCTGGTCGAGGGCGCGCCCGACGCCGTCTTCATCAACGACGGCCGGCGCCTCGTGTTCGCGAACCTGGCGGCGGCGCGCATGCTGCGCTACCCCGACGTCGCGAGCCTGCTGGCGATCGATCCGCGCACGCTGTTCACGCCCGAGGACGGCGTCTCGATGCGGGAGCGCTCGGCGCAGATGGTGCGCACGGGCAAGGGCCTGCCGCCGCGCGACTACCCGACGAGGCGAAGCGACGGCACGTTCGTGCTCACCGAGGTGCAGTCGATGCCCATCGAGTGGGACGGGCGGCCCGCGATCCTCGGCTTCGCGCGCGACGTCACCGAGCGCAAGGAGCTCGAGGCGCGGCTCGCGCAGTCGGATCGCCTCGCGGCGCTGGGCACGCTGCTGGCGGGCATCGCGCACGAGATGAACAACCCGCTCGCCTACACGCTGCTCGGCATCGAACAAGCGATCGCCGCCATCGACGGCGCCGCGATCCCCGCCGACGTCGCGGCGAAGCTGAGCGAGGCGCTCGCGAGCGCGCGTCACGGGCTCACGCGCGTCACGGGCGTCATCGGCCAGATCCGCGCGACCTCGCGGCGCGACGCCGAAGGGCGCGGCCTCGTCGATCTCGCGAGCGTCGTCGAAGCGGCGCTGCGCGTGGCCCACAACGAGGTCCAACACCGCGCGCGCCTCGTGACCGAGCTCGGCCTCGCGCCCAAGGTGCTCGGCAGCGCGCAGCGCCTCGAGCAGGTGGTTCTCAACTTGATCGTCAACGCCATGCAGGCGCTGCCCGACGGGCGCGACGGCAACGAGATCCGCGTGACGCTGTCGACGGGATCCGCGGGCGAGGCCGTCATCGAGGTCGTCGACAACGGCCACGGCATCCCCGAGGACGTGCGGTCGCGCGTGTTCGATCCGTTCTTCACGACGAAGGCGGGCGGCATCGGCCTCGGGCTCGGGCTGTCGATCTGCCACGGCATCGTCACGGCGCACGGCGGGACGATCACCGTCGCGAGCGACGAAGGCCACGGGTCGACGTTCACCGTCGTGCTGCCCGCCGCGCGCGCCGAGGCCGGCGTGCCCGCGCCCGCGCCAGAGACGCCGTCCCGGCCGAACGCGACCGGCGCGCCCCGGCGGCGCGTGCTCGTCATCGATGACGAGGCGGCGCTCGCCGCGATGATTCAGCGCGTGCTCGGGCGCGAGTGCGACGTCACCGTCGCGGCCGACGCGCGCGAGGGCCTGGCGCGCCTCACGGGCGTCGACGCCTTCGACGTCATCTTGTGCGACCTCATGATGCCCGACATGACGGGCATGGACCTCTACGCCGAGGCCGCGCGCCGCCACGCGGGGCTCGAGCGGCGCTTCGTGTTCATGACGGGCGGCGCGTTCACGCCGCGCGCCGCCGAGTTCCTCGAGCGCGTCCCCAACCGCCGCTTGGAAAAGCCGTTCGAGACGAGCGCGCTCAGAGAGATCGTCGCTAAGGCGTGAGCACGACGTCGTTCACGCCCGCGCCGACGACGATCTTCGTCGCGACGTGGCGGCCGTTCACCGTCGCACCGATGTCCAGCGTCTCGCCCGGTTGCCGTCCGCTCACGTAAGAGACGCCGGCGCCCGTCGACATGCCCATCATCTCGCCGCGCCATTCTTCTTCCAGCGTCCACTCGATCTCGGCGTCGTCGACGAGGCGACCCGCGGCGTCGGCGACGTAGACGACGACGGCGGCCGGCGACGGCGCGGGCGCGCACGGCGGCGCGAGGCACACGAGCGCCGGATCGCCCGTGACGGGCACCGAGACGAGCGCGCGCGCCACGGGCTCGCGGCCGCGGCCCACGAAGAGATCGACGGCGAGCGGATCGCCCTCGGGCAAATCATCGATCGAGAACGTGCAGTCCTCGTTGACGCTGCCGTCGATGCCGCCGCCGTCGGCGGGCGCGCGCACGCGAATCCTCGCGCCCGCGCAGCCGCCCGGCAGCTCGCCGACGGCGCCCGAGAGGCGAGGCGCGCGGTCGAGGGCGATCGTGAGGACCTCGCCGTCGAGCCCGACGTCGCGCGCCGCGCCCGTCCGCATGCCAGGGGCCGTCGCCGTGACGAGGTAGCGTCCCATGGGAAGATCCGTCGCGACGCGGACGTCGGGAGCGGCGTCCGTCTCGTCGTCGTCGTCCGTCGGCGCTTCGAGCACGACTTCATCGTCGTCACTCCCGACACGCACGGCGGTCACCGTCGCCGTCGGCAACAACAGCCCGTGCGGCCCGACGACGCGTACGCGCAGCGTGCCACCGGGCGCCGGTGCGGGCGCAGGCCGCGCCTCCTCTTGTACAACCGGCGGCATCGGGACCACGAGCGGCCGCCGAAGCACGAGCGGCGGTGGCTCGTCGACGACGCGCGGCGCGAGCCGCCGCGCCCGCGCCGCGCGCTGCCGCACGACGAGCCGCGCGCCGAACGCCGACACCGCGACGAGCGCCGCCACGCCCGCGACGAGGAACGGGTGAACCTTCATTTCCCAACCCTCCAAAACGAAGGACACCCGTCTTCGGATCTGGTTCCCGCGTCCGCACTTCGATTTTCCCCTGCTATGCTCGCCGGCCCGTGAGCAGCCGCAAGACGTCGTCCACGAACGCCCTCGCCGCCCGCCGCGCCGCCGACGAGCCCGACTTCATCGTCGTCAAGGGCGCCCGCGAGCACAACCTGGCCATCGACGAGCTGCGCATCCCCAAACGTTCGCTCGTCGTGTTCACGGGCGTCTCGGGCTCGGGCAAGTCGTCGCTCGCCTTCGACACGCTCTACGCCGAGGGCCAGCGCCGCTACGTCGAGTCGCTGTCGTCCTATGCGCGCCAGTTCCTCGGCCAGATGGAGAAGCCGAAGTACGAGCAGCTGCGCGGCCTGTCGCCCACGATCGCCATCGAGCAGAAGTCCGCGTCGTCGAACCCGCGCTCGACCGTCGGCACCGTCACCGAGATCTACGACTACCTGCGCGTGCTCTACGCGCGCGCCGGCGAGCAGCGCTGCCACCTGTGCGGCGGCCACGTCACGGCGCGCTCGGCCGCCGAGATCGTCGACGAGCTGCTGACGCTGCCCGCGAAGACCAAGGCGACCCTCATGGCGCGCAAGAGCGAGAACCGCAAGGGCGAGTTCCGCGAGGTCTTCGAGGAGGCGCGCAAGGCCGGCTTCTCGCGCGTGCGCATCAACGGCCTCATCCAGCGCCTCGACGAGGTGCAGGCGCTCGACAAGAAGAAGAAGCACACGATCGAGATCGTCATCGACCGCGTCACGATCGACGCGTCGGATCGCGCGCGCCTCACGGACTCGGTCGAGACGGCCGTCAAGGCCGGCGGCGGCAGCGTGCTCGTCGCCGTCGAGGGCGAGTCGCGCGAGCGCGCCTACTCCGAGGCGCGCGCCTGCCCCGACTGCGGCGTCGGCCTGCCCGAGCTGTCGCCGCAATCGTTCTCGTTCAACAGCCCGCTCGGCATGTGCGTCGACTGCAACGGCCTCGGCGCCTCGCTCGAGGTCGATCCCGATCTCATCGTCCCGAACCCCGAGCTGTCGATCAGCGAAGGCGCGATCGAGCCGTGGGGCGACCGCGCGGGCAAGGACCAAGGCTGGACGGCGAACGTCGCCGCGGCCGTCTCGAAGGAGTTCGGCATCCCGCTCGACAAGCCGTGGAAGTCGCTCACGCCGCGCCACCGCGAGGTGCTGCTGTTCGGCTCGGGCGACCGCCGCATGAAGGTCAGCTGGCAGGGCAAGCACGGCGGCGGCTCGTGGGCCATGAAGTTCGCGGGCGTCGTCAACACGATCAAGAAGCGCATGTCCGAGACGTCTTCGGAGTCGATGCGCCAGTGGTACGGCAAGTACTTCCGCGAGCAGCACTGCCGCGCCTGCAACGGCCAGCGCCTGCGGCCCGAGTCGCGCGCCGTCGTGCTCGCCGACAAGCCCATCGTCGCCGTGACGGCGCTGACCGTCGCCGAGGCTTCGAGGCACTTCTCGTCTCTCGGACTGAAGGGCGCGCGCGCGCAGATCGCGTCGGAAATCTTGAAGGAGGTCAACGCGCGCCTCGGCTTCTTGCTCGACGTCGGCCTCGAGTACCTCACGCTCGATCGCGCGGCCGCGACGCTGTCGGGCGGCGAGGCGCAGCGCATTCGTCTCGCGTCGCAGCTGGGCAGCGAGCTGTCGGGCGTCATGTACGTGCTCGACGAGCCGTCGATCGGCCTGCACCAACGCGACAACCTGCGCCTCATCGCGACGCTGCGGCGCCTGCGCGACCTCGGCAACAGCGTCATCGTCGTCGAGCACGACTCCGAGACGATCGAGGCCGCCGACTACGTCGTCGACTTCGGCCCCGGCGCCGGTCGCCTCGGCGGCAAGGTCGTCTCCGAGGGACCGCCCGACGTGCTCAAGGCCGACCCCGCCTCGATGACCGGCAAGTTCCTCTCGGGCACCGAGCGCATCGAGATCCCCGGGGAGCGCCGCAAGCCGACGGGCTTCATCACCGTCAAGGGCGCGCGCGAGCACAACCTGAAAGGCATCGACGTCGCGTTCCCGCTGGGCGTGCTCGTCGCCGTCACGGGCGTTTCGGGCGCGGGCAAGTCGTCGCTCATCAACGGCATCCTGCAGCCCGCGCTGCGGCGCAAGCTGCTGGGCAGCTACGATCAAGTCGGCCGCCACACGACGATCACGGGCATCGAGACCATCGACAAGGTCATCGACATCGACCAGAAGCCCATCGGCCGCACGCCGCGCTCGAACCCGGCGACGTACACCAAGGCGTTCGACGCCATTCGCGACGTCTTCGCGCAGACGCCCGAGGCGCGCACCTACGGCTACCAGCCCGGCCGCTTCTCGTTCAACGTGCGCGGCGGCCGCTGCGAGGCGTGCGAGGGCGACGGCGTGCGCCAGGTCGAGATGCACTTCCTGCCCGACGTCTACGTCACGTGCGAGGTGTGCCGCGGCAAGCGCTACAACGAGGCCACGCTGCGCGTGAAGTGGAAAGACAAGAGCATCGCCGAGGTCTTAGAGACGAGCGTCGGCGAGGCGCGCGGCCTGTTCGAGAACCACCGCTCGCTCAAGGGCATCCTCGAGACGCTCGAGGACGTCGGCCTCGGCTACATCTCGCTCGGCCAGAGCGCGACGACGCTCTCGGGCGGCGAGGCCCAGCGCATCAAGCTGTCGCGCGAGCTGGCCAAGCGCGACACGGGCAAGACGCTGTACCTCCTCGACGAGCCGACGACGGGGTTGCACTTCGAGGACGTGCGCAAGCTGCTCGAGGTGCTGCAACGGCTCGTGTCGTCGGGCAACACCGTGCTCGTCATCGAGCACAACCTCGACGTCATCAAGACCGCCGACTACGTGATCGACCTGGGGCCCGAGGGCGGCGCCAAGGGCGGCGAGGTGATCGCCGCCGGCACGCCCGAAGAGGTCGCCCGCGTCGCGCGCAGCTACACCGGCCAGTTCCTCGCGCCGATGCTCGGCGTTTCGAAACGCGGACGCGCGACGGCGTAGGCGCGCGCGCCATAAAGGCGGGCGCCCAAACCGCCGATGACGGGTCGCGTGAAGACGTCACACGGCCTCCCGATGGTGATCGCGCTGCTGGCGTCGATCACGAGCTGCGCGAGCCAAACGCCGTCGGCCGCGCCCGCGCCGGCGGCTCCTGCCGCGCTCCCGCCGCCGCCCGTCGGCACGATGCGCCTCCCCGGCACGGCCGCGTGCGAGACCGAGATCGGCTGCATGGCGTGCGCGACCGACCAAGAGCGCGATCTGGTGCGCGTGTCGTTTCTGGTCCACCTGACCGAGATTCACGCGTGCTACGACCAAGCGGCCAAGACCCACCCCGGCACCGAAGGCCGCGTCGTCTTCCGTTTGGGCATCGATCCCACGGGCACCGTCGGCACCTCGTGCGTCGTCCGCTCGGCCGTCAACGACCCCAACATCGAGAGCTGCGTCTCGGACCTGCTGCTGTCGTGGAAGTTCCCCAAGCCGTCGAACGGCGGCTGGGCCTTGGTCGACGCGCCGTTCGTGTTCGGGAAGAAGTAGTCACGGACCTCTGCCCCATGCCTTTCTCAGCCGCGCGCCGAGCACACCCATGTGCGCGCGCAGCTGCTGCGGCGCTTCGACGGTGAAGGGCACGCCCGTCACGGCGAGCCACACGGCGACGCCGTCGAGCGAGGTGCCGCCGGTCTCGAGGCGGCACTTCTTTTTTCCCACGGGCGTGAGGTCGCCGTACGCAGGCGGGATCTTCGCGCGCAGCTTCGCGACCGGCGCGTCGAAGAGCACGCGCGCTTGGACGGGCGAACGGCGCCACGAGGTCGCGCGCGCGACGAAGCCGGCGACGTCGTCGTCGGGCGCGGGGCGCGGCGCGAAGGCGACACCCAGCTCGACGGGGGCCACGACGCGGTCGACGCGGAACGTGCGCCAGTCTTCGCGCGCGCGATCCCACGCGGCCAAATACCAGCGACGCCCCGAGAGCACGAGGCGCTGCGGCTCGACCGACCGGCGCGTCGCGCGGCCCTCTTGATCGCGATAGCCGAACGAGGCGACGCGGTGCTCGTTGCAGGCGGCGGCGAGCGCGTCGACGACGCCCAGCTCCACCTTGGCCCCCGCGGTCGTGCCCGGCGCGCGCACGACCGCGGCGCGCAGCGCCCCGAGCCGCTTGCGCAAGCGCGCCGGCAACACCTGATCGATCTTCGCGAGCGCGCGGCGCGCCGCCTCGGACACGCCCGCGACGTCGTCGTTCGCGTCGCGCAGCGCGATCGCGACGGCGACGCCCTCTTCGTCGTCGAGCATGAGCGGCGGCAGCTTCGCGCCCGGGCCCAGCTTGTAGCCGCCCGCCGGGCCGGTCGTCGAGTCGACGGGGTAGCCGAGCGCGCGGAGGCGATCGACGTCGCGGCGGACCGTGCGCGCCGTGACCTCGAGGCGTTCCGTCAGCTCGGCGCCCGTCCACGTCGCGCGCGATTGGAAGAACGTCAGCAGCCGAAGCAGCCGCGCCGAGCTCTGAAGCATGAAGCATGCCTGCCACACATTGAGGACCAAATCTGTCCTCAATCGGCGGTAGCTTGCCCTTCATGACCAAACCAAACGAACCGACCTTCACCTCGCGCACCTACACGGGCGGCTGCGTCTGCGGCGCCGTCCGCTTCGAAGCCGTCATCGACTTCTCCGCGGGCACGAGCCGTTGCAACTGCTCGATCTGCACGAAGGCGAGCCTGTGGAGCGCGATGGTGCGCCCCGACGCCTTCAAGTTGCTCACGGGCGCCGACCAGCTCGCCGACTTTCAGCGCAACGGCAAGTTCGGCCACTACCCGTTCTGCAAGACGTGCGGCGTGCGCTCGTTCGGGCACGGCGACGCGCCGTGGATGGGCGGCGCCTACTACGCCGTGCACGTGAACTGCCTCGACCTCGACGAGGGCGAGCTCACGGGCGTCGTCGTGCGCCACTTCGACGGCCGCCACGATCGCTGGGACGCGCCGAAGCTCGAGCGCCTCGCGCCGCCGCTCTGACGGGTAAACGATTCCTCGTCTGGCGCGCGGCCGCGATCGCGTGTTTCATGGCCGCATGCGGTTCGGCTCCACAGTTCGTTTCGTCGTCGGTGCGACGCTGACGTTGGGTCTCGGGGCGGCCGGCACCGGCTGCTCGCACCACGCGAGCGCCGCGCACGACGGTGGCGCCGGCGACACGGGCACGGGCGGCGGCGGTGACGGCGGCAACGGCGGGTCGCCGACCAGCACCGGCGGCACGACGGCGTTGCCCGACGCTTCGACGAACGACGTGGGCGGCGCGACCGGTGCCGGCGGTGCGCCCGCGACGGGCGGCACGAACGACGACGGCGCGGCCGATGCCGGCGTCGACGCGAGCGTGGCGGCGCGCCTCGTTCCACACCAGCTCGAGTCAGCCGGCACGGAGCCGCTCGTGCTCGGCATCTTCGACACGCAAGAGAAGACGGCGTGCCGCTTCGTCACCGACACGGCGGGCGCGCTCCGCTGTCTGCCGCCCACACCGGCGAGCCTCAACCCCACGGGGACGTTCGTCGACGCCGCCTGCACGAAGCCGCTCTTCGAGATGACCGCCGTCGACCGGACCGCCTTTCGCGCCGGTCAGCCGGTCGCGCTCCCGCAGCCTCACAAAGAGTGCGAGCCCGTCGCGTACGGCGTAGGCACGCTCGTGACCGCGGCGTCGGACGTGCAAACGTGGGCCCTCGGAACCGGCTCGGCCTGCGCGAAGCAAGCGGTGCCCACCTTCGTCGCCGACGGCTTCGTGCTCGTGACGGCCGAGCCCGGCGCGCTCGATCGCTGGGCCACGGGCACGCTCGTCGACGGGCCGCTCCTCGACGGACGCTTGCAATTGAAGCAAGTCCAGACCGCCGACGGCGCGCGCTTCGACGACCACATGGTCGACACGCGCTGGTCGAGGACGTGCGACCTCGCGACGAAGCTCAACACCTGCGTGCCGCCGATGCTGCCCGGGGGCACGGCCTTCTTCGCCGACGACAAGTGCATGACGACGCCCCTCTGGGACAAGGAGGTCTGCGACGCCGCCTTCATCGGCGCCAACATTGGCGTGAACGGCACGCCCGCGCGAGCCATCGGCGACACGTTTGCGGGCGACGTCTTCTTGAAGCACGGCAACTGCTATCGAAACGGGTCCGCTCCCTTCCCGGCCGGAATTTTCTTCACCGCGGGCGCCGCGCTCGACGGCACCCCCGTCATGCCCGTCTCGTGGACGGACGCGGGCACGGGACGCGTGCGGCTACGCGTGCTCACCGACGCGTCGGGCGCGAAGGTGCCGATCGCCGATCCGCTCGTGAGAAACGGCAAGCTGCCCGTGACGGCGCCCTACCACGACACGACGACCGACACCGTGTGCGATCCCGTGTGGGCGCCCGACGGCACCGTCCACTGCGTGTCGACGACCGTGAAGACCTTCTACGACGACGCGTTCTTCTCGGACGCCACGTGCAAGACGCGCGGGTTCCTTTGCTACACGGCCGACTGCGACGGCGCGCTCGCGCTCGACGTCGATGCCGACACGACGAACGGCGAGCGCGCCATCGCCCTCGGCAAGCTCGTCGCGACCCCGAAGATTTTCACGATCCAAAGCGGCGCGTGCACGCCGTACGTCAGCAACGCGAGCTTCCTGTTCAAGATGGGCCCGGGCGGATCGTGGAGCGACTTCCCTATCCTCACCGAGATCAACGCGCGCTAGCCTTTCACGCAAACGACCTGCTTGAGCTCGGCGACGATCTCGACGAGATCGCGCTGCTGCTCCATGACGCGATCGATGTTCTTGTAGGCTTTCGGCGCCTCGTCGAGCACGCCGGGATCCTTGCGGCACTCGACGCCCTCGGTCTGCTCGCGCAGATCGGCGACGGTGAAGCGGCGCTTGGCCTCGCCGCGGCTCATGCGGCGGCCCGCGCCGTGCGAGGCCGACTGAAAAGAAGCCGCGTTGCCGAGGCCGCGCACGATGAACGACTTCGTGCCCATCGAGCCGGGGATGATGCCCAGCTCGCCCACGCCGGCGCGGATCGCTCCTTTGCGCGTCACGAGCAGCTCGTCGCCGAAGTGGATCTCTTCGGCGACGTAGTTGTGGTGACACGAGATCGCGCGCGCGAGCGCGACGTTTGGAAAGAAGCGGCGAATGACTTCGCCGAGCAGATGCAGCATGACGTCTCGGTTGAAGCGCGCGTAGCGCTGCGCCCAAAACAAGTCGCGCCGGTAGGCCTCGAACGGCTTCGTGCCCGCGAGGAACACGGCGAGGTCGCGATCCTCGAGCGCCTGGTTGTGGCCGAGGCGCTGCGCGATCTCGATGTGGTGGTCGGCGAGCAGCTTGCCGATGTGGCGGCTCCCGGAGTGCAGCATCAGCCACACACCGTCGTCCGTGTCGACGCACACCTCGATGAAGTGGTTGCCGCCGCCCAGCGTGCCGACCTGGTTGGCGACGCGCGCGCGCAGGCCCTTGCCGATCGTCGCGGCGAGCGCCTCGAAGCCTTCCATCATCGTGCGGCCACGGGCGCGCAGCTCTTCGGTCGTGCCCTCCCACGCGGCCGCGTCGTGCGCGTCCATGCCGACGGGGATCGCGCGCTCGATCGCGGCGCGAAGCGGGCGCAGGTCGTCGGACAGATCGCGCGCGCGCAGGCTCGTCGAGACGGCGGCCATGCCGCAGCCGATGTCGACGCCCACGGCCGCGGGCGCGATCGCGTCCTTCATCGCCACGACCGAGCCCACGGTCGCGCCGCGGCCGGCGTGCACGTCGGCCATGACGGCGACGTGGTGCGCGACCCAAGGCAGGGCCGCGACGCCCTTGAGCTGCGCGACGACCTTCGAGTCCACCTCTTCCAGCGGCGCCCACAGCTTGATGGGCACGTTGCGCCCGTTGATGGTCGAGAACGGCATGGCTACGGTTCATCCTCTCGTGTTTCTCGTGCGAACGCGCGCGTCGCGGGATCGCGGCGAAAGCGCAGGTCGGGCGTGCGCTTGAGGCCGAGGCTCTCGGCGAGGTCGTCGCGCAAGAAGCCCGCGGCGCCGTCGAGCGCCCTCATCGCGTCGTCTTCGTTCTCGGGCGGCGTCGTGAACCACACGCGCGCCCGTGAGCCGTCACCCGACAGCTCGACCATCGTGACCTCCACGTCGGCGAGCCGCGCGTCGCGCGCCTCGCCCTTCAGTGCAAAATTCAGCTCTTCGCGGATCAGCTGCTGCAAGCGCACCGTGCGCGCACCGTCGCCGGCGCCGCGCTCGCGCGTCCTTCGATTGCCCATGACACACCCATTTCTCTGAGACTCCGAGATCCGCGGGCGCGCGGACCGTCCAGGAATCGAGACGGGCTAGGCGCGGGCCGCGGAGATGACTTCGAGGCGGTTCGTCTTGGTTTGCGGCATGCGTGTCATCTCCTTTCGTGCTCGCGCTTGAACGACGAGCGTTCAGCACGAATGCCCGAAGCCGACGAAGCCGTCAACGACGATTTTCGACGACGCGAATTTTTCAGCGATTTTTTCGCCTGTTTCGCGTGCGTCGCACCCGCGCGCGCACTTGTGTGCGTGCGTCCTACCGCGCGCGAAAATTCGTTACGCAAATGACATTCAGCCCTGCGCCGGCCCGCCGATGAAAAGCACGTCGTCCGCGCCCCTCGGTCGACCTCAACCGAATGGCCAACGCTCAGGATTACCTCACCGGTCTGTCGCAGCTCCACCGGCTCACGAGCGAAGACGATCGCCGCGCCGTCTGGCGGCAAGGTCTCGCCACGCTCGCGGCGATCGCGACGCAGCAGCCCGCGCCGCTCGAGGGCCTCGACCCCGAGGACCTCGTCGCGAGCACGCGCCTCGCGCTCATGACGGGCCTCGTCGACGACGTCGGCTTCCTCTCGAAGCCCATCGCGGCGACGGCGCTGTTCGAGCTGGCGGCCGCGCTGCCTCAAGGCGCCGAGCGCACCGATCTCGGGCGCCGCATCTCGACGGCGTTGACGTCGGGCGACGCCGTGACCTTCGCGGCCGTGACGCGCTCGCTCGCGCTCAGCGCGCCGCGCGCGCTGGCGGAGCCCGCCGTGCAGGCGCGCCTCGCGCTCGCGCTGCAGCTTCCGCTCGGCGGCGACGCCGGCGTCGACGCGCTCGCGCTCGCGCTCATCTCGCAGGCCGACCTCGAGCAGGCGTGGCTCACGGGCCCGTCGACGGGCTCGCTCGCCGCGCGTCGGCTCGCGGCGCGCGTGCTCGAACGCGCCGCCGCCGAGGTCGCGCGCAAGGAGCGCGAGGGCAACCCCGTGGGCGCGCGCGCCATGCAGCTGCCTGCCGTGAAGGCCGCGTGGGCGCGCCTGCTCGTCGATCGCGAGTCGCTCGTGTGGCGCCACGTCGCGACGGCGCGCGGCCTGCTCGCGGCCACCGTGCCCGCCTACGTCGAGGAGATCGAGCGCGAGCTGGCCCCGCGCAACGGCCCCGGCGAGTGGCGGCGCGCGGCGACGTCGCTCGCGGCGCGCATCGCTCACGATCCGTCGATGGCCGAGCGCTGCCAAGAGGTGCTCGCGAGCGACGTCTGCAAGCGCGACCCCGGCATGCGCATGGCGATGGTCTACGGCCTCGCGCGCGCCGCCGAGGACGAGCCCGAGGCAGCGAGCGCGCTGCTCGAACGCCTCGTGCAAGCGGGCGACGTCGACGTCATCGAGGCGTTCGGAGAGTTTCGTCGTTCGCGCGCGCCGAGCGAGCTGGCCGCCGACGTCGTCACGGGCGCGCTGTTCCGCCTGCGCGGCCTGCCGCCCACGAACGACGACGGTCTCGTCGCGCTTCGCGAAGAGCTCGTCGACGACCTGCTGCCCAAAGCTGACGACCCCAAGCGCGCGCGCACGATCGAGGAGCTGCTCGCCTCGGCGCTGCAGGCGTTCGCCGAGGGCAAGGATCCACGGCCGCGCACGGAGGCCGCGCTGGCCGCGGCCGGACGCGTGCTCGCCGAGCTCGAAACGAACACCGACGCGACGCCCGAGGCGCGCCGTCGTTCGTTCCGGTGCATCGGCCAGCTCGAGCGCGGCCTTCTCGACACGGCGCTCCTGCGCCACCTGCTGGCCGTCTGCCGCCCGAACACGGGCGGCGGTCCGGCGGCGGCGAACGAGGCCGATCCGCTCGCGGCGCTGCTGGCGCGCCTCGACGAGTGGATGTGCAAGCGCGAGGAGCCGCCGCTGCCGACGTCGGACGTCCCGCACCTGACGTTCCGGCTGCGCCGGCTGCGCGCGCTGCTCCACGTGCTCGACGTCGAGCGCGGCGGCGACGACGGCGGCGGCCGCGCGCGCGCCGGCCGCATGCGCGCCTTTCGCCTGTTGCTCCGCCGCGTGCAGGGCGATCCGCCCTCGCCGCTCCGGCGCATCACGGCGGCGACGCTCGCGCGCGCTTGTGATCGCATCGCGCGCGCGCAGATGGGCGAGCTGTCCGACGTGCTGGTCGCCGTGCTGACGCGCGTGCGCAAGCCCGACGATCTGCGCGTGCTCGCCGAGGCGTCGATGGTCGCCGAGGTCAAAGAGATCATGGCGGCCGCGGCCGATCTCGTTCAGCTCACGGCCGGGAGCGCCGCGCAGAGCCTCGAGGGCTCGTCGCTCGAGGCGATCGCGACGCTCGCGCGCGTGCTCCCGCTCGCCGTCTCGCCACGCGTCGAGGGGCTGCGCCAGACGCTCGTGCAGCTCGGCCAGTCGCTGCGCGCGCTCCACCGCGCGGGCTCGCTCTCGGCGCTCGTTCCCGACGACACGGGCTCTCCGCTGCAGGGGCTCGAGACGACGGCCACCTACGGCGCGCGCTTCTTCGCGGCGGCGCGCGCGCGCGTCGGCCTCACGGGCGGCCCGCCCGCGCCCACGGTCGGTCCCGCGATCGCGGCGATCGAGGCGGCCATCGAGACGGCGCGGCGCGATCCGCGCGACGACCTCAACGAGTCGCTCGGCGCCGCGATCGAGGCGGCGACGGCCGCGCTGCGCGCCGATTTCCCCGCGGGCATCGGCGACGCCGTCGCGCGCGCGCTGCTTCGCCTCGCGATGTTGCCGCGCGAGCGCGCCGACGACGCGCCCGAGCACGAGGCCGCGCGCCTCGAGACGGCGCCGCGCCTCGTGTTCCCGCCGTGGATGCCCGGCAGCCGCTTGCTCGGCGGCTTCTACGTGCAGCGCGCGATCTCCAGCGGCGCCGCCGGCTCGGTGTTCGTCGCGCAGCGCGCGCACGAGCGTCACGACGACGCCGCCGAGAGCTACGCCCTGAAGGTGCCTTCGTACAACGGCCAGAACTCGCGCACGCTGACCGAGCAGGAGTTCTTGCACCTCTTCCGCGAGGAGGCCGGCGCGCTGCTCACGCTCAAGCCGCACCCGAACCTCGCGGGCTTCGTGACCTTCGACGCCGTCGCGCGCCCCAAACCGATCCTCGTCATGGAGCTGGTGTCGGGCTCGTCGCTCGAGCGCGTCATCGATCGGCGTGAGCTGTCGACGGCGTCGACGTTCGCGATCCTCGACGGCATCGCCGGCGGCCTCGCCAGCATGCACGGGCAAGGCCTCGGACACCTCGACATCAAGCCCGCGAACATCATCATGCGGCCGCAGGCCGCGGCCGCCGATCTCGCGGGCGACGCGAAGCCCATGCCCGTGCTCGTCGACTTCGGCCTCGCGGGCCGCAAGATTCGCCCCGGCTGCGCGAGCCCGCACTACGGCGCGCCGGAGATCTGGGACCCCGGCATGTACGGCCCGACCGAGCCGATGGCCGCCGACGTCTACGCGTTCTGCTGCCTCGCCTACGAGCTGTTCGTGGGCAAGCCGCTGTTCGCGGCCGACACGCTGCCCGGGCTCATCGCCTGCCACTTCGCGCACGACGGCAACCCCGAGGGCCTGGCCGCGCTCCACGAGAGCCCCGCCCTCGCGCCGCTCGCGCAGATCGTCGCCGCGGGCCTCGTGCCCGATCCGCGCGGCCGCGCGACGATCGGCGAGCTGCGCGACGCGCTCCGCGATCTGCAGCCGGGCCTCGCCCACGCGGCCTGGCCCGTGGCCGCCGCGGGCTGAGCTAGTTTTGGATCTTGGGGACGACGGTGAAGGTCCCGTCGGTGAGCATGCTGACGCCCGCGTCGCTCGTGAACATGCCCGAGAACATGCCCGTCGCGGCCGTCGTCGCCGAGCCGAGCGACGTCACCGTGATCGAGCAGCTCGCCGAGGTGTACGTCGACGCGAGGCCCATGGGCGGCCCCGCCGAGTAGATGAGCTGCACGTAGGCCGGGTCGCAGGGGTACGCCTTGCCGACCTCGATCGCGCCCGTGGGCACGTCGATGTGAAGGTTCACGGCGTGGTTGCGGGTATTGCCGCCGATGACGGCCAGTTGATCGAACCCGTTCTTCGTCGAGTGCGTCCCGCTCACGAAGTCGGCGCAATCGGCGACGCCGTCGACGGACCAGGTCATCTTCGAGCCCGGCGTCGAGCCGGGGCCGGTGGCGGTCCCGGTGGTCTCGCACGAGCCGCTTCCCGTCGTGCCGCCGCTGCCGCCGCCACCGTCGTTGCCGCCGCCGCTCGAGCCGCACGCGGCCGCGAGCGCGAGCGCGGCCACGCCGAGGACGCGGACCATCGTGTTCATTCTCGTCATCGTGGCGAGACTACCAGCGCCCACGCGGCCGCGGGGTTTCGAGCGCGTTAAGATGCGCGCGTGAACTCGCCCGTGAGCCCGCCCGTGTTGCCGATGTTGGCGTTGCGCGTCGGCGAGCTGCCGCGCGACGCCGGCTGGATCTTCGAGCCGAAGTGGGACGGCTTCCGCGCGCTCATCTTTCGCGACGGCGCCGAGACGTTCATCCAGAGCCGCGACGGCAAGCCGCTCGATCGCTACTTCCCCGAGGTCGTCGCCGCCGTCGAGGCAGCGTTGCCCCAACGCTGCGTGCTCGACGGCGAGATTGTCATTGCGCGCGCGGGCGCGCTCGACTTCGAGGCGCTGCAGCTGCGCCTGCACCCGGCCGCGTCGCGCGTGAAGCTGCTGTCGAAGGAGATCCCGGCGTCGGTCGTGTTCTTCGATCTGCTGGCCGAGGGCGATCGCGATCTGCGCGGCGCGCCCTTCGCCGAGCGGCGGGCGCGGCTCGAAGCCATGCTCGCGGGCGTCGCGCCGCCGCTGCACATCACGCCCGCCACCGAAGACGTCGCGACGGCCGAAGATTGGTTTCGTCGTTTCGAAGGCGCGGGCCTCGACGGCGTCATGGCGAAGCCGAAGGCCGGCGTCTACGAGTCGAACAAGCGCACGATGCTCAAGGTGAAGCACGAGCGCGAGTGCGACTGCGTCGTCGCCGGCTTTCGCTGGCACAAAGGCAGCGACGGCACGGCAGTGGGCTCGCTGTTGCTCGGCCTGTTCGATGACGCGGGCACGTTGCAGCACGTGGGCGTCGTGGCGAGCTTCACGGCCGCGAAGCGCCGCGAGCTCGTCGACTTTCTCGCGCCCTACCGCGAGGGCGCGCTGGACAATCACCCGTGGCGCGACTGGGCCGCGCCGACGCCCGAGGCGCTCGCGGCGTGGGGTCGCAAACCGGGCGCTGGCAGCCGCTGGAGCGCGGGAAAAGATCTCTCGTGGCAAGCCGTGCGCCCCGAGCTCGTCGTGCAGGTCGCCTACGATCACATGCAGGGCGCGCGCTTTCGCCACACGGCGCAGTTCCGTCGCTGGCGCGCCGACAAGCCGCCGCGCGACTGCACCTACGCGCAGCTCGAGGTCGTGCCGCCGCACGAGCTCGCGTCGATCTTCGCGACCGGCTGACGCATCACGGGGTCGCGCCCCGGATTTGTCACCAGATCGTGGCACGGGCTCCACGGCGCCCGGGCTAAACGGCGCCGATGCGTTCGATTTGTCTGTTCGCGATCGCCCTGACGCTCGGCGCGACGGCTTGCAAGAAGGCCACGCCCGCGCCGACCGAGACCGCCGCGCCCGTCGCCGTTCCGCCGGCGACGCCGCCGCCCGCCGCGCCGCCCACGCCTTCAGCCGCGGCGCTCGCCGCCAACGCCGCGCTGCCGTGCCTCGAGTGCGAGATGAAGTCGAGCCTCACGCACCCCGACTGCGCGAACGTCTCGCGCACGCCCAACCTGCGCACGACCGACCCCGCGAAGTTCGGCTGCGACGGCTTCCCCGCCGCCGATCGCGACAAGTGCAAGGCGCTGCTCGCCTGCCTGCGCACGAAGAAATGCGCGAGCGGCAGCACGCCGACGCCGTGCCTGTGCGGCCCGATGGATCCGCAGGCGTGCTCGGACAAGCCCGTGAAGACGCTGCCGGGCGCGTGCCGCGACGAGTACATCGCCGCCGCGAAGGGCGGCGACCTCTACACGCTGTTCTTCTCGTCGGACTCGATGGTCGGCGTCGCGAACAACCTCTACGCCTGCGACGTCGAGGCGCACTGCACCTGCCCATAACGCCCCTCTCGTCATCCGCCACATCGCGCCGGCGGAGCTTCTTCTCCGGGTGAGGGCGGGGTGCATCCCGCGGAACGGGTCCTGTCAGCTCGGCGATCCCTTCCCACTGAACTTTTTTTCGGGCCTCGAGGGACTCGGGCTCGTCGCTGCGAGCGGACGGATCCCCATGGACTCGCGAAAAAAAGCT
>DASZRT010000006.1:0-28573 GCA_035549075.1 Polyangia bacterium | reverse complement strand
AGCTCCGACAGCAGATCGAGCGCGCCCGCGTGATCGGGCGCGGCGGCGAGCGCGCGGTCGGCCTCGCGCTCGGCGGCGCCGTCGTCGCCCGCGCGGCGAGCCAGCAGGCCGAGGCGGATGTGCGTCTCGGCGCGCTCCTCGGTGGGCGCGCCGGTCTCGCGCGCCGCGAGCTTGCCGTAGAGCGACGTGGCCGCCGCGCCGTCGCCGCGCACCCACGCGTCGCGCGCGAGCCACAGCAGGGAAGGGCGGAAGGTCGCGTCGAGGCGCAGCGCGCGCTCGTGCGTCTCGCGCGCGCGGTCGGGCCGCTGGAGCTGCCGGTCGTAGACCTCGGCCAGCTGGACGAGCAGATCTTTCTGTTCGACGGGGCCACGCGCGACGGCGTCGATCTTTCTTTCGAGCACGTCGGACAGCCGCTCCCAGTCGCCCGCCTCGAGCGCGATCGTTTGGAGCGCGTCCAGCGTCGCGGCCGCGCGCGGCGCGAGGGCGATCGCGCGCTCGAGCAGCATGACGGCGTCGCCCGCGAGGCCGAGCCGCTTGCGCAGGATCTCGGCGGCGGCCGTGAGCGCGGCGCCGCGCTCTTCGTCGCTGGACCCGGCGCGCGCGTCGTCCGCCGAGGCGATGAGGGCGCGCGCGGCGGCCTGTGGATCGCCTCGACGCGCGTGCAGCTCGACGACGCGACGCCAGGCGGGCGCGACGGCGTGGCTCGGCGCCGCGCTCGCGAGCAGCTCGCGCAGCGCGACGAGCGCGCCCTCGTCGTCGCCCTGCTTCTCGCACACGGCAGCGAGACGGCGCGCGATCTCGGCGCGCTGCGGATCGGCCGGCTCGGTCCGCCCGAGCGCGCGGCGCAGCGCCGACGCCGCCTCGGACAAGCGGTTCGCCGCCTCGGCCTCGTCGGCGAGCCCGAGCAACGCGAGCGGCGACTCGCTCGGCGGCGCGAACGCCGGCGGTTCGGGCGCGATCGGCAACGGCTCTTCGAGCACGCGCACGCCCGAGACGTCGGTCTTGCAAGCGGCGAACAGCTCGGCGGCGCGCGTGTCGTCGGGGCGCTCGGCCGTCGCCGTCTCGAGCAGTGGGCGGGCCTCTTCGGGGCGACCCGCGACGAGCCACGCGCGGCCCGCGGCGAGGCGCGCGAGGTGCGCGTCTTCGACCTCCTCGGCGCGCGCCGCCGCGGCGGCGACCTCGCCGAACGCGCGCGCGGCTTCCTCGGCTTCGCCGCGCTCGAGCGCGATCGCGGCGCGCGCGAGCGACACGGCGGGCGCGTGCGTGAGCGTCCCGCCGCCGCTGGGCGCGAGGCGCGCCGCGTGCTCGGCCGCCGCGACGAAGGTCCCGGGCCGCGACACGAGGATCTCCAGCACGCGTCTCGTCGCCTCGCGGGCGATCTCGGGCGCCGTCTCGGTGGCGCGCGATGCCTTGCGGTACGCGTCGAGCGCGGCCTCGGTCTCGCCCGCGAGCAGAAGATCCTCGGCCTCGGCGATGGGGCGGGGCGCGCCCGTCGCCGTGATCTCCGAGACCTCGCCGAGGCGGCCCGTGTCCGTGCTCCACGACAGCGTCACGCCCGCGCGCGAGACGTTGGCGTCGAGCACGCGGACGCGCGACAGATCAGGCAAGCGCCAGCCGTCGGCGGCGAACGTCTCGTAGATCGCGAGATCGAGCGGATCGACCTCGGCGCTCCAGCGCCGCGCCGCGCGCCCGGCGCCCGCGCCCAGCCGCGTCGCCGCGAACAGCGCGCCGCCGAGCAGCGGCGCCGGCACGGGCAAGAAACCATAAATGCGCACGTCGTCGATCGCGACGCGCACGCGGCGGCCCGACGACGGCGTCACGAGCGCGCGCGCCGTGAAGTCGGCCTGTCGACCGTCGACCGTCGCGCGCGCGCGAAACAACACGTAGCCGTCGGCGCACGACAGCGACAGATCGGCGATGCCCGCGGCCGCGAGCGCCGCCGGATCGAACGCCGCGCGCAGCCCCGCCTCGTCGAGCGTGATGACGGCGGTGCGCAGCCGTCCACGGCGCAGGCGCGCGCGCGCCGGCGTGAGCGCGCCGTCGCCCGCGCGCGCCGGGACCGTGACCTCCATGTGATCGAGTCGCGCGACCTGGGCGAGGCGCCGGCGAACGACGGTGAGGGCAGCTTGGCCGTCCAAGATCGATTGGGTCGACAGCGCGATGCCGCCGCCTTCCGTCACGTCCCCCGCCGCCGCCACCTCGCCCTACCTCCGCCCCGGCGCGCGTTCGAGGCCGTAGAGGATACGTCCCTTGCGGCCTCCGAAGAAGCCGATGACGACGGCCGAGCCCGCGATCGCGAGCGCCGACGTCACGGCGAACGACACGACGAGGATCTGCGCGACGACGTTGGGCGTCGCCGCCGCGCCCGCCGCCTCGCCGCCGCCGCCGAGCGCGAGGAACTGCGAGTAGAGCGGCGCGCCCGCGCGCGCGAAGTCGCGCAGCACGGGGTAGGTGAGACAGGCCGTGACGATCTGATAGGCGATGCCCAGCCAAGCCGAGATGAGCGCGAGCGCGCGCCCGCGCCGATCGCGCGACAGCATCGACGCCGCCGCGAACAGCATGACGAGCCCGACGGGCAGCGAGGCGATGGCGTTCGTGCGCAGCGCGCGCGCGTGATCGGCCGCGACGCGCACGCCGACGTCGGCGATCTGCTTCGCGACGGCCTCCTCGGCGGGCGTGAGCGCGCGCGCCATCGGGAGCCGCGCCGCCGACGGCGGGTGGCGCAGGCCGTCGAGGCTCGAGATCAGCAGCGCGCCACCGTAGAGCAGCGTCAGCGACGAAAGGACGACGAGCCAGGGCGGCCGGTGGTCGGGTGACGTTGCCTTTTTCTTGGCGCGCCGGGGCCCTTCGGGCGCAGCCGACGCACCCCGCGCGCCGGCGGGCGTTCCTGCCTCTGCGCGCGGGTCTTGGTCCTGCATCAGCCTCCCAGCTGGCGCTGCTGCGAGCCGAGGCACGGCTCGTAAGGCGGCGGCTCGTTGCTGTCTTCGTAACGGAGCACGTCGCGGTTCACCTGAATCCGCTTGGCGCTCTTGGCCTCGAGGCAGCGCGCGTGCGTCCAGTCGCCGAGGACCTCGCGCCACTTCGTGAGCTCGGCGTCGCGCGCCAGCTCGTCCTTCTTCTTGTCGAAGTCGGCCATGTCGGGGTCCTTGCGCTCCTTGAGGCGCACGACGTACCAGTTCCCCGTGACCTCGAACGGCCCCGCGACGGGCGACGCCGTCGTGAGCGCGAACGCCGCCTTGGCCAGCTCGTTCGACACGCCGATGCCCTCGACACGCGCGCCCTCGCGCGTGCCGTGCGCCGCGAACAAGCCCGTCTCCTCGGCGCGCGGCGCGTGCGGATCCACCGGTGCCTTCGCCGCGACCTTGCCCTTGGCGGGCTTCGCGGCGGCCTTGTCGGCGTCGTCGGCTTTGTCGTCTTGCGGACCTGGGTAGAGGTCCTTCAGCGTCTTCGTCGGCTCGGCGCGCGCCGCCGCGAGCGAGGCCGCGGCCGCCGCCTTGGCCTTCGCCGCCGCGAGCTCGCCGCGCACCTTCTCTTCGGCGAGGTCGAGCTTGACGTCGGCGAACGGGATGTTGCCCTCGCGCGTGCCCTCGATCTTCGAGACGTAGTAGCCGTTCGCGCCTTTGAGCGGGCCGACGATGTCGCCCTTTTTGACATTGGCGTCGAACAGCTGCTTCTCGAGATCTCCCGGCAGGTTGACGGCGCCGTGGCCGCGCCAGCCGAGATCGCCGCCGCGCGCCTTGGCCGCGTCGTCCTCGGTCGATGCGCGCGCGACGACGTCGAACGCCTCGCCCTTGCGCACGCGATCGGCGAGCGCCGCGGCCTTCTTCTGCGCCGCCTTGTCGACGTCAGCCGTCGCGTCCGCCGGCACCTTCACGAGGATCTGCCGCAGGTGAAGCTCCTTCGGCATCTTCTCGTAGACGTACTTGCGCTCGTCGTAGATCGCCTTGAGCTTCGCCTCGTTCTTGGCGGCGTAGTCGGCGATGTCGGACGGCGTCGGCGTGACGTCGTCCTCGAACGACCGCGACGCGAAGCGCACGTACTCGAGGTTCACCTGCAGGTTCTTGCGCAGGTAGTCGGCCTTGACCTCGGACGGCGACACGACGACGCCCGCCCGCATGAGGTCACGCACGCGCGCCGCGAGAAGCTCGCGCTTCT
Source organism: Polyangia bacterium (assembly GCA_035549075.1). Classification (GTDB taxonomy): domain Bacteria; phylum Myxococcota_A; class Polyangia; order Fen-1088; family Fen-1088; genus DASZFV01. The sequence goes on along the minus strand of DASZRT010000006.1, from coordinate 24,418 downwards.
GCTCGTCGATGAAGTTCTTCGGCGTGACGCCCAGCTCGTACTGAACGAAGCGCTTGAACGCCTCGTAGTCGAACTTGCCGTCCTTCATCATGCTCGGCACCGTGCGCCGGTAGCCGAGGCCGATGAGCTTCGCGTCGGCGATCTGGTCTTCGACTTGCTCGTCGCTCACGACGTAGCCGAGCCGCTCCGCCTCTTGGGCGAGGAGCTCGCGATCGATGAGCAGGTCCATGACCGTTTCCTTGAGACGCTGTTGCTTCGCGAGCTGCGCGGGATACTGCGCGCCGCCCGTCACCATGTACCCGTAATGGAAGTCGCTCGACGTCACCATTTCACCCGCGACCTTGGCCGCGTAGTGATCGTCGGCGAGCGTCGACTCGCAGCTACCGCCGCGCGACTGCGGACCGAAGTTGATGATGAACACCGCGATCACGATCCCGAACAGGACGTAGATGAGCAGCGACTGCGACGACTTTCGCATCTGCTCGAGCATGCTGGGGGGCCTCCGAATCCGACTGACGTTGAAGAAAATCAGGGCCCGGAAGGGGCCCCAGAAACGCGGGCGAAATCTATCACAGACCGCGTCCGACAATCGTCCGCGGCCCTATCGGACCCCGGGGTTGTGTGTTAGAAAACTTCATCCCGCGCGGCCCTCCGTGCGGCACAAGACATGCTCCTCGACTGGGTCTACGGCCTCTTCTCGAACGACCTCGCCATCGATCTCGGGACGGCGAACACGCTGACGTTCGTCCGCGGCAAGGGGATCGTGTCGAACGAGCCCTCCGTCGTCGCCGTGCAACGGGCCGGCAACGGAACCAAGAAAGTTCTCGCCGTCGGCAAAGAGGCGAAGGAGATGCTCGGCCGCACGCCGGGCAACATCGTCGCCGTGCGGCCCATGAAGGACGGCGTCATCGCCGACTTCGAGGTCACCGAGGCGATGCTCAGGTACTTCATCACGCGCGTGCACAACCGCCGCACGCTGGTGAAGCCGCGCATCATCATCGGCGTGCCCTCGGGCATCACCGAGGTGGAGAAGCGCGCCGTGCGCGACTCGGCGCTCGCCGCCGGCGCGCGCGAGGTCTATTTGATCGAAGAGCCCATGGCCGCGGCCATCGGCGCCGGCCTGCCCGTGACCGAGCCGTCGGGCAACATGGTCGTCGACATCGGCGGCGGCACGACCGAGGTCGCCGTGATCTCGCTCGCGGGCATCGTCGTCGCGAAGTCGATCCGCGTCGCGGGCGACAAGATGGACGAGGCGATCGTCGCGTACATCAAGCGCAAGTACAACCTGCTCGTGGGCGAGCGCACGGCCGAGATCGTCAAGAAGCAGATCGGGAACGCCTACGCGACCGACGAGGTCACGACGATGGAGATCAAGGGCCGCGACCTCGTCGCCGGCGTGCCCAAGACGCTCGTCATGAACAGCGACGAGGTGCGCGAGGCGCTGTCCGAGCCCGTGAACCAGATCGTCGACTCAGTACGTTCGGTGCTCGAGCGGACGCCGCCCGAGCTGGCCGCCGACATCGTCGACCGCGGCATCGTGCTCACGGGCGGCGGCGCGCAGCTCCGCAACCTCGACATCATGCTCCGCGAGGAGACGGGCCTTCCCGTCATGGTCTCGGACTCGCCGGAGTGCGCGGTCGTGCTGGGCACGGGCCGCGCGCTCGACGAGCTGGGCCTCCTGCGCGAAGTCGCTCTACAGTAGTTACGTAGTTACTTCGTTGCAGCGAGGGCGGGCCCGGGGCAAAGTCGGCCCTTGCCTGTGCGTGACGTGAAAGCAGCATGACGGGAAGCAGCAAGCGGGTACGCGAGAGCTCGGTCGTGGCGGCGGTGTTGCTGCTCGCGATCATCGCCCTGCGCATGAGCGCCAAGAACCCGGGCGACCTGTCGGCGCTCGACCGCGGCATCCTGCGCATCGTCTCGCCCGCGCAGTCGATGATGTCGTACGTCGCGCGCGGCATCGCGGGCGTCGCGGGGCGCTTCGTCGAGCTCACGCACGCGCGCGCCGAGATCGAGACGCTCGCGAAAGAGAACGCGCAGCTGCGCGCCGAGGCGGCCCAGCTGCGCCACGTCGCCGAAGAGAGCGCGCGCTACCAGCGGTTGCTGGGCCTGCGCGACCAGACGCCCGCCGAGACGATCGCGGCGCGCATCATCTCGATCGATGCGTCGCCGTACTTTCGCGTCGCGCGCGTCGAGCTCGACCGCGGCGACGGCGTCGTCAAGCGCGGCATGCCCGTGCTGACGCCCGACGGCGTCGTGGGCCGCATCGGCCACGTCTCGGGCGAGACCAGCGACATCTTGTTGTTGGTGGATCCGAGATCCGCGATCGACGTCGTCGTGCCGCGCACGGGTGGGCGCGGCATCCTGCGCGGCAAGTCGGGCGAGAACGGCTACCGCTGCAGCATCGAGTACCTCACGCGCGGCGCCGCCGTGCAGGCGGGGGACCAGGTCGTCACGAGCGGCCTCGGCGGCGCGTTCCCGCGCGACCTGCCCGTCGGCCACGTCACGTCGGTGTCGTCGTCGGCGGTGGGCTTGTTCCAGGAGGTCGAGGTGACGCCCGACATCGACTTCGCGCGCCTGTCGGAGGTGCTGGTCGTCGCGGCGCCGCCGCCCGCGCCCGATCCCGACGCCGCCGTCCATCACCCGGCCCCGGCGCCGGCGCGCGGACCCATGGTGCCGAAATGAGGCTCCAGCCATGAGATCGGCCATCACGCTCGTCGTCGCGTACCTGCTGCTCATCCTGCAGTCGACGGTGCTCGAGCTCGCGCCCGTGCGCATGGCGGCGCCCAGCCTGGGGCTGCTCGTCGTCATGCACGTCGCGCTGTCGAACAAGTGGAGCGTCTCGTCGGCGGCGATCGTCGCCTTCGCGACGGGTTACTTGCTGGACCTCGTGTCGGGCGCGCCGCAGGGCGTGCACGCGCTCGTGTTCGTGTTGATGGCGCTGTTCGCGCGCGCGCTGTCGGTGCGCGTGGCCGTCACGGGCATCGTCATGTCGGCGGCGGCCTCGTTCGTCGCCAGCTTGTTCGCGGCGCTGCTCATCGTCATCGTGCGCGCGCAGGTCTCGCCCGAAGGCGGCTACGGCGGCCTCCGCCAGGCGCCCATCGAGGCCGTGCTCACCGCGATCGTGGGTCCGTTCGTGCTGGGTCTCTTGCGGCGCATCGACGGCAAGATCGACACGGTCCGCGCGCGCGTCGGCCTCACCCGCGCCCCCCGCCCGCTCGACAACATGACGCTCCGATGACGTTCATCTCAACCGCGCGCTCAACGGTGATGCGAGCGCAGCGCGGCTTCGCCGCGCGGAGCGAGAGGGGTTTGGGGACCCCCGAGCGGCACCGAGCGGGGTCTCCAACTTGCAAATAGCCGGGCAGGATGCCGAGCTGCCCGAGATGCGGCGGCGGGCGAAGGCGTTCGGGCTCTGCGTGCTCGTGGCCTTCCTCGCGATCGCCGGGCGGCTCTTCTATTTGCAGGTCATCGAGGGCGACAGCTTCTACCGCCTCACGACCGACAGCATCGTCCACACTGACCTCCTGCCGGCCGTGCGCGGGCAGATCCGCGACCGCAAGGGCCGCGTGCTCGCGACGATGCGGCCCTCGTACAACCTGTACGTCACGCCGCGCCTGCTGACGTCCGAAGCGTTCGCGCGCCTGCGCACGATCCTCGGCATGAACGGCGACGAGGCGATCGACGTGTGGGAGCGGGTGCAGGGGACGCCCGTCGCCGACGGCGCGGGCGGGGCGTCCGGCGCTGGCGGCGCGAGCGGCACGCGCGACAAAGAGCGGCCCGTGCTGCTGGCCGAGGACATCTCGCGCGAGGCCATGGCGGCGATCGAGACCGGCCTCGAGATCCCCGGCGTGAAGATCGTCTCCGTGCCGCGGCGCTCGTACCCCAATGGCTCCGTCGGCGCGCACGTCCTCGGCTTCATGAACGAGGTCTCGGGCGACGAGCTGCGCACGAAGAAGGACGAGGGCTACCGCGCCGGCGATCTCATCGGCCGTTCGGGCATCGAGCGCCAGTGGGAGGGCTACCTGCGCGGCCGCACGGGCTTCCAGAAGATCGTCGTCGATCGGCGCGGCCTGCCCAAGCCCGACCTCAAGGAGATCTCCGACGGGCCGACGTCGCGTGCGGCCGTGCCCGGCAATCACGTCGTGCTCACGCTCGACCTCGAGGCGCAGAAGATCGCCGACCGCGCGCTGCGCGGCGTGCCCGCGGGCGCGGCCGTCGTCATGGACGTCGACACGGGGCGCGTGCTCGCGCTCGTCTCGAAGCCCGACTTCGATCCCAACGAGCTGTCGGGCCACCTGACGCCCGACGCCGAGCAGCGCCTGCTCACCGATCGCTACCGCCCGCTGCGCGACAAGACGCTGTCAGAGACCTACTACCCGGGCTCGACCTTCAAAGCGGTCGGCGCGCTCGCGGCGCTGGAAGATCGCCTGGTCGCGCCCGAAGAGCGCGTGAAGTGCCACGGGTCATTCGAGATCGGAAGGCGCCATTTCTTGTGCACGAAGACGCACGGGAGCGTGGGCCTGCACGACGCCGTCGTGCAGAGCTGCAACGTCTACTTCTACGAGCTGGGCGCGCGGCCCGGCATGATGGACCGCCTCGCGAAGTTCGGCGCCGACATGGGCCTGGGCGCGCCCACGGGCCTCGGCCTCAACGGCGAGGAGGGCGGCTTCCTGCCCACCGAGGAGTGGTACCGCGAGCAGAAGCGGCTCAATCCCAAGAGCGAGGGCTTTCAGGTCGGTCAGGCGCTCAACGCCGTCATCGGCCAAGGCTCGACGCGCGTGACGCTCATGCAGATGGCGACGATGTACGCGGCGATCGCCAACGGCGGCAAGCTGTGGCTCCCGCAGATCGTCGACCACGTCGAAGCGCCCGACGGCGAGGTCGTCGAGGAGTTCGCGCCACGCGTGCGCCGCGAGCTGTCGGTGTCGCAAGAGAGCCTCGCGTTCGTGCGCGACGCGCTCGTGGGCGTCGTCAACGATCCCAAGGGCACGGCCTTCAAGGCGCGCTCGAAGGAGATCGAGGTCGCGGGCAAGACGGGCACGGCGCAGATCCACGGCCGGCGCGACGCGCAGGGCGGCTACGAGAACGCGACGCACGCCTGGTTCGTCGGCTTCGCGCCCGCGGGCCGGCCGCGCATCGCGCTCGCCGTCCTCGTCGAGCACGGCGGCCACGGCGGCGACGTCGCCGCGCCCATCGCCGTCGAGATCGTGAACAACTACTTCGAGACCGTCGAGCCCGACCAGAAGAACGCGCCGCACACGGTGCCGCTTCGCCGACGCGGCGGCGAGGTCGTCTCGGCGAGCGAAGACAGCCCGCGCCCCACGGCCCGCAAAGCCGAGCCGCTCGGCGAGGCGCCGCCCATGCACCTCGACTTCGGCAAGCCCGACGAGCCCGAATCCCCGCCCGCCGAGGAGCCGCCGCGATGAAGATCGCCTCTTGGCGCAAGGTCCGCTTCCGCTTCGACTGGACGCTGACGATGTCGGCGCTGCTCGTCGTCGCGCTCGGCCTCCTCAACCTGTGGAGCGCCGTCCACGATCGCCAGTCGCACCTCTTCACGCATCAGATCTCGTGGCTCGCGCTCGGCATGCTGATCTTCGTGGGCATCGCCACGCTCGACTACCGGCTCATCAGCCGCCTCTCGTACGTGTTCTACGGCGTCGGTCTCGCGCTGCTCGTGGGCGTGCTCGCCTTCGGCAAGATGGTGGGCGGCGGCCGGCGCTGGTTCGACCTGGGGTCGTTCCACGTCCAGCCGTCCGAGCTCATGCAGGTGCTGACTGTGCTCGCGCTCGGCAAGTACTTCAACGACTCGCCCGCGCTCGAGGGCCGCTCGTGGCGCCACCTGGCCATGCCCGTGCTCATCGTGAGCTTTCCCGCGATGCTCATCGCCAAGCAGCCCGACTTCGGGACGGCGTTCCTGATTCTCGCGATCTTCTTCACGATCATGCTCACGGCGCGCCTCAAGCTGAAGACGCTCGCCGCGATCGCCGGCATGGCCGTCATCGCCGCCTTCCCGATCTACCAGCACCTCCTGCACGAGTATCAGCGCAAGCGCGTCGAGGCCTTCTTCAACCCGACGTCCGAAGGCGCCTACCAGACGCGTCAGGCTCTGAACGCCATCGGCTCGGGGCGGTTCCTGGGCAAGGGCTTCATGCAGGGCACGCAGATCCGCCTGCGCAAGTTCCCGGCGCTCGAGACCGACTTCCCGTTCGCCGTGTGGGCCGAGGAGTGGGGCTTCATCGGCTGCTTCGTCGTGCTCGTCGCGTACTCGTTCTTGATCCTTTGGGTCATCAAGATCGCGAGCGAGGCGCGCGACCGCTTCGGCGCCACCGTCTGCGTCGGCGTTGCGGCCATGCTGTTCTGGCACGTGGCCATCAACGTCGGCATGGTCAGCGGCCTCATCCCCGTCGTCGGCGTGACGCTGCCGCTGATTTCTTATGGCGGCTCCAGCCTGCTGACGACGATGGTCGCCCTCGGCGTCGTCATGAACGTCAGCGTCCGCCGGTATTCGTACTGAGGTCGAGGCACACGCTCGACTCGGATCCTCTTCATCGCCCTCGCGATCGCCGGTGGTTGCGGCGGCGTCAGCAGCCTTCACGGACGGTCAGGTCTACCAGGTGACGCGCGACGACGGGCACGGCCTGTTGGTCGGCAACCCTGCGGGACGGCCTCGGCGACGACGTGCCGGCCGATCCCGAAGGGCGTGCAGACCCTCGTCGATGACCTGCGGGCCCTCGACCAGGAGCAGCTCGCGAAAGACGCCTGCGCCTCCGTGCGACGATGATGCGCGTCAGGCCGGTGACGCCGCGGCCGGCGCCGTGTAGCGCGCCTCGATGACGTGGCGGATGGCGGCGCGGCTCGCGGCGGCGTCGTTGGTGCCGTTCGTCGCGCGCTCGACGGCGGCGATCTCCGCGGCCAGCTCCTCGTCCTTGATGGATTCGAGCGCCCAGCGCGAGTAGTCGCCCGCGCGCAGGTGGTGCAGCCAGGTCGCGGCGTCGACGCCGTCTCCCAGCTGCAGGAACAGGCCGAGGTTCTGCGCGCGCAGGTTGAGGCGGCCGTCGGCGCCGCGGAAGTAGAAGCTCTTGTCGGCGCCGAGATCGCCCTCGGCGTACTTGCGCGCGTGGCGCTGGCGCTCGGTGCGCGAGGCGGCGACGCGAATGTGCCGTGGCGGCGCCGACGAGCCGCGCGTCCAGTAAAGCGCTTCGCCCGTCGCCAGCGGCTCGTCGTCGCCGTCGGGGGCGGACGCGCCGGCCGCCGCCGCGAACTCGCGGAGCACGTCGTGCGGCGTCTTGCCGAGCGCGAGCAGGTGGCCCACGGCGGCGATCGCGGCGCGCGCGACGTGCTCGGGGTGGACCGTCACGAGGATGAAGCCGCCGAGATCGGACGGTACGTCGCCCGGCGTCCCCCCGGGCATCAAGTGGTGCGCTTCGTCGACGACGATCCAGTGCGGCCGTCCTAGGCGCCCTCGCAGCTCGAGCAGCGGCGGCAGCAGCGCCGCGAAGAACGCCGGGCGCAGCTCGAGCGAAAGGCCCAGCAGGTTGACGACGACGTTCGTCTCGGGCTTGGCGAGCGCGGCCACCACCTCGGCCACGGTGGGCGCGCGACGCTCGTCGCCGATGACGACGGCGCGATCGTAAGTGCCATAGTCGCCTTCGGGATCGATGATGACGTGCTGGTAGCCGCGTTCGGCGAGGTGCTCGACGAGGCCCGTCACCGCCGTCGACTTGCCGCCGCCCGAAGTGCCGGCGACGAGGAGCGCGGCGCCGAACGCCGGCAGATGGATCTCCTCGCCCGTCGCGACGTCGCTGCCGAGCGGCAGGTCGTGGCGCTGGAGCGTGCCGCCGAGCTCGGCGAGATCGGTCGCGCACAAGCGATCGCAGAGCTCGGCGACGCCGGCGCCGTGGTCGCCCAACGTCAACAGATCGGCGCGCTCGCGGAGCGCCGGCAGCGCGTTGGCGACGGCGACGCCCAGCTCGCAGGCCGCGAGCAGCGCATGGTCGTTCTCGGCGTCACCGACGCCGACGGCGTTGTGGGGCGAGAGCCCGAGCCGCGCCAGCGCCGCCGCGAGCCCCGTCGCCTTGTTGACGCCCGAGGGCAGCACCATGACCGCGCCCTTGTTGAACACGACCTGCAGCTCGAGCCCCAGCTCGCGAATCGCGTCGAGCACCGCCTGCGCGTGCGGCTCCCACGTCGCGACGATCGCGCGCCCCACCGCGAGGTCGTTCACGCCGCGCGCGCGCAATGCTTCCACGAACCGCGCGTCCGGTGCCTCCGCCAACGCCGTCACCTCTTGCGAGGCCGGCGCATAAATCAGCCCGCCATTCTCCGCGACCACCAAATCGCAGATCCCAACCTCCCCAAACACCTCCTTCAAATCCTCGATCCGCCGCCCTGTCACCAACACCACCCGCCGCCCCGTCCCCTTCAACCTTCGCAGCGCCTCGATCGTCTCCGGCGCCACCCGCCCGTCGTGCGCGAGCGTCCCGTCATAGTCACAAGCCAACACGTGGTACCGCACGCCCACAACGTGGTGTCGCGGCAGGACCTCGCAAGCGCGTCAGGTGGGAGAATAAGTGAACCAACCACTTCAGCCGGTCGGAGAGAATTCTGTGGCCCCTACTTTCATAAGGGGGGAGCCGCTGAAATGACCGCATCGGGCTTCCCGACGCGCGGGCGTGCACATCCATCGGCCAGAGGCGGCTCCCTGGTGCGATCTTGTAGGGAAAAGAATCTCTCTCCGTGTCGAACTGCGCAGAAGGTTCGAGATCCAGGATGGCAGAGCGACCGCCTCGGTCAAGGGTGAACGTCGATCTCGGCCGTGCGTCGTTTGAGGTGGCGATGGCTTGACATCGCGCCGCTCGCTTCACGGCGTGAAGGTGTGACCTGTGAACGGGGCGCCCAGGGCTGCGGCACGCGGCCGCGGCGCGCGCGAGATCTGGCCGGCTCCCGTGCGGCACGCCCGTTGCTCGATGGGCCGGCCATGCAAGCAAAACTCGGTTGGCTTTTCTTTTCGATCTTGGCGGCTTCGGCCGTTGGCTGCGCCGCGCCGGGCCCCCTCGTGGGGCTCGAGCCGCGCTCGCCGAATCAGGTTGCGTGGGTCTCGGGACGCGCGGTGCTCTCCAAAGAAGAGAACGGCGTCCGCGTCGCGGCTGCGTTCGAGCACCAACATGAAAACGCCCTAGGCGTGCGCGTCGAGATCGCCAACGACACGCCCGCGCCCTTCGAGGTGAGCCCCGGCGACATCACGTTCATGACCTGCCCGACGATCGACAACGCCTCGTGCGACGGCTCGTTCAGCGTCGTCGATCCCGAGGCGATGCTGAGCGCGCTCGACGAGAACCAGTCGCGCGTCGCCTCCAACGCCTCGAACGCGCGCGCCTTCTGGGGCACGCTCGCGTTCCTGAGCGCCGTCGGCGACGTCGCGTCGGTCGCGAACGGGCATACGCGCCACGTGGGCGAAGGCACGGTGGCGGCGCTTGGCGCGGGCGCCGCGTCCGAAGCGAACGCCGAGAACGAGCAATCGGCGATCGACACCGAACGCGAGCTCTGGTCGAACGCGGCGCTACGGCGGTCGACGATCGCGCCGGGCGCGGGCGTCGCGGGCCTCATCTTCATCCCCATCGACACGCGCGCCCAGTTCATCTGGGTGCACGTGCGCGCGGGCGGCCACGTCTTTCCGTTCGGCTTTCACCAAACGGTGCGGACGATCGATCCCGTCAACGGCAGCACCGGCGCCTACAACGGCCGGTCGTGAAGGCTACGACTTGCGGAGCGCGCTCAGCGGATCTTGCGGCCCGACCGTGCCGTGCGGCGCGCCGGCCGGGACGACGTTCGCGTCCGACGGCGTCTGCTGCTCGCCCTTGACCTTCTCGCGCCACATGGCGCCCACGCCGCCCTGGGTCGCGATCGACGTCGTGCCGCGCGACATGAGCTCTTCCTTGTCGAGGATGGCGTCGACGCGGCGGTAGGTCGGCTTCGCGTGGTCGAGCGTGTCCATGCGGATGGCGTCGCACGGGCAGGCCTCGGCGCACAACCCACAGACCACGCACCGCAGCTCATCAATCTCGAAGATCTTGGGGCGCTTCTCGATGCGGCCGTCGGGCGCCTCTTCGGGGACGATCGTGATGCAGTGGGCGGGGCAGACCGTCGGGCACATCATGCACGCGACGCAACGGACCTGGCCGTCCTCGCGCAGCATGAGCCGGTGCAGGCCGCGGTGCCGCTCGGGGTAAGGCTTCTTCTCTTCGGGGTACTCGATCGTCTGAATGTCGGTCGCGCTCTTGCGCAGCTTGTTCTCTTTGCCGCCCGCGACGAAGTTCGCGACGTTGCCCGCGAAGTTCTTCATGAAGTGGCGGAACGTCACGCCCAGGCCCTCGGCGATCGCCGGGACGTAGAGCTGCTGCGAGAAGCTGCCCGCGCGCGTGACGACCTTGACCTTGACCTCGCCCTTACGCGGCGTCGTCGAGCTCGTCGGTGGCGCGCCGTGACTCTCGTGCGTTTCGTGGCTCATGGACATTTCCTCAGTTGGCCTGTCCCCAGAGGACGAGCAGCGCCGTGATGACGACGTTGGCGATCGAGATCGGCAGCAGGCGCTGCCAGCCGAGCTGCATGAGCTGGTCGGAGCGGAAGCGCGGCAGCGACCAGCGGATGAGCAGCTGGAACATGCAGAACAGCACGACCTTCACCGTCCACAGCGTGAACATCGCCGTCACGAAGAAGATGTTCGGCAGGTGGCTCGCGAGGAAGCCGTCGACGCTGCTGCCCCAGTGCCAGCCGCCGAAGAAGAGGCTGATCATGATGCCGCTCGACACGACGATCTCGAGGAACTCGCCGAGGAAGAACATGCCGAAGCGCAGGCCCGAGTACTCGACGAAGTAGCCAATGATCTCGGGCTCGCCCTCGGGGATGTCGAACGGCGTGCGCTTGGTCTCGGCGATCGCCGCCGTGAGGAAGAGGATGAAGCCCAGCGGCTGCGAGAAGATGCCCCAGCTGTGCGAGAGGTTCGACCAGTCGAAGAAGACCTCTTGCTTCGAGACGATCGCGCCGGGCTCCAGCGTGCCGAACACGAGGAACGAGCCGAGCACGGCCATGCCCATCGTGACCTCGTACGACATCATCTGCGACGAGGCGCGGAGGCCGCCCATCATCGACCACTTGTTGTGCGAAGCCCAACCGGCGAGCGTCGCGCCGTACACCGCGAGCGAGGAGATCGCGAAGTAGAACAGCATGCCGACGTCGAGCCGCGCGATCTGCATCGGCACGGGCTGCTCGCACACGCCGTTGGCGGCGATCTCGGTCAGGTGGCCCCAGCACAGCGACGGGCCGAACGGGATGATCGCCGAGACGATGAGCGCCGGCGCCATCGCCATGATGGGCGCCCACATGAACAGGAACTTGTGCGCCTTGCCCGGCACGTAGTCCTCTTTGAAGAGGAACTTCACGGCGTCGGCCATGAAGTGCGTGATGCCGGCCAGCTTGATGTTGAGCGGCCCGATGGGGATGTTGGCGCGGTTGGGGCCCAGGCGATCCTGCATCATCGCCGACTGCCGCCGCTCCATCCACGTGAGGATCGAGGCGAGCGGCATGAGGAAGCCGAGGATCATGAAGACGATCTTCGCGATCGCCGCGACGACTGCGAAACCGACTGAACCGTAGGACATGGGCGGTCTTTAGCCTCGAGAGTTGGCGAAACGGAGCTGGACCGACCGAACGGGGCGTCCCCAATCGGCGCCCTTGAGGAAGGCGAGCTTGGACGACGCCTCGGTGAAGACGGCCTTCGCCGTCTGGAAGTCCATCGTCGCGCCCAGGCGGCGCGCGAGGTGCGAGAGCGCGTCCCAACCGGGCAGCGCGTCGCCCGCGGCGGGGACCGCCGGGTGAACGCGCTGGACCATGTTGAGCTTGTTGGTGAACGTGCCGTCGATCTCGGCCCAGCCCGCGAGCGGCAGCGCGACGTGCGCCGCGCTCGTGACGGCGTTCTTGTGCGTCGACAGCACGACGAGCGCCTCGAGGCGATCGAGCGGCATCGCCGCCGAGGCCTTGTCGCCGACGAGGACACCGTCGGTCCCGAGGACGAGCAGCGCACCGAGGGCGCCCGACTTCAGGTCATTTGCGAGGTCGAGCAGCGTCTTGAGGCGGCCCGCGCCGACGGCGAAGGCGCCCGCCGTGTTCGGGTTCTTGTCGGCCGACACGAGGATCTTGTCGGACCAACCCTGGTCGCGGCCCGCGAGGTAGGCGCGCGTGACGCCCAGGTGATCGAAGGCGAGCTTCGACAGCGCGTAGAGGTCTTCGTTCGTGCTCTGCGCGTTGAACACGACGCCGAGGCGCGCGGGCGAGCCGTCGAGCACGGTGCGCAGCAAGCGCGCGGCGTCGTCGAGCGCCTTGTCCCATTCGACGGCGCCTCCGCCAGACTTCGACATGGGCGCCACGAGGCGATCGGCGTGCACGGCCTTGTAGGTCATGCGGCCTTCGTCGCACATCCAGTGCTTGTTGACCTGCTCGTTGACGCGCGGGACGAGGCGGTAGATGCGGCCGCGCGAGTGGTGGACGTCGGTGTTGCAGCCCGTCGCGCAGCCCGTGCACACGGACGGCGTCGAGTGCAGCTCCCACGCGCGCATCGCGAAGCGGAAGTCCTTCGAGGTGAGCGCGCCGACCGGGCACACGTCGACGGTGTTGAGCGAGTACGGGTTGTCGAGCTTGTGGCCCGGCGCCGTGCCGAGCAGCTCGTGATCACCGCGCTTCGACATCTCGAGCTGGTGAACGCCCGCGACCTCGTCGCACACGCGGATGCAGCGCGTGCACAGGATGCAGCGCTCTTGGTCGAGGACGATCGTCGGCCCGAGGTCGACGACCTTGGCCTTCTTGACCTTGATGCCGTCGTTGCGCGCGAGCTTGCCGTCCCAATCGAAGTAGTGCTTCTGCAGCATGCACTCGCCCGCCTTGTCGCAGATCGGGCAGTCGATGGGGTGGTTCACGAGCGTGAACTCGAGCATCTGGCGGCGCACGTCGAGCACCTTCGGCGTCGCCGTCTGCACCTCCATCTTGTCGGCGACGGGCGTGTAGCACGAGGGCACGGGCTTGGGCTGGCCCTTGACCTCGACGAGGCACTGGCGGCACACGGCCGGCGACGACAGGCCGGCGTGGTAGCAGAAGAACGGCACATTGGCGCCCGCGGCGTTGCACGCCTCGAGCAGGTTCGTGCCCTTGGCGACCTGGTGAACCTTGCCGTCGATGGTGACGGTGACGGTCTCGGTGGTCGAAGGAGGCGGCGGGGCGTTGCTCCCGGCGGTCGTCGGAAGCACAGGTCCGGTACTCATCGGTCGCACTCTCCGCCGATCATGTTGATGAGGCCGAACGTCGGGACGACGTCGGCGAGGAAAAGGCCCTTGAGGAGGTTGGGCAGGATCGACGTCGACGCGAAGCACGGCGGACGCACGCGGCACTTCCACGGGCGGCCCGTGCCGTCGGACACGAGGTAGAAGCCGAGCTCGCCGTTGCCGGCCTCGGTGTACGAGTAGCACTCGCCGGCCGGCACGTGGATGCCGTCCATGATGATCTTGAAGTGCGCGATCATCGCCTCGATCGAGTTGTAGGTCTCGGCCTTCGTCGGCAGGACGATCCGCGGATCGTTGATCATGTGCGGGCCCGCGGGGATCTGGTCGAGGGCCTGCTCGAGGATGCGCATCGACTGCCGCATCTCTTCCACGCGCACGGCGTAGCGATCGAAGTTGTCGCCGACCGAGCCCACGGGCACGTCGAAGTCGAAGCGATCGTAGACGAGGTAGGGCGCGTCCTTGCGCACGTCGTAGGCGAGACCCGTCGAGCGGCCCACGGCGCCCGTGATGCCGAACTGGAGGCAGTCGGCCTGCGTGATGATGCCGATGCCGTCGAGGCGATCGCGGAAGATGCGGTTCCGCTCGAGCAGCTTGCCGACCTCGACGAGCACCTCGCGCGTGCGCGCGATGATGTCGCGCAGCTTCTCGGCGAAGCCCGACGGCAGGTCGTAGGCGCAGCCGCCGATGCGCATGTAGCTGACGGTGAGGCGCGCGCCGCACACCTCTTCGAGCAGCTCGAACAGCCACTCGCGCGCCTTCAACATGTAGAGGAAGGGCGTGAAGGCGCCGAGCTCCATGGCGCTCGCGCCGAGGCACGTCATGTGGTCGGTGATGCGCGAGATCTCGCCGACGATCACGCGGATGTACTGCGCGCGCTCGGGGATCTGGTTCGTGATGCCCATCAGCTTCTCGACGGCCATCGCGTAGCCGACGTTGTTGAGCATCGGCGAGATGTAGTTCAGGCGGTCCGTGTACGGGAACACCTGCGTCCACGTCGCGAACTCCGACTCTTTCTCGAAGCAGCGGTGGAGGTAGCCGATCTGCACGTCGACCGACGAGATCTTCTCGCCCTCGACGTCGACGACCATGCGCACCGTGCCGTGCATGGCCGGGTGCGACGGGCCCATGTTCAAGGGCAGCGGATCGGTGGGGAGCTCGGGCGCGTCGAGGTCGTTCGGCTCTTGAATGCCGATGACGACACGGCGCGATGACGGGGCGATCGTGTTGTCCATGTCGTTCAATCCACCGTGCCCGGCTGGCGGCGCACGAGCGGCTGGCGCTTCTCCTTGGGGTAGTCCTTGCGCAGCGGGTGCCCCACGAACTCGGGGTACATGAGGATGCGGCGCAGATCGGGGTGGCTCTTGAAGCGCACGCCGTAGAGATCGTAGGCCTCGCGCTCGAACCAGTTCGCGCCGGCCCAGACGCCACAGAGCGTCTCGACCGTGGGATCCTCCTCGGGCACGCCGACGTACAGGCGGACGCGGTGCTTGAGGCTCACCGAGTAGACGTGGAGGACGACGTCGAAGCGCGGCTCGGTCGAGAAGCGGTCGACGGCCGTCAAATCGATGAACATCTCCATCTTCGTCGACGGGTCGTCGCGCAGGAAGGTCGCGACGGCGACCCAAGCGTCGCGGCGCACGCGCGCCCACTCGTCACCGACGTGCGAACCGGTGTCGACGATCTCGCCGTTCGTGAACTGAGCTTTGAGGCGGTCGAGGACGTGCTGAGACATCTCTTTAGCCCTCACCGGTGGTCGGGGGCTTCTCGCCGGCGCCGAGCAGGTGCTCCGTGCGCGGGCGAATCGCGGCCGTCGGGACGTCGTAGCCCTTCTCGGCGCGGATCGTGACCTGGCTGTGGCCCTCGCCGCGCTGGATGCGCTCCTGCAGCAGCACGAGCGCGTCGAGCACCTGTTCGGGCCGCGGCGGGCAGCCCGGGATGTAGACGTCGACGGGGACGACCTGGTCGGCGCCCGGCATCGTCGAGTAGTTCTGGTAGAAGCCGCCCGTCGAGGCGCACACGCCGAAGGCGATGACCCACTTGGGCTCGCACATCTGATCGTAGATGCGGCGGAGCGCCGGGCCCTGCCGCTCGGTGATCGTGCCGACGATGATCAGCAGGTCGGCCTGGCGCGGGCTGAAGCGCGGGAACTCGGCGCCGAAGCGCGCGATGTCGTACTTCGGCGCCGCGACGGACATGTACTCCATGCCGCAGCAGGCGGTGACGAACGGGTATGAGAACAGTGAGAACTTGCGCGCCCAGTTGAGGGCGTCCGCCAGCTTGCCGGTGTGGAACTCGAAGCCCATCGCTTTGCGTGCCTTCCTACTCCCATCCGACCGCGCGCTTCCGCCAAACGTAGGCGAGCGCGACGATGAGGATGCTCATGAAAACCAGGATTTCGGCGAGGCCGAAGAACGAGATGCCGCCCGTGCAGACGCCATTTTCGATCGACCCCAGGCACGACAGCGCCTTGTAGCGCAGCGCCCACGGGTAGAGGAACGCCGTCTCGATGTCGAACACGAGGAACACGATCGCGACTTGGTAGAACTTCACCTCGAACCGCGTGCGCGGGCTGCCGATGACCTCGGAGCCACACTCGTACGGGTAGTCCTTCGCCTTCGTGGGGCGCGACGGGCCGAGGTACTTCGCGGCGGCCGTCAGGAGGAGGGCGAAGCCGACGCCCCCGAGGATCATCAGGGCTGCGGGAATGTAGTCTGCCGTCATTGATTTTCCACCTGGGCGCCGCTGCCCAAGGGGCCGCGTTCGCTCGCGTTTTATATGTGTTGCGTGCCAGCGAGTCAACGACGACGCGAGGCCCGCCGGCGTTGACTTCCCGACGCCCCGTTTCTATATCTAGTCGCCCCATGCGCCCGACCGCGATTGCCTGGACCCTCATCCGTTCGGGCGTGCTCGTGTCTACACTTGTCTTGGCCCTCGGGATGCCCGCCTGTGCGAAGACGCCGCCCGCGGCCCAGTCGGCGCCGGCCGCCGCCGCCGAGGGCGCCGCGCCGGCGGCCGCCGGGACGGACACGGCGCTGCCGCCGGGCCTCGACGTCTCGAAGCTCGACGACTTCCAGAAGAAGGTCTTCTTCCGCATCGTGAACGCCGAGCCGTCGATCTGCGGCCAGGCGCAGAGCCTGATCGCGTCGGCGAAGAAGGACTGCCGGCGGTCGTTCAATGCCATGCGCTACGTGGGCAAGCTCGTCGAGCAAGGCTTCACGGACTCCGAGGTGTCGGAGGCGCTGGGCAAGCGCTACCGCGTGACCGAGCCGAAGCAGATCGACGTCAGCGAGGCGCCCATGAAGGGCAGCCCGTCGGCCAAGGTGACGCTCGTCGAGTTCGCCGACTACGAGTGCCCGCACTGCAAGCGCCTGCAGCCGGTCTTGCGCCAGATCGTCGACGAGTACCACAACGACGTGAAGGTCTACTTCAAGCACTACCCGCTGCCGCAGCACACGAACGCGCGCCTCGCCGCCGAGGCCGCCGTCGCCGCCAACAAGCAGGGCAAGTTCTGGGCGTATCAAGACAAGCTGTGGGACAAGCAGGACGAGCTGTCGCCCGCCGAGATCGAGAAGATCGCGAAGGAGACCGGCCTCGACGTCGCGAAGTTCCGCGCCGACCTCGCCTCGGCGGCGGTCAAGGATCGCGTGCAGAAGGATCGCGCCGAGGGCCAGGCCCTCGGCCTCCAGGCGACGCCGACGCTCTACATCGACGGTCGCGAATACACCGACCCGAAGGATGTCGAGAGCCTGCGCGAATGGATCAACGAAGAATTGGGCAAATAGCCTCGCTTCGCGGGAGGGTCTTCGACCCCCCCGCGGGCCCCCCCGTCGGGGGAGCGGCCCGGGCCGGCAAAGCCGTCCCTCCGCGCGTCAAATCGACGTTCGTAGCGTTGTCGCTGGTGCTCGGGATCGGATGTGCGACGACTGGTGGCGGCGAGGTTGGGCATCAGGTTGGGACGCCGGCGCCTGAGATTCAGGTGCAGGCGATCTCGGGGAAGGCGCTCGCCTTGGCTGACTATCGCGGCAAGGTCGTGCTGCTCGATGTTTGGGCGTCGTGGTGTGCGCCGTGCAAGCAGGAGCTGCCGCAGCTCGACGACATGGCGAAGCGGCTGCGCGACGACGGCATCGAGGTGCTCGCCGTGTCGGTCGATCAAGAGCGCGCCAACGTCACGAAGTTCCTGAAGGCGCGCCCGCACTGGTCGCTCACGATCGCGCACGATCCGGCGGGCCGCATCGCCGACACGCTCGCGCCCGACAAGATGCCCACGTCCTACGTCATCGATCGCGCCGGTACGATCCGCTACGTCAACAGCGGCTTCGAGCCCGGCGACGCGAAGATGATCGAGAAGCGGCTCCTCGAAGTCGCGGGGAAGTGACTCACCGCCAGCGCGGCGCTTCGTCGTCGCTCGGTCGGCCTTCCAGGAGCTCGTGCGGCGTGAACTTCGCCTTGTAGGCCATCGAGGGGCAGCGCTCGATGCGGTAGCCGAGGTAGACGTGGGATTGGCCGCGCGATCTCGCGAGGGCGACGAGGGTCTGGATGTGGAAGGCGCCGAGGGAACGGCGTGCTTCGGCGGGGTCGTAGAAGAAGTAGATCGCGCTCCAGGCGCCGGGCGTCTCGTCGCACAGGCCGACGGCGACGAGGCGGTCGTCGTCCCAGTAGGTGACCTCGCGCGCGCCGGCGATCGGGAGCGCGAACTCTTCGGTGTACGTCTTCGCGTCGAGGGGCATGGCGTCCCAGCCGCGCGCGTCCTCGCGGTCGGCGTGCCACTTCGCGTAGAGCGCGAGGCGCGCGTCGTCGAGCTGCACGGGGCCGACCTCGACGCGCAGATCGGCGCACGCCTTGGCGGCGCGTCGCTGGCTGCGCGAGGGCGCGAACGTCGCGACGGGCACGCGCAGCGGGACGCACTCGTGGCACGCGGCGCACGCGGGCCGAAAATACGAGAGGCCGAAGCGCCGCCAGCCGCGCGCGAGCATCGCCTCGAGCTCGGCGGGCTCGACGCCCAGCAGGTACTTCACCTCGAGCGACGCCGTCTCGCCCGGCAGGTACGAGCACGGCCGCGGCTTCTCGACGGCATGAAGGAGGACGCGGACGCGGCTCAAGCCGCCGGTCCGTCGCGACGAAACAGGACGGTGTCGCGCGCCAGGCGCGGGTCTTTGTCGGGGTGATCGAGGTTGAAGTGCAGGCCGCGGCTCTCGGGGCGGCGGCGCGCGCACTCGATGATGAGGTCGGCGCACAGCGCGAGGTTGCGCAGCTCGAGCAGGTCGCCGTTGACGGCGAAGTTCCAGTAGTACTCGCGGATCTCCGAGCGGATGAGCTCGATGCGGCGCGCGGCGCGCTCGAGGCGCCGATCGCTGCGCACGATGCCGACGTAGTTCCACATGAGGCGGCGGATCTCGTCCCAGTTCTGCGAGACGACGACGGCCTCGTCGGACGAGCCGGCCTCGCCCGCGTACCAGGGCGCGACGATCGCGGGCCGCGCCGCCTGCACGTTGCGCACGTCCTCGGCGGCGCGCGCCGCGAACACCATGGCCTCGAGCAGCGAGTTCGAGGCCAGCCGGCACGCGCCGTGGAGGCCCGTCATCGACACTTCGCCGATCGCGTAGAGGTTCGGCACCGACGACCGCCCGTTCTCGTCGACGGACACGCCGCCGCCGCAGTAGTGCGCCGCGGGGACGACGGGGATCGGCGTCGTCGTGATGTCGATGCCGAGCTCGAGGCACCGCTGGTAGATCATGGGGAAGCGCTCGACGAGGAACTCGCGCGGCTTGTGCGTCACGTCGAGCGTGACGTAGTCGTCGCCCGTGCGTTTGAGCTCGGTGTCGATCGCGCGCGAGACGACGTCGCGGGGCGCGAGATCTTTCATGTCGTGATAACGCGCCATGAAGGCCGTGCCGTCGCGCAGCCGCAGCACGCCGCCCTCGCCACGCATCGCCTCGGTGATCAGGAACGACTTCGCCTGCGGGTGGTAGAGGCACGTCGGGTGGAACTGGAAGAACTCCATGTTCGCGACCTTAGCGCCCACGCGGTAGGCCATGGCGACGCCGTCGCCCGTCGCGACGTCGGGGTTGGTCGTGTAGAGGTAGACCTTGCCTGTGCCGCCCGTCGCGAGGATCGTCGCGCGCGAGACCGCCGTCTTCACTTCGCCCGTGTCCTGATCCAGCAGGTACGCGCCGAACACGGCGTTGGGCCCGCCGTACTTCGCGGCGGTGAGCAGGTCGACGGCCATGTGGTTCGGCAGCAGCGTGATGCGATCGGCGCGCTCGGCGACGCGCGCGAGCAGCGCCTTTTGAATCGCCCAGCCCGTGCTGTCTTTGGCATGCACGATCCGGCGCGCCGTGTGGCCGCCCTCGCGGCCCAGCTCGAAGTGGCCTTCTTCGTCGCGATCGAACGGCACGCCCAGCTCGTCGGCGAGGCGGCGGATGTGGGCGGGGGCCTCGCGCGCGCAGAGGCGCACGATGTCCTCGTGGCACAGGCCGTCGCCCGTGCGCAGCGTGTCGGCGACGTGGTCTTCGACGCGATCCTCGGGATCGAGCACGCCGGCGACGCCGCCCTGGGCCCACGCCGTGTTGGCGTCGGCGGGGCCGCGTTTGGTCGCGACGACGACGCGCCCGTGCTCGGAGGCGCGCAGCGCGAAGTAGAGGCCCGCGAGGCCGGAGCCGAGGACGAGGTAGTCGGTTTCGAGCACGGCTGAACCTTACCCGAAAGTGTCACGAGAAACCGGCGCGCGCCGCCGCCGTCGGTGCGCGAGCCGTGTTACGATCCGCGCGCTCATGCGACGTCGGGTCCGCCTCGCGTTCGTCGTGTCGGCGACGCTCGCGGGCGCCGCCGGGACCGCGCGCGCCGGGACGTTCTGGGTGCGCGAGCACGCCGACGGCGTGGTCGAGTTCACGAACAAGACGCCCGCCGGTGAAGGAGGGGGCCGCTGGAAGGTCTGGCTCAAGACGGGCCCCGGCAAGGCGGCGGCGCTGCGTGGCCGCACCGATCTCGTTCCGCCGCGCGACACCTCGCCGTCGCGCGTCTCGCGCTACGACGATCACATCCGCGACCAGCAGGCGTACTACGGCATCCCCGAGCCGCTCATCCGCGCCATCATCAAGACCGAGTCGGACTACGATCCGGCCGTCGTCTCGAGCGTGGGCGCGCAGGGGCTCATGCAGCTCATGCCGGACACGGCGCGCATGATGGGCGTGACCGACGCGTTCGACCCGCGCCAGAACATCATGGGCGGCGCGCGCTACCTCCAGGTGCTCGCGCGGCGCTTTTGCGCGCAGGCCGTGTGCACGCCGGAGGAGCGCATCAAGGTGATCGCCGGTTACCACGCGGGGCCGGGCGCCGTCGAAAAGTACGGCGGGATGCCGCCCTATGAGACGACGCGCGCCTACGTCGCCGCCGTCGTGCGTCGCTACGACGCGCTCGTCGCGGGCGCGACGGAGACGGGGGCGACGCCGTGAGTGACGTGCCGAGCGAGCGCTCGTCGCACGGCACGGAGTCGGCGACGACGCTCGCGCCTGCGCCGCCGCGGCCGGGCGAGGATCGCTTTCTCGCTCACCTCGCGTCGGCGGGCGAGCTGGTCGCGGCGAGCCGCTTTCGCGAGGCCGAGGTCGAGGTGCTGCGCGCGCTGTCGGGGCTGCCTGCCGATCTGCGCGCCCTGAACCTGCTCGCGCTCGTGCGCTTCAAGCTGGGGCGGCTCGACGACGCGCGCGCGACCTACCGCGAGATCGCGGCGGCCACGCCCAACGACGCGGCGGTGCGGCGGCACCTGGGGTTGCTCGCCCTCAAGCTCGAGCGCGTCGACGAGGCGATCACCGAGCTCGAGATGGCGGCGCGCCTCGCGCCCACGGATCAGCAGGCGTGGAGCTACCTCGGCTACGCCTACACGAAGAAGGGCGAGCCCGTGCCCGCGGCGGCAGCGTTCCGGCGCGCGGGGCAGGACGCGCTCGCCAACGAGCTCGAGAACGCGGCCAAGACGCGGCGGCCGGCCACGGGGCCGGGCCCGGTCGCGCCGAGCACGGGCGGCGGGCGCGCGCGCGAGGGCACGCCCATCCGCGGCGCGGCCGTGCTGCACCCATCGTCGGCGATCTCACCGGCGGCCGTCGTCGCGCCGTCGTCGAAGGTCGAGCCGGCGCCCGCGGGGCTCGCGGCGCGTTCGGCCGTCGCGCCCGCGCCCAGGCTCGAGCCGCTGTCGTCCGCGGCGCTGCCGCGCGCGCCGATCTCGGAGCTCCGCGTCGCGCCCGTGGTCGCGCCGCCCGCCGTGGTCACGCCACCGTCGGTTGCCGCCGTCGACGAGCCCGCGGCGAGCGAGCTCGCGCCGGTTCCGTTGCTCGGCTTCGTGCTCGCGCGCCTCGGCCTCGCGCCGACGCCGCCCGCGCCGCGCGGCGAAGCGCTGCTGCTCTCCGTCGGAGACGACGTCTACGTGCGCGCCGAGGCCGCCGTCGCCGCCGTGGGCGTGCGCTCGGAGGGCGCTTTCCGCCGCGCGCAGGGCCGGCGCACGTCGGTCGCGCTCGGGACCGCGGACGCGCCGTTCTTTCGCCTCGTCGGTCCCGGCGCGGCGTGGGTCGCGGGCGCGCCGGGCGCGTGGCAGGCGCTCTCGCTCGAAGACGACATCCTTTACGTGCGCGAAGACCGCGTGCTCGCCTTCGACGGCGGCGTGTCGTGGGAGGCGGGCGCGATCCCCGGCGACGGCCTGCGGCTCTTGCAGTTCCGTGGGCGCGGCTGCGTCGTGCTTCGCCTCGGCGACGCGCCGCCGACGGCGGTGAAGGTCACCGAAGACGCGCCCGCGCTCGTGTCGCGCGCGCGCCTGCTGGGCTGGGTCGGCCGCGTCGTCACCCACAAGCACCGCAACGGCGCGCCGTCACCCTTCGATCTCATCTGCCACGGCGAAGGCGTCGTCCTATTCGATCAACAAGTCGGGGACCCTGAGAGGGTCCCCGAACCCTCCGGCGCTCGTTCCGGCGGGCAAAGCCCGCCTGCACTCGGGAGAACCTGATGAGCAATCTGCGCCGCGAGTTCACGAACCTGCCGAACCTCGTGACGATGAGTCGGGTCGTGCTCGTGCCGTTCGTGCTGCTCTTCATCGACAACTTCAGCCCGTTGCGCAGCTTCATCGCCAGCATGCTCTACCTGGGCGCCGCCGCGGGCGACGCGCTCGACGGTTACCTCGCGCGCAGCCGCAACGAGGTCAGCATGGTCGGCAAGTTCCTGGACCCGCTCGCCGACAAGCTCATCGTCACGGCCGTGCTCGTCTTCATGGTGTCGCTCGGCCGCGTGCCCGCGTGGGTCGTCGTCGTGCTCATGGCGCGCGACCTGGCCATCAACGGCCTGCGCAGCGTCGCCTCGGCGCAGGGGCTCGTCATCGCCGCGAGCGAGGGCGGCAAGATCAAGACCGCGCTCCAGCTCGTCGCCATCATGATGCTGCTCATTCACTTCCGTTATCCGACGCTGGGGCCGCGCATCATGATCGACTACCACCTCGCCGGGATCGTCGTGCTCTACATCTCGATGGCGGCGTCGGTGATCTCGGGCTTCGACTACATGCGCGCCTTTTTCGCGTCGGCGTTCGGCCAGACCCGCGCGCCGTCGTGATCACGCGCGCGGCGCCCGCGCTCGCGCCCGCCGAGGCCGCGCGGCGCGCGGCGGCCGCGCCCGGTGCGTTTTGGATTTCGACGCCCGCCGCCGACGAGGTTTCGATCGCGCGCGACGTCGTCGGCGCCGCGCCGGCGCACGTCGTTCGTGGCGGCGACGTCGCGGCCCTCGAGGCGGCGTGGACCGAGGCGCGCGCCGCGTGGAGCGCGACGGGAGAAGCGCCGCGGTCGGGCGTGCCCGTCGCGGCGGGGTGGCTCTCGTACGACCTCGGACGCGCGTGGGCCGGGCTGCCGCCGCGCGTGGACGCCTCGGCGCAACCGCTCGCGCCGCTCGAGCTCGGGTTTCACGACGCCGTCTGGGTGCGGCCCGTCGGCGGCGCGGCGACGATCTTCGCGCGCGACGACGCGGCCGCGCGCCGGCTGCTCGCGACGCTCGAGCGGCCGGCGCCTGCGGCGCCGTCGACCCTCGGTCCGCTCGCTTCCGAGCACGACGCGCGCGTGTACCTCGACGGCGCGCGCCGCGTGCTCGAGTACTTGCGCGCGGGTGACGCCTACCAGGTCAACCTCGCGCGGCGGCTCTCGGCGCCGTTCGAGGGCGAGGCGGTCGAGCTCGCGGCGGCGTTGCGCGCGCGCGCGCCCGCGCCGCACGCGGCGTTCCTTTCGTCGAGCGACGGCGGCGCGTGGCTCGTCGGCAACTCGCCCGAGCGCTTCCTCGCGCTCGACGGCGCGGGCGGCGTCGAGACCCGTCCGATCAAGGGCACGCTGCCCACGGGCGCGGCGCGCGCGGCGTTGCTCGCGTCGGCAAAAGATCGCGCCGAGCACGTCATGATCGTCGACCTCGAGCGCAACGACCTCGGCCGCGTGTGCGAGACGGGCAGCGTCGTCGTCGAGGGCGTCGCGCGCGTGCTCGAGCTGCCGACGGTGCTGCACCTCGTGAGCACCGTGCGCGGCCGGCTGCGCGCCGACGTCGGCCTCGCGGCGCTGCTCGCGGCGACGTTCCCCGGCGGCTCGATCACGGGCGCGCCCAAGCGGCGCGCCATGCAGATCATCGACGAGCTCGAGCCGTTCGCGCGTGGGCCGTACACCGGCGCCACGGGCTGGCTCGGCGCCGCGGGCGACCTCGATCTCGCCGTCGCGATCCGCACGGCGCTCGTGAGCGGCCCCGCGAACGCGCGCCGCCTCTCGCTCTGCGTCGGTGGCGGCATCGTCATCGACTCCACCGCCGAATCCGAGCTCGCCGAGACCGAAGCCAAGTCCGCCGCCTTCGCTTCTCTCGCCGCGCTCCGATGAGATCGGGCTCGCTCGCTGCCGCTCGCCTCGCGATGCGCGGCGAAACGGGCTCGCTTGCTTCGCAAGCGTCGCGGCTCGTCTCCGGTCGCTGGGCTGGAGGGGTTTGGGGATGCGGTTGGGCCTCCCGACTCGGGCGGGCCCGGTATGTCGCCAGCGGGTGTGAGGTCGAAGGGGCCCTGGAAGCTCGGCCCAACCGCATCCCCAAACCCCTCCGCCCTC
>DASZRT010000005.1:0-12031 GCA_035549075.1 Polyangia bacterium | reverse complement strand
CGACCAGCCGATCACGATCCGCGAGATGATGGAGGCCGGCGTTCACTTCGGCCACCAGACGAAGCGCTGGAACCCGAAGATGAAGAGCTACATCTTCGGCGCGCGCAACGGCATCCACATCATCGACCTGCAGCAGACGGTGCGCGCCTTCAACCGCGCCTACCGCTTCCTGGTCCAGAACGTGTCGAACGGCCGCAGCGTCCTCTTCGTGGGCACGAAGAAGCAGGCGCAAGAGGTCATGCGCGACGAGGCCCTCCGCGGCGGGCAATTTTGCGTCACGAACCGCTGGCTCGGCGGCACCCTCACCAACTTCAACACGGTCAAGGGCTCGATCGATCGCCTCCACAACATCGAGAAGATGTCGACCGACGGCACCTTCGAGCGCATGTCGAAGAAGGAGGTCCTCGGGATCACGCGCGAGCGCGAGAAGCTCGAGAAGGCCCTGGGCGGCATCAAGGAGATGAGCGAGCTCCCGGGCGCCGTCTTCATCGTCGATGTCGTCAAGGAGCACATCGCCGTCACCGAGGCGCGCAAGCTGGAGATTCCGATCGTCGCCATCGTCGACACGAACTGCGACCCGGACCTCATCGACTACCCGATCCCCGGCAACGACGACGCGATCCGCTCGCTCAAGCTGTTCGCGGGCAAGGTCGCCGACGCGTGCGTCCTCGGCCAGAAGGTCGGCCGCGAGCGCGCCAACCAGCAGCGCGCCGCGCGCGCCGAGCAGGGCGGCGGCGCCAACGAGCCGGAGACGATCCGCGTCTCGTCGGGCGGCGAAGGCCCGAAGGTCGAGGTCGTGTCGCGCCGTCGCAACGACCTGCCCGCCCCCGAGGCCGCCGCGTCCCCCGAGGACGAGGCCGCCAAGGAATAAGCCACGCGTGGGCGGGGCTACGCCCCTCCCACGGGCCCACCCCATTTATCTCGCTGGCCGGCGCGGCGACGCCGCGCCTCCCGTCAGCAAATCGACCCTGATTCACGACGAACGAGAGAGAAGAACATGGCTGATGTCACGGCACAGATGATCAAGGATCTCCGCGAGCGCACGGGCGCGGGGATGGCGGATTGCAAGAAGGCGCTCACCGAGTGCGCGGCCGACATGGACAAGGCGATCGAGTACCTCCGCAAGAAGGGCATCGCCTCGGCCGCCAAGAAGGCGACGCGCATCGCCTCCGAGGGCACGGTCGTCAGCTACCTGCACGGCGCGCGCATCGGCGTGCTCGTCGAGGTCAACTGCGAGACGGACTTCGTGGCCCGCAACCCGGACTTCGTCGAGTTCGCGCGCGAGGTCGCCGTCCAGGTGGCCGCCATGAACCCGCAGTTCGTCTCGGCCGAGGAGATCCCGGCCGAGCTGCGCGCCAAGGAGACGGAGATCCGCACCGAGCTCGCCAAGAAGTCGGGCAAGCCCGACTCGGTCATCCCGAAGATCCTCGAGGGCCAGCTCGCGAAGTGGTCCAAGGAGATCTGCCTGCTGGATCAGGTGTGGGTGAAGGATCCCGAGGGCAAGAAGGACATCCGCACGCTCCTCACCGAGCTCGTCGCGAAGACGGGCGAGAACGTCAAGGTGCGCCGCTTCGTCCGCTTCGAGGTCGGCGAGGGCCTCGAGAAGCGCGCCGACGACTTCGTCGAAGAAGTGAAGAAGCAGGCGGGCCAGGGCTAACCGCGGCCGCGATGGCGAAAAAGAAGACCGCCACCTCGGCAAAAGCGCCCGCCAAGACCACGTCCGACGACGCGATCGGCGGCGGTGACGAGGCGAAGATCTCGTCGAAGCTGCCGCTCGCGCCGGGCGTGAAGTACCGCCGCATCCTGCTCAAGCTCTCGGGCGAGGCCCTCATGGGCTCGCAGAACTACGGCATCGATCCGGCGACGCTCGCGCAGATCGCCGACGAGGTCATCGACGTCCACAGCCTGGGCGTCGAGATCGCGATCGTCATCGGCGGCGGCAACATCTTCCGCGGCATCGCCGCGAGCTCGCGCGGCATGGACCGCGCGCACGCCGACTACATGGGCATGCTCGCGACCGTCATCAACTCGCTCGCGCTGCAAGACGCGCTCGAGTCGCGCGGCTCGCACACGCGCGTGCTGTCGGCCATCGAGATGGAGCGCCTCGCCGAGCCGTACATCCGCCGCCGCGCGATCCGCCACTTGGAAAAGGGCCGCCTCGTCATCTTCGGCGCGGGCACGGGCAACCCCTTCTTCACGACCGACACGGCGGCCTCGCTGCGCGCCATGGAGATCGGCGCCGACATCGTCATGAAGGCGACGAAGGTCGACGGCGTGTACGACAAGGATCCGCACAAGTTCAAGGACGCGCGCATGTTCCGCCGGCTGTCGTACCTCGACGTGCTCAACCGCGACCTCGGCGTCATGGACTCGACGGCGATCTCGCTCTGCCGCGACAACAACCTGCCGATCCTCGTGTTCAACATGACGAAGCCGGGCAACATCCGGCGCGTCGTGCTGGGCGAGCCCCTCGGCACGCTCGTGCTGGACGAACGGCGCGAGCCGCGTAAATCATAGGCGAGACGAAGGGAACCGGAGGAAGGCACCGATGGTCAACGACATCATCAAGAGTCTCCAGGGCGACCTCGACAAAGGCATCGAGGCCTTCAAGCGCGACCTCACGAAGGTGCGCACGGGCCGCGCGAGCCTCGGCATCCTCGACGGCGTGCGCGTCGACTACTACGGCACGCCGACGCCGCTGAACCAGGTCGCGTCGTGCAACGTCGCCGACGCGCGCCTCATCACCATCAAGCCGTGGGAGCGCACGCTGATCCCCGAGATCGAAAAGGCGATCCGCGCGGCGCAGCTGGGCCTCAACCCGCAGTCCGACGGCGAGATCGTGCGCCTGCCGATGCCGGCCCTCACGCAAGAGCGGCGACAAGAGCTCGTGAAGCTCGTCAAGAAGATGTCCGAGGACGCGCGCGTCGCCCTGCGCGGCGCGCGGCGCGACGCCAACGAGATGATGAAGGACGCCTTGAAAGAGGGCGCCATCACCGAGGACGACGAGCGCAAGGGCCTCGAGACCGTGCAGAAGACGACCGACAAGGCGATCGCCCAGGTCGACGAGATCGTGAAGAAGAAGGAAGCCGAGATTTTGGAGGTCTGATGCCGCTCGTTTTCCGCGAGGCGCACGCCGCGCCCGACAAGAAGAAGATCAACGAGGAGTACTTCATCCTCGAGAACACGGGCGCGTCGGCCATCAACACGCGAGGCCTGCAGGTGCTCTCGAGCAAGCAGGGCCAGC
This sequence comes from Polyangia bacterium, assembly GCA_035549075.1. Taxonomy (GTDB): domain Bacteria; phylum Myxococcota_A; class Polyangia; order Fen-1088; family Fen-1088; genus DASZFV01. Next base: position 8,787 of record DASZRT010000005.1, on the reverse strand, counting down.
GCGGCTCGTTCCTCGGCACGATCGATCCGGGCTTCATGCTCCAGCCGGGCGAGAAGATCCTCATCGCCTCGGGCTCGCCCGGGAAGAAGTCGCAGGGCGAGCCGCCCGCGCCCGAGAAGATGCGCGTCTACCACCTGCTGCAGCGCGAATGCCTGCTGCGCGGCGCGGGCACGACCATTCGGTTCACGCTGAACCAGATGGAGATCGCGAAGCTCGTGTTCGATCCTGCGGCGCCGACCGGCGTCTCCGCGGAAACCGGCTAGGCCGCACGGCGCCTCTGCCTGCGGCGCCGACCGGCGTCTCCGCGGAAACCGGCTAGGCCGCGGCGCCTCTGCCTGCGGCGCCGACCGGCGTCTCCGCGGAAACCGGCTAGGCCGCGGCGCCTCTGCCTGCGGCGCCGACCGGCGTCGGCGCTGACGACAGCTGAGGCAGAGGCAGACCCGCGGTCCGCGACATTTTGCCACCTCCAAAAATGCGACTGACGTGAGAGAGTCCGCCGCCATGAAGAGCTCCCGGCGGATGGCCATCACGGTCTTTGCGGTTTTGGTCTCGCTCGCGGGCGCCGCGCGCGCGCAGTCGACGTGCGAGCCGGCGTGCGGCGCGGGCATGCGCTGCATAGGTGGCGAGTGTCTGCCGAACCCCGACGCGACGCCTCCGGCGGCCGCCACGCCGGCGCCGGCGCCTGATGACGACGACAACAACACGCCGCCCGCCCAGGCGCCGACGCCCATCCGTCACGCGCCGCCACGCGAAGACGACGGCTCCGTGCCAGCGCGCCAGCGCGGCGTGCTCGTGCTGCCGTTCGCGGGCGCGCACATCGTGCAGGGCATCGCCAGCGACGACTACGACGCGGGCTTGCGAGCCGGCCTCTTGCTCGGCGTGCACCTCACCCCGGCGGTCTCGATGAACGTCGAGCTCGCGCTCGACTCGCTGAACGTCGCCAACACGGGCGACAACAAAGTTTCGGGCCACGATCTCACGATCGCCTTCAGCCCGCTCTTCCACGCGCCCGGCCACATCGGCGAGCTCGTCGTGGGCCCCATCCTCGGCTACTGGTCCGATAACTTCACGGCGACGACCCCCGATGGGACCGCGCACGCGTCGCAGCTCGGCTGGACCTTCGGCGCCAACGTCGGATCGTTCATCGCCGTCACGCCCGAGGCCGAGATCGGCCTGCTCGTGTCGTATCAGTTCACGAGCCCGGGCAACGGCTGCACGGCGGGCCCGACGAGCGACATCCACGACTGCACGAACACGAGCTTGTTCCCGCTGCAGATCCTCGGCATCACGGTCGCCGCCGTCTTCTGACGGGGGCGTGGCTCGCTGCCGCTCGCACTCGGCACCCCGCCCACCACCTGCCCTCCCCGCGCTTCGCGCGGCCTCGCCGGGCCCCCCTCGCTCCGCGTGGCGAAGCCACGCTGCGCTCGCCCCAACGTCGCGCGTTGTGGTAGAGGGATCGGCGTCATGCCGAAGTTCGAAGTCGACATCCCTTGCTCGCTGTCCCCCGAAGTCGCGAAGGAGCGCCTCGCGGGCGCGACGCCGAAGCTCGAGAAGGACTACGGCGCGACCTGCACGTGGAAGAGCGACGCCGAGCTGCTCGTCTCGCGCAAGGGTCTCGACGCGCGCGTCAGCATCGAGCCCGCGCGCGTGCACGTCGACCTCAACCTCGGCTTCCTGCTGACGCCGCTCGCCAACGCGATCAAGACCGGCATCACCAAGGAACTCACCGGACTGCTGGCAGGCTGATTTACGCCCGCATTCGCGCCACGGCTCTGACAGCCGCGCGGCGGCGAAATCATATGACGATCGCGGCACGCGCTTCGCAGCGCTGAGGCGCGCGCGTGCGCGCTCGCGAGCACGCGCGTCATCCCCAGCCAACGAAACAAGGAGCTGCCCGTGATCAAAAATATGATCAGCCGACTCGGTGCGTTCGCCCTCGTCATGTTTTCGCTCGGCGCGTCGGCGCAGGCCGCGCAAGTCACACGCTTCAAGCTCAAGGACCACAGCCTCATCGCCAACCTCGAGGACGCGTCGGACGACGGCTGCTTCGTGACGCAGACCTCCGTCCGCTTCGCCGAGGCCGTGATCTTCGAGGATGGCGACAAGACGATTCAGCCGCCCACGACGACGATCGAGGTCGACTACGCGAACGCCTGCACGGGCGACACGCTCACCCTCACGGGCGGCACGACGGTGCAGACGTTCCACATCGCGGGCGATCTCTCGACGGCGTCGCTGTCGGCGGTCGTGCCCGTGAGCGACGGCGTGAGCTCGGCGACGGTCACGCTCAACCTGACGTGGACGGCGAACGCGCCGCTGCAAGAGGCGAAGGACAAGACGCGCACGCGCGACGGCAACACGGTCACCGTCGAGAAGGTCGACTTCCAGGTGCGCACGGCCGACATCGGCGGCACGGCGACGACGACGCTGCCGACGTCGGAGGGCCCGCTGGCCGTCGACCTCGCGCGCTTCCCCGAGGGCGGCACGATCGGCAAAGACGCCGACGGCGAACGGACGATCACGCGGAAGTAGCTTCGGACACGGGCGGAGGGGTCGGCTCGTAGAGCTTGGCCACCGACGCGACGGCGCGCGCGATCTCCGCGTCCGTCGCGTCGGGGAAGCCGCCGACGACGACGGGCGCGCGCGTGGGCCACGGCTCGGGACGCGCCGGCAGCGCCTCGTCGCGCTCGCCGAGCCCGGGCAAGAACCCGGCGTCGACGCCGACGGCGTCGGTCTCGAGCGCGAAGCCGCTCGCGCGCGCGACGGCTGCGACGCGCGCCTCGGGCAGGCGCATCCCGAACGAGCGCAGCGTCGACAGCCGCCCCGGATCCCAGGCGAGCGTCACGGGCGCGCCCGCGAACGCCTCGACGAGCGCGAGCGCCTCGCGCGGGCTAGGCACCTCCCACGGCGAGCCGCCCGTGGGCAGTACGAGCGTGACGGCGCGCGCCTCGGCAACGCGCGCGAGCCGCTCGACCGACCAGCGGCACCCGTCGAGCCAGGCCTCGGCCCACGCGCGCCGCGCGCCGAGGGCGATCGCGAGGTCGGCGGCACCATCCTCTCCCGGCCCTGTCTGGCGCCGCGCGAAGGCCGCGGCGATCTCGCGCCGCGCGATCGGCAATTCGACGCGCCCGAAATCCAGCAGCGCCCAGCGCACGCCGACGCCGGCGCCCGCGTCGAGGCCCTCGATCGCGAGCGCGAGCGCCGCCTCGCGCTCGTCGGCGGCGCGCGCGCCCAGCGCCGGCAGCCGCTTGCCCTTCCCCAGCGCGCGCGGCGCGAGCGGCAGCGCCATCACGGGGATCTCGAGCCCCGACCGGAGGATCTCGCCCGCCGCCGCCGTCAGATCCCCGAGGAGGAACCGCGATCCGAGCGCGACGCCCTCGGCGCCCGCCTCGCTGACGGCCCGCACGAGCGGCCCCGTGCCGACGGCCGGCAGAGGGCGGAGGTCGCTCGCGCAAAGAACCATCGGCGCGCGCAGGATAGCGCTTTGACAGCGATCTCAGCGCTGTTATAAATGGGCCTCTTTTTCACGTCGCAGCTCGGGGGCCAGTCGGCATCGGGCTCCGTGTTGGAGCTCCTTTGCACCGGAGGTTTCCATGTCGGTTCGCGCACGTCGGGTTCTGATCGGCACGAGCGTCCTCGCGCTCACCGCGGGGCTCGCCGCCACGGCCCAGGCGCAGCTGTCGCACGCGCCGGTCGACCTGCAGATCTTCCGCCCGGCCATGGACTCGAAGGGGTTCATCACGCTGAACTCGTCGGCCGTCCTCGGGCAAGGCGACTTCTCGTTCGGCCTCGTCACGGCCTACGCGCGCAAGCCGCTGCAGCTGTCGGGCAACCAGATGCTCGGCACGCCGCCGTCGACGAACAGCTTCTCCGCCGACAACATCATCACGCCGTCGCTGCAGGCGGCCGTCGGCTTCACCAAGCTCCAGCACCTCGGCCTCGAGCTCGGCCTCGTCGTGCCGATGACGATCCTCTCGGGCCACGGCTCGCCCGGCGACCCCGGCGTCGCCAACCAGCCCAACACGGCGAAGGACTACACGTTCACGAAGCAGGGCCTCGGCGACCTGCAGGTTCACCCCAAGATTCGCCTCCTCAACGCGACCCGGGGCGGCCTCGGCCTCGCCGTCATCCCGTCGGTCATCCTGCCCACCGGTGACAAGAACGCGTTCCTCGGCGAAGGCAAGACGATCTTCCAGCCGACCGTCGTCGTCGACGGCGAGATGGGCTACCTCGGCCGCTTCCGCGTCGCCGTCAACGGCGGCGCGCGCATCCGCGGCGGCAAGTCGACGTTCACCGACGACGGCACGTCGTTCCCGCGCACCGTCGGCGGCGTCAACAGCTTCACGAACGCCGGCATCGCCGTCGGCAACGAGCTCATCGGCGGCGTCGGCCTGTCGTACGGCATCGTCCCGCAGAAGTTCGACGTCCTCGGCGAGCTCTACGGCCTCTACGGCCTCGACTCGAAGAAGATCGACTTCGCCGGCAACCAGAGCGCGCTCAAGCCCACGGCCGAGGCGATCGCCGGCATCAAGCTCTACCTCGCGCGCAACTCGTTCTTCGAGGTCGGCGGCGGCTGGCGCGTCGTCAACGGCTACGGCGGCGGCGCGCCCCGCGCGTTCCTCGGCTTCATCTTCGAGCCCTCGATCGGCGACCGCGACGGCGACGGCTACAAAGACGACGTCGACCAGTGCCCGGACGATCCCGAGGACTTCGACGACTTCGAGGACGAGGACGGCTGCCCCGATCCCGACAACGACAAGGACGGCATCCTCGACGTCGACGACAAGTGCCCGAACGACCCCGAGACCAAGAACGGCTACCAGGACGAGGACGGCTGCCCGGACAACGCCAACCTCGACCGCGACGGCGACGGCATCCCCGACGACGTCGACAAGTGCCCGGATGATCCCGAGGACAAGGACGGCTTCGAGGACGAGGACGGTTGCCCCGATCCCGACAACGACAAGGACGGCATCCTCGACGTCAACGACCTCTGCCCGAACGACCCCGAGGACAAGGACGGCTTCGAGGATCAGGACGGCTGCCCGGATCCGGACAACGACAAGGACCGCATCCTCGACGTCAACGACAAGTGCCCGAACGAGCCCGAGACCTACAACGGGTTCGAGGACGACGACGGCTGCCCCGACAAGGGCCGCGTCATCGTGCGCAAGGGCAAGCTCGAGATCCTCGACAAGATCTACTTCGAGACCGACAAGGACGAGATCAAGCAGATCTCCTTCCCGCTGCTCGACGCCATCGCGGCCACCCTCAACGGCAACCCGCAGATTCAGCTCATCGAGATCCAGGGCCACGCCGACGAGCGCGGCGACGACGCGCACAACCTCGACCTCACCGAGCGCCGCGCCGCCTCGGTCCGCCGCGCCCTCGAGGAGCGCAACGTCCTGCCGGGCCGCATGAAGAGCCACGGCTACGGCGAGACGAAGCCCGTCTGCACCCAGCACAACGAGGACTGCTGGAGCCAAAACCGCCGCGTCGAGTTCATCATCCTCAAGCGCTCCGACGAAGCGAACCTGACCGGTGGAGAAGGCCAGTAACGCTCGCCTCGCGAGCTTGCCGTTTCCTTGATCGGTTTCGTGCGGAGGGCGCACGAACGGGTGCGCGCTTTGACGCGTGTTGTCGGGCGGTGTAGGTGGGCGCTCTATCTGGGCGTTGCGCCTTGACTCGGGCCCCCGGTGGGCTAAAAAATGCCCGCCTTCCGGTTGGGCGGGGGGGAACTTTTGCCGTTAGTCCCGAGGGAGAAGATCGACGACGTCCGGGAACGCACGAACATCGTCGAGGTGGTGAAGCGGTATGTGGAGCTCAAGCGGGCTGGGACCGGACAGTGGAAGGGGCGATGCCCGTTCCACAGCGAAAAGACGCCTTCCTTTTACGTCCATGAAACGCGCCACTTCTACAACTGCTTCGGCTGTCACGAAAGCGGGGACGTGATCCGCTTTCTCGAGAAGATCGAGCAGCGCTCGTTCATGGAGGTCCTCACCGATCTCGCGAGCGCCGCCGGCGTCGAGCTCGAGTCGAAGCCGCTCACCGAGGCGGAGCGCCGCGCGCGGCGCGAGGCGGAGTCCGAGCGCGACCGCATGTTCCGCGTCATGGAGACGGCGGCGCAGTTTTTCCAGGAGCAGTACGCGGCGCCCGGCGGCGAGGCCGCGCGCGCCTACGTCGCCAAGCGCGGCATCTCCGACGCCGTCGCGGCGCGCTTCCGCGTGGGCTACGCGCCCGCGGGGTGGAACGGTCTGTCGGCGTTCCTCGCGAGCAAGAAGATCCCAGCGTCGGATCTCGAGCGCCTCGGCCTCGTCGGCGTCAACGAGCGCGGTCGCTTCGACTTCTTCCGCGACCGCGTCATGCTGCCGGTGATCGATCGGCAGAAGCGCGTCATCGGCTTCGGCGGCCGCGTCCTCGATCCCGAGATCAAGGACCGCAAGTACGTCAACTCGCCGGACTCGCCGCTCTTCCACAAGAAGGAGTCGCTCTACGGGCTGCACGCCGCGCTCGACGCCATCCGCAAGAGCGGCGTCGCGATCCTCGTCGAGGGCAACTTCGACGTGATGTCGCTGCACGAGGCGGGCGTCGAGGACGCCGTCGCGCCCATGGGCACGGCGCTCACGAGCGAGCAGATCGCGATCCTCGGCAAGCTCGCCAAGACGGTCGTCGTCGTGTTCGACGGCGACGCCGCCGGGCAGCGCGCGGCGCAAAAGGTGATCCCGATGTTCGTCGAGGCCGACGTCGACGGCCGCATCGCCCGCATGCCCGCGGGGATCGATCCCGACGACTACGTCCGCAAGAACGGCGGCCCGGCCTTCCGGCGCCTCGTCGACGGCGCGCGCCCCATGCTCGATCAGTTCATTCAGGACGCCGCCGCCGAGCCGTCGATCCCCGGCAAGGTGCAGGCGCTCGAGACCGTCGCCGAGCTGCTCGTCAAGGTTCGCAACCAGACGACGCGCGAGCTCTACGCTCAGCAGCTCGCGGGCGTGCTCGGCCTCTCGAACCAGCAGGTGACGCGCGCGCTGCGCGAGGCGCAGGCCAAGGCGGCCCGGCCGATGCCGGCACGCGACGCCGAGGCCGCCGCCGCGCCCGCGCCGCTCGCGCCCGCCGTGCTGCCCGTCGAAGAGCTCTCGGTGATCGTCGTGCTCGCGACGTACCCGCGCCTGCTGCGCACGGCCGACGCCGCGCGCGCCGGCGACTTGCTCTTGCACCCGGCGCTGCGCCAGCTGCTGCGCGCCGCCAACGATCAAGTGACGACCGCGGGCGAGCTCGACGTGACGGCGTGGCTCGAGGTCGCGGCTCCCCAACCGGACGTCCGCATGCGCGTCGCCGCGGCGATGATGGACGACAGCCTCGCGAAGACCGACGATGCGGCCGGCTTGCTGCGCAAGCTCGCGACGCGGCTCGAGCTGTCGCGCGTCGACGCCGAGATCGCGATGAACGACAAACTTCTGGCGGCCGCCCGGGGCCGCGGCGACGAGGAACAAGCTCGTTCGCTGATCCGCCGAGGCATGGAACTCACGAGAACGAAGCTCGGGCTCAAGGGAGCCCTGGAGAGGCCGTAGCACGATGGACGACAACTTCGACAACGACGCCGACAACGACAACGACGACGACGGGGAAGAAATTCCACGCGTCCCCCGCGCCGCGAAAGCCGGCAAGGGCAAGGACGGCAAGGCTGGCAAGGACGGATCGAACGGCGCGTTCCACGGCGCCAACGGCGCCGCCGGCGGCAAAAAAGGCGGGCTCTCGGCCAAAGAGACCGAGCGCAAGAAGCGCGAGCTCATCACGATGGGCAAGGCGAAGGGCTTCCTGACCTACGACGAGGTCAACGAGCACATGCCGGAGTCCATCGTCTCGTCCGACCAGATGGACGACTGGCTGTCGGCGTTCTCGGGCGAAGGCATCGAGATCGTCGACTCGTCGTCGAAGATCAAGGTCCCCGGCAAGGGCGGCGAGGCCGAGGCCGAAGCCGAGGCCGAGGAAGAAGACGAAGAGGCCGCGGCCAAGAAGGAAGAGGCCGAGGAAGAGGAAGACGCCGACGGCTACTCGAAGACCAACGACCCGGTGCGCATGTACCTGCGCAAGATGGGGTCGGTCTCGCTGCTCACGCGCGAGGGCGAGGTCGAGATCGCCAAGCGCATCGAGGACGGCGAGCGGCGCGTGCTGCAGGTCGTGCTCAACTCGTCGGTCGCGATCGAGGAGATCCTCAACCTCGGCGACAAGCTGCGCAAGCAGAAGATCCGCGTCAAAGAGGTCGTCAAGGACGCCGACGAGGAGGACGCCGAGTTCGACGAGCAGTGGCACATCGAGCGCGTCTGCAAGGTCATCGACAAAGTCCGGCGGCTCTGGAAAGAGCAGGAGAAGGTCGTCGAGAAGCTCGACGCCAAGGTCTCCGAGCCGACCAAGAAGAAATACAAGAAGCAGATCGACGACTACAAGCAGGAGATCCTGGACACGCTCCAGGAGATGCGGCTCAACAAGAAGCAGATCGACAAGATCGTTCTGCACTTGAAAGAGTTCGTCGAGCGCATCGAGCAGGCGAATCGCGAGATCACCGACTGCGAGTCGAAGTCGGGCCTCACGCTCAAGGAGTTCAAGAAGACGCTGCGCGAGATGCGGGACAGCCCGCTCCGCCAGCGCGCCGTCGCCAAGAAGCTCGGCATCCGCCCCGACGAGATCGAGGAGATGTCGCGCGTCATCCAGACGGCGCAGAAGAAGGTCAAGAAGGTCGAGGAGGAGGCCAAGCTCTCCGAGGCCGTGCTGCGCGAGACGGTGAGCGAG
>DASZRT010000004.1:0-6975 GCA_035549075.1 Polyangia bacterium | reverse complement strand
CACCGTCACCAACGCTGCCGCCGCTCGCGCCCCCCGTCGCGGTCGCGCCACCGCTCCCGCCGCTCCCAGCGCCACCACCGCTTCCTCCGGTGGCCCCGCCCCCGCCCCCTCCCCCCCCAGCCGTTGCCAACACCAAAGCGCCGAGTCCGAACAGGGTCCGTGCACGCATACGTAGCTCCTCCCGGCGTCACCGTAGAGGAACTTTGTGCGACTGACAAGTTGCGACCTCGGGGCGGCCGCCCGGTTCACAGATCGCGGTGCTTGAAGCGCTTGCCGCCGGGGCCGTAGTCGGCGGTGAGCTGGCCGTGGCCGCGCAGCAGCCAGCGGTACGTCAACAAGCCGTCGACGCCGACGGGACCGCGCGCGTGCAGCTTGTCGGTCGAGATGCCGACCTCGGCGCCCAGGCCGTAGCGGTAGCCGTCGGCGAAGCGCGTGCTCGCGTTGTGGTAGACGCCCGCGGCGTCGACCTCGGCGAGAAATCTTTCGGCGGCGTCGAAGTCCTTGGTTATGATCGCCTCGGTGTGGCGCGAGCCGTGCGTGTCGATGAACGCGAGCGCCTCGTCGAGATCGCGCACCTGCTTCACCGCGATGATGTTCGCGCCGAACTCGTGGCCGAAGTCGGCGTCGGTCGCGGCGACGATTTCGGGGTGGCGCTTCTTCGTGGCGGCGTCGCCGCGGATCTCGACGCCGGCCTTCTTGAGCGCGGCGACGCAGGCGTCGAGCGCCTCGCCCGCGGCCTCGTCCCACAGCAGCGCCTCGGCGGCGTTGCAGGCGGCGGCGTAGGTCGTCTTCGCGTCGACGACGGTGCTCGCGGCCAGCGCGGGATCGGCGGCGCTGTGCAGGTACACGTGGCACACGCCCGCGGCGTGGCCCATGACGGGGATGCGCGTGCTCGACTGGATGTACTGCACGAACTGCGACGAGCCGCGCGCGACGATGAGGTCGACGGTGCCGTGCAGGCCCAGCACGGCGGCGACGTCCTCGCGGCCCGCCAGCAGCACGGCGGCGCGCGCGTCGACGCCGTGCTTGGCGAGCACGGCGTGCACGGCGGCGATGAGCGCCTGGTTCGTCGACGTCGCCTCGCGCCCGCCCTTGAGCAGCACGGCGTTGCCGCTCTTCCAGGCGAGGCCGACGATCTGGATGAGCGCGTCGGGGCGCGACTCGAACACGACGCCGAGCAAACCTAGCGGGCACGACACGCGCTCGAGCACGAGGCCGTCGTCGAGCTCGCGGCGCAACGTCGCGCGGCCCACGAGATCGGTCATGGCGGCGAGCTGCTCGAGGCCGTCGACGAGGCCGTCGATCTTCTTGCCGTCGATGCCGAGGCGCTTGGCGAGCGCGGGCTCGAGGCCCTCGGCCTTGGCGCGCGCGACGTCTTCGGCGTTGGCGGCGAGCACGGCCGCGCGCGTCGCCGGATCTTTGAGCGCCGCCGCCAGATCGAGCAAGAGCGCCGCGCGCCCGCCCGCGCTCATGCGCGCGAGCTTGCCGCCCGCGGCGCGCGCCGCGATCGCCGTCTCGCGAATGGCCGTGTCTTTCTTTTCAGTCATCAAACAGCTCCCATGACCAGATTGTCGCGCGTGATGAGCGCGTCGTAGCCGCGCCAGCCGAGGATCGCGTCGATGTCGTCGCTGCGCCGGCCCGCGAGCTTGCGGCACGCCTCGGCCGGGTAATTGACGACGCCGCGGCCGTGCACGCGGCCGCTGCCGTCGCGCACTTCGACGACGTCGCCCTGCTCGAAGTTGCCGTCGACGCCGACGACGCCCACGGGCAGGAGCGACGCCTTCGAGCTCGTGAGGGCGCGCAACGCGCCCTCGTTGACGACGAGCGCGCCGCGGTGGCGCGCGCCCACGGCGATGTGGCGCAGGCGCGCGCCGCGCCGCTCGCCCGCCGCCGCCGGGATGATCGTGCCGAGGTCTTCGCCCGCGAGCGCGCGCTCGAGCACGCGCGGCTCGCCGCCGCCCGCGATGAGCACCGTCGTGCCCTCGCCCGTCGCGAGCGCCGCCGCCTCGAGCTTGCTCTCCATGCCGCCCGTGCCGCTGGCCGAGCCGCCGCGCGCGCGCGCGAGCGCCGCCTCGTCGACGCCGTCGAGCTGGGCGATGCGCGTCGCCGTCGGATCGTGCTTCGGGTTGTTGGTGAAGAGCCCGGCGACGTTCGTGAGCAGCACGAGCAGGTCGGCGTCGAGGCTGATGGCGACGCGCGCCGACAGGCCGTCGTTGTCGCCGAAGCCCGTCCTCGTCGTCCCGCGGTGCTCCATGAGCTCGCGCACGCTGACGCTGTCGTTCTCGTTGAGCACGGGCACGGCGCCGAGCTCGAGCAACCTCATGAGCGTCGTGCGCACGCACAGCGCGCGATCGCGATCGGCGAGATCTTCTTGGGTGAGCAGCACCTGCGCCGCCGTGAGCCCGCGCTCGGCGAAGGCCTTCGTGTAGACGCCCATGAGCAGGCCCTGCCCGACGGCGGCGCACGCCTGGCGCAGCCCGAGAGACCGCGGCCGCTCTTTCAAGCCCAGCGCGCGCGCGCCCATCGTGACGGCGCCGCTCGACACCATGACGACCTCGCGGCCCGCGCGCCGCAGCCGCGCGACGCCCTCGACGAGGTCGGCGAGGCGCGCGTGCGCGAGCTCGACGCCGTCGTCGGTGACGACGTGCGTGCCCAGCTTGACGACGATGCGGTGAGCATCGGCGAGGTGGCGGCGCGCTTCGGACATGGCCGGTCAATCTACCGTCGGCGACGCGGGGAATCCACCGCGCGCGCCACGATCTTGGCGCGCCGTCCAAACGACAACAAAATGTCGCGCAAAACCGCGCCGCGCCCGTTGCCGCCGCGATGCGCGCCGTGAGATCATCGGTGACGGATGTCCCTGTCCGACGCGATTCGCCGCTTCGCCGAGGAGCCCGATTTCGAGCTGCCGGAAGCGCCGCTGCCGACGCGCCGGTTCATCCGGCCCAACTTCACGCTCGTGCTCGCGCCGACGCCTTCGCACGCCGCGCTCACGCGCGTGCGCACGACGGCCCGCGAGCTCGACGCGACGATCGCCGAGGTGCGCGCGCTCTTGCGCGAGCACAACTACGTCGGCTGCTCGTGGTACGTCGGTCCGTCGTGTCGCCCCGACGGGCTCACGAGCCGGCTCGTCGAGCGCGGCTTCGTGCCCGCGACGCGCCCGCCTTTCGAGCCGCTCTACACGGCGATGCTGCTGACGCGCCCGCCGCCGCCGCGGAAGCCCGCGCCCGGCATCGAGGCGCGCGTCGTGCACAACTTCGACGAGTTCGTGAGCGCGCTGCGCACGGGCCTCGAGGGCATCAACGAAGCGCCCGAGGACATCGCCCGCTGGGTCGACGCCGCGCCGGCGTATTGGGCGCACGAGAACGGCGTCGCCAAACAAACGCACATCGCCTACGTCGACGGCAAGGTCGCGGGCCTCGGCTTCTTCACGCCGGGGCCGTCGGCCGTGCTCCTCGGCGGCAGCGCCGTGTTGCCGGCGTTCCGCGGCCGCGGCGTCTACCGCGCGCTCGTCGCGTCGCGATGGGAAGAAGCCGTCAAGATGGGCCGCCCCGCGCTCACCGTGCACGCGGGCGCGATGTCACGTCCCATCCTCGAGCGCTGCGGGTTCGAGGAGATCTGCCGCCTCGACGTGCTCGCCGATCCGACGCTCGAATAGACGAGTGCGCCTGCGGCAAACTGTCGCACGCGACGCGCGACAAAATCGTTCACGCGCGCGCAACGACGCGCGCGGTACGGCCGCAACGTCTATCCTCGCGGCATGCGGAAGGTCGTCGCCCGCTTGGCCGTCGGGTCCGCTTGGCTCGTGCTCGTCGCCTGCGGCAACCGACCGCTCGACAAAGGCCAACCGAACACCAGCGGCGAAACCGGCGGCACGATCGGAAGCGCCGGCCTCGGAGGCGGTGCTGGTCATCCGGGCAGCGCCGCCACGACCGGCTCGCCGGGCTCGGGCGGCACGGGCGGTTTGGGCGTCGGTGGCTTTGCGAACGGAGGCACCGGCGGCGTCGCGACGGGCGGCGGCGGTGGCATCGCGACCGGAGGCACGGGCGCGCACGCGATGGGCGGCTTCGGTGGTTTCGTCATGACGGGCTTCGGCGGATCGCCGTCGACGGGCACGGGCGGCTTCATGCTTCCGCCCGAGCCATGCCGGCGTGGCTCGCTCGTGTGCGACGCCGCGCGCAGCGAACAGCACACCTGCCAGGACGATCTCACGTGGAGCGGCCCGACGACGTGCTTCCTCGGCTGCGCGGGCAATCGTTGCGCCGACTGCAAATCCGGCACGCATGCTTGCAACAACCGCGCGGCGCAAACCTGCGTCAACGGCCACTGGACCGATCCCACGAGCTGCGGCGCCGACGTCTGCACGAGCAACGGCGTGTGCGGCAAGCCGCCCGAGTGCGAACCCTCGACGACCACCTGCATCGACGACGTTCACTACAAACAGTGCCAGCAGGACGGCACGTGGGGTCCCTCCAGCGAGTGCCCGCTCCTCTGCATCGACCACAGCTGCGGTGGCGTACCCAAGACGGTCTTCGTGTCGTCGCAGCTCTACGTGGGAGGCGAGCTCGGCGGCCTCGCCGGCGCCGACCTCAAGTGCCAACAGCTCGCCCAGGCAGCGGGTCTGCCCGGTCAGTTCCTCGCGTGGCTCAGCGATTCGTCGGGCGCCTCGCCGTCGACACGCTTCAACAAGATCGGTCCCTACGTGCTCACCGAAGGCACCCTCATCGCGCGCACGTGGGCGGAGCTGACGGCCCCCGCCTCGGGCACTCTGCGCGCCGCCATCAACCTGACCGAGTTTCGCGTGCACGTTTCGATGGGCACCAACTTCTGCGGCGGGCCGATCGCGTGGACCGACACCAAGGACGACGGCACGCTCTTCGACAAAAGCCTGACCTGCGGCGACTGGAAGAACCCGCAGTCCTTCGGCTCGTCGTGGGGAAAGCCCGACGATCCATCGGAGTGGACGCAGGGTTGCGACGGCTCCGCGAGCTCGATCGGCCCGCTCGCCTGCCAGGGCTACGCGGCGCTCTATTGCTTCCAACAATAAATGACGGGCAACGAGCGCGTGCGCAGTGCAACGGCCGAGCGCCTATCATCGCGAGGACTCATGGGTCACTCGATTCGCTTAGATGGGATTCGCAAGCTCGCGTTCGTCGTTCTCGTGATGGCGGCGTGCGGGCGCGCGCCGCTCGACGGCGGCCTCGATTCGGCCGCGGCGCAGACGGGCGGCACGGGTGGTCGAACGTCAGGCACGGGCGGCTTGCCGGCGACGGGCGGCTTTCCGGGCGGCACCGGTGGAGGTGGGTTCGGGGCGTTCGGCGGCGGAGGATTTGGCGGCTTCGGCGACGGCGGCTTCGGCGGATTTGGCGGCTTCGGCGACGGCGGCTTCGGCGGCAGCGCCGAGACGTGCGTGCCAGGAAGCACGATTTGCGTCGAGCAAGGCTTCATCAACATCTGTCAGCCGGACGGTCAGTGGGGGACGACGCTTACCGAGTGCCCGAGCGGCGCCTGCTCGAACGGCGTGTGCACCGAGTGCAAGCCCAGCGAAGCGCGGTGCCTCGACGTCACCGACGCGCAGGCGTGCCTTCCGAGCGGCGTGTGGGGCGCGTCCGTCTCGTGCAGCAACGGCTGCGTGAACGGCGCGTGCGTGCAGGTCTGCGTCGAAGGATCGACCCGGTGCGCGAGCCCGATGGCCGCGCAGACGTGCGTCAACGGCCAGTGGGCGCAGACGCGTGGGTGCGTGGCCGGCTGCTCGAACGGCGCGTGCAGCGATTGCACGCCGGGCACCGCGGCGTGCCTCGACCCGAAGCAGGGCCACATCTGCCAGTCCGACGGCACGTGGGGCGCCCCGTTCCCGTGCATGTCGGCGTGCTCGGCCGGCCGCTGCAACGAGTGCACGCCCGGCGATGTGAAGTGCATCGACGATCAGAGCATCAGCACGTGCAGCGACGAGGGAATCTGGGATCCGCCCGAGATGTGCGGCGGCGCGTGCGTCAACGCCGAGTGCCACTCGTGCATGCCGGGCTCGACGATGTGCGACGCGCAAGGCGACGCGCAGACGTGCGACATGACCGGCGAGTGGCAAGCGACGGCGGCGTGCGAATTCGTGTGCGGTGCCGGCGGCACCGCCTGCACGAAGAACGCGAAGCTCGTGTTCGTGACGTCGACCGTCTACGCAGGCGGCGCGCTCGGCGGCCTCGGCGGCGCCGACGCGAAGTGCCAGGCGCGCGCGAAGGCCGCCAACCTGAACGGCACCTACCGCGCGTGGCTCAGCGACTTCACGGGCTCGCCCTCGTCACGCTTCGCGCAAGACGGCGGGCCGTATGTGCTCGTCGACGGCTCGATCGTCGCCAACAACTGGAGCGCGCTCACCTCGGGCACGCTCCGTCACGCCATCGACGTCACCGAGCTCGGCGGCGGGCCACCCTCGACGACGACGTCGTGCGGGGGCTCGTCCGTGTGGACCGACACCGACAGCTCGGGCGGGCTCAACGACACGGGCGCGACCTGCGGCGACTGGTCGGACGTCAACGGCGAGAGCGCGGCGTGGGGCGGCGCGACGACGCAGACGAACTGGACCGACGACTGCACGGCCGGCGGCGGCGCGTGCGCCCAGCTCGCGCCGCTGTACTGCTTCCAGCAGTGAGGGGCGCCCGTCGGCAATGAGAGACGGCCGTCGCCGTCGGGTTTACGATGACGGCGATGGCAGCTGCTGGCGGTAAGGACGTCACGAAGAAGCTCGCGGCGCTGCTCGCGAGCGACGCGGCCGAACGGCAGATCGCGGCGGCGATCGTCGTCGGCGAGCTGGGCCTGCGCGATCCGGCGCTCGTCGAAGGGCTCGTCGCGCTCGCGGGCAGCGGCGTCGCGCCGCTCGAGCGCCACGCGGCCGAGGCGTTGGGTCGACTCGGATCGCCGAAGGCCTTGCCCGCGCTCGTGCCGCTGCTCGCCTCGCGCGACGAGGGCGTGCGGCGCGCG
>DASZRT010000003.1:0-40310 GCA_035549075.1 Polyangia bacterium | reverse complement strand
GTGGATGGCCTACGTGAAGAAGAACAACCTGCCGGGCGGCGACAAGCGCGTCACCAACGACCCGATGGAGGCCACGTACATCGGCATCCACATGTGGGCGCAGGCCGTCGAGCAGGCGCACACGACGAACGTCGACGCCGTTCGCCAGGCGGTCGGGTACCAGCACTTCATGGGCCCCGACGGGTTCGACATCACGATGGACGCCGAGAACCACCACCTGCACAAGCCGGTCTACATCGGCGAGGTCAAGTCGGACGGCCAGTTCCACATCGTCTGGAAGACCGACGGCCCGATCAAGGCGCAGGCCTGGAGCCCGTACATCCCGGACGACAAGGGCAAGATCGCCAACTGGCTGTACCCCTGGGCTTGCGGCAACTGCACGGCGCCCAAGTTCGGCGGCGCAGGAACGGTCGCGGCGAAGTAACGGCCAGCAGGACGAGCAGGACGAAAGGACCACGTGAAACCGTTTGTTCAGAGGAATCACGCCCGGCGCTGGGCCCTGGTGGGCCTGGCGCTGGTGGTCCTGGCCGCTCCCGGAGCGGCTCGGGCGGGCGCGCTGGAGGACGCCGTCGACGGACTGGCAGCGTCTTCCGACGACAAGGTCGTCGAGGCGGTGAACAAGCTCGCCGCCCTCGGCGACCCGCACGCCATCGGCGTGCTGGACGCGCTGTGTGACGACCGGCTGCGGGTGGGCGCCGACGGCCACCCTTACATCTGGGATTCGAAGATTCGCGAGGTGCGCCGCCCGCTGACGAACGAGATCGTCAAGCCGGCGCCCTCTCCGTTGAAGGAGGTCGAGGTCAGCAACGAGATTCGCCGCGTGGCGTTCCCGGTGCTGGCGCAGCTGCAGCTGGGGTCGCCCGACGCCGACGTGCGCTTGGCCGCGGCCACGGAGCTGTCGAAGGGCGGCTCGGCCGAGGCCCCTGCCCTGCTGCACAAGGCGCTTCTCCGCGAGAAGGACGGCAAGGTCCTGGAGGCCCTGAAGCTGGCCGGCGCGCGCGTCGACCTGCAGAGCACGGATCCACAAGCCCGCATCGCCGCGCTGCAAGCGATCGGCGACAGCGGCAACGACGAATTTCTCTCGGCGCTGCAGCAGATGGTCGGCAACAAGGACGACGGGACGCCGCGCGAGGCGAACCCGCAGGTCCGGGCCGCCGCGCAGGCCGCCATCCGCGCGGTGGTCAGCCACCAGCGCATGATCAGCTTCGCCGGCGACCTGCTGCACGGGCTGTCGCTGGCCAGCGTGCTGCTGTTCGCGGCCCTGGGGCTGGCCATCACGTTCGGTCTGCTCGGCGTCATCAACATGGCCCACGGCGAGATGCTGATGCTGGGCGCCTACGCGACGTACGCCGTCCAGACGGCGTTGCACGGCCATTCCATGTACCTGCTGCTGGCCATCCCGGTCGCCTTCCTGGCCACGGCCGCCATCGGCGTGGTGCTGGAACGGACGGTCATCCGCCACCTCTACGGCCGCCCGCTGGAGACGCTGCTCGCGACGTGGGGCATCAGCCTGGGCCTCATCCAGACAGTGCGCCTGCTGTTCGGCGCCCAGAACGTCACCGTCGCCAACCCGGCGTGGCTGTCGGGCGGCGTCGAGATCGCGCACGGCCTGGTGCTGCCCTGGTCGCGCATCGCCGTCATCGCCTTCGTGGTCGTGGTCTCGGCGCTGGTCTGGTTCGTCCTGCAGCGCACCCGCTTCGGCCTGCAGGTCCGCGCCGTGACCCAGAACCGGGCCATGGCGGCCTGCCTGGGGATTCCCACCCGCCGCGTCGACGCGCTGGTGTTCGGCCTGGGCTCGGGCATCGCCGGCCTGGGCGGCGTCGCGCTGTCGCAGCTGGGCAACGTCGGGCCCGAGCTGGGACAGAGCTACATCATCGACTCCTTCATGGTCGTCGTGCTGGGTGGCGTCGGCAAGCTGGCCGGCGCTGTGGCCGCGGCGCTGGGCCTGGGCGTCGTCAACAAGCTGCTCGAGCCGCTGGCCGGCGCCGTGCTGGGCAAGATCACCGTGCTGGTGTTCATCATCCTCTTCATCCAGCGCCGCCCGCAGGGGCTCTTCGCGCTGAAGGGTCGCGTGGAGGCCTAGATGCTCCAGCGCCTGCGATCGATGCACACGCCGCGCGCCTGGGCGGCGATCAGCGGCGGCGCGCTGCTGCTGGCGGTGCTGGTGCCGCTGCTGGCGCCCGACTACCTGGTGCCGCTGCTGGGCAAGTTCCTCTGCTTCGGGATCGCCGCCCTGGCGATGGACCTCATCTGGGGGTACGCCGGCATCCTCAGCCTGGGGCACGGCCTCTTCTTCGCGCTGGGCGGCTACGCGATGGGGATGTACCTGATGCGGTCGATCGCCGGCGAGGGCGTCTACCGCAGCCAGCTGCCCGACTTCATGGTGTTCCTCGACTGGCACACGCTGCCCTGGTACTGGCACGGGTTCCAGAGCTTCCCGTTCGCCGCCATCATGGCGGTGGTGGCGCCCGGGCTGTTGGCGCTGGTGTTCGGCTGGTTCGCGTTTCGCTCGCGCATCCGCGGCGTGTACTTCTCGATCGTCACGCAGGCGCTGACCTACGCGGCCACCCTGCTCTTCTTCCAGAACGCCACCGGATTCGGCGGCAACAACGGCCTCACCGACTTCAAGCGCATCCTGGGCTGGCCGCTCGCGGCGCCGCAGACGAAGCTGATGCTCTACACCGTCACGTCGATCGCGCTCATCGGCACGTACCTGCTGTGCCGCTACATCGTCACGAGCAAGCTCGGCCGCGTGCTGACGGCGCTGCGCGACGCCGAGCTCAAGACGCGCTTCTGCGGCTACGAGTCGATCAACTACAAGCTGTTCGTGTGGACGCTGTCGGCCGTGCTGTGCGCGCTCGCGGGCGCGCTCTACGTCCCGCAGGTGGGCATCATCAACCCCAGCGAGATGCAGCCGTCGAACTCGATTGAGATGGCGATCTGGGTCGCCGTCGGCGGCCGCGGCACGCTCACGGGCGCGCTCATCGGTGCGTGGCTCGTCAACGGCGGCAAGAGCTGGCTCACGGCGGCCTTCCCGTCGGCGTGGCTCTACGCGCTGGGCGCGCTGTTCGTCATCGTGACGCTGTTCCTGCCGAAGGGCGTCGTTGGTTTGACGGCGCCGATCAAAGCGATGCTGCAGAAGCGCGCGGCCGCGCGCGCCACCGTGGTTCCGGCGCCCAAAGCACCGGCCACGCCTTCGACGACGACCAAGGAGAAGACGGCGTGAGCGCCGAGGCCGCCGAGATCGAGCCAGACTCGCCTGCGCCGCTGCTGGGCCGCCCGCCCATCATGTTGTGGGCCGAGAACCTCACCGTGAGCTTCGACGGCTTCAAGGCGCTCAACGACGTCACGCTCTTGCTCGAGAAGGGCGAGCTCCGCTGCATCATCGGCCCCAACGGCGCCGGCAAGACCACGCTCATGGACGTCATCACCGGCAAGACGCGCCCGACCGAGGGCAAGGTCTTCCTCGAGAGCCGCGTGAACGATCTCACGAGCCTCTCCGAGTGCCGCATCGCCGAGATGGGCATCGGCCGCAAGTTCCAGCGCCCGACGGTCTTCCAAGGCCACACCGTCTACGAGAACTGCGAGCTCGCGTTGCGCGGCAACAAGGGCGTCTTCCACACCTTGTTCGCGCGCCTCGCGAAGGGTCAGAAGGACCGCATCGAAGAGGTGCTCGAGATCATCGGGTTGTCCGACGCGCGCAACCGCCTGGCGGGTTTGCTCGCGCACGGGCAAAAGCAGTGGCTCGAGATCGGCATGCTGCTGTGCCAGGACCCGAAGGTGCTCTTCATCGACGAGCCCGTCGCCGGCATGACCCAGCCCGAGATGGAGCGGACCGCCGAGCTGTTCCGCAGCCTGGCCGGGCGGCACACCGTCGTCGTCGTCGAGCACGACATGGAGTTCGTGCGCAGCATCGCGCGCAAGGTGACGGTGCTGCACGAAGGCTCGGTGCTGGCCGAGGGACCGATGGACGTCATTCAAAAAGACCCCAAGGTCATCGAGGTCTATCTGGGATCATGAGCGCCGCCGAGATCATCGCGCCCGAGGCCGCGCCCGACGTCATCCTCGAGGTCGCGGGCGTCAACCAGTTCTACGGCAGCAGCCACACGCTGTGGGACGCCTCGCTCAAGGTGCCGGCGGGCGGCTGCGTTTGCTTGATGGGCCGCAACGGCGTCGGCAAGACGACGCTGCTCAAGGTCATCATGGGCCTGCTGCCCGCGACGTCGGGCAGCGTGAAGTTCCTCGGGACCGAGCTCTTGGGCACGCCGGCCGAGCGGCGCGCGCGCCTCGGCATCGGCTACGTGCCGCAGGGCCGCGAGATCTTCGCCGACCTCACCGTCGCCGAGAACCTCGAGGTCGGCCTCGCCGCGCGCGGCGGCAAGGGCGTCGTGCCCGAGCAGGTCTTCACGCTGTTCCCCGTGCTGAAAAAGATGATGCGCCGTCGCGGCGGCGATCTCTCGGGCGGTCAGCAACAGCAGCTGGCCATCGGCCGCGCGCTGGCGATCGACGCCAAGATGCCCAAGCTCCTCATCCTCGACGAGCCGACCGAGGGCATCCAGCCCAACATCGTCCACGAGATCGGCGACATCATCATGCGCCTCAACGAGGCCGGTCTCGCCGTGCTCACCGTCGAGCAGAAGCTTCCGTTCGCCCGTCGCGTCGGCAAGACCTTCTGCATGATGGACCGCGGAAGGGAAGTCGCGGGCGGCAAGATCGCCGAGCTCACCGACGAGATCGTCCGCCAGCACCTCATCGTCTGACTGACGAGGCGCTGGCGGCTCGGTCGCGGGGGCTACAGGTTCCAGGCCTTGGTGGCGCAGGCCGCCGCCTCGTGAGCGTCCACCGTGTACGACGCGCCGTCGCGCTGCTCGTCATACTGAACGCTCGCGAGCTCTCGCAAGAAGCGCGGCTGGAGATCGCTCACGCACGAACGTGATGAGCACGCACACACGGCTTGCCGGTACTCCCGCATGTACGCGCTGCCCGTGAGAGTTCCGACGGGTGGCACCACTTGGTCTGCGGCGCGGTTCTTCGGGTAGTTGCCTCCCACGAAGATGGCCGTGCTCCTCACGCCGCGGTTCGCCGGCGGCGTCGGCGGCGGCTCCACCGCCTCCCCGAAGGGAGACGATGAATGCCCCATCCGATAAAAGCGTTCCGGCGCCGCGGGGCTCGCCGGCTGCGTGCCTTCGGCCGTCTCCTCATCGGAGGGGCCTTGGTCGGAGCCGGCGGGATCGGTCGCGTGGGCGGCGGATCGATGACGGACCATCACCACCGCGAGCACCGCGAGCGCACCCAATATACCGACGGCGACGAAGCGTTTCATGGCTACGGCCCCACCTGGGCTTTGCAGTACTCATGCACGCCGGTGTCCAACCTTCCGGTGTAGCCGAGCAGCAGCGCCCGAGACTGATCTCCCCAGGTGTTCTTCGTCACCAACTGCGATTGGGGCATCTTGTGCGCCGCGCAGACGTCCGAGACGATGATCGCTGACAGGGCGCCGTCGAAGAAGTTCCCGTCGCTGAAGTCCAGACCGCCCGCGGCCGTTCCGTTCGTCCCCTGCGACCAGTGGCAACCACGGCAGCTGTACTTGATGAGGCCATTGTAGACCTTCGTTTGCGTCGCCGAGTGACTCCAACCGGGAGGCACCCAGGTCAGATCCGCCGCCTGACCGACGGTGTCGACGTTGCCGTGGTACGTACCGTCGATGAAGTCGACGATCGCCTGCGCGGGCTTGCTCGACTTGACGAGCGAGTTCAGCTTGCGGAACGCCTCGGCCTGGCTGGCGTAGTCGGTCCCCGAGCCGGCCGCGCCGAACCGGAACGCCCCCGGATCGAACGGCAGGAACGAATCGTTGGTGATCGCCAGCGGGTTGCTGCCCGCCAGACCGCCGTGGCACGGCACGCAGTTGTTGGGCACTTGCGTGTTGATGCCCTTGCTGTCGAGGAACACGTTCGACTGAATCCTCTGGCCGGCGTTGGCTGACGTGCCGCCGAGATACACGCCGAACGTGGCCGCCGTCGCGCCGTCGCGCTTGACCATGACGACGGTGGCGAACGGCGCCGTGCCGTTCGTCAGCTCGGCCAGGCAAGTCGCCTGCTGCCCGAAGAGGATGGGAGCGTTGGGCGGGCTCGTGAGGCCGGACGGAGGCGCGAAGTTGGACACGGCGCACGCCACGCCCGAGACGCAGGCCTTCGTGCCGTCCGGGCACAGGCCGGTCGGCTTGGTCCCGTTCGGGTTGATGACCTTCCACGACAGGCGGTTGCACGTCATGTTACGGCCAATGCCCAGGTCGCCGGCGTTGTAGTACTTCGCGTTCACGGCGGTCGACGAGGTCATTCCGTACTGCGACTGGAAGCCCGCCAACGTGGCCGGGATTTCGAAGTACGTCGGGTTGGACGACGGTCCGGCGAGCAGGTTGTAATAGCCCGTGTTGTTGGCGGTCGCCGGCATCGGGATCGTCAGATAGGTCTTCGTGTCGCTGGTGTCGTCCGGCGTCGGGCTCGTCGACACGAGCCGCGTCGTCGGTCCGAAGCCGCTGATCGTGCCATCCGCGTCGACCGTTCGCAGCGGCGTGGCCACGGGGTTGATCCCCGGGAAGTCATCCGCCTGGACATAGAGCGGAGCGATGCCTCCGTTGGCCCACTTCGCCGCCGTCACCGTCGAGAGCGGCACGTTCCCCATGTCGAACGCGTAGACGGGCACGGTCGCGAGCGAGGTCAGCTGCGGCGTCGTGCTCGTGAGCGTCGAGAAGAGGTACGTGTAGTCGTTGTAGAAGCCGCCGCCCGTGCTGGCGCCGGGATCGAACTGATACATGTCGACGTCGACACCGGGACGCGTGTGGAAGCCCGTGACGTGGGTGGTCGACGAGGCGCTCGTCGACGTCAACCCGCTGGCCGGATTGACCACGTAGCCTTGCGTCGTCACGATCTCCACCTCGTTGAGGCCGAGGACCTGATTCGAGCCTTGGAGCTGAATGCGAACGAATCGGGCTCGATTCATGATCGTCGTCGTGCTGTCGTTCACGGAGCCGAACCCGAGGTATTCGAGCGCGTTGAAGTCGGAGCGCACGGCCGCGACGGAGTCCGGCATCTTCTCCTCCGAGACGAAGATGCTGAACTCCTTGCTCGAGCTCGAGAACGCCTCACCCCACACGCGCACGCTCTCGATGTAGCGATCACCGCCGAGGTCGACCTCGAAGTAGGGATCGGGCTCGTTGGCGGTCGAGGCGACCACCGGGTTGCTGCTGCCGCCGTTGGGATTGAGATCGATGAGGGAGTACGGATCGACCCCCGACACGACGCCGTCCGGCGGGTAGAGCTTGGCGTGGCCGCCGAACGAGCCCGTTGCCGAGGAGAACACCTGAACCTCCGAGAGCGCGAGCGAATCCGTGCCGACCATCTGGACGCGGATGTAGCGCGCGTTGACGCCGATGAACACGCGCGTGGGCGTGCCGTGGCCTTCGGTGATCGATTGGAAAGCGCCCGGGGGCAAGCTGACCGAAGGATCGCTCGTGAACGGTGTTGGCGAGGCGTACACGCGGTAGAGCGGCCCCGTGGTCATGCAGCAGTCGCTGTTGCCGCTCCACACGTCGACCTCGCGCACGAAGCTGACGAGGCCCATATCGACCTGCCACCACGGGTTCTTCTCCGAGTTCGTCGCCGCGACCTCGTTGCGGCCGTAGACGCCGTTGATGTTCCCGTCGACGGCGTGTGAGGCGTCGCCGTTGAGACGCGTGCTCGATTGCGTCGCCGAGCGGCCGCGCGCGGAGTTGAACTGCTCGAAGACCTTCACCTCGGCGATGCTCAACACGTTCTGGCCCGTCAGCGCGACGCGGACGGTGCGCGCCATGCGATTGATGGGCACCGTCACGACCGAGTTGACCGGCCCCTCGATGACCGCGCGCGACACCCCGTCGAGCGGCGGATCGATGACCATGTCGCTGTCGAAGATCGTGTCGTTGGACGTGATCACCATGAACGGATAGTTGTTCGCCAAGCCGGAGTCGGTGCGGAAATCAATCTCGATCTCGCTGATGTTGCGGCCGGTGCCGAGGTCGACCTCCCACCACGCGTTGACATCGTTGCCCGTCTGGGTGACCGAGCCGTGGGCGAAGTTGCTGTCGGAGACGCCGTCGACGGCGCGGCTGGGGACGCCGCCGTTGGCGACCGACGACTGGCTCGTCGGCTTGCCGAGCGCCAGGTTCACCGGCTGGAGCTGCGAGGTGGGGCTGAGCACCTCGATGCCCGACACCGTCGGAGAGTCCGTGATCGTCGAGAACTGAATCACGTACTGGCCCGCCGAGTTGGCGAGCATCGTGAAGCTCTCGATGAGGGCCTTGTTTCCGCCACCGGCCTGAGCGACGACGTCGAAGCTCGTGAGGGCCGGCACGCCGTTGATCGTGACGTTGAAGACGCGTTGGCCGGCCGAGGTCCAGTGCGTGTCGCAGAAGTGCAGCCTGACCAGGTTGCTCGAGTTCGCGTCGAAGCCGCCGATCGTGTACGAGAAGTTGCCGAAGCGCTGGCTCTGGTAGACCGAGGCCGGCGCCGGGTTCTGATTCACGACGTTGCTCATGTCGATCGAGTTGGTGCGCGTGACCGTCGAGCCGCCCGAGAAGTCGGTGTCAGCGATGTACGGCGCCACCGCCGGTCCGCCGGCGTTGATTTGCGTGAACCCGTACGTACCGGCGTTGACTTCGATGCCCGAGACCGAAGCCGCATCCTTGACCGTCGTGAATGTGATCACATATTGGCCGGAAGAGTTGGCGAGCGTCGAGAACGTTTCGATAATGGCTCGATTGCCGGCGCCGGCGACGCCAACGATGTCGAACCCTGTGAGCACCTGCGTTCCATTTATGGAAACGTTGAAAGAGCGGTTGCCGGGCGTGGTCCAGTGCGTGTCCGCGAAGTGAAGCCGGACGGTGTTCATCGAGCTGGCGGTGAAGCCGCCGAACGTGTACGTGAAGTTGCCGTAGCGCTGACTTTGGTAGAGAGCGCTGGGCGCCGGGGTCAGGTTGGCCACGGCGGTCATGTCGATCGAGTTGGTGCGCGTGACCGTCGAGCCGCCCGAGAAGTTCGTGTCGGCGACGAAGGGCGACGCCGCGGGGCCGCCGCAGGCGACCTTCGCGGGTCCGCTGGTCGCGGCGTGCCCGATCGCGGGAATCGCCAGCACCGCGATGCCGATCGCGCCGGCCAACAACGACGCGAGCCGCGCTCTCATCGTTCCCCGAGTTCCTTCGCTTTGAAGCTGCCCACAAAATGACCGATTCATGTCCGTCCCCCGTTTTTGCCAACACGTTTCGCCATCATTAAACTCGTGCGGATTTGCATCCCAATGGCCGAAGTCGGGCGCGATAATAAGCAGCGAAGATGTGCGTAATCGTGCGACAAGGTGTCGCGGTACGTCGAATTCACCGATTTGCAATTCGAGGTCTTGTTAGCGTGCATCACATGACGACCCGCAAAGCAGCGAGAGCGTTCGTTGTTGGCGTCGCGCTGCTCGCGAGCGCCGTCCTCGGCTGCGGTGATTCGTCGCAGCCTGGTCAGGCGGACGCGTGCGCCGCGTGCGTCGACGGCGCGAACAAGGACGGCGGCGCGGGAGCATCGGGCGACGCCGGCTCGAACGGAGCCGCAGGCACGGGCGGAGCGGGCGCTTCAGGGCGTGGCGGCGTCTCGGGCGGCGGTGGCGCCGGGGGCGGAGGCGGATCGTCGAGCGCCGGTGGCGCCGGCGGTCAGAGCGCTTGCGCCGCTGTCTGCAAGCTCGCCGACATCTGCTGCGCGGCCCTCGGCACGAAGGACTGCCTCTATGAGACCAACTGCGCGTTCTCGCCGACGCAGTACGCAGACCCGTGCGAGACGGAGCTCATGCTCGGCAACATGATCGACGCCACGCGGGCCTCCTGCCCGTGGCCGCTTCCCGAATGATCGCCTAAGCGGGTTCGACGACGACGAGCGTCTGCCCCGCCGTCACGAGCGCGCCCGGCTTCTGCGTCACCGCCGCGATCTTCCCCGCGGCGCGCGCGACCACCGGCGTCTCCATCTTCATCGTTTCCATCACGACCAGTGTGTCGCCGGCGGCGACCGTCGCGCCCTCGGCAACCTTGATTTCCCAGACGCTGCCCGTGACGGGTGACGCCACCTTCGTGAAGCCCTCGGGCCATTCCTTCTCGGCGTCGCTCGTCGGCATCGCCGCCGGCTCGTCGGGGATGGGCGGCAACAGCTTCCAGCGCTCGCGCTCCTCGACGAAGGCGGCGCGCTGCTTCCCGCGAAAGGCATCGATCGTCTCGGCGTTGTCGTCGAGGAACTTGCGGTAGTCGGCGAACTTGAAGGTCGTCGGCTCGATCTTCACGCGCGCGCGGCCGCGCGGGAAGGCGACGCGGAAGTCGAGCAGCTCTCGCTCGCTCACCGGGTAGAACCGGATCTGATCGAAGAAGCGCAGCAGCCACGGATGCCCCGGCGTGAACTCGGGCGTCTCGTGGAATCGGTTCCACATCTGGCAAGTGCGGCCCACGAACTGGTAGCCGCCGGGGCCCTCCATGCCGTAAACACACAAATACGCGCCGCCGATGCCGACGGCGTTCTCGGGTGTCCACGTGCGCGCCGGGTTGTACTTCGTCGTGACCAGGCGGTGGCGCGGGTCGAGCGGCGTCGCGACGGGCGCGCCGAGATAAACGTCGCCGAGGCCGAGCACGAGGTAGGTCGCGCCGAAGACGATCTCCTTCACCTCGTCGATCGACGCGAGGCCGTTGATGCGGCGGATGAACTCGATGTTGCTCGGGCACCAGGGCGCGTCGGGGCGCACCGACTGCGTGTACTTGCGGATCGCGAGCTGCGTCGCGGGATCGTCCCACGACAGCGGCAGGTGCACGACGCGCGACGGGACCTCGAGGTCGTCGGTGTCAGGCAACTCCGCCTCGGCCTCGACGAGCGCGTCGAGCAAGCGCTCGCGCGGCAAGCGGCGATCGTCGTAATGGATCTGCAGCGAGCGGATGCCGGGCGTCAGATCGATGATGCCCGGCAACGCGAGCGCCGAGACGGCTTGCATGAGCGCGTGCGCGCGAAAGCGCAGCGCGAAGTCGAGCGTCGCCGGGCCGAGCTCGCACAGGACGTTGGCATCGCCATCTTGGCGAATGGTGAACGCCGGGCGCTCGCCGCGCGCGGGCCGCGCGACGAGGATCGCCGTCGACGAGTCGGGCGCGTCGGCCGCGGCCGCGAGCGTGCGCAGCCCCGCGGGCGGCGTCGGCGGCGCGCGCAACGTCTCGACGGCGTCTTCTTGCGCCGCACGCCGCGCGCGCGCGTCTTCGAGGGTGACGGCGCGAAAGCGCACGGTGTCGCCGGGCTTGAGCTGCCCGACCTTCCACAGATCGGCCTCGATGATCGTCGCGGGGCAGACGAACCCGCCCAAGCTCGGGCCGTCGGGACCGAGAATGACGGGCATGTCGCCCGTGAAGTCGATCGTGCCGATGGCGTAGGCGTTGTCATGGATGTTCGACGGGTGCAGGCCGGCCTCGCCGCCGTCGGCGCGCGCCCAGCGCGGCTTCGGCCCGATGAGGCGCACGCCCGTGCGGCTCGAGTTGTAGTGGACGCGCCACGCGGTCGCGAAGAGATCGTCGATGTCGGCGGGCTGGAAGAAGTCGGGCGCGCCGTGCGGGCCCTGCAGCACGGCGATGTCCCACGCGTCGGCGAGCGACGGCATGAGCGCGAAGGGCAGGCGCGCCGTCGCGGCGTCGGCGACGGGCGCCTGCCCGCCGAGGTGGAGCACGTCGCCCGCGGCGAGCGCGCGCCCGCCGTGGCCACCGAACAACCCGAGCGTGAAGGTCGCGCGGCTGCCGAGCACGCTCGGCACGTCGAGGCCGCCGCGGATCGCGAGGTAGCCGCGGCTGCCGTGGCCGCGCACGCCCGCGAGGCGCAGCTCGGAGCCCGCGCCCACGGCCAGCGCCTCGAAGCGCGGCGCCGGCTTGCCGTCGACGGTCGCGCGCATGTCCGCGCCCGTGAGGGCGACGACGGCGGGCGCGTGGAACCGCAGCGCGGGCCCAACGAGCGCGCACTCGAGGCCGGCGGCGTCGGGCCCGTTGCCGACGAGGCGGTTCGCGAGCCGGAACGACAGCGCGTCCATGGGACCCGACGGCGGCACGCCGACGTCCCAGTGGCCGAGGCGGCCAGGGAAGTCTTGGACCGTCGTCTGCGTGCCGCCTTCGAGCACCTCGATCGTGCGCGGGGCGTAGTCGAACGACGCGAGCTTCGACGTGTCGACGTCGCCGTCGGCGAAGTCGTCGTCGCGGAGCACCTGGATCAAATAGTCGCGGTTGCTCTCGATGCCGGCGACGCGCGTGCCCTCGAGCGCGGCGACGAGCGCGCGGCGCGCCACCTCGCGCGTCTCGCCGCGCGCGATGATCTTCGCGAGCATCGGGTCGTAGAACGGCGTGACCTCGCTGCCGCGCTCGACGGCCGACTCGACGCGCACGTCGGCGCTCGCCGGGAACCAGACGTCGGTGAGCACGCCGCAGCTCGGCTGGAAGCCGCGCTTGGGATCTTCGGCGTAGAGGCGCGCTTGAATCGACGCGCCCCGCGGCGTCGGCGCGCGCGTCGCGAGGTCGGGCAGGGCGCCCGCCGCGAGGCGCACCATCCACTCGACGAGATCGATGCCCGTGACCTCTTCGGTCACGCCGTGCTCGACCTGAATGCGCGTGTTGACCTCGAGGAAGTAGAACGCGTCGAGCGCGGGCGACGAGGCGTCGAGGATGAATTCCACGGTGCCCGCCGATCGATAGCGCGCGCCACGGCCGAGGCGTGCGGCGGTTTCGAGCAGCGCGGCGCGCGTCGCCGCCGAGATGCCGGGCGCGGGCGTCTCCTCGACGACCTTCTGGTTGCGGCGCTGCAGCGAGCAGTCGCGCTCGCCGAGCGCGAGCACGGTGCCGGCGCCGTCGCCGAAGATTTGCACCTCGACGTGGCGCGCGCGCGTGACGAGCTTTTCCAAGTAAAGGCCCGCCTGCTTGAAGTTCGCGCGCGCCAGGCGATCGACGGCGTCGTAGCCCGAGGCGAGCTCGGCGGCGTCGTTGCAGCGACGCATGCCGATGCCACCGCCGCCAGCCGTGCTCTTGAGCATCACGGGGTAGCCGATGCGCTCGGCGGCGGCGAGGGCGTCTTCGACGCCGCTCAAGATGTCGGTGCCGGGCAGCAGTGGCACGCCGTTCGCCGCGGCGAGCGCGCGCGCCGTGTGCTTGAGACCGAAGGCGCGCATCTGCTCGGGCGTCGGGCCGATGAAGGCGACGCCCGCGGCCTCGCACGCCTCGGCGAAGTCGGCGTTCTCGGCGAGGAAGCCGTAGCCCGGGTGCAGCGCCTCGGCGCCGGTCGCGCGCGCGACCTCGAGGATCTTCTCGCCGCGCAGGTAGCTCTCGGCGGGCTTGGGCGGGCCGATGCACACGGCCTCGTCGGCGGCGAGCACGTGCGGCGCCGTCGCGTCGGCCTCGGAGTACACGGCGACCGAGCCGACGCCCATGCGGCGCAGCGTGCGCAGGATCCGCGTCGCGATGGCGCCGCGGTTGGCGACGAGGACTTTGCGGAACACGGCGCTCAGCCTCGGCTTCCGTCGACGCTCACGCGGGGGGCCACACGAGCAGCCGGATCGGCGTCGGGTTGTAGGCGTTGCACGGGTTGTTGAGCTGCGGGCAGTTCGAGATCAGCACCAGCACGTCCATCGCCGCGCGCATCTCGACGTAACGGCCGGGCCCGGACACGCCGTCGGCGAAGGTGAGCTCGCCCTCGGGCGTCACGGGCACGTTCATGAAGAAGTTGATGTTGGCGGGCAGGTCGCGCTTGGTCATGCCGTGGCCGTGGCGCGCGAGGGCGAGCAGGAACGTGTCGCGGCAGTTGTGCATGTACTTCTTGGCGATCGCGTAACGCACCTGGTTGCTCTCGGCCGAGCACGCGCCGCCCAGCGTGTCGTGGCGCCCGCACGTGTCGGCGACGATCGTCAGCAGCGGGCGGCCCTCGCTCGAGACCAGCGCCGTGCCCGTCGTCAGGTAGATGTTGCCCTGCGAGCGGATGGTCTCGACGGCGCTGTAGCGCTCGGTGGTGTCGCGCGCGTTGAAGAACAGCGTGTCGACGGCCTGGTTGCCCTCGAGGTCGACGATGCGGAACACCTCGCCCGCGTGCAGCTCGTGCGTCCAGCCTTCGCCCGCGGGCAGCACGAGATCGAGCCGCGCCTTCGCGGGATCGAGCGCGCTCGTGCGCTGCACGAACGTGCCGCTCACGACGCGCCCCCGCGCTCCGTCACGTAGGCCTCGGTGAGCGCGAAGCCGCGCTCGTTCTCGGAGCGCGACACCCGGCACGGATCGTCGATGTCGGGCGCCGCGCCCGCGCGGATCGCCAGCGAGACGGCGGGCGGCGCGTACGTGCCGCTGGGATCGAGCGGGTGGGGCGTGTTCGAGAGGACGACGAGCGTGTCCATCTCGAAGCGCAGGTCGACGTGCGCGCCTGCGCGGCTGTTGCCGGGCACGAGGCGCACGGTGCCCGCGTCGTCGACGGCGACGCGCGCGAAGAAGTTCACGTTGGCGACGACGTCGCGCTTACCGAGGCCGTGCTTGCCGAGCTCGACGAGGAAGTTGTCGCGCGCGTTGCGATGAAACTCGTTGCGCAGGTCTTGGTAGCGGCCGTCACCGTACTTCTTGCGCATGGCGACGGCGTCGCCGCAGCCCGAGATCGTGTCGTGCCACCCGCACGTGTCGTCGACGATCGACGCCAGCACGCGCCCCATGTCCGAGAACAGCACGCGCCCCTTGGTGAGGAACGCCGTGAACTGCGCCTTGAGCGTGTCGGGCATGTTGTAGCGCTCGAGCGGCTCTTCGGCGTTGTAGAAGAGCGCCGAGACGCACGCGCCGCCGTCGTCATCGGTGAGGCGCAGCACCTGGTGCCGCCGCAGCCGCCGCGACCACGCCTGCCCGCCGCGCAGCGTGTCCTGATAGACGATGCCACTCATTCGACGTCGTCCCCGACGACCGTCATGCGCGTGTGCACGACGGGCAGGGCGTCCATGACGACCTCGACGGGCGGGTGAATGAGCTCTTCCAGGTGGCGGCGCGCCGCGAGGAACGTGGACGATTGGAACTGCGACGGGTGGCGGGGGCGGGGCACGGCGACCTCCATGAGCTCGCGCACGCGGCCCGGGTGCGCGTCGAGGATGAGCACGCGATCGGCGAGGTAGACCGCCTCGTCGAGGTCGTGCGTGATGAACACGATCGTGATGTCGACCTGTTTCCAAATCTGTAGCAGGTACGACTGCATCTGTGCGCGCGTTTGTGCGTCGAGCGCGCCGAACGGCTCGTCCATGAGCAAGATGCGCGGGCGGTTCGCGAGCGCGCGCGCGATGGCCACGCGCTGTTTCATGCCGCCCGAGAGCTGGTGCGGGTAGCTGTCGGCGAACTTCACGAGGCCGACCAGCTCGAGCCACTGGTTGGCCTCTTGCTCGGCCGTCGACGGCGACAGACCTTGCGACACCTCGAGGCCGAACATGACGTTCTTCCGCACGGTGAGCCACGGGAACAGCGTGTAGGCCTGGAACACCATGCCGCGATCGGGGCCGGGCCCGTCGACGGGCTTGCCGTCGAGCAGGATCGTGCCGCCGTTGCAGGGATCGAGGCCGGCGATCAAACGCGCGAGCGTCGACTTGCCGCAACCCGAAGGTCCGATCACGCACAGCAGCTCGCGCCGGTAGGCCTGGAAGCTCACGCGATCGAGCGCCGTCACCGTCTCGCCTTCGGCGTTGGTGAACGTCTTCACGAGGTCGCGTACGTCGAGGATGACGGGCCGTTGCTTGAGCTTCTCGAAGCGCGCCGCGACGGAGACGTCCTGCGTGCGGTACGACAGCTCGCTCACGCCTGCACCGCCGCCTTCTCGGCCGCCGGCTCCTCGGGCACGGGCGCGCGGCGCCCGCGGCGCGCCCGTGAGGCCGCTTTGTTGAACCACCCGCGCCGCGAGGTCTTGAGCCACGGGAAGATCTGCCGCCCGAGCGACGCGAGCACGAGGTCGGTGCTGAGCCCCACGAGCCCGATGACGATGATGGCCGCGAACACGCGATCGTAGGCGCGGTATTTCGCCTGCTGGTTGATGAAGAACGTGATGCCCGAGCTCTCGCCGATGAGCTCGGCGACGATGAGGTACGTCCACGCCCAGCCGAGCAGCACGCGCATGTCGGTGTAGATGTCGGTGATGACGCCGGGCACGACGACGCGCAGGAGCAAGTGGCGCGGCGACGCGCCCAGAGTCTGCGCCGCCTCGAGCAGCGCCGGGTCGATGCGCCTCGTCGTGTTGGCGATGACGAGCACCTGCTGGAAGAACGTCCCGATGAAGATGATGGCGACCTTGGGCGCGTCCTCGATGCCGAGGATCGCGACCGCGAGCGCCCCGAACGCCGGCGCGGGCAGGTAGCGGAAAAATTCGATGAACGGCTCGGTGAGGCGCGCGAGGCGCGGGAGCGCGCCGCACAGGATGCCGAGCGGCACGCCGAAGATCGACGACACCAGGAAGCCCCAGAAGATGACCTGGATCGAGTGCCACAGGCTCTGGTGCAGCCACGGCTCGTCCTCGCGGAACGGCGGCGTCGTGAACGCCGTCACCAGCGCGCGCGCCACCTCGTGCGGCGCCGGCAAGAAGACCGGGTTGGCGCGGATGCCCTTCGCTTCGTGCCCGCCGTGCTTGCGGATCTCGGCGTTGTCGCGGTCGATGTCGGCGCGCGGCGCCAGCTCGCCCACCGTGGCCCAGTCGACGTCACCCGCGTCCGTCACGCGCAGCATCGGGTGCCACACGAACGGGACGTAGCTGACGACGGACCAGGCCAGCAGGGGCAACAGGAACGAGAGGATCCAGTACCGGCGCGCCTGCGTGGGCGAGAGCGCCGCGAGCGGCCGGAACCACGGAGCGGACGGCGAGCTGGGCATTGACGAGCTCCGCGCGAGGCGCGCGGGACCTACTTCGCGAGCGCCTCCTTCGAGAGCGAGCCGTCGATGTACGTCGCGACGGGCTGCGGATCCTTGTAGACCTTGTTGGCGACGTTGAAAGCGTCGGCGACCTTGCCGCTGCCGAGCAGCGTGTCGAGCGTGTCCTTGGACTCGAAGCGCTTGAGCGCCTCCTTCGGCGAGAGGAAGTGCGTGCCCGGCAGGAACTTCGCGTACTCCTCGGGCGGCACGCCCGCGCGGCCCGCCATGATCTTCACCGCCTCGTCTTTGTTCTTCGGGTCGGCGACGAACTCTTCGATCTTGTTCCACACCTTGATGAACTTCACCCAGTCCTCGCGACGCTCGGCGAGGTTCTTCGGGTTCACGCACACGAGGTCGTAGATGAGGCCGGGCACATCGGCGCTCGTGAACACGGCCTTCGAGCCGGCGCTGCCCTTGAGCGCCTGACCCGCGTTGGGCTGCCATGCGCCGATGGCGTCGACGCTGCCCGACGACAGCGCCTGCGCCGTCTGGTTCGTGGGCACGTTGACGATCTTCACGTCGCTCTCTTTCATGCCGTTCTTCTCGAGCGCCTTGTCGAGCATGAGATGCTCGACGAGGCCGACCTCGAGGCCGATCTTCTTGCCCTTGAGCGCCTTGATGTCCTTGATGCCGCGCTTGGCGACGATCATGTCGTTGCCCGCGCTGTAGTCGGTCACGAGGATCGCGACGCTGCGCGGGCCGGGCGCGCCCGTGACGAGCGCGTCGCCCGTCGTCATCATGACGGCGTCGATCTTGCCGGCGGCGTAGGCCTCCATCGACGGCGCGTACTCGAACCAGTCGAACTTCACGTCGACGCCGGCTTCCTTGAACCAGCCCTTCTGGATGCCGATCTCGAACGCCGTCCAGCCCGGCCAATCCGAGAACCCGACGCGCAGCGGACCCTTGCCGGCTGCGTGTGCTGGTGACGCGACGCTCGCGAGCAGCGTGACGAAGATGAACAGCGAAAGGACGACGGAAAAGGCCCAGCGGCGCAGGTGAAGTTTCATTGGCCCGACCGTATCAACGGCAAGTAACGGACAGATTTCGCACCTTCATGATTCGTGTAACTAGGGGCGCGAAGGTCACGCCTCACGCCGATCGCCTGCGGGCGTCGAGGGTCCTCCCGATGTTCAGTTCAAGTTACGATCATCGCGCACGCTCGAAACATCGCGTTCGCGTCATCGCTGTTAGGTTCGCCGCATGACGATGAAGGTCGTTGACGCGGAGCCGGGGCCCCTCTCGATCGACCTCGACAAGACGGCGATCGTCGTGATCGACATGCAGCGCGACTTCCTCGAGCCGGGCGGGTTCGGCGAGACGCTGGGCAACGACGTGTCGCTCCTGGGCAAGGCCATCGCGCCGTGTGGCGCGCTGCTCGAAGGCGCGCGCGCGCGCGGCATGCTCATCGTCCACACGCGCGAGGGCCATCGTCCCGATCTCTCCGACGCGCCCAAGGCCAAGGTCGAGCGCGGCGATCCCAGCATGCGCATCGGCGCCAAGGGCCCGATGGGGCGCATCCTCGTTCGCGGCGAGCCGGGGCACGACATCATCAAGGCGCTCTACCCGCGTCCGGGCGAGCCCGTCGTCGACAAGCCAGGCAAGGGCGCGTTCTACGCGACCGACCTGCACTCGATCCTGCAGAACCGCGGCATCGAGAACCTCATCGTCTGCGGCGTCACGACCGAGGTCTGCGTGCACACGACGGTGCGCGAAGCGAACGATCGCGGCTACCGGTGCCTCGTGCCCGGCGACTGCTGCGGGTCGTACTTCCCCGAGTTCCACGAGGTGGGCCTGAAGATGATCAAGGCGCAGGGCGGGATCTTCGGGTGGGTCACCGATTCGAAGAAGGTGTTGGCGGCTTTGTAGCAACCAGGAAGCAAACGAGGAGGCAGTCACATGAGCA
This sequence comes from Polyangia bacterium, assembly GCA_035549075.1. Taxonomy (GTDB): domain Bacteria; phylum Myxococcota_A; class Polyangia; order Fen-1088; family Fen-1088; genus DASZFV01. Next base: position 21,438 of record DASZRT010000003.1, on the reverse strand, counting down.
GCAACGTCACGGCGGCGGAGGTGAAGCCCGTCTCAGAACCGAAGATCTGGACGCCGGGAGACTGGAACGCGTTCTTCGGGTTCGGCACGAACATCCTCGTGAACCTGCTCGTGCTCACGGGTTTGCTTCGCTTCGTCATCAAGATGCCCGACGCGCTCGTGTTCGGGCGCATCTTGCCGGCGACAGGGTTGATGCTGTGCCTGTCGACGCTCTATTACGCGCGGCTCGCCTTCAAGCTGGCGAAGGAGACGGGCCGCTCCGACGTGTGCGCGCTGCCTTCCGGCATCAGCGTGCCGCACATGTTCGTCGTGACGTTCGTGATCATGCTGCCCATCGCGCTGAAGACAGGTGATCCCGTGCAGGGCTGGGAGGCAGGCCTGACCTGGGTCTTCATCCAGAGCTTCGTCTTGATGGTGGGCGGCTTCATCGGGCCCGTCATTCGCAAGATCACGCCGCGCGCCGCGCTCCTCGGCACGCTGGCCGGTGTGTCGGTCGCGTTCATCTCGATGCGCCCCGCGCTCGAGATGTTCATGACGCCCGTCATCGGCGTCGTGTGCTTCGCCGTCATCCTCGTGAGCTGGTTCGGCGGCGTGCGCTACTTCCGCGGCGTCCCGGCCGGCCTCGTCGCCATCGCCGTCGGCACCGCGATCGCGTGGGGCTCGAACCTCTTCGGCTTGCACTACGGTGGCCTCAGCAAGGAAGGCTTCCTCGCGTCGTTCTCGAACTTCGGCTTCTCGGTGCCGCTCCCGGCCGTCGGGCACATCTTCCACGGCTTCAAGTACCTGGGCGTCATCCTCGTCACGGCGATCCCGTTCGGCATCTACGACCTCGTCGAGGCGCTCGACAACGTCGAGAGCGCGTCGGTCGCGGGCGACAGCTATCCGACGACGCGCGTCCTCACCGCCGACGGCGTCATCAGCCTCATCGGCTGCATGATGGGCAACCCGTTCATCAACGCGGTCTACATCGGTCACCCCGGCTGGAAGGCCATGGGCGGCCGCATCGGCTACTCGGCGGCGACGGGCGTCACCGTCATCGTGCTGTCGTGGCTGGGCGCGATCTCGGTGATCGTGTCGCTGGTCCCGGTCGTGGCGATCTCTCCCATCCTCCTCTACATCGGCATGCTCATCGGCTCGCAGGCGTTCCAAGAGACGCCGAAGTCGCACGCGCCCGCCGTCGTGCTGTCGCTGGTTCCGCACGTCGCCGCCTGGGGCAAGCTGCAGATCGACAATTCGCTCGCCGCCGCCGGCACGAACGCCGCCGCCGTCGGCCTCGACAAGCTCGGCCAGAAGGGCGTGCTCTACGCCGGCCTCAACGTCTTGGGCGACGGCGCGATCCTCGGCGGCCTCATGCTGGCGGCGATAGGCGCTTTCGTCATCGATCGCCAGTTCACCAAGGCCGCCGGCTTCGCCGTCGCCGCTTCGATCATGACGTTCTTCGGTTTCATGCATGGCGAGGCGATCGGCTTCGGCCAATCGCCCGTCATGGCGGTGGCCTACCTCGGCGTCGCGGGCGTCTTGTTTGGTTGCGCGAAGTTCTCGCCCGTGACGACGCCCGCGCCTGTCCACCACGACGCGCATGAAGAAGAAATGGCGGGCGCCGTCGCTTAGGCCCTCGCCGCGGCGGGCTCACATCTTCGTGAACGTGAACGCGTCGGCGTTGAACCGGCCGACCTGCGTGAGGGTCATGAGGTAGGTGCCCGCCGCGGAGAACGTCACCGTCGCGAGCGCCGTGCGCGTCGCCCACGAGTGAAAGTTCTCGCCGCAGCCGCCGCAGTTCGTCGTCGGGGTGATGGCGAGCGCGACGTTGCCCGTCGTGACGTTGCCGCCGAACGAGAGATTGAACGCGCCCCCTTGCGGGACGGCCATGACGCCGCCGACCGAGTACGTGCCGGGCTCGAGGACGTGGACCGTGTACTTCGTCCACTCGCCGGCCGTGCTGTAGCAAAGGTAGCTGTCGTCGGGCGGCGCGGGTTGGCCGTCGACGGTCTTGTCGGGCTTCTTGGGGTTCATGCGGCAGACGCCGACGTTGTCGTCGCACGCGGCGCCGCTGCACATCTTCGCGTTCGCGGGGATCGGTGGGCGAACAGGCGCCGCGCCCGAGGGGTAGTCGCCCGTCGTGACGCCGTCGGTGCAGGTCGCGCCGGCACGGCAGTACGCGACCTTCGCGCCGCCGCGATCGTAAGATGTCGCGTTGATGCGCCCCGGGATCGTGAGCGCCTCGAACGGCGTCCCTGTGTAGCCGGCCGGGAGGTTGTTGACGCCGCCGCCGAAACCGCCGACGGCCGATCCGCCGGCGCCGCCCGTCGAAGTGGCGCCGCCGGTTCCGCCCGAGCCTGCGCCGGCGTCGGAGCCCGTCGTGCCGCCACCGCCGGTGCCGCCGACGCTCGTGCCGCCGGTGCCGCCGGCTTCCGTCGAGCCTCCAGTTTCACCGCCGCCGGTGCCGCCGGCTTCACCGGTCGTTCCGCCGGTCGCGCTCGAGCCGCCGCTGCCCGTCGTCCCGGCGGCGCCGCCGTCTTTGCCGCCGGCGCCGTTCGTCGAGGAGCCGCCGCCGCACGCGCCGAGCGCGAGGGCCAGGGAAAAGGCGAGGGCGATCCGAGTCGTGGCCTTGCTCATGGGCCACGACTCTATCGCGTCGTCGCTACAGAATCTCGATGCCCGAGATCGTGGCAGCGTCGGCGGCCGTCGTGAAGGAGATGACGTACTGGCCCGAGCTGTTGGCGTTGAGGGTGAACGACTTGACGAGGGCCTTGTTGAGGCCGACGGTCGCGAAGATGTCGAGGTTCGACAGCTGCGTCGTGCCGTTGATGGCGACGCTGAACTTGCGCTTGCCGGCGGCGTTGTTGGCCGTGTTGGTCTCGGCGAAGTGCAGGCGCACGGTGTGGCTCGACGAGGCGGCGAAGCCCGGGATCGTGTAGCTGAAGGTCGTGCCGTAGCGCTGGCTCTGATAGACGGCCGCGGGGGCCGCGTTGGCGACGCCGGACGTCGTGATGGTGTTGGTGCGCGTCTTGACGGAGCCGCCCGACGAGAACACGTCGGCGATGAACGGCGCCTGCGCCCCGTTGTCGCCGCAGTTGATCTGGATCGTCGCGGGGATCGTCAGCTGCACGGGCGGGATCGCCGACGAGCCGTCGGTGCAGTTGTTGTACTCGGAGATCTCGCTCGCGGCGCCGCCGACGTCGAGGCACGGCGAGATGAAGTAGGTGCCGGGCGCCTGCGTCGTCGGGACCGTGAGCGAGACGTTCGACGTGCCCGACGTCGCGCCGGCGTTGAGCGCCGCCACGGAGAACGTCGAGCCGAGCTTGGTGTCATTGATCGAGACGATGTTGTCGTTCGAGAGGTAGACCTGGCCCGTCGACGCCGGCATCGACTTGTCGCCTTGGTTGACGGCGGTCGTCGACAGCGTGAACGGGACGCCGCGGTTGACCGTCGTCGCCGAGAGGCTGACGGTGTTGACGGCGATGTCCGGGTTGAGCGTGCCGAACTCCTTACCGACCTGGATCTGGAAGTTGTTGTAGCCGACGGCGTTCGGGAACTCTTCGGCGAAGTAGACGCCCGTGTAATCGAACGCGTCGACGGAGACGCCCGCCGTGTCGACCCACGCCTGGCCGCCGCAGCAGAGGCCCGGCGCCGGGCCGCTCGGGAACGGGTAGAGCGCGGCCGCGCCCTGCTTCCACAGGATGCTCGAGCGGATGTCGGCGTCGCCGAGGCCCCACGCCGAGAGGCGGAGCTGCGGGAAGATCGACACGTCGGTGCGCACCGTCGAGATCGCGATGTCGCCCGCCGAGTTCTGCGTGGCCGCCGGCCAGCCGTAGTCGAAGGTCGAGCCGGCGGCGTCGCCCGCGCTCGCGATGCCGAAGCGACGATCGATGTCGACCGTCACCGAGCCCGAGCCGTAGTTCGAGACGTCCATGCGGATGAGGCGCGCGGCGGCACGCGTGACGCCGTTGACGGCCCACGAGTCGTTCGCCGTCATGATGAGCTTGTTGTCGCGGTAGTGCAGGTTGAGGAGCGCGTTGCCGAGGTTGTCGAACTTCATGGGCGGCGCGACGGCGTCGCCCGGCGTCGAGCCCGCGGGGTTCGGCTTCTGCTTGCCTGTGAGCCCGCCCGTCGAACCGAACGCCTGAACGTTGGCGGTGACGAGGCTGACCGACTGGTTCGACGCGAACACGTTGCTGACGCCGAAGACGCCGATCTGCGACGCGCCGTCGTTGGCGACCATGAAGCCACGCGAGTTGAACGTCTCTTCGACGGCGGGCGCGATGAGCCAGCCCTTGTTGCCGCTCGCGAGCGTGAGGTCCCAGAAGATCCAGCCGCGGACCGAGCCGCCGCCGACGCCGTCGGCCATCTGTTGCGCGTCACGCAGGTTGACCGCGTCGTAGGTGCAGGTCTCGCCGCTGTCCTGCGTGCCGTTGTGGTTGCAGTCGGCGAAGTTGACCGCCGTGTTGCGGAAGTAGAGGGCCGTGCCGTCGACGCCGCCGATCGGGTAGTCGGAGCCGACGGGCGTCGACGTGTTCGTGCCGCTGCCGAGGCAGGCCGGCTTGCAGGCGCGCGCGTCGCCCGCGCCGATCCAGTACTTGTTCCAACCGTTGCGCGGGTTCTGCGTCTTCGACACGGCGATGACGACGCGCGCCGAGGTCGTCGTGAGCCCGTAGATGACGAAGCGGTTGCGGAACAGATCGTAGAACGAGCGCAGGTCGAACAGCGAGTCCGTCGCCGTGAGCAGGCCCGCGAAGAACGTGTCGCCCTGGACGTCGCCGGCGCTCGACGGATCGATCTGAACCGGCGTGCCGCCCTTGGTGAAGCAGCCCACGCGGTCACGGCCCGTCACGCAGATGTGCGAGATGCCGGCGGCGAGCTGCGCGTCGGCGGGGTGGCCGCCGTTCTGGTACGACGTCGGCGTCGTGAACGTGAAGGTGGCGCTGGGCGTCGTCGTGCCCGCGAGCGCCGAGCTCACGCTCTCGACGCCGTCCTTGGAGATCGTGCGCGTCGCGCCCGACAGCGCGCCCATGCCGTCGCCCGCGTTTTGGGGCGCAGCCGGAACGGACTGGTTCAGGTCGGAGGGGCTTTGGAAGTGCTCGACCTTCTCTTCATTCTCCTCGGCGGCGTCACCGGGGTCGCCGGGCGCCTCGAACTGGTGCGCCTTGCGCACCGAGACCTCGAGCTCGGCCGGGCCGAACGGACCGCTCGTCAGGCCGAAGTTGCCCGACGGGTGAATGATCGACTCGCGCAGCTGCACGGCCTTCTCGACCTGCGTCTGCGTGCTCGCCGTCGAGGCGCCGCCCGCCGTCGGGGGCGCGCTCGGGCTGGCCGAGACGGGCGTCGCCGTGGGCGCGTTGTCGTCGTTCGCCCCGCCCGGCGTCCCTGGTGCGCCCTCGCAAGCCGAGAGCAGCGCGCCCGCCGTGAGCATCAGTCCCATTGTCCGCGCCACCTGTCGCATCATGTTCTTGTTGGTCATGGTCATCGGACCGCGACCCTAGGTGCCGCTGCGTTACTCGTCAACGTTGCTAACGTACAAACAACGTCACTGCGTCACTTTGCCGCAGGCGCCGCCGCTTCGGCGCGCTCGAGGCGCATGCGCAGATCGTCGACCATCGCGCGCACCACCGGCAGGCGCGGATCGAGCCCGGTCACGATCGTGAGCTCGCGGCGCGCGCACGAGAGATCACCCATCGCGAGGCAGACGTCGCCGAGGCCCACGATCGCGGGCGCGTAGGCCGACGAGAACGACAGCGCTTCGTCGAGGGTCGCGCGCGCTTCGTTGAGGAGCCCGGCTTGGAGCTGCATGAGGCCCAGCTTGCTCGCGAAGTAGGCGCAGAAGCGATCGCGGCCGAAGGCGCTGTCGCGCGGGCAATCGTCGACGGCGGCGCGCAGCCGCGCGCGCGCTCTCTCGGCGCGGCCATGCGTCTCGTCGTCGACGGCGAGGTAGAAGTGGCCGAGGTAGGCGCGCGGGTTGTGGCGGAGCGTGTCTCGCCAGAGCGCGACGTCGTCGTGCCACACGGGGATCCTTTGCTCGGTGAGCGCGAGCAGCGCGACGAGCGCCGCAGCCGTGCCCGCGACGATCGCCCGCCGCGCGGCCGGTGACGCCGCGGCGGCTTGCAGGGCGGCGAACGTCGCGCCCGCGGCGAACGCGCCGCCGACGAGCGAAAGATGAACGAAGCGGTCGGCCGCCCACACCCGCATCGGGACGAAGTGCAGCACGGGCGCGAGCGCGACCGCGAACCACAAGAGGCCAAATCCGATGAACGGCCGCGAACGCGCGAGCCCGAACGCCACCAACAGAAACCCGACGTCGAGCGCGATCCACGGCAGCTGCGGCAGCAGCACGCCGCCCTCGGGGAATTCGTGCGCGTAGAGCGCCAGCAGCGGCCACGGCCAGAACAGCACGCGCACGTAGTGGGCGAAGATCCACGGCACGGCCACCAAAGTGCGCCAGTAGGTGCCGCCCGCGGGATCGGCGAACCGCTCGGGCGAGCCCATGACGCCGAAGCGCACGACGACGTACGCTGCCGTCACGAGCGCGAACGCCGCGAGCTCGCGCAGCCAAGCGCGCCGCTTCTCTCGGCTCACCGGCCGTTCGAGCGTCACGCGCGCGACGACGACGAGCGCCGGGAAGACGATCGCGTTCTCTTTCGTGAACAGCGCCAGCGCGTAGAGTCCGAGCGCGAGCCCGCGCCGCGCGGCGTGCCCCGACCACGTCAACGACAGCGACGCCACGAGCAAGCACGTCACGACGGCGTCCTCGCGGTAGCCGATCGACACCGTCGACTCCGTCGTGCCCGGGTGAATCGCGAAGAACAGCCCCGCGACGAGCGCCGCCGCGAGCGGCAAAAAGCGACGCGCGAACGCGAACACGAGCGCCGCCGCGCCCGCCTGCCAAAGGATGTTTTGCGCGTGAGCGGCGTGGCGCGGATCGATCCCGATTCGGAAATCGAACATCGACGTCAGCGTCGCGAACGGGCGGTACGTGTCTTGGTCGTAGCGCCCGAAGTACTCGTGGCTGAACAACGTCGACAACGACGCGCTCGCGCGATCATGCGCCGTCGACGAGATGAGCGTGTCGTCCAGCGTGTAGAGGTTGCGCAGCGCGGGCGCGTAGACCGCGATCGCCACCACGGCCACGAGAAGCGCGCACCACCTCTCCCGCCCGGACATCACCCATGATTTAGGTCACAAGAAGCCCTTCATGTGGAGAGAAAACAAATGGCGTAAATACATTAACTACATGTAATCTCAGGGAATTTCCGTAGTCCGGAACCCTAGGGCCGCGGCGCTACGGGGTGCAGCCTATGCGCTCGCGGCCGAAGGCGAGGTCGTCGAGGTAGACGTTCGTCGTCTCGTCGATGGGGTGGTACATGGTCAGGCCGACCTCGATGCTCACGAAGTTGTTGCCGGCAGGCGTCGTCGGGCGCTGCGTGTGCGTGTTGTTGCCGTCGTACTGTATGCCGGCGCCGAACGTGACCTCCTGACCGTCGACCCAGACGCGCGGGTCGGCGGCCTGGGCCATGCCGCCGTTGCCGGCGTCGAACAACCATTCCACGCACTGCCATTGGTTGACGCCGATGGGTGTGCCCGAGCGCAGAATCCACTCCGGCAATCCGCTCGGCGGTAGCGGGTTGTGCCACTGGCCGTTGTAGTGCTGAAGCTCGTAGCCGACCTCGTACCAATCGACGTCCTTGCTGTTCGCGATCGAGTAGCGCGTCTTCACGAGCGCGCCGTGCATCGACGGCGCCGACGTCGTGTAGACCCACGCGCTTCCCCACAGCGTCGGACCGAAGTTGGCCGGTAGGTTCGCGAGGTACGCGTGCTGCGGCTGATCGCCGCTGAAGTCCTTCATGTGCAGCGAGCACGCGCCCGCGTGAGGCATGACGTTGTCGACCAACGTCTTGCCGGCGCCTTGGTTGCCTTCGCCGTTGGGAACGGTCCATCCCGTCGGCGTCGCGCACGACTCGAAGTCGTAGCAAACGAGCGCGCCCTTGCAGCCCGGGCCGACCGCCGTGGGCGCGTCCGCGATCGCGTCCACCGCCGCGTCCGTCGTGCCGCCCGCGCCCGCGTCGTCGACGCTCGAGGTGCCGCCCGCGCCGCCGGTGCCGCCCGTCGACGTGTCGCCGCCGGAACCAGGCGGCGTCGTTTGCCCGCCGGTGCCTCCAGGCGCGCCGCCGATCGCGCCGCCCATGCCGGCTGCGCCCGCGGGCGGGCCTTGCCTCGGCGTTTTCGAGCCGCAAGAGAGAGAGAGAGCCACGACCATCCCCGACACCACCGACAAAAAAAGCACGCGGGGGCGACGACTGTTCATCGCCCCGAGTGTTCAAGACCTGGCGCCGCCGCGTGTGCAGGGCCCCGCGTCGCGATGCACGCCGGAACGCGCGCGCCTCGGTCTCGTCAGCGACGGGCGCGCGCGGACGCGATCGGTTGCGTCGCGGGGCGGAACTCGATCGGGTAGTCGAACGTCGTCGCCTTGCGTCCCGCGGGCGCGTGGAGCGTCACGCCGATCGCGATGTCGATCAGGCAGTGCTCGACGGCGCGGTTGCCGATGTTCGACTCGAGGATCGCGACGTCTTGCACCTCGCCCTTGCCGTCGACGAAGCAGCGGAGCACGGCGCGTCCGTACGCCTTGCGCGCCGAGCGGCGCCCGAGGCTGTAGCAGTCGATGAGCTCGGCGCGGTGCTGGTTCATCGCCGCCTCGATGTCTTCGGCGTTGAGCGTGCCCTCGTCGCCGCTCATGGACATCTCGGATTCGGAATCGGGCGCGGGCTCGGCCTGGGCTTCCGCTTCTTCGGCCGAGTGGACGGCCGAGTGCTTGTCGTTCCAAGCCTGCGCGCGCGCCTCGCGCTCTTGCTCGCGCTGGGCCGCCACGTTCGTCGCGCAGCCGAGCGTCGCCGCGAGCATCGACGCGCCCAAGAGCGTGATCAGGGAACGAGAGAGGTCCTTCATCGGGCCGGAACCATAAGGCGTGCCCGCTCGCCACCCTGGGCATCGGCGCCCACACGGATGAAACGCGTGGCCGCGAGGAATCACGGCTTAGGGGGTGGAATTCCGTGAGCCGTTTTTGATCGGCGCGAAAATCCGCCGAATTGCGCACGAAGTTGCGACATCAAGTCGCATTCCGGGGCGCGGGCGTCGGTGGTACCCGATGCACCACGGAGGCTCGCATGACCTCAGCAACCTCGGTTCGCGTGGTGATCGGCACGGTGGCGGCAAAGTGGAAAGCTCACGCGGTCGGCGCGTTCGCGTGTCTCGCGATCGTCGCGGCCGCCGGCTGCGAAGGCGCGCCCGCGGGCGACGGCGGGTCCATCGAGAGGGTCAGCGCCGCCGTCACGAGCGGAGCGACGAAGATCAACGCGGGTGGTCCGGCGGCCTCGCCCTACATCGCCGACGTCGACTTCTCGGGCGGCTCGACGGTGACGCGCGCGAACGCCATCGATCTGAGCGCCGTCGACAGCCCGGCGCCGACGGCCGTCTACCAGAGCCAGCGCTACGGCAACTTCACCTACACGCTGCCGGGCTTCACCAAGGGCGCGTACAACCAGATTCGGCTGCACTTCTGCGACACGCACTGGACGACCGCGGGATCGCGCACGTTCAACGTCGTCATCAACGGCACGACCGTGCTGTCGAGCTTCGACATCATCAAGACGGTCGGCGCCGGCAACAAGGCCCTCACGCAGACCTTCACGATGCCGGCGAATTCGTCTGGCCAGTACGTCATCGCGTTCACGACCGTCAAAGACGCCGCGACGGTCTCGGGCATCGAGGTCACGGCGATCCCGACGGCGACGTCGACGTACGCCGCCGACTGCGTCGCGGGCGGCGTGCCGTTGCCGCCGAACTGGGGCTCGGCCGACGTCGGCTCGGGCAAGGCGTGGACCGACAACCAGATCTACACGGACACGTTCCTCGAGGAGCAGCAGGGACACATCTATTTCGCGACGACGTCTTCACCGGCGGGGCTCTGTGTGATCAACGCCCACGGCTTCGACGGCTCGACGGGGTTGTTCGACGTGATTTGCCAGGGCACGAGCAGCGGCAAGGCGTGCTTTTGGGAGGGCACGCAGAACCCGTCGCCGCTGCCACACGACGTGGGTCTCGTGGGCGGCGCGTGGACCGTGGGCGGCGGCGCCTCGCCCGTCATCACGGGCATCGCGGCGAATCCGCACCCGGGCGATCTCGGGTGCACGAACTGCCACGCCGGCAAGAACGTGTTCATCAACCACTTCGCGCCGAATCACCCGCTCAACCTCTCGACCGTCGCGGGGTGGATGCCGTCGACGTCGTGGTACATCCCCGTCGACGATCCCGTGCTGCCGCAGAACTCGGGCCCCGACACGTTCGTCGAGTACCCGGCGAGCACCAGCGGTTGCTTGACTTGCCACTCGCCGAGCGGCCCGGCCGGCCCGTTCCCGCGTCTCTCGACGCCCGGCTACCTGTCGGCCGCCGGAGAGACCTACTGCGCCGTCCTGCAGGCGGCGACCGACCGGCCCTGGGACCAGGGATCGGGCGGCCTCCAAGGCGGCATGCCGCCCGTGTCGTCCAACAAGTGCAGCCCGGGCGTCGACTGCGCCGCCGAGAAGGACCCGTTCGTGCTCGCGATGCTCGACACGTGCAACGGCGTCGCCGTCTCGCGCGCGAATTCGCCGTTCGTCTTTTCGTCGAGCACGGGCGATCACGCCGTCATCGACAAGTGGGTCAGCGGCTCGCGCCAGGTCTGGCAGCTCGACGACAACTTCAGCGGAGGCGCCTTCCACGGCTGGAACGGCTCGGACCAATCGTTCTTGGAGTCGGACTACCGCGCGACGGGCTTCCTGCGGAACGGCAACGCCTCGGACCTCGTGATCGCGGCGACCGACACGAGCGGCGTCATTTGGGAGATCCCCGACACCAACCCCGTGACGCAGAACTCGCCCGTGTTGGCCATCGGAGGTCCCAGCGGCTACCGCCGCCACGACGGCGCCAACGCCATCGACTACCGCGGGCAAGACGACCTCATCTACGAAGGCGTTTGGGACGGCGTCAGCCAGTGGAACATCACGCAGCTCCCGGGCCAGACGTTGTCGGCGACCGGCGACCCGCGCGGGTACCGCCGCAGCGGCCAGAGCTCGGCTGTCATCTACGCCTGCGACTCGCAGCTCTGCGAGGAGCGCCTCACGTCGACCGGCTGGCACTTCCGCGCGTTCGAGACCGCCGTGCGGCGCGCGCCGTTCGTGCCGACGCCGCTCGCGACGTCGGACGGCAAGTTCGTGACCTTCTACGTCGGCGAGGACGGCCTGCGGCAGATCGTCGACACGTGCGATCCCGATCCGAGCTTCACCTGCAAGCCGACCGAGTCGGTGGTCTACGCCAACCAGAACATCGTGTCGGCGCCCGCGGCGTACGTGGACCAGAGCGGCGGCGTCAGCGTGGTCGTCATCACCGACTCGAACGGCTCGAATTCGAGTCAGGTGGTGCAGCTGTCGCGCGCGAAGAACGGCACGACGTGGACGGCGACGACGCTCTACACGGCGGCGAAGAGCACCGAAACGCTCGTCGGCGACCCGGCCGCCTACCTCTCGATCCCCATCAACGCGAACACGATCGTCTTCCGCAACGCGGCCTTCAAGACGTACGAGCTGCAGTGGAGCGCGAGCCAAAACAAGTACGTCCAGACGACGCTCGCATTCTGACCTCTAAGGCCCGAACCCGACGATCGTCTCGTCACCTGGATGTCGTGGAGGCGTCGCCGACGTCGTGGTGACGAGACGTAGCATGCGGGCTGGATGCGCCCTGCGTCTCGCCTCGTTCCACGCCTGAGGATCGCCGCGCCGTTCGTGCTCGCGGCGGTCGGCGCAGGAAGCGCACGCGCCGACGCGCTCAGCTTGCCCGCGCAGGTCGGCGAGAAGATCTTCGCCGATCGATCGCTGTCGGCGTCGGGCCAGCTCGCGTGCGCGACGTGCCACGATCCCGCGCACGCGTACGCGTCGCCGAACGGCCTCGCCGTTCAGCTCGGTGGCCCGGCGATGGGCTCGTCGGGCACGCGCGCCGTGCCGTCGCTGCGCTACAAGGAGTACACGACGCCGTACGCGGACGTGGCCGACAACCCCGACGGCGTGAGCGCACCCGGCCCGGGCGGCGGGTTCACGTGGGACGGCCGCGCGTCGACGCTGGCCGAGCAGGCGCGGATCCCGCTGCTCGCGGCCAACGAGATGGCGAACGCGTCGGAGGCCGACGTCGTCGGCAAGCTGCAGCGCGCGCCGTACGCCGATCTGTTTCGCGCCGCCTTCGGCGCCGACGTCTTCAGCACGACCTCGATCGCGTTTCAATCCGCGCTCGCGGCCTTGCAGGCGTACCAGCTCGAGGACGCCGACTTTCATCCCTACACGAGCAAGTACGACCTCTACGCCGACAACAAGATCGGCGGCACGCTCACGCCCGCGGAAGAGCACGGCCGCGAGGTCTTCATGGACGAAGACAAAGGCAACTGCTTCGCCTGTCACTTCTCGGGGCCGGGCGCGGGCGGCAGCGTGGGGTTGTTCACCGACTTCAGCTACGCGGCGATCGGCGTGCCCCGCAACGCCGAGATCCCCGCCAACGCCGACCCCTCATACAACGACCTGGGCATTTGCAGCCGCGCCGACCACCCGCCGTCCGACAGCGCGTCGTTTTGCGGGATGTTCAAGACGCCGACCCTGCGCAACGTCGCCACGCGCAGAGTCTTCTTCCACAACGGCAAGATGAAGTCGCTGCGTGAGGTTCTGAATTTCTACAACACGCGCGATACGCAGCCCGAGCTCTGGTACCCGACGGTGAACGGCGTCGCGCAAAAATTCGACGATTTGCCGGCGGCCTACCGAGGCAACATCGACGGGCAGGCGCCGCTCGACGGCCGGCCCGTCGGCTCGAAGCCGGCGATGTCCGAGCAGGACCTCGACGATCTCGAGGCCTTCCTCCGCACGCTCACCGACGCCGACGTCGTGAACCAAATGAGCGCGCCCGCGGTCGTGCCCGCGCTCGGCACGAACGCGAGGGCGACGCGAGTGCTCCTGGCGTCGCTCCTGATCGTTGCCGGCGTGATTCGCCGCCGCCTTCGCTCTACTGCGCGACGCTAGCGTCGACGCCGCTGCAGGCGCCCTGGATGTGGAAGTTGTCGAAGGCCACCGAGATGTCGTTGTCGGTGTTGTAGTTCTGCGCGACGAAGCGGACGACGTTGAGCTGGGGCTTGGCCGGCTGCTGCTCCGAGTAGAGGAGCGTCTCGACGTCGCTGCCGCCGTCACCTGTCGCCGTGATCGCATACCCCGATAGCGTCGCGCCCACGCGCGTGATCTTGAACCTGCCGGCGTGAACCGTCGTCGCGACCTGGGGACGGAACGTGTTGTCCCACACGTGGAACTCGAGGGTGCCGCCTTCGTTCGAGTAGACGGTGTAGAAGATCGTGTTGTCGCCAAACTCGGCGTGCAGCTCGATCTGATCGATGGGCGAAGCGCCCAGCATCGCCTTGCTGAAGTCGACCTCCATCGAGAAGTCGCCGAGCACGGGACCGCCGGCCGCCGTCAGGTCGAGCGTGGCGCCGATGTACTTGAGCATCGTGTTGCCGGCGCTCGCCTTGGTGAAGTCGAGCTCGCCCGTGTTGGTCGTGTACGAAAAGGCGGCGGCGCCGGCGTCGGCGTTCGGGTAGTAGCTGATCGACCAGTACTGTGGCCGCAGGCCCTGGCTGAAGTCGTCGTCGAAGTTGAAGTCGCCCGAGTGGCAACCTTGCGGACCCACGTCTACCGTCGCGTCGGTCGCATCGGCCGTCGCATCCGGCATCGCGTCGACCGTCGCGTCCGCGCCGGCGTCGACGAGCGCGTCTGCGTCCGGCGGGGCGTCGCCCGAGGTGTCGGGGGCCGTGTCCACGGTGCCGGTGTCTTGCGGCGCATCTGCATCGGAGGCATCCGCCGTGACCGCATCCGTTCCGCTGTCCTTGCCCTTCGGCGAGCTCGACCCGCAAGCGGCGCCCAACATGACGAGGACCAACCCAACGGCCTTCTTGTGCATCGGCCCCGACTATCGCGCGGCGAAGGTCTCCTCGTCGAGAAAGAAGCGCTTTGCCAGGTTCGGGCCCCTGGCGTGTTTGATGGGCATGAGATCTCTGACGACGAAGTTTTGGGCCCTCGCAGGCCTCGCGGTTTTTGTGGGCGCCGGCTGTGGCCAGGTGCCCGGCGGCGACGGCGCCGACGACGTGTCCATGGTCGAGTCCGCCGTCACGAGCGGCGCCGCGAAGATCAACTGCGGCGCGGCGGCCGTGTCACCGTTCGCCGCCGACGTGGACTTCTCGGGCGGGTCGACGGTCACGCGCACCAACACGATCGACGTGAGCGCGGTCTACAACCCGGCGCCCGCGTCGGTCTACCAGAGCCAGCGCTACGGCAACTTCACGTACACGCTGCCGGGCTTCACGGCCGGCGCGTGGAACCAGGTGCGGTTGCACTTCGCCGACACGCACTGGACCTCGGCGGGCTCGCGCAGCTTCAACGTCAGCATCAACGGCACGGCCGTCCTCTCGAACTTCGACATCATCGCGACCGTGGGCGCGGGCAACAAGGCGCTCGTCGAGCAGTTCACGCTGCCCGCCAACAGCAGCGGCCAGTACGTGATTCAATTCACGACGGTGACCGACGCCGCGACGGTGTCGGGCATCGAGGTGGGTCCGGTCCCCGCGCTCGGCGCTGGCACGCCGACGACGGCGACCGGCACGGCCTACGCGACCCAGTGCGCGCAGCAGCTGGTGCCGCTGCCCCCGTCGTTCGGCGGCGGCGGCACGTGCGGCAGCTGCTTTCCCACGACGAGCTCGTGCATCGGCTGCTCGGCCGGCTCGTGGACGTACGCCGGCCAGGTGAGCTCGGCCAACTCGCAGTCGTTCAACGGCACCGAATCGGTAGACATCTTCTACTGGGAGGCGCCGCCGGGCGCGACGCCGGGCATGTGCATGATGGCGGCGCGCGACAAGATGGACATCTCGCAGTACCCGGCCACGCCGACGACGGGCGTCGACTTCCTCGGCGTCATCTGCCAGTCGGCCACGGGCGCGACGTGCTTCTGGGACGAGGCGCTGCCGAGCCAGTTCAGCTGGAAGACGACGGGCGGCGCCGCCGGCATGCAGGGCCACGTCGTGGTTCCGACCTCGGCGAAGGTCATCGCGTCGAAGACCTCGCTGCCCAGCCCGGCGCCGTTCGTCGGCGGCGCGGATCTCGTTGCCGGCAGCAGCAAGCACACGTACCAGAACGCGTGCGCCGACTGCCACTCGGGGCGCAACGCCTTCAACAACCACCCCGGGACCGCAACCGACATCCACAACCGAAACCTCGTCGCGACCGCCAACGATTGGTTCCCGGCGGCGTGGCCCGCTCCGATCGTTCCGGCGTGGGATCCACGCCAGGGCGCGCTCGGCGCGCCGTGGCCGCGCAACCCCGGCCCGCAGGCCGAGGTCGGCAACGATCAGTGCTTCGGCTGCCACAACAACACGACGGGCCTCGGCTCGGGCGGGCTCTTCCCGTCGGTCTCGCTCGTGACGCAGACGTGGTGCCAGCAGGTCTTCCGCGAGGCCGCCTTCCGCACCAACCCCGATTGCTCCGCCGACACGGACTTCACGTGCCCGAGCGGCGCGATGCCTCCCTACGTCGTCAGCACGCAGAACGCGCTGAACGATCCGTTCGTCGCGCTCATGAGCGCGCCCGCCACGGGCAATTGCAACGAGGACTTCCGCACGCAGCTGGCCACGCCTCCCGGCGGCGGCACCGTGCTCAACGCGCCCTACGCGATGACCAACATGGCGTCCTCGCCGTTCAACGAGGCGATGACCTTCGCCGTGAGCACGGCGGGGAAAGTCATCACGTACGACCCCGTGCAAATGAAGTGGATCACGACGAGCGGAATCAACAAAGACTCGTCGGGCAAGACGATCGTGCCGCCGGGGACCGTCTCGCAGGTCTCGGTCGGCTTCGACGGATCGGTGTGGGCACTGTCGTCGAGCGGAGGCCTGCAGTACGTCTGCGGCGCGACGCCGACGTGCCCCGCCGAGGACTTCTGCAACCCGCCGTGCGATTCGAGCGGCAAGTGCGACTGGATCTGCGATCAGACCGGCTACGGCGGCACGTACAAGCAGATCGCCGTGACGGGCGGCGGCCCCGTTTGGGCCGTCGACGGCGGCGGCTACGTGCTCTACGAGAGCGTGGTCGATCACCACTCGCCCTACCGTCCCGACAGCCTCTTCGCGGCCAACAGCTGGCCCGTCGGTGACGGCATCGCCCAGCTCAGCGTCACGCTCGACGGCAACCGGTTGTGGGTCCTCTCGACGCAGGGCCACATCTCGAAGCAGAACAATCCGTTCACCGGCGACGGTTCGTCGTTCACCACCATCGCGCCTCCGTCGGGCGGGAAGGTCGTCTCGATCGCCGCCGCGAACGAGCTCGACATCTGGGTGGCCTCGAGCACCGGCGTGTACAAGCTCCTGAGCAACAACACCTGGGAGCGCCACTGCCCGACCACCGGCTGCGGCACGTCGTTCACCGCCGTCTCGGGCGGCGGCCAGTCGGGCTACAACAACGCCGAAATCTGGGCCCTCGACACCGCGGGCAACGCCTACCGCGTCGACCGCCTGATGGGCTCGACGACCAACTCATTGGTCAAGGTCCCCGGCGCGACGCTCTCGCACATCTGGGTCGGCGGCCAAGGCGACGTCATGGGCGCAACGAGCGCGGGAACCGTCTACTCGTTCCAGTAGGATGATCGGGACGCACCCGGCACAGGCTGCCGCAGCGAGGAACACGGAAACCTCCGCCCGTTCGGCGGAGGACATCTGCGCTTCCTCATGAGAGATTCTCGCGGCACGAGTGCACCTGCGAGCGGACGCGTGTGGCGCTCGGCTTCTGCAGCGGCTTGTTAGCCGTCCGACCCCGCGCTACCTTGATCCTCATGCGCACCTTCACGGCGGTCATCGAGCGGGACCCCGAGACGGGTCTCTTCGTGGGCTACGTTCCGGGATGGCCGGGCGCGCACTCACAGGGCGCCAGCGTTGATGAGCTGCGCCAGAACCTCGAAGAGGTCGTCGCGATGCTTCTCGAGGATGGCGAGCCAAGGCTGGAGGGCGAGTTCGTAGGAACGCAGACCGTCAAGGTCGCGTAGCGTGGGTGACGTCCCGATCCTCAAGCCCCGTGAGGTCGCCGGGATCCTCGATCGCCTCGGATTCGTCGAAGTTCGCCAGCGCGGATCCCATAGGCAATACCGTCATCCTGACGGCCGCGCGACCACCGTTCCGTTTCACTCGGGCAGGGACATCTCTCCGACGCTGCTCAGGGTGATCGCGCGCGACATCGGAATGGATGTCCGCGACTTCGTTTCACGCCGCTGACCGCCGGAAGTATGGCTAACGATCACGCGTTCAGCGGCGGCGCGCAGCGCCGCCCTTAGGAAGCGGCTGGGCGTAGATGGAGGAGTCATCGCGCATCACTGCTTCGGCGAAATCCCCGAACGAGCCGGCGATCCGTCGCGGCTCGCGAATTCGGTCGACGATGAAGATCGGCGCAGCGATCTCGGCGTCGGCGGGAATCGCGTACCACCACGACTCGGTACCATGGTCAGCGATGAGCGCCAGCCGGCGGCCGAATTCCTGCGTGGACTCCCAGCGGTCGAGCGGCCAGAACGTCACCCACCCATTCTCAAGAGGCGTCGCTTCATCTGAACCGCCGATCTGACGGTAGAAGGTACGAATGTCCGCCGGAACTACGATGCCGAGGCGTTCTTCCGTCGCGAGGAAGTCGCTTTCGGCCGCGCACGACCGGATCGACTCCTGAGCAACCAGCGCACGAAGTCTGCCGGCGAAGTCCTCGGGCTTCATCGTGGTCGGGATAACGACCGTGCCGTTCAGCAGCGAACGCCAGGGGCGCGTGCGAGCGTAGCACGGCCGCGAGGGGCCGCGGGCGGCACGCCCGCGGCGTCGCGGCAACGGGTCGCCTTCGCGCGGACAGGTGCGGCGTTCGGCTGCTGCAACGGAGTTGGACAGCTCCGCTCAGTCTCGGCCCAGCATGATGAACTTCCCATTCGCCGCGTCGACGACTCCGAAGTCGGCTGAGCTGAATGAGATTCCGAGATAGACCTTGCTGCTATCGGGTCCGTCCGCGCGCGCGACAGCGACGATCTTCCTATCTCTTACGTCCCCACGGGCGAGGCGTTCGAGTTCCGCCACGTCAGGCGAAAGGTCGCGCTTCCACAGCGCGTCCTTCGCATCGGCATAGAGATCGCGGGTCCAGTAGGGTTCCGTCAGGGCGAACGGCGCTGAGGTGATGAGCATCGCTCTCGACGTAGAACGTGGTCTCTGTGCCGCGATCCCAGTACGCGACGGGGCAACGATTGCGAGCGCCGAGAGACGACGCCGCAGCGGACGTAGTCGGGACAACATGACGTCCGCATCCGAAGGCGGCGATTGCGGCCACAACCCACAAGCTCACGACTCTGAGCACAGTATCTAGACACCGGGACTACGGCGCAGTTCCCAGTCTGTCCAACGATCTGGCGTTAAGCGGCGGGCGCGAAGCGCCCGTCCGTCTTCAACGCCTTGTTAGACATCACCCTCACTCATAGTGCCTTGTTCATGTCGACGGGCAGGTTAGCGGCTTTCAGTTCCTTGGCGAGCTCCAACTTCCAACCACCACGATCGTCCATCTCCACGTACAGAACGCCAGCGTAGTCCGACGGAATTTCTACGCCCTGTCGATAGAGTGCACACACTCGGTTTCTCCCAAGGCGTCCGATAAAGTAGCCGAGCTCGAAGATAACGTTCTGGCGCGCTCGTGGACGCACCTGATCGGGATTCGCGACTGTACTGCCCCGGTCGTCGGGCGTGAGGAGCACGACAGCGAAGCCGACGTCGCTGTACTCCTCGAACTTCTCGACGATCGTCTGACCCTTGTTCGGCTGTTCTCGGAGGATCAGGACGCTCTGCTCAAGCTTGCTCAAGAAACGGGCGGTTTCATGCAGTGCGGCCTCATCGTGGCCGTGGACCAGAAACACCCGATGACCGGTCGGACTGGGCATCTTGCCAGCGGCGGACACGCCCGTGTCCTGAAGCTGCGACTCCGTCCTGAGAAGCTCTACGAGGCCTCGGAGTTTGACCAGTTGGGTCGTTAAGGATTCCCGCCGATGTCCTTCCCAATAGCTATCATCGGCGCCCATAGGGAAGGCACCATACTTGCCGACGTCAGTAATGCTCGAGACGTTCGGAGAGTTCACGCCAAACGCCTTCTCAAGAAAGTTCCGCGTAAGCATTTCCCAAGAGTCGTAGTCGTCCTCCGGCAATGAGGGCGCGTTCTTCAGTGCCTCGCCTGAGGCAATTTGGCGGAGCAGAAGTTCGACGCCCTGGACAGGGGACACCTGCGGGTGACCAGGAGTAGGCGGGGCAGCGGTCTTTTTGGCCATCGATTTACCCCGTGATGTCCAACGACTGTGCCGTTAAGCTGCGGGCCGCGCAAGCGGCCCGTCAGCTTCAACGGCAGGTTAGACGGGCACTCTCGGAGCTGCACGTTCGTCGCGCCGGCGCCCGCGGATTCCGTCCCACTCCGACCAAGACGTCGCAGGTGACGTCGAACTTCGATGATGGTTGCCCATTTTTCGCAACCACAAGACTGCTCACGGCAGTCGGGCTCGACGGTTCGGGATCCCCAAATTCGATCGTAGTCTTCTTCGGGGACGACGACAGCTCCCGCCTAAGAATAGTCGCGTCCGGCTCGACGTGCAGGTGCTTCAGTCCGCACAGCGCATACAACTGCGCGGCCGCTGTGGGCGCCCTCGCAAGCGTACGTAGCCCCTCGACGTCACGGGCTTCGTAGATGACCAGAAAGGCCTTGGCCGGATCCGTTACGCAGCCTGTGGCGCCGAACAGAGTAGAGAAGGTAGAAGCTCTTGCCAACGACTGGGCTGTGGCCGGACACCGTACCGGGGTTGCGGGTGGAACGCCCGCAGCCGCTGCAAAGCACGCTAGAGCGCCCATCAGGTAGTTCATGTCAGCTCCGTCTAACGATCGTGGCGTTCAGCGGCGGCGCGAAGCGCCGTCCGTCTGCAACGCCCTGTTATCCGGCGCAGTCACGATGCGCATCCGTAGAGCGCCCAGATCTGCGCTGCGGCGTGGGGTTCGTCGGTACCCCACTCGACCGGCAAGATGTCCTGAACTCTGCGTGCGTCGGAGACCGACAGCAGACCAACTGAATTGAGCCGACTGACGAACGGCGCAATTCGCCCCTTCCACGGTCCGCAGTTCACCACCGACGAAGTCATCGTCTTATCGCTCAGGTCGCACCCCAGGAAGTCAAAGCCGTCAATGGAGTCTGCGCCTTCGGATTCGAGCAACCGGCCGACAAGATAGTACTCGTGATCGTTGGCCGGTCTCGGCAGCATCTCCAGAACAGATTCGATCTCGGATAGCTTGCAGTAGATGCTGCCACAGTTGTCGACGTACTTGTTGAGTCCAGCGTCCAGAGTTCGAACCTCGCGAAGCTGCGGCAACTCGATCCAAGTGATGTAGCCGTCCCACGTGGGATCGCCGTGCTGAAATCGCTGTCTCGTGCTGACCCAGAGCATGTGTCCGTCCGGATAACGACACGGACGTTAACCTGCGAACGTGCGACCGACCAGAGGGAGGGAGCCGTTCGTCAGGTTCAACGTCGGGTTGGGCGGCGTCACTCGCGACGTTCCGGCTGGAGAAACGTTGACTTGAACTTCGCCGTCAACCCCTTGGCGCGGTCAGGCGCATGGAGACCCAGCCATCGGCGAAGCAGAGGAACGAAGCCCTCGAGATCCTCGATTGCTCGATCGAGTGCGGCGGCGAACGCCGCCCGACTGAAAACGACGGGTTGTTCGCCAGCAGGCTTGTCTCCCATGGCGCCGTCGGTCCAAACGCGAACTCCGTCTTCCACTACTTCGACGAGGGGCGAGGGATCATGACCCATCCATGGCGACGCCCCCGTCTTCACGACCTTCGTCCACTCTGGCCAGGTCTCGAGACCACAGCAGCAGCTTGGGAAGATGCTTCGATCCGAAGCGACTACCGCGATTCCTCCTGGCAAGACATGCGGGAACTTTTCGAAAAGGGCATTCGGGGTCGCAGCCGTTAACTCCTCACCTCGGCCATACGATGACGCCACGGCAAGCAAGAGGGCGATGTCCGAGTCCGACGCTGAGCCTGACAGTCGCACGAAATTCGGCCATGGCTTCGGTGGCAGGTCGACCCAGCCTCCCTCCTCGCGGATCGCGACCTCAACCACGACGTGAAGCTCCGGTCGATCCATCGTTCGTCCGCCCAACGATAGTGGCGTTAACCCGCGGGCCGAAGGCCCGTCGGGTTCAACGCCGGGTTAGCCGCCGCGCCTTGCGGGCGGGCTTGCGCTTCAGCTGAGAGCGGAGTGCCTGATTGACTGCCTTGGAGGTCTTGAACGCGTCC
>DASZRT010000002.1:0-7754 GCA_035549075.1 Polyangia bacterium | reverse complement strand
GGGACGACCGGCACCGCCGGTGCGGGCGGCACGGGCGGAAAAGGCGGAGCGACCGGCGCCGGCGGCACGACGGGCACCGCGGGCGCCGGCGGAAAAGGCGGCGCGACCGGCGCCGGCGGCACGACGGGCACCGCGGGCAAGACCGGCACCGACGGCGGCGCACCCGACGGCGGCGAGACCTGCGCCGAGCTCAAGACCGAGTACGCCGCGGCCGTCGCCGAAGGCAAGATGTGCAACCTCGCCCTCGACCGCCTCACCTGCCAGCTGCAGGTCAACAGCACGCTCGGCTGCCCCGGCTGCAAGGTCTGGGTCGACGACGACAAGCCCGCGAAGGCCATCCAGCAGAAGTGGGATCAGGCCGGCTGCCAATCCACGATCAAGCTCTGCCCCGCGATCCTCTGCGTGACCCCCGGCAAAGGCGTCTGCAAAGCCCCCGCATCCGACCCCACGTCGACCCAAGGCACCTGCACCAGCGTCGTCCTCACGCCGGTCCCTCTCTAGTCCCCGAGCTCGCAAATCCCGGCGTTGCACATCGCGCGCTGCGAGCAAGTCGCGTCCTGCGAGATGACCTCCGTGCACATCGTGCCCTCGCACCGTTTGTGCCGGTCCTTCTCGTAGCTCGCGCGCTCTTTCTTCGGGATCGCACGCTGCTTGCCGCCCTCGTTGCACGAGCAACAGTCGTCGGCGACGACGACGCAGTCCGCGTCGGTCTTGCAGTCCGCCGACGCCGCCGGCGCCTTGCCCTTGTGTGAGCGCTTCGCCTCGGCGAAGGAGCCACCCAGCATCGTAGCGAACGCGACGGCGACGACGAAAGCCTTCGATGGCGACATCGTCGAAAACCTACCACGCCGCGCCGCCCGGCAAGCCCTGTGGTAGACGGAGCGCATGACCGTCCCGCCCTCGCTGCGCACCTGGCTCCTCGTGCACGCCGCCTTCGCCGCCGTGATCGGCGCGCCCCTCTTCGTCGCGCCCGATGCGCTGCTGCACCGCCTCGGCTGGACCGCCGTCGACCCCGTCGCGACCCGCCTCGTCGCCGCCGCGCTGCTGGCGATCGCGTCGCTGTCGTTCTTCCAGCGCCACGCCGGCGTCGAGATCTACCGCGCGATCCTCTCGTTCAACGTCGTGTGGTCGATGGCCGCCGCTGTCGGTCTGTTTGTCGGCATCGGCGTGGGCGCGCCCAACGCGGCTTGGGCCGTCCTATGCGCCGAGATCGTCTTCGCGGGCGTGTGGATCCACCACGCGATCCGCTTCCGCCAGCACGACCACGCCCCCGCCGACGAGCCCGTCGAGAACTAGTGCGCGTCTCGCGGGATCAGCGGATCGCGCTTCTGCTCGGTCTCGGCACGTTGGGCGTCTACGTCGCGACGGTGTGTCCGACGGTCTACGTGGAAGACTCGCCGGAGTTCACGACGGCCGCCGCGATCTGGGGCATCCCGCATCCGCCCGGGTACCCGCTCTACACGCTGATGGCCGCGCTGTTTGCGCGGCTCGTTCCCCTCGGAGACCTCGGCCTCCGCGCCAACTTGTTCTCGGCGGTCTGCGGCGCTTCGACCGTCGTCGCACTGTGGGCGCTGCTGAGGCGCCTCGGGCTCGGGACGATCGCCGCGCTGGTGGCGACTCTGTGCTTCGCCTTCGGCGCGCCCTTCTGGTCACAGTGCGTGGCCGCCGAGGTGCACGCGCTCAACGCCCTCCTGTTGGTGTCGTCACTGCGCGCGGCGCTCGAAGCGACGCGGAAACCCAACGCGCGGTCCTTCGCCCTCATGGGCGTCGCCATCGGGTTGGCGATCGGCCATCGAAACCTGAACCTTCTCCTGCTGCTTCCTTTGCCCGCGATCCTCGAGCGAGCCCGCCGGCGAGACGAGGTCGACCGCCGGGCGTGGGTGGCCGCGCTCGGCGCAGCCCTCGCCACGCTGCTGGTCTACGTCTACCTTCCCATCGCCGCCGCGCGCGGCCCGGCGCTCGACATGGGGGCGCCGACGACCTTGGCGCGCTTGCTTCGCGTGGTGACGGCACAGCCGTACACCCGCCACCTCGAAACCGGAACCTTCGACACCGACGTCGGGCGCGCCGTCGCGTTCCTTTACGGCCTCCCAGGTGCGGTTGGAATCGCCGTCTCCGCTGCGCTGCCGGGGTTCGTCCTTTGGCGCCGAAGCGAGGGCGCCTCGGACCTGTTCCTCGCGGGCGCCTGGCTCGTCGCCGCCTGTTTCGTCTTCGCGAGCGCCTACAACGTCGTCGACGTCGCGTCGTACTTCATTCCGGCGCACCTCGGCTTGGCGATCGCCGCCGCGTTCGGGTTCGACGCGTTGAAGAACAAGCGCGGCGCGACCGCGATTCTTTCGGCCGGCGCGCTGCTCGGTCTGCCGTTTGGCGCTTCGGCCGCGAGCCTACGACACACGACCATCGGCCGCGACTACGGGCGCATGCTCGTCGAGAGCGCGCCGCCGGGAGCCATCGTCTTGTCATTCGGCGACACGGAGACGCACGCCCTCGCATATGCCCAGGCCGTCGAGGGCCGGCGTTCGGACGCCGTGCTCGTGAGCGCCAACGAGCTCGACGGCTGGTACCTCGATCAGCTTTCGAGCCGCCACGCCGACGTCCGCTGGCCGGCGGGCGCGGCGGGCGCGGCCTGGCTCGACCAGCTCGTCGCGCTCAATCAGCCGTCGAGGCCCGTCTGCCTGACCCAGCCGCTCACGTTCGGCGCGCAAGAGCTGCGCGCCGTCCCGACCGGTCTTCTCTTTTGCTTGCAGACTTCCGTCGCGCCCGCCGACCTCGACCGCGGGATCGCCTTCTGGGCCCATGTCGCGCCGCTGTCCGAGGACGAGCTCCATCACGCCGACGTGCATGTGAGGATGATCGCCTTCGCGTTGGCGTTCTCCCGCTTCTCACTCGCGAGCGCCCTCGCCGATGCCGGACGAGCAGACGACGCGCGCGTTCAGCTCCGCGCCGTCGAGCAACTCGACCCCGACGCTCAAGAGCGCGCGATCGTCGCCGCCATGTCGACGATCCGCCCCGACGCCCATCGCACCCTCGACTTGGGCCAACGATGTCGAGCGGCGTTGCAGCTCGAGCCCCGAGACGAGCGCGTCAAACAGATCTTGCGGTTCTAGCGGCGGCGGCGCGCGCGCCCGAGCGCGAGCGCGAGCGCCAGCGAGACGCCCGCGAGGCCACCCAGGCCCGCGGCGTCGCCCGCGACGGCGCAGCCGCCGCTCGAACGCTCGCCCGTCGTGCCCGTCGTGCCGCCGGCCGAGCCGGTCGAGCCGCCGCTCGCGGTGCCCGTCGTGCCACCCGAGGGCGTCGTCGTCGTGCCGCCGGTTCCCGTCGAGCCGGTGTCGCCGCCCGCGTTCCCGGTGTCGCCGCCCGTCGAGCCCGTCGTGCCGCCGGTCGAGCCGGTCGTTCCGCCCGTCGAGCCCGTCGTACCGCCGGTCGAGCCGGTGGTTCCGCCCGTCGAACCCGTCGTGCCGCCTGTCGCTGTGTTGCCGCCAGCGCCGGTGCCGCCCGTGCCCGTCGCACCACCGGTCCCGGTCGTTCCGCCCGCGCCCGTCGTTCCACCGCCGCCGCCCGAGCCGCCACCGCCCGACACGCCCGAGCCGCACATCCCCATCGCGATGCACTTGTAGGCCAGCGTCGCGACCTCTTTGTGCCCGGCGGCATTGAAGTGACCGTCGCCAGCCGAATCGGCGGTCATGCCGAGCGCGGCGTCGCTGAACAGGTCGATGACCTTGAGCTGCTTGTTGGCCGAGTTGTTCCCGCCCGCGACCGAGAGCACCGCCGTCTTCACGATGCCCGTCGCGAACGTTTGCTCGGCGGCGCTTTGATAAACGAACGCCGCCGGCGGCGGCGTCATGACGTAAATCGTCGGCTGCGGGGTGAGCGCGAGGTAGTCGTTCACGAGCTTCTTGTAGGCCGTCGTCCACGCGTCCTGCGTGATGCTCGCGGCGTAGTCGTGCTCAGCGTAGGGCCCGATGACGATGATGGCGGGCATGCCCGTCTTGCTCGTCGCGCTCTCGGCGCTGCCGTCGATGACCTTGCCGCCATTCACACCGTCGTTGTTCACGGTGTAGGTCGCGCCGAGCTGCATGCCCAGCTGCTGTGGCCACAGCTGCGTGGCGTTCGCGACGCCCTCACCCGTGATCGTCGTTTGCTCGCCGATGCAGTTGACGACCGTCGCCGCGGCGGCGCCCTTCGTCATCACGAACGTCGCGAGCGCGCCGGCGACGATTCCCCCCAACTTGCGTGACGTCATCTGCCCTCTCCTTTTCGAAGCGACGGCGTCTTGCCGCCCGCCCAACGGTACGGGTCAGGTATCACGAAATTCGCAAACGCCGGCCGGATTTCCGGCTTCCGTAAGCAGATTTCGCCGCCGTGCTTCAGTTCACGGCGCCGGGCGACGCGATTCGGCCGGTCATGGCGACGACCTCGGCCGACACGCGCTCGATGCGCTTTCCGGTCTCGCGTGTCTCGAGCAGGCGCTGCCGCAGGCGCGGATCCTCGATGAGCGCCGCCGCGACGACGTCGACCAGCTCGGCCGGCGTGCCGAGCGCGGCGATGACCTGGCGCAGGAGCTCGCCGCCCTCGGGGATGGCGTCGGCGAGGCGGCCCACGAGGGCGCGCAGCGACGCGGCGGCGTCGGCGAGGTCGGCGGCCTCGGGCGACGGCAGGTCGGGCAGCACGGTCGCGGAGACGACGCGGTACGGCCGATCGGACGCGAGCTCCTCGTCGATGCGGACGCGCGCGCGGCCGCGCAAGACCAGGTTGTAGCGACCGTCGGGCAGCTCGTGCGCCATGACGATCTCGCCCACGCCGCAGACGCGCTGCACGGCGGGCTTCTCGGTGGTCGAGGTCTCGCCGGGTGCGATCAAGCTCACGGCCAAGCACCGGCGACCCGCCAGCACGTCGCGGGTCATCGCGCGGTAGCGCTCCTCGAAGATGTGCAGCGGCATGAGCGCGTGCGGGAAGAGCACGACGCCCGGCAGCGGGAACATCGGCAACACGCGCAACGCCGCCGCGAGCTCAGCGTCGTCGATCGTGCCGGAGAAATGGATCGGCTCAGCCAAAGACGTCCACGCAAGCGCCGGTCATCGCGGCCGGCGCGAAGGCGGCGAGATAGAGCACGACGTTGGCCACGTCTTCGGGCGACATGTCCGCCTTCGCGCCGGGGCGGCCGATCTTCAGCATGTCGGTGTCGACGGAGCCGGGGCACACGGCGTTGACGGCGATGCCTTCGCTGCGCAGCTCTTCGGCGACGGCGCGCGTGAGCCCCACGGCGCCGTGCTTCGCCGCGCAGTAGGCCGACAGCTCGGCCGTGCCCTGGCGCCCGGCGATCGAGGCGACGTTGACGATGCGGCCCGAACGCCGCGCGCGCATCGCGGGCAGAAACGCGCGCGTCACGAGGAACGTGCCCTTGAGGTTGGCGCCGACGACGTCGTCCCACTGCTCGAGCGTGAGCTCGTCGATGCGCGCGCGCGCGACGGTGCCGGCGTTGTTGACGAGCACGTGCGGCGCGCCGACGCGCGCCACCGTGTCGGCAGCGAAGCGCGCGACGGCGTCGGGGTCGCGCACGTCGCACGCCTCGATGCCCGGCGCGGCGTGCAGCGCGCAGCCGACGACGACCGCGCCCGAGCGCGCGAGCAAATCGGCGACCGCCTTGCCGATGCCGCGCGACGCGCCGGTGACGACGGCCACCTTGCCCGCGAGCGGGAACGCGCCGGTCTCGTCGGTCTTGTCTTGGGCCGTCACCGCGCGCGGCCCCCGAGGTTCGCGGCCTCGAGCAGGCGCGCCTTCAAGTCGGGCCGCTCGCGCATCTCGCCCACGAACGCGCTCGTGACGACGCCCGACTGATCGTGCTTCTCGCCGGGGATCGCGAGGCACATCTGCTCGGCCTCGATGACGCAGCCGGCGCCGCGCGCGCCCAGGTGCGCGACCAGCGCGTCGGCCACCTGGTGCGTCGCGCGCTCCTGCAGCGTGAGGCGCTTCGTGAAACAGTCGACGAGCTCGGCGAGGCGCCCGAAGCCGACGAGCTTTCCCGCCGGGATGTACGCGACGTGCGCGACGCCTCGATACGGCAGCAGGTGGTGCGGGCACATGCCGTGGAAGCGCAGGCCCCCGACGACGACGACGTCCGGATCGGCCTCGCCCGTCACGGGGTCGCCGAGGATCGCCGCCGGATCCATCGCGTAGCCCGCGAGGAACTCCTGCGCCCACAGCCGCGCGACGCGGGTGGGCGTCTCGCGAAGGTCGGCGTCTTTGGCGGGGTCGAGGCCCGAGGCGCGCAGGAGCGCTTCGACGGCGGCGCGCAGGGCGGTCTCCGAAGAGGACGACACGCCGTCAGTCTACGCGAGAGGGCTCGGCCAGCACGTGCTCGTCGATGGGGCGGCGCGAGGCGTAGCCGCCGTCGAGCGAGTGCCAGTAAGCGACGCGCTTTTCGCCGAGCTTCCAGCACAGGCAGATCTTCTCGCCCTCGCGCGTGCCTGGGAAATCGACGAGGCCGAGGTCGACGTCTTTGACCTCGCCGCCGAGCGCGCGCACGTTCTCGAGCTCGTCGGCGAGCGCCTCGTCGAGGCCGCGGAACACGGCGCGCGCCTGACGCACGGCCGGCGGCCCTGACTCGGTCTCCGTCTCGACGTCGCGCGACTTCACGCCGGCGCGATCGAGCTTCTCGCCGAGCGCGCGCAGCCCCGCGCGCATCTGCAGGACGCGCACGAAGATCTGCTCGAGGCCGGGGATCAGGCCCTCGATCTCGTCGACCGTGAAGTGACTGCGCGCCATTGGCGCAATCTACCTCAAGTCTGGATTTCCTTGCTCGGCCGTCAGCCCCCCGGATACTTTCCCGACAGCTTCATTTTCAAGGGGTGCCCCATGTCGCAAGACTCGTCGCAAGGTCCCAAGATCGCGCGCAAGCAGTTCATCTCTTGGTCGCTGGCCGCCGTGGGCGGCGTCGCCCTCGCCAGCTGCACGTCGAGCGACGGCGGCACCGGCAACACGGGCGGCAGCGGCGGCTCGGGCGGCAGCGGCGGCTCGACCGGCACCGGCGGCACGACCGCGACCGGCGGCACCACGGGCACAGGCGGGTCGACGGCCACGGGCGGCACCACGGGCACGGGCGGCTCGACGGCCACCGGCGGCACCACGGGCACCGGTGGCGCGGGCGGCACCACGGGCACCGGCGGCTCGACCGGCAACGGCGGCGCGACGGGCACGGGCGGCAGCACGGGCGCGTCGGCCAGCTGCAGCTCGAAGCTCAACATCACGATCACGATGAACCACGGTCACGTCCTCAACGTGATGCTGTCGGAGATCACGGCCGGCAAGACGAAGGTCTACGACACGAAGGGCACGGCCGGTCACACGCACTACATCCAGTTCACGGCCGCCGACTACGCCAAGCTCTCGGCGGGCATGGAAGTGCGCAAGCCGAGCTGCAACGACGACCACGAGCACGAGTTCATCGTGAACTGCGTCGGCACCGACGGCGTCGGCAACCCCAACGTCGCCGCCTACTGCGGCAGCGCGGGCGATCCCAACCGTGACTGCGGCTCGAGCATGACGAAGCTCTGCCCCGACACGCCCTACCCGACGAGCTGAGCCGAGACCGATCTAAGCCATCGGGAGGCGCGGCTTTGCCGCGCCGGCTCACTCGCCAGGACGTGAGGGGGCCCGCGGGGGAGCTAGCTCCCTCGCGACGGCGAAGCCGGGCGCGGCTTCGCCGCGCCGGCTCACTTGCTAGGATGTCCGGAGGGGGCCCGCGGGGGAGCTGG
>DASZRT010000001.1:0-4617 GCA_035549075.1 Polyangia bacterium | reverse complement strand
CGCGCTGCCGCCCGTGCCCGCGCTGCCACCAGCGCCACCTGAACCGGCGTGACCACCCGTGCCGCCCGTGCCCGCGCCGCCATCGCTGCCGCCCGTGCCACCGGTGCCCGCGCCGCCGTCGCTGCCGCCCGAAGCCCCCCCGGCGCCGCCGTTCGCGTCGCCGTCGCCCTGCTGGTCCACGTTCTGATCGTTGTGAGCGTCGCCCGCGTCGGCGTCGGAGCCGCCGTCGTTGCCGCCGGCGCCCGCCATGCCGGTCGAGTTACCGCCCGTACCGCCTTGTCCGTAACCCTTTGGGTAGTTATCACCACAGCTCGGGGCCGCACCCAGCAGAACGACCGCGGCGAGGAGGGTGAGTCGGCGGCGAGAGAGACCGGGGCGAAAACGAAGAGAAGTCATCGAGCCTCCGGAGAGGGAAAATCGGGCGGACGAAGAAAGTCGGGCGGGCATACGCGGAGCGCCATCTTAAATGGGTTCGGGCCTTCAAACCACCGCCTTCTCGCGACGTTCCCCTGTCGATCCGGACATGCCGGCGGTGGGCTCGGGGCCGGTGATATAGTCGACTCGACATGAGCACGGCCATGCCTCGCGAGCGGCTGGGACGCCCCGCCGATCAGATCGCGGCGCTCGAGGCCAACGTCGCGCGCGTCATCCGCGGCAAGCCGACGGCCATCCGCCACGCCGTGATCGCGCTGCTCGCGCGCGGGCACCTGCTCATCGAGGACGTGCCGGGTGTCGGCAAGACCACGCTGGCGCGCGCGCTCGCGGCGTCGATCGGCGTGTCGTTCCACCGCATTCAGTTCACGAGCGACCTCTTGCCGTCGGACATCGTCGGCGTGTCGGTGCTCGACCCGAAGTCGGGGCAGTTCGAGCTGCGGCGCGGGCCGGTGTTCGCGAACCTGGTTTTGGCCGACGAGATCAACCGAACGGCGCCGCGCACGCAGAGCGCGCTGCTCGAGGCGATGAACGACGCGCAGATTTCGATTGACGGTCACACCTACGAGCTCGAGCCGCCTTTCCTCGTGATCGCGACGCAGAACCCGGAGGAGCACTACGGCACCTACCCGCTGCCGGAGTCGCAGCTCGATCGCTTCTTGCTTCGAATCCGGATGGATTACCCGTCGGCGGAGGACGAGAAGCGGCTCCTGCTCGAGTCGCCGGGTCGCGCGGGCGACGCCCTGTCGGATTTGCGGGCGGTGTTGCGCGCGGCCGACGTGCTCGCGCTGCAAGAGGCGGCGGATCGCGTGCACCTGTCGGCAGAGCTCGCAGATTACATCGTCGAGATCGCGCGTGAGACACGGCGGTCGCCGCACCTGTCGCTGGGCGTGTCGCCGCGCGGGCAGCTCGCCTGGCGCAACGCCGCGCGCGCGGCGGCGCTGGCCGACGGGCGCGACTACGTGCTGCCCGACGATCTCAAGTCGCTGGCGCTGCCCGTGCTGGCCCACCGCGTGGTCGCGGCGTCGCCCGCCGAGGCGATGGGCGCCGCGCGCCGCGACGTCGAGCGCGTCCTGAGCGAGCTCCTCGACCGCGTCCCCTCGCCGGGCTGAGGCCATGACCGCGCCGCGTCGCCGCTCGCGCCGGCAGTCACGCTTTCCGCTCACGCGTGAAGGCTGGTGGTTTCTCGGGGCGACGGTGCTCGTGGGGTTGGGCGCGCTCAACGCGGGGCTGAATCTTCTGTTCGCCGTGTGGGGCATGATGCTGTTCCTCGTCGTCGCGAGCGGCGTCCTCTCCGAGCTCGGGCTGCGCGGCCTCGAGATTCGTCGCGTGCCGCCGCCCGTGATTCACGCGGGCACGCCGTACCTCATGGGCATCGCGCTCTCGAACCGCAAGCGGCGGCTGCCGTCCTTTTCGATCGAAGCCGAAGATCTCGTCGCGGGGCGGCCCATCGAGAAGCGCTGCTACTTCTTGAAGCTGCCCGGGGGGCGCACGCAGGAGACGGCGTACCGCCACGTCATCATGCGCCGCGGGCGCCACGCGCTGTCGGGTCTTCGCCTGTCGACGAAGTTCCCGTTCGGGCTCGTGCGCAAGTCACGTGACGTGGCCGACGCCGCCGAGGTCATCGTCTACCCTGCCCTCGCGCCCATCTCACCGGCGGTGTTGCGCGCGCTGCCGGCCCGCCCCGACGGCCGCCGCGAGCGGAGGCGCTCGCGCGAAGGTGACTTCTTCGGCTTGCGCGACTTTCGCCCCGGCGACGATCCGCGCGACATCCACTGGCGCACGTCGGCGCGGCGAGGCTTGCCCTTCGTGCGTGAGAACGAAGACGACGAAGGCGTCGAGGCGACGGTCGTGCTCGACAACGCGCGCGGCGCGACGCACGAGGCGTTCGAGCGCGCCGTGTCCGAGGCGGCGTCGCACGCGCTCGAGCTTCTGCGCCGCGGGTTTCGCGTCGGGCTCGTGCTGCGCGGCGCGACGCTCGCGGGCGAAGCGGGACCGTCGCAGGCGTCGCGCATCCTGCGCGCGCTCGCGCTCGTCGAGCCCGCCGACGCGGACGCGCCGCTCGACGTGGGCGCGCCCGAGGGCGCCGTCGTGCGCGTGCGCCCGGGCGCGCCGCCCGAGGTGCGCCGCGCGCCGCGATCGTCGCGGAGGGCGTCGTGAGGTTTCAGGCGGCGCACAAGCTCGTGACGTACCTGCTGACGCTCGCGGCCTTCGCGACGCTCGCGAGCGCGGGCACGCTCGACGGCGCGACGGCGCTGGGCTTCCTCGCGCTCGTCGCGGCGTCGTGGCCCGCCGACGCCGGCGGAAAAGTCGCGGCGCTCGTCGATCGCGCGGCGACGCCGGCGCGCCTCGCCGTCGGCGTGATCGTCGCGGCCACGGCGTGGCTCGTCGCGCGGCGCGCGCCCGATCCCGATCTCTTGCCGGTCCTGCGCCTCGTGCTGCTGCTGCTCGCGCTCAAGCTCTTCCACCGGCGCAGCCACCGCGACGACGTGCACGTGCTCGTGCTGTCGTTCTTGCTCGTGCTCGCAGGCGGCGCGCTCGGGGGGCGCGTGCTGTTCGCGGCGGCCTTCGTCGCCTACGTGTTGCTCGCGACGTGGGCGCTGCTGCTCTTCCACCTGCGGCGCGAGATGGAAGAGAACTACCTCGTCAAACACTCGGCCCAGGCGCCGAGCCAGAAGGTCGGCGTCGCGCGCATCCTGAACTCGCGGCGCATCGTCGGCGGGCCGTTCTTCGCGGCGACGGCCGCGGTCGCGCTCGGCGTCGTCGCGGGCGCGATCGCGACGTTCGTGCTCGTGCCGCGCGTGGGCGCGGGGCTCGTGCTCGGCGGGCGGCGCGCGCCCAACGTCGTCGGCTTCTCGGACGACGTCTCGCTCGGGCAGTACGGCACGCTGGCCGCGGGCAGCGGCGCCGTCGCCTTGCGCGCGACGGTGCCGCGCATCGCCGCGCTGCCGACGGAAACCGCGCGCGAGGACGCGGCCGAGCGGCTCTACTGGCGCGGCACCGTCTACGACTCGTACGACGGCGGGCACTGGACGCGCGCGCGCGTGCCGGCGTTGCGCACGACGCTCGTGGGTCACGGCGAGCTGGCGGCCATCGGAATCGCGGGCGCCCTCGCAACTGGCGAAGCGCTCGCGCGCGAGCACGCAGCCGTCGAGCGCCAGGAGATCGCCGTCGTCGCGCTGTCGGTGCCCGTCGCGTTCGCGCTCGATCGCCCGGTCGCGTTCGAGGCACCACCACCGGCCGACGGCGCCTCGGCGTCGCTGCAGCTCGTGCCGCGCTGGTCGGACGAGGTCGCGCTGCGCGCCGGTCCCGTGGGCGCGCCGGTGATCGCCGACGCCGACGCGACGGATCCCGCCGATGCCATCGGCGAGCTGCGCGCGACGCCCGGCTCGAGCTACGTCGCGTACTCGATCGAAGGGCCCGCGACGAACGCGCCGGCGCTGTCCGACGACGCGCGCGCCGCCTATCTACAACTGCCACCGGCGCTCGCGCCCAAGCTCGGCGATCTCGTCGAACGTGTCGCGCCCGCGGGTCGCCCCGCCGCACAGGTCGACGCGCTCGCGGCGTGGCTGCGCGCGACCCACAGCTACACGCTCGATCTGCCGCGCCCCGCGCCCGGCGTCGATCCCGTGCTGAGCTTCCTCTTCGAGACGCCGTCGGGCCACTGCGAGTACTTCGCGTCGGCGATGGCGCTGCTGCTGCGCGCGCGCGGCATCCCGTCTCGCTACGTCAACGGCTACCTCGGCGGCGAGTGGAACGACGTCGGCCGCTACGTCGCCGTGCGCGACGGCCGCGCGCACTCGTGGGTCGAGGCCTACCTGCCGGACACCGGCTGGACGCGCGTCGACGCGACGCCGTCGCTGCCGGCGCCCGCGCGCGCGGGCAAGCTGCGGCAAGCGCTCGACTCGCTCGACTTCGCGTGGTCGCGCTGGATCGTCTCGTACGATCTGCCGCGGCAGCTCGACCTCGCGCGCGGCGTCGCGCATCGGCTGGGCCTCGCGTCTCCGTCGGCGCCGCGCGGCCACCTGCCCACCCTCGTCGTCGTGCTCGCCGCCGTCGCCGCGATGGCGATCGCGGCGGCGCGTTTGATGCCGTCGCGGCGCGTGCGCCCGCAGCGCGCGAGCGCCGCGGTCACGGCGGCGGCGCGCGCGCCCGCGACGCGTCTCTACGACCGCGCGCTCGCGC